>JAGZYM010000028.1:0-18916 GCA_018377855.1 Collinsella sp. | reverse complement strand
GAGCTCGTCCCAGGTGCCGCCGACGCCCATCAGGAACACGGCGTCGTAGCC
Source organism: Collinsella sp. (assembly GCA_018377855.1). GTDB lineage: Bacteria > Actinomycetota > Coriobacteriia > Coriobacteriales > Coriobacteriaceae > Collinsella. The sequence goes on along the minus strand of JAGZYM010000028.1, from coordinate 18,865 downwards.
CTCGTCGGCGACCTTGTCGGCGAGCGCGGTCATCTTCTTGCCGGTCTCGTAGAGCGCCTTGCCGTCCTCGAGATAGCCCTCCTGGTCGAAATGCATGATCTCGATCTTCTCGGTTTCCTTCATTTGTCTCTCCTTTCTGGGGTTGTTTCCACATCCCCCATGCCAACGGGCATCAAAACCCGCTTACATTCCGTAACACTCGGCCGCTTTGGCCTTAAGCGCATTGACTGACTCTTCGTAGCCCTCCGCCTTGACCTCCATTTGCTTGGAGACAGCATCGAGATACGGGTGAACGTCCCATGACTTCAGACGCTCGGCGATTATTGCCGCAATCGTCTGGAAGAACACGAGATTGGGAATTGCACTGAGCAGCGGAGCCACCTGAGGCACCACAACCTCGTGAGCCCTACCCTTGGGATGGGCCGTGAGCAGCACCGTTTTTGCCGTAACGTTCGATAGCGCATCGGCGATATTCGCAAGACGCTCCGACCCCTGCGGATCGTCGACAATAAACACCAGGTAGCCCGGAACAATCTGCATCTCGGGACCGTGGACGAACTCCTCGCCTTCGTGATGCATGGCAGGAATCTTGATGGTCTCGCTCAGTTTGAGCGCCGCCTCCTCGGCAACACCGTAGTTGGGGCCGTTGCCGACGACCATAGCGGGCGTGTGCTCAGAAAGCTCGAGCATGTGGTCTTGGACATATGCCTCGGCGGTCTTGCACATCACGGCATTAGCCTGGATAGCCTCGCGCAGGCCATCAAGACGCTGAGCAACGCCCTTGGCGTCAATCGTTCCGCGCGCCTGACCGCCGTAAATACCAAAGAGCACCAGGTACTCAACGAGAACCTCGACGCCCAGAGTCACAAAGTCCACCGACTCGACACCCACACCGTAGTCAAGAACGATGTCGGCGTGTTCCTTGATGGGTGCCTCGACGTTTGCCGTGAGCGCAACTGCAGCCATATCGTGTGCGCGCATGTAATCAAGAGCCGCGATCGTATTGGTCGAATAGCCACTCTGCGAAACGGCAATGTTGAGCGCATGCTGTGGATAGGTGTGTTCAAAATCGACGAAGGCCTCGGGCGTCACAACGGACACCTGCATCTGCAGCGTATCTTGCAGGAAATCGCGGGTGCAATCCGCAGCATGGCGCGACGAACCCGAAGCAACGATGCGCAGTGCGTCAAAAGAACCGGACTGGAAAATATCAACGAGCTGCGCTACCAGCTCAGACGAACGCTCGAGGTTCTCCCCCATACGCACATGGGCAAGCTGAACGTAATCGAGCATCTTCATCGTCTCACCTCGTTATAAATCATTAGTATTTGATACCAATCACAGTTACAGGTTACGGCTTTTTGATACCTCTTTGTCGATTAATTTATCCCCTTCGGCGAACGGTCGATTTTGAGCCATGTAAGGTTGTATATACAGTCGGTCAAATTGCCCAAACAGACCGGCTGTTACCGCGCGCGATGCAAAGCCCCAGCTAGTACGTATAGGTGTAGCCGCCCGTATCGCCACGATTGAAGGACTTTACATACTCGATAGCCTGACCGCTCGCGTCATAGCTCACACATTCCAAAAGCAAAACAAGATCGCCCTGTTCCAGTCCAAGGAGGCCGGCATCTCGTGCGCCCAGTGCCTCGATATCGAGCTTTTCCTGTGCCATGACTGGCTTTCGGCCCAGCATCTCATAGGTCTCGTACAAACTGAAGACCGACACGTCAATATCTTCGATGGTTGGGAACAGCAGGCAGGGAATCAGCGCCGTCTCAATCGATACGGGGCTACCGTTTATGCAGTTCAGGCGTCGAACGGAATAGAGCAGGTCGTCCTCGGCGATGCCAAACAGGTCGGCGTAATATGGCCCCGCATAACGCTTGGAACGCGCGAGAATACGGACGGACGGCTCGCCGCCCGAAGCACGGACCGATTCACGGAAACCGACCGTGCGTTCAAAAAAAGCAGGTACTTTCTGCGCCACAAAGGCACCTTTTCCCCGAACACGGCGAATCTGCCCGCGTCGAACCAGCTCATCGACAGCGCTTCGGATGGTCAAGCGTGTCGTACCAAATTCCTCGGCGAGGTCTTTTTCGGACGGAATCATGGAACCCGTGGGATATGCACCGCGCTCGATACGTTCCTCGATGCAGCGTCGAATGCGCATATAAACCGGGGTGGCATCTACTGTTTCAGCCATTGTTCACCTGCCACGCTCCTCATGCCGTTCTCTTCGCCGTTATCGGCAAAGCGGAACTTTGTGGGCAAAATCACCGATTTGCAATGCTCCACAAAACGCATGTCCTTATCAAATTCGATCGAGCTCTCATAGAACACCGGCGTTCCCTCTTCTTGCTGGAGCAGCTCGGCCTCTTCGAAGTTCAAACGCGAGATGGAGATATGCTCACGTCCATGCTCAACGCGCACGCCACCTTCTTTGAGCAAGACATCGTAAAGGCTCTCACACTCAAAATCGTGCTCGGGAAGCGATGGGCACAGGGACAGGTTAACGTGAGCGGTCTCGATTGACGCCGGCTCGCCCTCAATAAGTCGAACGCGCTGCATGCGGAGCAAGGGAGCGCCTACAGCCACCCCAAGCTTGTCGGCAAGCGCCTCATCCGCCTCGATGGTCCCGGTGGAAACCAGACGAGAAGAGGGGTGCAGGCCGGCAGTCCGCACAGCATCGGAAAAGTTATACGTTTCCTGGAAGATGTTCAGCGGCTTGGGAGGACACACATACGTGCCCGATCCGCGACGGCTCTCGAGCGTTCCACACGAGATAAGCCGCGTGATACCGGCACGCAACGCCGTACGCGAAACGCCAATCTCTTCGCACAGCACGCGCTCGGCCGGCAGGCGATCGCCGCCGGCAAGCTGATGGTGCTGGATATACCAAAGAATTCCCTCAACAGCATGATCTTTGGGGGGAATTGCATAAGATTCGCCTGCCATTGCACAGACTCCTCATTCAGAAACGTATGCCGCCAAAATTAGGCCAGCCCTCCCATGGCATCAAATTCTGCCTTGATCTTCTCGGCGACATTCCGATACGACTTATATAGACTTGAATCGCGTTTGACTTCGTCGGTCATAACGGGAATCTCTAATTTGGAAACCTCGTCTTTTCCCGTCTGAACCGCCACAACAACGCCCATACCAAGACACATATTACGCTTGGCAGCATTTATTTTTGCTGCCTTGGCAGGATTTGCCAGGATACGCTGGGCAAATTCCTGTTTAGAGACCGCTTCTTCGGCCTCCGGATCGCCCGCCTCGGCCACTTCGCACTGCAACACGTCCGCATAGTCAAAAATCTTCGGCTCGCCGCCGCGCTGATGTACGGCCCATTTGCGATGCGTGGCATCCTGGTAGATAGCCGGCAAAAACGTAAACCGCGGCGGGTCCAAAATCGTATCCGTGATGGTAAACACATCGGGATCAAAGGCATCCTGCGGGTTTTTCTTCTTGAACAGCCCCATATCAGCCTCCCGTACTAGCATTAAACAACTCAACCTGAATATAGCACCAATTTCAAGCCGCCGCCTTACCCTATCGGTGCGCGGCGTCTATAGCTCGCCCAGCGGAAGAGTTCACGGACGAGGGCCGGGGTGCCTGCCTTGTTTTGAGAAGTGGGCTCCGCGAACTTCTCAAAACAAGGCAGGCACCCCGGCCCCGCCGGCAAATAGCGGACACTCCGCATGCAATCTATGCAAACAAACAAGTACGCTTAGCTACATTCGGTAAGATCGAGCACGCTGCCCTTCACGATAAGCGCCGGCTCCAGAACGACTTCTTCGGCACGTCTACCGCCCCTACCGGCAAGGCGCTTGGACATGCAGCCAAAAGCATGCTCCGCGAGGATACCAGGATCCTGCTCAATCGCGGTCAGCGCCGGCTCAAAGAGAACGTCGGCGGCCGAGTTGTCGTAACTCACCACCGAAATGTCGCCCGGAATGCTCTTCCCCATCTCGTGTAAGCGCTTGAGCAGACCAAGGGCAATGTTGTCCGAGCTTGCAAATACGGCGGTGGCGTCGGTCGCGAGCACCGCCTCCGAGGCCTCGTAGGCACTCGGAATGTAGTACTCGCTCTCAAACTCCAAACGCGCGTCGATAGGCAAGCCAACCTCGCGCAGCGCGCGCTCATAGCCGGCAAGTCGCTTACGCCCCGTATTGGAACGGCGCGCGTTAACCAAGCAGGCAATGCGACGGTGGCCCTGCTCGATCAGATAGCGAGTGGCCATGTAGCCACCCATCTCGTGGTCGAACATCACCTTGTCGCACTCGAGCCCCTCAATGGCACGGTCGACCATTACGGCCGGGATGGGCAGGTGGCTGACTTCTTCGCGCAGGGCGCGGTCGTCGGAGAACTCGTCACCCACCACCAGAAAGACGCCATCAACGCCGCGCGTCACCAGCTGGCGCAGCAGCTCCAGATCGTCATCGGCGCTTCCACCCGAGCTGGTAATGAAGAGTGCATAGCCATCCTCGCGGCAGCGCTTTTCCAGGCTACCGGCGAGCGAGGCAAAAAAGCGGCTCTCGATGTTAGGGACGATAAGGCCCAGCGTGCGCGACTCGCGCATGACCAAACTACGCGCAATCTGGTTAGGAACATAGTGGTTGCGCGCCGCGACCTCCTTGATGAGTTTGCGGTTTTCTTCCGAGATGCGACAGGGCCGATTATTGAGCACAAGCGAGACCGACGAGGGGGAAAGCCCCACCTCCTGGGCGATCTGCTTGAGGGTGACTTTGTTGGCCATCTCGCTCCTTCCGGGTTTACGCGCAATCTCTTGAAAGTATAGCGACTACCCCTCTACCTCGGTGATAAACACTTTACCAATCCGGTAGACGGCTGTTTTATCGCCGTCAGCGCACCAAATCCGTCCGGGTGGGGTATATTGCAATCGATTGATGACGACGACCACCAAAAGGCGGATATTCATATGCACGAGAACGACTTTTTTAACGAGGACCTGCTGTGCGCGCTCGCTGGCGTTGCCGGCGAGGACAACGTGTTGATGAGCGAGCCCATGCGCGAGCACACCACGTTTAAGATCGGCGGCCCGGCCGACGTCTTTGTCACGCCCGATACCGAGCAGGGCCTCGTCGCCACGCTCGATACCTGCTATCGCTGCGACCTGCCGCTTACCATCGTGGGCAACGGCTCCGACCTGCTTGTCGGCGACAAGGGCATCCGCGGCGTCGTCGTGGCGCTGGGCGAAGGCCTCTCCGACATTACGGTCGACGGCACGCACGTCACGGCGGCAGCCGGCGCCTTGCTTTCCGATGTCGCCGCGGCGGCAGCCGAGGCCGGCCTCACCGGCATGGAGCCCATCTCGGGCATCCCCGGATCGGTCGGCGGCGCCTGCTACATGAACGCCGGTGCCTACTGTGCCTGCATGGCCGATGTGCTAGAGTCCGTGCGCGTCTACAAACCCGCTCGCCAGCTCGACGACGGCACCCGCGGCAGCGGCAACATCATCGAATTCGATGCCGACGAACTCAACCTGGGCTATCGCAAGAGCCGCATCGCCGACGACGGCTTTATCGTGCTTTCGGCCACTTTCAATCTCGCCCCGGGCAACGCCGCGATGATCAAGGCCGACATGGACGACTACCGCCAGCGCCGCGAGGACAAGCAGCCGCTCGACATGCCGAGTGCCGGCTCCACCTTCAAGCGCCCCGAGGGCCACTTTGCCGGCAAGCTCATCATGGATGCCGGCCTGCGAGGACACGCCGTTGGCGGCGCGCAGGTGAGCGAGAAGCACTGCGGCTTCATCGTCAACGCCGACCACGCCACCGCCGCCGATGTCGACGAACTCATCCGCCACATCCAGGCAACCGTCAAAGACCAATTCGACGTAGACCTAGAACCCGAAGTCCACCGAGTAGGCGAATTCCTTTAACAAAGAAGGCCCCGAAAGGGGCCTTCGCCATATTTATTCAGATAACCCAGTCCGGTGTGTCGCGCCCCGAACCCGGAAGGTCCGGGACCGCGGGCGAGGCATAAGGTTGGTCGCGAGTTCCGCACGCAAAGAAGGCCACTTAATGTGGCCTTCGTCTTGCGCAGGACTGTAGAGCAGGCAACCTTATGCCTCGCCCGCGGTCCCGGACCAACTTACTTCAAACCGCAGCTACGACAGCGCAATACCGCCAAGCCAGCCCCAACGCACGCCAGAGCCAGTGCCATAGAAGCTAATAAACGAATCGAGCGACTTAGACGTAATGGCTCCCTCATTGCTCATAACGATGCCGCCGCCAACGTAGATACCCACATGACCGTAGATAAGGCCCGGAGCACCCGTGCCGCTGTGCGAGGAATCGGCCACGATCATGCCCACCTGCAGCGCCGAGCGGTCGGAGCTATAGCACCAGGCGTTAAACATGTCGCACGCATTGCCTCCAAAGTAGCCAACGCCGGCGTTACGGAAGACATTGGTGACCCACGCCGCGCACCAGTTCTGACCCGGCGAAGGCGTGGAGTAGCACGCGTTGACGACAGCCTGCTGCTTGCCCGAGCCGGCATTCTGCTGCGGAGTTCCGGGCGCGTACGATCCACCACCCGAGCTCGAACCACCCGAGTAGGAATTGTTCTTGTTCGCGGCAGCCGCGGCAGCGGCAGCCTTCCTAGCGGCCTCCTCAGCCTGGGCGGCAGCGAGGATCTCGGAATCGCGCTGAGCCATGAGCTCCTTGACGTCGTCGGAAAGACCGTTCAGCACGGTCTGGACTTCTTGCTGCTTGGCCTGCATGTCCTGCATCTGGGCAGTCTGCTGGTCCTTGAGCTTCTCTAAGTCGGCCTTCTGCGACTCGAGCTCGGTCTTTTGCGCATCGAGCTCTTCCTGGATGGTCTGAATGTCCTCGATGGCGTCGCGGTCGCTCTTGTTGATCTTCTCAACGTAATGCGCGTTGGCGACGAGTTCCTCAAACGAGCCAGAGGCCAGCAGCAGCGACAGGATGTTCGTGCCGCCGGACTTGTAGCTGGCGGCCACGCGATCGGAAAGGTCGTTGCGCTTCTTCTTGAGCTCGGCCTTCTTTTCATCGATCTGGGCCTGCGTGTCGTCAATCTTGCCCTGGACATTCTCGATGTCGTTGAGGGTCTGGGCATTCTTGTTGGCCAGCGCCGCATACTCATTTGCGATGCTGTCGAGCTGGGCCTGAACCTCGTCGAGCTGGGCCTGGGCGGCATTCAGTTTATCGGTGGTTTCTTTGGAAGCCTCCGCCGCATGGGCGCGAGCGGGCAGGCCAAAAAGAACTGCCGCAGAAGCGGCGCCGAACAGGGCCTTGAGGGCAGTGCGGCGCGAGAGCTCCTGGGAAAGGATGGAATCGCTGTTTGGTGACATATGTACTCCGTTACATGCTTATTTATATGTCGCTCAACTCATACATATTAGCGTACATATGACGCATCCCAACGATTTCCACGAACGGCAGGAAACTGCAAGGTCAGCGGCTCGTAAGCAAATGCCAAAGATCAGGTTATGCGTACGCAAGCTCTTCTATGAGTACGTTAGCACAATCCTCTGCTTTTCCTACAGCGCACGATTTGGGCGTCCCTGCCTGCGCTATACTCCCCTGAAGAAGTGTTCCTGATTCGATAGGAGACTACATGTCCAAAGCACTCGACCCCAAAGACACCTGTGTCCTCGTTACCGGTGGCGCCGGCTTTATCGGCTCGCACACCGTCGTTCAGCTGCTCGAGGGTGGTTACCAGGTCGTCATCGTCGATGATCTCTCCAACTCCAGCGCCGTCGCCGTCGACCGCGTCAAGACCATCGTGGGCGACGAGGCCGCCAAGAACCTCACCTTCTACGAGGCCAACGTGCTCGACCGCGATGCGATGAACAAGATCTTCGATACCCATCAGATCGACCGCGTCATCCACTTTGCCGGCTTTAAGGCCGTCGGCGAGTCGGTGAGCAAGCCCGTCGAGTACTACCACAACAACATCGAGAACACCCTGGTGCTCATCGACGTCATGCGCAACCATGGCTGCAAGTCCATCATCTTCTCGAGCTCCTCGACCGTCTACGGCGACCCGGACAACCCGCCCGTCACCGAGGAGGATCCTAAGAAGCCCGCGACCAACCCCTATGGTTGGACCAAGTGGATGATCGAGCAGATCCTTATGGACGTCCACACCGCCGACCCCGAGTGGGACGTCGTGCTACTCCGTTACTTCAACCCCATCGGCGCCCATCCGTCGGGTCTGATCGGCGAGGACCCCAAGGGCATCCCCAACAACCTGGTTCCCTATGTCGCCCAGGTCGCCGTGGGCAAGCTCGAGGCCGTTCAGGTCTTTGGCAACGACTACCCCACCCCCGACGGCACCGGCGTGCGCGACTACATCCACGTGTGCGACCTGGCATCTGGTCACGTTGCCGCCCTCAACTGGATGAACGGCAAGACCGGCGTCGAGATCTTTAACTTGGGCACCGGCACCGGCACCTCGGTACTCGAGGTCGTCGCTGCCTTCTCCAAGGCTTGTGGCAAGGAGCTGCCCTACGTGATCCGCGAGCGCCGCGCCGGCGACATCGCTGCCAACTGGTGCGATGCCTCCAAGGCCGAGCGCATGATGGGCTGGAAGGCCCAATACGACATCGCGGACATGTGCCGCGATAGCTGGAACTGGCAGAGCCACAACCCCAACGGCTTCGCCGACGCCGAGTAGCAAAAACCTACATACCGCTCTTGCCCCGATCTCACGTTGTGAGGTCGGGGCTTTTTCATGGCATGTAACCATTCGCCGAAAATCGACCAACTTTTTTATCTTGCCTGTACATGTTTAAACAACATGTTTTACAATAGGCGTATCGAATCAGAACATCGGAGGCGGACTGCACACCCATCGGCAGGCCGACCCCACAACAAGAAGGTTGGTGAGCGCATTCATGGAGCGTGCAAGCGGCGTCCTCATGCCCGTCTCATCTCTGCCCGGACCATACGGAATCGGCGGCTTTGGTTGGAATGCCTACGACTTCGTCGATTTTCTCGCCTCGTGCAAACAACATTACTGGCAGATTCTGCCCCTTACGACGACCAGCTATGGCGATTCGCCCTATCAGTCGTTCTCGGCCCGCGCAGGCAACCCCAACTTTATCGACTTTGCCGAGCTTATCGAGGCAGGGTATCTGGAGCAGCGCGATATCGATGGCGTGTATCTGGGATCCGACCCCAGCAATGTCGACTACGGTGCTATCTTTGGCGGCCGCCGTCAGATTCTCGACCGCGCCGCCGAGCGCTTTGCTGCCGACAAGCCGGCCGATTTCGATGACTTTATCCAGGCCAACGAGGACTGGCTCATCCCCTACTGTGAGTTCATGACCGTCAAAGAGGAGTGCGGTCTCAAGGCGTTCTGGGAGTGGCCCGCGGAGCTCCACACCCGCGGCGAGGCTTCCGCCAAGGTCTGCGCCGACCATCCGGCGCGTATGCTCTACCACCAGATGACGCAGTACTTCTTCGATCGCCAGTGGAGCCGCCTCAAGGCCTATGCCAACGAGCACGACATTCTCATCATCGGCGACCTGCCCATCTATGTCTCGCGTGACTCCGTCGAGATGTGGGCGACGCCTGAGCTCTTTAAGATCGATGCCGCCGGCAATCCCGTGAGCGTCGCCGGCACGCCGCCCGACCAGTTCTCGGCCACCGGCCAGTACTGGGGCAACCCCATCTACGACTGGGACGCCATGGAGTCCGACGGCTTCTCCTGGTGGGAAAGCCGCATTCGCGCCGCCCTCGACATGTACGACGTCATCCGCCTGGATCACTTCCGCGGCTTCGAGGCCTATTGGGAGGTGCCGTTCTCCTCGCCCGATTCGTCCTACGGTTCGTGGACGCAGGGTCCCGGCCTCAAGTTCTTCAAGACGCTCAAGGAAAAGCTCGGCACGCTGCCCATCATCGCCGAGGACCTGGGCTTCCTCACCCCCGGCGTCATCGACATGCGCGACAACTCGGGCTTCCCCGGCATGAAGATCCTGCAGTTTGCCTTTGAGGGCACCAACTCGTACTACCTGCCGCATAACTACATCGCCAACACCGTCGCCTATGTGGGCACCCACGATAACGAGACGGCGCGCGGTTGGTTTGAGGGAACGGCCACCCCGCGTCAGCGCGAGCAGGCAGCCCTGTACACCCATCAGCAGGCCGGCGAACCCATGGCAGATGCACTCAATCGCACCATCGCCGCCAGCGTGAGCGACACGTGCATCTACACCATGCAGGACCTGCTCAACTTGGGCAACGAGGCGCGCATCAACACCCCTGCCACGCTGGGCGGCAACTGGACCTGGCGCATGCTCGACGGCGCCATCACCCGCGAGCTCGAGCACAAACTCACCGACTGGACCGAGACCTACTTCCGCATCCCGTCGGAAGCCGAAATCGAGCTTCCTCAATAGGAGCTACCGCGCCCGACCCCTCCCCACCGTGCGGACGCGCTTGCTTTTCCCGCGCGAGGCCACCCCAATCCCCTCGCGCGGGCTTCTTATGAATTGCAGACATGAAACAACCCATCACAGGAGAAAACATGCCCCAAATTAACCTCATGGAACTCGCCGAGCAGTCTTTTGGCACCTCGCTCGAGCAGCTCGACGACCGTCGCATTTACAAGCTGCTGGTCAAACTCGTGCAGGAGCGCTCCACCGCCTGCCCGCTCAACAACGGCAAGAAAAAGCTCTATTACATTTCCGCCGAATTTTTGATCGGCAAGCTGCTCATCAACAACATGATCGACCTCGGCATCTACGACGAGGTTAAGGACCAGCTCACCGCCGCAGGCCACGACCTCAACAAGATCGAGGAGTTCGAGGTCGAGCCGTCGCTCGGCAACGGCGGCCTGGGCCGCCTGGCCGCATGCTTCCTGGATTCCATCGCCACGCTGGGCTTGACCGGCGATGGCGTGGGCCTCAACTATCACTACGGCCTGTTCCGTCAGCGCTTTGTCGACAACCAGCAGAAGGCCGTCCCCGACGAGTGGCTCGGTGAGCAGGACATCCTAGTCGACGACGACCGCTCCTACACCGTCGAGTTCGGCGATTTTGCCGTTACCTCCAAGCTCGTCAACATCGACGTGCCCGGTTACGGCCAGCCCACCAAGAACCGTCTGCGCCTGTTCGACCTGGCGAGCGTCGACGACGGCCTGGTCCCCGGCAGCTCCATCGACTTCGACAAGACCGAGATCGCCAAAAACCTCACCTTGTTCCTCTACCCCGACGATTCCGACGAGCAGGGCCGCCTGCTTCGCATCTACCAGGAATACTTCATGGTGAGCAACGCCGCCCAGCTCCTGATCGACGAGGCCATCGAGCGCGGCAGCAACCTGCACGATCTGGCCGACTACGCCGTGGTCCAAATTAACGACACGCACCCCACCATGGTCATCCCCGAGCTCATTCGCTTGCTCACCACCGAGCATGGCATCGAGTTTGACGAGGCCGTGACCATCGTACGCTCCATGGTCGCCTACACTAACCACACGATTCTTGCCGAGGCGCTCGAGAAGTGGCCGCTCGTCAGCCTGCAGAAGGTCTCCCCTGCCATCGCCGACATTATCGTCAAGCTCGATGAGATCGCGAAGGCCGAGCACGATGACCCGCGCGTCGCCATCATCGACGAATACGACACCGTCCACATGGCCCACATGGACATCCACTTTGGCTTCTCCATCAACGGCGTAGCCGCCCTCCACACCAAGATCCTGGAGGACACCGAGCTTCATCCGTTCTACGAGATCTATCCCGAGAAGTTCTCCAACAAGACCAACGGCATCACCTTCCGCCGCTGGATCCATGGGGCCAACCCCGCGCTCGCCAGCCTGCTCGACGATGTGATCGGCACCGACTGGCGCAGCACCGGCGATCTGAGCAAACTCGCCAAGTTCGCCGACGACAAGGATGTTCTTGAGCGCCTGGCCGCCACCAAGGTCGAGGCCAAGGCCATCATGCGCCAGTTCATGGCGCTCGAGCAGGGCGTGACCATTCCCTCCAACGCCATCATCGACGTCCAGGTCAAGCGCATCCACGAGTACAAGCGTCAGCAGATGCTCGCGCTCTACATCATCTGGAAGTACTTCGATATCAAGAACGGCAACAGGCCTAAGCACCCCGTCACCATCATCTTTGGCGGCAAGGCGGCGCCTGCCTACACTATCGCGCAGGACATCATCCATCTGATCCTGACGCTGTCGCAGTGGATTGCAAACGACCCCGACGTGGCTCCCTACCTGCAGGTTGTCATGATCGAGAACTACAACGTCACCGCCGCCGAGCGCGTGATCCCCGCCGCTGACATCTCCGAGCAGATCAGCCTGGCCTCCAAGGAGGCGAGCGGCACCTCCAACATGAAGTTCATGCTCAACGGCGCCCTAACCCTGTGCACGCTCGACGGTGCCAACGTGGAGATTGCCGAGCTCGTGGGCGACGAGAACATCTATACCTTTGGTGCCTCGTCCAAACAGGTCGAGCAGCTCTACGCCGACGGCACCTACAACGCCGGTGCGCTCTACCGCAAGCCCGGAATTAAACTGCTGGTGGACTTCATCACCAACCCAGCCTTTATGGCAACCGGCAACGCCGAGCGCCTGCAGCGCCTGCACGACGACATTAAGGGCAAGGACTGGTTTATGGCCCTGCTCGACATTGAGGAGTACATCCAGACCAAGGAGCGCGTGCTGGCCGACTACGAGGACCAGGACGCCTGGATGCGCAAGGCGCTCATCAATATCGCCAACGCCGGCACCTTCTCGTCCGACCGTACGATCTCCCAGTACAACGACGAGATCTGGCACCTGAGCTAATTCGGTTTCATCGCCCATCCTCTTGAAAACGGAGCCACGGCAACGCGGCTCCGTTTTTTGTGCCCGCACGTTACCCTGTGATCCGACTCGGCCAAACAATCTCGATCCATAACAACTACTCAACCAAAACGGTCCCAGCCGTTACAGATTGAGACATACCGGCCCCTCCCCTTGGGTTTATCTCAATCTGTAACATCTAGCAGGTGAAATTCGCCTTTGGTGTTACAGATTTAGATGAAATGGTTAGCTCAGCGGAACCGTCTCGATCTGTAACATCTAACGTCCGAAATCGGCCCTATCCGTTACAGATCGAGACAAACGACCGGTCAGACAGTCCCAACACAAAGAAAGGCTCCCCTCTCGCCCAGTGGACGGGAGGGGAGCCTTATATGTGACCGCGGCAAAAGGATGGCAAAGCCGCAGTCGCCCAAAGGGAGGGCCTGGATGCACCGGGCCTAGATAAGGTTCTTGCCAGACACCTTATCGAAGAGATGAGTCGCGTTCTTCTCGAACTTGAACCAGATGGGGTCGCCAGCCTTGAGCGCGCCCTTGGCCTCGAGGTCGACGACGGGGATAATCAGAACAAACTGGCCGTCGGGAGCGGTCACGTGGACATGCTCGGTCGAACCCATGAGCTCGGTCACCTCGACGGTACCCTGGAGCGCGCCCTCCTCGTCCTTGTCGGCAAGCAGAATCTGCTCGGGGCGCACGCCGGCCGTGATCTCCTTCACGTCGCCGCCGTCCCAGTTGAGGGCAAGCTGAGCGCAGGTCTCGGGGGCGAGCGCCACGTTCATATCCTCGGTCTTGACGGTAAAGCCGTTGCCCGAGCGCACCAGCTGGGCATCGAAGAAGTTCATCTGCGGCACGCCGATAAAGCCGGCGACGAAGATGTTCGCGGGATGGTTGAAGACCTCCTGCGGGGTGGCGATCTGCTGGACGACGCCGTCCTTCATGACCACGATGCGGTCACCGAGGGTCATAGCCTCGGTCTGGTCGTGAGTAACATAAATGAACGTGCCCTTGATCTCGTGGCGCAGCTTAATGAGCTCGGCACGCATCTGGTTACGAAGCTTGGCGTCCAGGTTGGACAGTGGCTCGTCCATCAGGAAGACCTTGGGGTCACGCACGATGGCGCGGCCGATAGCGACACGCTGGCGCTGGCCGCCCGAAAGCGCCTTGGGCTTACGGTCGAGGTACTCGGTAATGCCCAGAATCTCGGCAGCAGAGCGAACTTTGCGGTCGATCTCGTCCTTGGGGACCTTCTTGAGCTCGAGCGTAAACGCCATGTTCTCGTACACCGTCATATTGGGGTACAGAGCATAGCTCTGGAACACCATGGCGATGTCGCGGTCCTTGGGCGCCACGTCGTTGACGCGCTTGCCGTCGATGAGCACATCGCCCGAGGTAATGTCCTCCAGGCCGGCGACCATGCGCATCGTCGTGGACTTACCGCAGCCAGAGGGGCCAACGAGGACGACGAACTCCTGGTCGTGAACGGTGAGGTTGAAGTCCTCTACAGCGAGCACACCGTCCTCGGTAACCTTGAGGTTGTGCTTCTTCTCCTCGGTCTTCTTCTTTTTGCCAAAGAAGCCCTTCTTTTTGGACTCGGTGTTGGGATACACCTTCTGAACATGCTTGAGAACGATCTCGGCCATGTCTTTACCTTTCGATATGCGGCGCCGCGCTGAGGGGCGCCGCAGAAACTTGCAAAACAGTTACGGCATCAGCCCTTGACGGCACCTGCCACCACACCGTCGATGATGTACTTCTGGCAGAGGATGTACATGATGACGATGGGGATAACGACCATCATGATGCAGGCCATCATGGGGCCGAGCTCGACGTGGCCGTAGCCGCCGCGGAAGTACTGGATCAAGATAGGAATGGTCTTGTACTTGGTGGAGTCGAGCGTAAGGTAGGGCAGCAGATAGTCGTTCCAGACCCACATGGTCTCGAGGATGCCGACCGAAAGATAGGTGGGCTTCATGATGGGAAGGACGATCTTAAAGAACACCTGGACCGGGTTGCAGCCATCAATCATGGCCGCCTCCTCGATCTCGAGCGGGATGTTCTTTACAAAACCGGCGAACATAAAGACCGCCAGGCCCGCGCCAAAGCCGAGGTAGATAAAGCAGATGTTGAACGGCGTGTTGAAGCCGATGCGGTCCGCCAAATTGGACAGCGTGAACATGAGCATCTGGAACGGCACGACCATCGAGAACACGAACAGGTAATAGAAGAAGTTCGAGATCTTGTTGTTGACACGAACCACGTACCAAGCGCACATGGAGCAGCACACCAAGATCAGCACGACCGACGTGACCGTGATGATGAGCGAGTACATAAATGCCGAGGCAAAGCCCTGCTCGTTAAGGGCGTGCATGTAGTTTGCGAGGCCGTTGAACGTCTCGGGCGTGAGCAGATCGAATGCCGTGGTGGTGCTGATTGCGGTCGCTTTCTTAAAAGAATTAAGCGCAATCATGAACACGGGGTAGATCCACGCGAGCGACAGAATCGTAAAGAAAATCGAGAGCGCGCGGTTGATAACCTTATCGCGTTTCATTACTGCTGCACCTCCTTGGACCTCGTGGCCTTAAGCTGAATCATGGAGATGGCCACGACCAGGATGCAGAAGATAACCGCCTTGGCCTGACCAATGCCCTGCCATGCGATACCGGCACGCGAATAGAACGTGTTGTAGATGTTCAGGGCGAGCATCTCGGTGGAGTGCGCGGGGGCGCCGCCGGTAAGGGCGAGGTTCTGGTCGAACAGCTTAAAGCCGTTGGTGATGGACAGGAACAGGCAGATGGTGATGGTCGGCATCAGGTTAGGGATCTTAACCTTCCAAAACGTCTGCCATGCCGTAGCGCCGTCGACCTTGGCGGCCTCGATGTAGTCGGACGGAATGGACTGCAGACCAGCGATGTAGATGATCATCATGTAGCCGACCTGCTGCCACAGGGTCAGGATGATAAGGCCCCAGAAGCCAGCAGCAGAGTTAAGAGCGATGAGCTGGGCGCCCACGTTGGAGAGCAGGCAGTTGATCAGAATCTGCCAAATGTAGCCCAGCACGATGCCGCCGATCAGGTTAGGCATAAAGAAGATCGTACGGAAGATGTTGGTGCCCTTGAGCGCTTTGCGGGTGAGCGCCTGCGCAATGGCGAGGGCGATCACGTTGATGAGCACCGTCGACAGGAAGGCAAACGCCACGGTAAAGAAGAACGACGTGGCAAACTGCGGATCGGACAGTGCGCGCACGTAGTTCTCGATACCGACAAAGTGCGTATTGTTGATGGTAATAAACTGGCAGAACGAGAGATAGAAGCCCTGGATAAAGGGGATCACGAACCCGATCATAAACGCCAGGCACGTGGGCAGCATAAAGAGCGGCCACCAGCGCTTGAGTGCTTTGCCCATAGAAGGGTCCTTTCAATATGCAGGGGGCGGGCAAACCAACGTCTGCCCGCCCCCTGTCGCTAATCAGATAGCTTGGGCAGCAACTACTTACTCGGAAGCAGCCTTCTCGGTCTTCCAGCCATCGACGAAGGCGTTCTTGACGCCGTCCCACTTGCTGTTGTCGGCAGCATAGGCGATCAGAGCCTGCTTGAGGTTCTTCTTCCACTCCTCAGAGGGGATGTAGACGAAGTCCCAAGCGACGGTCTTCTTGCCGTCCTTGGCCATGGCGACGGCCTGCTGCGAGAAGACATTGGTGGTTTCCTTGGCGCTCTTGAACGGGGCAGTCAGACCCATCTTGTCAGCGATGATGCTGGTGGCGGTGTCAGAAGTGACGCACCAATACATGAAGTCCTCGGTGGCCTTCTGGGCATCCTCGGAAGCCTGGGAGCTGACGCACCAGTAGTTCTCGCCGCCGGAGCACAGGCCCTGGTTCTCCTCGCCGTCGACACCGATGTAGATGGGCATCATGCCAATCTGATCGTCGGTCATGCCGGCCTTGACGAGGTCAGAGTAGGCCCAGGAGCCGTTCTGATAGAAGACGGCCTTGCCGGTTGCGAACTCGTTGGTGGCGTCGTCGCCGGTCTTGGAGGCAAGCTGCGAAGGATCGCAGGTGGAGTCGGTGATGTACAGGTCGAAAATCTGTTTGAAGTTGTCGAGATACTCGCCCTTGATCTCGTCGTCCTCCTGGTTGTGCTCCTTCTCGAACTCGTAGTAGAGCGGGAGGTTGGCGAGGTGGGTGGTGTAGCGCCAGCTGGAGGAGTCATCCATGCCAGCAGAAGTGAAGGCACCCTCAATGCCAAGCTCGTCCTTGCGGGCCTGGATGTCGTCGGCACAAGCCTTCAGCTTGTCGAAGGAGTTGATGTCCTCGGCCTTGTAGCCAGCCTTCTCGAGCAGCTGCTTGTTGTAGATGATGCCGTAGCTCTCCTGGACCCAGTCGATACCCAGATCCTTGCCATCGGACTGCAGAGCCAGGGAGTCGTCAATGAGCTCACCGCGGAGCTTGGTATCGGACAGGTCGGCGCAGTAATCCTTCCAGTTCTTAAGGCCGGTGGGGCCGTTGACCTGGAACAGGGTCGGAGCGGAGCTCTTGGACATCTCGGACTTGAGCTTCTCCTCGTAGGTGTTGGAGGCAGCGGTCACGATCTTGACCTCGACGCCCTTCTCCTTCTTATAGGCCTTGGCGATCTCCTTCCACTCCTTGTCGACCTCGGGCTTGAATTGGAGGAAGTAGACCTCGGCAGCGTCACCAGAAGCAGAGGAGCCGGAGCCGGCAGAACCACCGCAGCCCACGAGACCCAGACCAAGAACCGCAGCCGCGGAACCAGCAAAGCCCAGGAACTGCCTTCTGCTCATTTCGTTCTTCATTACAATCCACCCTTTCACACCGTGGCGGCACCCTTTGCCGCCGCCTTCGGAGATTGGCTCGGGGACTTTGCCCCTTTTGCTGATTTGTACGATACGCTATTTGGCTAGTTGTTTGAACAAGTATTACTAGAGCGGTAGAAAAACTTCGGTGAACGGTAATTTCAACTTGATACTTGACAAGTTTTGTATAAACAATTATTTGTTATCGAATGCAGAGAAAACGCCCGGTCAAGCCGATGCGTCGTCGGTTTGACCGGGCGTTTTCTCTTTGAGGGCATGAGTCTCGTCAGGCTGCGAGCTAGCCGGCTATCGCTTGGAATTGACGCGGTAATGGAAGATCTCGGGGTGTGTGCGAGTGTGCGTCACCTCAAACAAGATGCCATCCGAGGTGTACGACTGACTCTCCATGACGGCAACGCAGTTGTATTTGCCGAGGTCAAGATAGCTGCAGTCTTCATCGTTGGCGAGCTCGACACTCACCGTACGACGGCTCGCCATCACTTTGACACCGCGCTTGTGCTCCAGATAGCCGTAAATAGAATTTGCCGCGATCTCGGGGGTCAGGCCCTTGGCGATCGACGCCAAAAAATAGCCATGGTCCACTTGGCGCGCGTTGCCGTTGAGGCTTCGGACACGCACTACGCGAATAAGCTCCTCGCCCACCCTAAAGCCCAGGCGACGAGAGAGCTGCTCGGTGCAGACCAGATGTTCAAAAGACTTAACGTCCGTCGATGCAACGGCATTGTTGCGCTTTGCAAACTCGCCAAACGACTCAACCTCTTCGAGTGCGCCCAACATGTCGGTTTCGCCCTTAAGCCAAATAACGCGCACGCCCTTGCCGTGTATGGGCTGCACAAACATCCCGTCGGCCAGCATGCTCAAAGCGCGGCGGACGGTATTGCGCGTGCAGCCAAATTCCGCGGTCAGTTCGGCTTCGGTTGGCAGCATCTCCTGAAACGCATAGGTCCCATTAATGATGCGCGAGCGTATTTCTCGGTAGATTCCTTCGTATATCGCTTTTGGCATTGTTTCACCTCTACATTGTTCATTACCGGCTAGGCACGATAGCATTTCTTAAAGTTGTTTAAACTGAATATCGGTAAAGCGACAGGATTTAACCGTTGACGGTTTCTGTCATGCCCAAATCGGTTTCGGGTTGATTTCCGATCTCAGCCGAACACATTGAGCAAATAGGCCATTCCCGCAGTTAGCCGAACGCCCCCGCGGCCCCTCCTGGGGTCCGGGGGCGGCA
>JAGZYM010000010.1:0-87678 GCA_018377855.1 Collinsella sp. | reverse complement strand
CATTCAGCATCAGGGTAGCGCTGCGACGCGGAAATCGCGCGCCGTTGCCGCGCCCCGCAGTGCCCGCTTCCCCCGAGAACAATTATCAGTGCAGGTAGAAAGCCTGCGGTTTTTCATAAAACGCGGTCATGGTCGGGGGTATCAAGCTAAACGTAGTAGATGGGCCAGTTTCGTGGCAAGCGCCGTCAACTGATTTCCTGGGGACATCTGGAGACGGAAGAAAATGGATCAATTTGGCTCTCTGGGGGCCACGATGCCCGTCGTATCAGCCGGCCATTCCAAAACTATGCCGGTTTACGGGGCTGAATCGCGAACCCCCAACCATACGCAATTCCGAAATAATAAAACCTCAGGTAAACGGCTTGCTCTATTTTGAAAAAAGCCGGTATGGTCGGCCTACGCTAATCTAGCCCCGTAAACCGGCATAGTTTTGAAATGGTACTTCGGAAGTATTGATTCACGCCCCGGCGCAACCAGCCCTACAGCCCGTATTTCACGACAACGCGGTTGATCCGTCGACACCAAGGCTTGTAGAGGGCGGCCAAGAACACGCAGGTCGCGAGGCCGTGTGTGATATCGAACGGCACTGCCGTGGCAAGACGCGCCACGACGCCCGCCCACGTGAGCGGTTGTACAAAACCGATAATGTCGTACGCGTTGATCACCACGCCGTACAGCAGACCCGAAGCAAAGCCGTACGCCATCAGCGCCGGCATGCGCACGGTTCCATCCGCACGGTCGAACGCACCGGCATGCGCCAGCGCACCGCCAACATAGCCAACCAGGCCCCAGGCATACATCTGCCATGGCGTCCACATGCCCTGCCCAAAAAAGAAATTGCTGGTCAGCGCCGCCAGCGCGCCAACCATAAAACCATTGCGGCGACCAAGCGTCGCCCCCGCGATAATGGCGATGGCGCTCACCGGTTTAAAGTCGGGAATGGGCCCAAACAGGATGCGCCCCGCCGCCGCCAGCGCCGCCAGCACCAGCGTGGGCATAATCTGGCGCAAACCCGGACGAGATGCCTCGTAACCCGCAAAGAACAGTGCAAGCACCAGCGCCACCACGACAAGCATGGCAAGCGCCGCCTGCTCAACGCCCGCCAGCAACGCCGCTGCCATCACCGCCGGCACCGCCAACAACAGCGGGATCTCCAGTTTTGTGAGTAAACGCGAGAAACGACAGTCCGTCATCCCATCACGCCCTATAGAACACGTTGTCGGCAAAGAAGTCGGCCGGGGGCTCCATGCAGGCAATCTCGCCGTCAAACATCATGGCGACGTCGTCGGCTACCTGCTCGGCAAAGTCCAAATCGTGCGTAGCCATGATGACGGTGCCGCCAGCCTTCGCATGGTCACGCAGGGCGCGGGCGATGATGCGGCGGCTCTCCAGGTCAAGGCCCTTCGTGGGCTCGTCAAGCAGCAGCAGCTCGGGGCCGATCAGCAGCAGCTTTGCCAGCGCAAGCAGCTGGCGCTGTCCGCCCGAGAGGTCGTAAGGGTGGCGCGTCTCCAGGCCGTCCAATCCCAGTTGCGCCGCACGCTCCCGCGCCAAGTTCTCGTCATATCCGCAGGTCGAGGCCCATTCCATCAGCTCGTCGCGCACCGTCTCGGCAACCAGCAATGCTTTGGGATTCTGAGGCAGCAGCGCCGCCGAGGCCGCTCCGCGCACCATGCGGCCGCGCTGCAGCTTGGCGGTCTTCGCCAGCACCGAGAGCATCGTCGACTTACCGCATCCGTTGCCGCCCACGATCGCATGCACCGCACTGGCCGAAAACGCAACGTCGAGCCCGCGCAGCACCCAACCGCCCGCGCGATCGTAGCGAAACCAGCCTTCCGACAGGGTGGTAGCCGACCCGCCGTGCATTTTTTGGAGTATTCTGCTTCCATCCGTGCGCGGGAAGGCTTCCGAGCCGTTCTCGAGCGACGTTTGCGCCACAAATTCGGACGATTTGTCCAATTCTGAACTTTTTTTCGCGCTCGATACGTCCCCGGGCGGCTCCAGAGAGCCCAAATTGTCCTCACGCCTGCTGAATACTCCGTTTTTTGCACATCGGATGGCACCCCACCCCAACATCTCATCGGAAAACAGCGATTCTCGGCGTCCCAAAGAAGCCATATCCGCCACCTCGCGCACGCGACCGCCCTCAATCCGGTACGCACGCGTCGCATACTCGAGCATCGGCCGCGGTTGATGCGTAGCCACAACAACCGTGCAGCCCAGCTCACGGTTCACGCGAAACAGCGCGTGCAGAAAATTCTTCTCGGCAACGGGATCGAGCTGAGACGTGGGCTCGTCGAGTAGCAGCACACGCGGACGCAGCGCCAGGACGGCGGTAAGCGACAGCAGCTGCTTGCGGCCACCCGAAAGCGTGTCGGTATCGCGATGAAGCCAGTCCTCCAGACCAAAGAAATAGCTGGTCTCGGCAACACGGCGGCGCATCTCGTCGCGCGACACGCCCAGATTCTCTAGGCCAAACGCCATCTCATGCCACACGGTCTCGCACACAATCTGGTTCTCGGGATCCTGGAACACATAGCCCACGCGCTCCGCCGATGCCCGCACATCCATGTCGGCGACGTTCTCGCCCAGCACGCGCAGTTCGCCAGTGCGCTCGCCCGCCGGAGCGATCTCGGGTTTGAGCAGCGACAGCAGCGTCGACTTACCCGATCCGGTACCGCCAACAAGCAGCGCAAATGCACCTTGGGAAACAGACCAGTCGAGCCCCTCGAGCACCGCAGCATCAGCCCCGGGGTAGGTAAAGCTCAGGCCCCGTACCTCAATCGCAGGCACATCGGAGCCGCACGCCTCGCCCGTTACCGAGCAGCTATCCAACCGAGCCATCAGCCAAACCTCTTCTCATCACTCGCGTGCAACGCGCAAGGCAGCACCATCCAGGCAGCGTACACAACATAGCCCGGCCACGGCGCCGGCACCGAGAGCTGCGGATAAAACGAATACTGCATCGTCGCGGTCCACGCCACTGCCGCCGTGGCCACGCCAAACAGCGCAAGCCCAACCAGCGCAGCAATGTCGCTGCGCCCCAGCCGATACCGCGCGTACGTCGTGCGCCGTGGGGCGGCACCCCATCCGCGCGAGCGCATGGCGTCCGCGCGCTCCAGCGAGTCTTCCATGCCCCAGCCCATCAGCACGCTCGAGGCACGAAGCCGCGAGCGCACGGGGTCGGCCGGCGCGCGACCCGGCACATCAATCGCGTCCTGCACCGCCAACACGGTGCGACCACGACGCAAAAACTGCGGGATAAGCCGCATGCACATCGAAATCATGAGAGCAATCACCGGTGCGGCGTTGCCCAGCAGCGCAAGCACCTTGTCGTAGCCGAGCATCGATGCCGCGGCCTCAAACCACAGCACGCTCGCCATAAACAGCCCACCCATGCACAGGCCATATACCATGCTCTCCAGATACACCGCGCGCATGCCGATGCGAAACAGCTCCGTCGAACCCGAGGCGCTAAACAGCGGATTGAGCACCGCAACGATCAAAATCACCGGCAGCTGCCAGCGAAGTGCGCCCAACGTGCGCGCAGCACCGCGCGTCGCAAGCCCGTACGCCAGCCCGCCCGCAAGCGACAGCGCGATCAGCACCGGTTGCATCGAGAACATGGTGAGCCCCAGCGTCAGTACCATGTAGAGGGCCGGCACCGCCGGATGCGACATCGAGAATGCCGCGACGGGCTCGCCGCCAAACTCTTCTCGTATGTTGTCCACGGGCACCCCCGTCCCCTAGCTCAAACGACGGCTCCGTAGCACCGCCAACGCCGCACGCAAGCAGCGCAAACGCCACACCAGCGACGCAAGCCTCAACCGCCGCAAACCAATCGTTACGCGCTCATCATATGCCTGCGGTATCATATTGCGCCGTGTATCGTTTCCAAACACACGTCTCTATAACGTAACAGGAGATCACATGGACGCAACCGCAATTATCCTCGCTGCCGGCGAGGGCACCCGCATGAAGTCGAACCACTGCAAGGTTTCGCACAAGATCCTGGGCAAGCCCATGGTCCAGTGGATCGTCGACGCTACCATCAAGGCCGGCTGCAGCCGCGTCGTGGTCGTCATCGGCAGCCACGCCGACGAGATGCGCGCCCTCATCGACGGCGCCTACGCCAACAGCGCCACCAAGGTCGAGTGCGTCGAGCAGACCGAGCGCCTGGGCACCGGCCACGCTGTAAAGGTCGCGCTCGAGGCCTGCGGCATCACGCAAGGCCCCGTCGTCGTGCTCAACGGCGACCTGCCGCTCATCACCGCCGACACCGTCGCCAAGTTCGCACAGACCGTCGCCACCGGCGAGCTCGCCTGCACCGTCATGACCATGACCCCGCCCGACCCCTTCGGCTACGGCCGCATCAAGCTGGGCGCCGACGGCCAGATCGAGCGCATCATCGAGCAGAAGGACTGCACGCCCGAGCAGGCCGCCACGCTGCTCGAGTGCAACGCCGGCTGCTACGCCTTCGACGGCGCGCAGCTCGCCGCCCACATCAACGAGATTGGCAACGACAACGCGCAGTCCGAGTACTACCTGCCCGACATGCTCGAGATCCTCAAAGGCCACGGCCAGGCGGTCTCCATCTTCCACTGCGACGACTACCGCGACGGTCTGGGTGTCAACAGCCGCATCCAGCTCGCGCAGCTCACCGCCATCGCGCGCGACCGCATCAACGAGCACTGGATGGCCGAGGGCGTTACCTTCATCGACCCCACGCAGGCCTGGATCGGTCCCGACGCCACCATCGGCCGCGACACCATCGTGTGGCCGCAGACGCACCTGATCGGCCACGTCACCGTGGGCGAGGAGTGCCAGCTCGGCCCCAACAGCCGCCTCACCGACACCACCGTCGGCAGCGGCTGCACCATCGATGAGACCGTCGCCATCGAGGCCGTCATCGAGAACGGCGTCGACTGCGGCCCGCGCGCCTACCTGCGCCCGGGCACCCACATGCTCGACGGCTCCAAGGCCGGCACGCACGTAGAGATTAAGAAGTCCACGATCGGCGAGGGCTCCAAGGTGCCGCACCTGTCCTACATCGGCGACACGACCATGGGCTCCGGCGTCAACGTGGGTGCCGGCTCCATCACCTGCAACTACGACGGCGTTCACAAGCACAAGACCGTCATCGGCAAGGATGCCTTCATCGGCTCCGACACCATGATGGTCGCGCCCGCCCAGATCGGCGACGGCGCGCTCGTGGCCGCCGGCTCCGTCATCACCGAGCCGGTCCCGGCCGACGCACTCGGTCTGGGCCGTGCCCGTCAGGTAAATATTGAAGGCTGGGCCGCCGATTATCGCCGCCGTCTGCACGAGGACGACGAGGTATAACGTTTTACCAAGCATCTAAGGAGCTGTTCCCATGGGGGCGGCTCCTTTTTCTATCGTGACCTGCGCAACCGGATGAGTGGTCGGTTCGTGTCCGTTGACGGTAAAGACGTTATCAAGACCCGATTAACCCCGTCGCGCGGTTACAATGCAACAAGGCATCTATATGGCATTCGATATAAAGGAGAAGGGTAATGCCGATTAATGATCCCGAGAAGTCGGAGAATATGCGCAAGTCCATCCGCGTGTATTCCGGTTCCTCCAACCGTCCCCTCGCTCAGAAGATCGCTGAGTACCTTGGGGTCGAGCTTTCGGGCCTTACGCTAAAGCAGTTCGCCAACGGTGAGATTTACGCCCGCTACGACGAGACCGTCCGCGGCGCCGACGTCTTCCTGATTCAGTCCGTGGCCGGCGGCAACGTCAACGACATGCTCATGGAGCTGCTCATCGCCACCGACGCTGCCAAGCGCGCATCCGCCCGCTCCATCACCGCCGTTATCACCCACTACGGCTATGCCCGCCAGGACCGCAAGGCCGGCCCGCGTGAGCCCATCACCGCCCGCCTCGTCGCCAACCTGCTCGAGCGCGCCGGCGTCAACCGCATCATCACCCTCGACCTGCACCAGGGCCAGATCCAGGGCTTCTTTGATATCCCGGTTAACCACCTGTCCGCACTGCCTCTGTTTGGCCAGTACTACAACGACATGCACTTCGACACCGATAACCTGGTTGTCGTCTCCCCCGACGTGGGTCGTGCCAAGGCCGCCAAGAAGCTGTCCGACATGCTCGGCTGCGACCTGGCCATCGCCCACAAGGGCCGTCCGCGCCACAACGCCGCCGAGGTCATGGGCATCATCGGTGACATCAAGGGTAAGACCTGCATCATCAACGACGACATGATCGACACCGCTGGCACCCTGTGCGCCAACGTCAAGGAGCTCAAGGCTATGGGCGCTGGCGACATCTACGTCTGCGCCACCCACGGCATCTTCTCCGGTCCGGCCATCGAGCGCCTGAACGATGCCCCCATCGTCGAGTGCGTCGTCACCGATGCCATCCCCGTCGAGGTCGGCGGCAAGATCAAGACCATCTCGGTCGCCGAAGAGTTCGCTCAGGCCATCTCCGCCGTTTACCACGAGGAGCCCGTCTCCACGCTCGTCGGCGGCGACTTCGCGCTGTAGTCGCTCGACCCTCGCATCCCTCCGGAAGCCCCGGACACGCCTGCGGGGTTATCACGCGAACGTCCTCGCCGCTTTGCGGCTGCGGGATGTTCGCTTTGATAACCCCTCCCGGCGTGTCCGGGGCTTCCTGCTGTCTCGGGGCAGCTGTTTTCTGAAATGACTTTGCTGCAACCTTTCCTCGCCTTCGGCGGGCGTGGTAGCCTTTGTCGTTGATTGAACTATTTGTGTAACGAAGGGACAAATATGGCAGCCGCACAGCCGCTTAAGATTCGCATGGTTGCCGGACTTGGCAACCCTGGCGATGAGTATGCCGAGACCCGCCACAACGCTGGCTTTAAGGCGATCGACGAGCTGGCCCGTCAGGCCGGCGTCACGTACTGGAAAAACCAAGCAGGCGCCGAGGTCGCGCTCATCAACATCAACGACCCCGAGGAAGAGGGCGGCAAGCGCCAAATCGTGCTGGTCAAGCCGCAGTCGTACATGAATACCTCGGGCGGTCCCATCTCCAAGCTTTGCCGCGAGTACAAGATCAAGGCCGAGGAGCTGCTCGTGATCCACGATGAGCTCGACATTCCCGCCGGCGACGTACGCGTCAAGGTAGGCGGCGGCCACGCCGGTCACAATGGCCTGCGTTCCATCATCGACAAGATGGGCAGTCGCGACTTCAGCCGCATCCGCACCGGCATCGGCAACCCTCCCGGCAAGATGGCCGTGGCCGACTACGTGCTCAAGCAGCTGCGCGCCCGCGAGGCCGAAGATTTCCAGGGCACTTGCGCCCGCGCCGCCGACGCCGCGGGGCTCGCCATCGTGCACGGCGTGATCTACGCCCGCGACCATGTGAACGGCGCCGCCTCCGCCAACGGCAAGCACTAAAACCTGCCAAAAAAGGAGGCAGGTTGCATACGGCAAACCTCTCGCCTCCTGCCGAAGATACACGTAAGTAACATGCCCATGAGAGTATAATTTGCACCGTATGCCTGCACATCGCCTGTGCACGTACGGTTTTATTCGGGCGGCCGTCCATTTCCGTGGAGGCACGGTTCGGCAGCCCTTACAAGAGAGGGGTTCTATGTATAAGATCCTGGAGAAGACGCAGTTCTCGGAGAAGGTGTTCAAGTTCCGCATCGAGGCGCCCGCAATCGCCAAGCATGCGCACGCTGGACAGTTCCTCATGGTTCGCGCCAACGAGACGGGCGAGCGCGTCCCGTTTACCCTGGCCGGCTGGAACGGTGACGAGGGCTGGGTCGAGTTCATCTTCATGGTGATCGGCAAGACCACCGAGATGCTTTCCACCTACGAGGCCGGCGAGTCGCTGCGCGACGTCGTGGGCCCGCTGGGCGTTCCCACCGAGATGGCCGAGGGCCCCTGCGCCGTCATTGGCGGCGGCGTCGGCCTGGCAATTGCCTTCCCGGTCGCCAAGCACCTGGTCGAGACCGGCCACGAGGTGCACGCCATCATGGGCGCCCGCACCAAGGACCTCCTGCTCATGGAGGACCAGTTCCGCGAGCTCCTCGACGAGGACCACATCCACATCACCACTGACGACGGCTCCTACGGCGAGCAGGGCGTTGTCACCGCTCCGCTGGAGCGCCTGCTGCAGGACAAGGCCGTGAGCCAGGTCTTCTGCGTCGGCCCCGTTCCGATGATGAAGTTCTCGACCCTCACCGCCCAGAAGTACGACACCCCCATCACCGCGTCGCTCAACCCCATCATGGTTGACGGCACCGGCATGTGCGGCTGCTGCCGCGTCGAGGTGGGCGGCGTGACCAAGTTCGCTTGCGTCGACGGCCCCGACTTTGATGCCACCCTGGTCGACTGGGATGACCTTCGTGCCCGCCAGGCCGCTTATCGTTCCGAAGAGGGCGCGTCCCTCAAGGCCTATGAGGAAAAGAGCTGCGCATGCCACTAGTTAACGGTCGTTTCGTTGCCGATATGAAGTCGCCCCGCACCCCCGATAACGAGGAGCCGGCTGCCGAGCGCGCCTGCGACTTCCGCCCCGTCGACAAGGGCTTCACCGAGGAGATGGCGCTGGCCGAGGCCGAGCGCTGCCTCAACTGCAAGAAGCCGTTCTGTGTTGAGGGCTGCCCCGTCAACATCAACATCCCCCGCTTTATCGAGCAGATCCGCGCGAAGGACTTCGGCGGCGCTCTCGATACCATCCGCGAGGACTCCATGCTTCCCGCCATCTGCGGCCGCGTCTGCCCGCAGGAGAACCAGTGCGAGGGCAAGTGCATCCGTGGCAAGAAGTCCGAGCCCGTGGCCATCGGCCAGCTCGAGCGCTTCCTGGGCGACCGCCCCGAGCTCGCCTCCACGCCCAAGATGGCCCCCAAGAACGGCAAGAAGGTCGCCGTCGTCGGCTCCGGCCCGTCCGGCATCACCTGCGCCGGCGAGCTCGCCCGCAACGGCTTCGACGTCACCGTCTTCGAGGCCTTCTTCACCGGCGGCGGCGTGCTGGTCTACGGCATCCCCGAGTTCCGTCTGCCCAAGGCAGTCGTCAAGCGCGAGATTGACGGCCTGGAGGATATGGGCGTCAAGTTTGAGTACAACTCCGTCGTGGGCAACATGGCCACGGCCGAGGAGCTGTTCGAGCAGGGCTTCGACGCCATCTACGTGGCGACCGGCGCCGGCCTGCCCAAGTTCCTCAACGTCCCCGGCGAGAACCTGCCCAACGTCTTCTTCGCTAACGAGTACCTCACCCGCGTGAACCTGATGAAGGCCAACAAGTTCCCCGAGTACGACACCCCCACCAAGCACGGCAAGAACGTCGTCGTCTTCGGTGGCGGCAACGTGGCTATGGACGCCGTTCGTACCGCCAAGCGCCTGGGCGCCGAGCACGCCATCATCGCCTACCGCCGTACCGAGGACGAGATGCCCTGCCGTCGCGCCGAGCTGCACCACGCTAAGGCCGAGGGCGTCGAGGTTCTGCCGCTCGTCTCCCCGCTCGAGTTTGTCGCTGGCGAGGACGGCTCCGTGTGCGCCGTCAAGGTCCAGAAGATGGAGCTCGGAGAGCCCGACGAGTCCGGCCGTCGTCGCCCGGTGCCCATCGAGGGCGCCATCGAGGAGATTCCCTGCGACGTCGCAATCTCGGCTATCGGCACCAACGCCAACCCCTTCGCAAAGAAGATCGGCGGCAAGATGGAGCTCAACAAGTGGGGCTACATCGTCGCCGACGAGGAGACCGGCCAGACCACCGATCCCCGCATCTGGGCCGGCGGCGACATCGTCACCGGTGCCGCTACGGTCATTCTGGCGATGGGCGCCGGCAAGAAGGCCGCTGCCTCCATCACCAAGAGCCTGCTGGGCGAGTAATCACCTACAGCGCTAACCACCAAACGGCAAAGTCCCCGTCGAGCACACGCCCGGCGGGGACTTTTTCTATGCCGACCACCCAACCACCACGATGGGGACAGGCACCTTTGTGATGGTTTTGGTCGGTTAGTCTTCGAGCTGCGCTACTTTGTAGCGGTAGGCTGCGGCAATAACGTCTTTGCAACCCTCGCGGCCCAGCTTGGCGCGGTTGACGACGATGTCTTTACCGCTCGTCATCTTCCACTTTCCGGCACTGTAGCGCTTATAGAACGCCTCGCGCGCCTTCTGCTGCTGCTTGACCAGCTTGGCGCCCTTCTTTTTGTTGAGACCGCGCTTCTTGCGCACGATCTCGACGCGGTCCTCAAAGGGCGCAGTCACCAGCACGGCGATGTGGTTGGGGTTGTTGCGCAGCAGATAATCGGACAGACGGCCTTCGATAATGCAGCTCTCGGTCTCACCCAGATCCAAAATCACCTGGCTCATCTTTTGGAACAACTTGTCCGAGTACGAACGCGCATCGTAGCGGTCGGGCAGAAACGCCATGTTCTCCACGGCCAGGCGCTCGTCGTAGGCGGCCATCTTGTCGAGCGACTCGCCCGCGCGCAGCGAAGCACGCACCAGCAGCTCGTTATCGTACAGCGGAATCCCCAGCTCATCGGCGAGGATACGACCAATCTCGTGGCCCTCGGCGCCAAAGTCGCGCGCGATGGTAATGACCACAGGATTCTTCTTATTCTCCAGATCGCTCATCGCGATTCCTTTCTCTATGTGACAAAGGGACAGTCCCTTTGTCACATTCTACGCTGCCACAATACGACGTTGATACGCTCGGACCAGCAGCGAGATACCAAAGTTGAGCACAAAGTACATCGCAAACACCAGGCCGTAGAGCATAAGCACCTGCGACAGATCGATCGCGTGGGCCATCACGACGTTGGCCGTGTACATGAGCTCGGCCACGTTAATGCCCGAAAGATACGAGCTGTCCTTGATGACGGTCGTGCACTGGCTAAACAGCGCCGGAATGATCGTCTTAAACGTCTGGGGCAGAATGATGTAGCGCATGGTGGCAAAGAAGCCAAAACCCTGGCTCTGCGCTGCCTCAAACTGGCCGCGCGGAATCGAGTTGAGGCCTCCGCGCACAATCTCGGCCATAACAGCGCTGGTAAACAGCGTAAAGGCGATGGTCGAAATCACAATGTCCAAACCCTGCACCGTAAAGTAGATAAACAGGATCCACAGCAGGTTTGGCGTGCAACGGAACAGCTCGATATAGGCGCTCACCAAAATACGGAATGGACGGGGCGCATAACTTTTAACGAGCGCCAGCACCGTGCCAAAGATGAGCGAGAAAAAGATCGACAGCGCCGAGATCTCGATCGTCTTAACAAAGCCGCCCCAAATGTAGAGCAGGTTGGTCGCGTTGAAGATTTCCATGCGCTAGGCCTCCTCTACGTTGTCGAGCCCCAGCTCGGCCAGGCTCACACCGCGCGGACGCTCCTTGGAGCGGCGCTCGAGCCACTGCACCAGTATGGCGAGCGGAAAGCAGATGATGAAGTACATAAGGCAGCAGACGATGTATCCCTGCAGGTAACCGTACAGGCTCACAAAGTTGTCGGAACGGTACATAAGGTCGCCGCCGGCCACAAGCGCCAGCACCGACGTATTCTTGACCAGGTTGAGCGCCTGGTTGCACAGCGGCGGCAGAATGATCTTGAATGTCTGGGGCAGTACGATGTACCAGTACGCCTGCGCACGGGTGAAGCCCTGGCTCTGGGCCGCCTCCATCTGACCGCGCGGAACCGCCTCGATACCAGTGCGGATGACCTCCGAAATGTAGGCCGCGTGATACAGACCCACGCCCAAGAAGCCCAGCACGAACGGCGCGATGCGCACCGGCTGGTCGGCACCGGTTATGGCCTGCAAAAACTGCGGACCGGCCATGTACATAAAGAGCACCTGCACGGGCAACGGGGTGTTCTGGTAAAACTCCACGTACACGCGGCTTATGGCGCGCAGCACGCGCGAGCGAGTGGTAGAGAACACGCCCAGCAGCGTGCCCAGCACCAGCGACAACAGCAGGCCGGCAACGACCACTTGCAGCGTCACGCCAAAGCCCTCCCAGAAGGGCCCCATATTTTGAAATGTCGTCGACCAACGGTCGGCGTCAAATAATCCTTCGAGCATTTGATTCCTTCCTTGGACGATGCGCCTATACAAGACCCCAGGTCTTGACCTCTTGGTCGAGCCAGCCGTCGGCCAGGCGATCGCAAATCACCTGATCGACCACGGCCGAAAGGTCGCAGCCCTTCTTGGTCGCCACGCCGTAGCCCTGCTCGCCAAACTTGACCTCGGGCTGCAGCAGCTCAACGGTCTCGTTCATGTAACCGGCCAGCGTGGAGCGGTCCATGGCAAAGACGTCGATATTGCCGGCGTCGAGCGAGCTCTTGATGATGGGATAGCCGCTAAAGGCCCTAAACTCTGGCTTGCAGCTAAAGCCGTTGTCCTTGATCATCTGCTCGATCAGGCCCTGCGTGGTAGCACCCTGGCTCACGCCGATGACCTTGCCGTCCAGATCCTCAATCGAGGTAAAGCCCGAACGCTTCTTGACCATGAGCCCCACGTAGTCGGTGCGGTACGGCGTCGAGAAATCCCAGCTCTTCTTGCGCTCGTCGGTGATGGTGTAGGTCGCCGCGACCACGTCAAGCTGGCCGTTATCGATCAGCGGGCCGCGCGTCTTGGGTGTTACGTCGTTAAACTCGACAAGCTCCTGGGCACGGGCCTCCTTGTAGCTCACGCCAAAGACGGCAGCGGCGATCTGGTAGCACAAATCGACTTCCATGCCCTCAAAGCGACCCTTGGCGGTGTCGTAATAGCCGTAGCCGGGAACATCCTTCTTAACGCCGGCATTCAGATGTCCACGCGACTTGATGGCCGCAAGCTTAGAGCCCTTGTCGGAGCCCTCGCCGCTGGTGGAGTTGCCGCAACCGGTAAGCGCGGTCCCCGTCAGCGCAAGCATGCCGGCGCCCGCCAGCCGCAAAAAGTGACGGCGCGACACGGCCGCCCTCGTCATATCCGTCATGTCCATCACCGCGCCTAGTGCAGAATCTTGGACAGGAACTCGCGGCAGCGCGGGTTCTCGGGGTTATCGAAGAAGTGCTCGGGCGTGCCCTCCTCCAGAATGCGGCCGTCCTCCATAAAGATGACGCGGTCGGCCACCTGACGCGCAAAACCCATCTCGTGCGTCACGCAGATCATGGTGATGTCCTCCTGCGCGAGCTCAATCATAACGTCCAGAACCTCCTGGACCATCTCGGGGTCGAGCGCCGAGGTCGGCTCGTCAAACAGGATGATGGGCTGCTTGGTGCACAGGGCACGGGCGATGGCGATGCGCTGCTGCTGACCACCCGAGAGATTCTGCGGATACTCGCCGGCCTTATGTGCCATGCCGACGCGCTTGAGCGCAGCGATGGCGATCTCGGTCGCCTCCTCCTTGCTCTTCTTTTGCAGTTTGATGGGCGCGAGCGTCAGGTTGCCCAGCACCGTCATGTTGGGATACAGGTTGAACTGCTGAAACACCATGGAACTATACTTGCGAGCCATCTCCAGGTGATTCTTTTTGGTGAGCGGCGTACCGTCGATGACAACCTCGCCCGACGTGGGCTCCTCCAGATAATCGACGCAACGGATGAGCGTCGATTTACCCGAGCCGGAAGGCCCGATCATTACGAGCTTCTCGCCACGTTTGACGGTGAGGTTGATATCTTTGAGCACATGCAGGTCGCCAAAGTACTTGTTGAGATGCTTGATCTCGATCATGTCTGCCATGAATGTCCCTTCCCTGCGTTTACATGAGTTGAACTATTGTACGGAAAGAACCACGTTTCCGCAGCCCACACTACATTCCCGTAAAGAACCCGCAACCTTCCACCCACTCATTGGGGACAGACTTAAATGAGTACCTGCTCATTGGGCACTCATTTAAGCCTGTCCCCAATGAGTGCCCAGCCCAGCAAAAAGGGGCGCGACCATGACGGCCACGCCCCCTCAGCCTCAACTGTGTGCCACTCGGCCCCTACGCGAGGCGGGCTCCGACGATCTTTGCTGCGGCCGGCTTATCGAAGTTGCCGCCGGTGGCCTTGCCCAGGGCACCCATGACCTGGCCCATCTGCTTCTTGGACGTGGCGCCCAGCTCGGCGATAACCTGCTCGATCAGGGCCTCGAGCTCCTCGCCCGAAACCTGCGCGGGCAGCAGGCTCTCCAGGATCTTGACCTGCTCGGTCAGGTTGTCGGTACGCTCCTGGTCGGTGCCGGCCTTGATGGACATCTCCAGCGTCTCGCTCGTCTGCTTGATCAGGCGCTTGATCATGCTGTTGACGTCTTCCTCGGTCACATCGCGGCGCTCGTTAACCTCGATATTCTTCACCTCGGCCTTGACCTGGCGAATGATGGACAGGCGAACCTTGTCCTTGGCCTTCATGGCCGCGATCATTTCTTTCTGCAGCTCTTCGTTGGTCATCTGCAAATCCTCTCTAATAGCGTGGGCGGCACTCGTGCGAGCACCGCCCCATGATTACTCAGTCGTCGACGAATCGTCGGTCGAGCTCTTGGTGACGCCCTTCAGACTCACGTTATAGGGTACGTCCTTGGGCATGGGATTAACGGTGATGTCGGCATCCTTCTTGTACTGCTCTAGCCACTCGCTGTACGCGGTGCTGGCCGCCTGCGTCTTCACCACGTTGGAGACATACTTCTTGATGGCCTTGGGCACCTGGTTGATATCATCAACCTGATTATCGACATGGAAGTAGTCGGTGCACTTGATGACATGGTAACCGTACGTCGACTCGACCACGTCGCTCACGTCGCCCTTGTTGAGCCCCTCGAGCGCCGTCTGGTAGCTGTCGACGAAGGTGGTAAGCTTATCCCAGCCCACATCGCCCTTCTTCTCCTTGGAACCGGTGTCCTCGGAGTACTGCTCAACGGCGTCCTCAAAGCTCAGCTCACCGGAGTTGATCTTGTCCAGGCACTCCTGCGCCTTGGCCTTGGCGGCAGCCTTGTCCTCGTCGGAAGCGTCGGAATCAACCTTGATCAGGATGTTCGACGAGCGGCGGGCGTCGTTGTAGCTGGACAGGTTTTCGTTGATGTAATCGACAATCTCGCTGTCCTTGGGCTTGCTGGTGGGCGCCACGGCGTCCTTGAGCTTTTGCTGTGCCAGACTCTCCTTGAGCGAGTCCTTGTAGGTGTCCTCGGTATAGCCGTAGGTCTTGAGGGTCTTCTTAAAGGCCTTGGCACCGCCCGCGCTCTTGCACGCGTCCTTCCAAGCCTTCTCGACCTCCTCGTCCGACACCGTCACGCCGTTCTCCTTCTGTGCCTGTTGAAGCAGAATCTGCTGCGTGTAGGAGTCGATGAGTTGCTTGCGGTACTTCTTGGGCGTGAGGTCGTTGTCAACCAGATACTGCGCCCAATCCTCATCCTTGGTGTAGCCGTAGGACGTGCGCATGCTCATGATCTGCTTGGTCACGGTGTCCTCGGTAAGGTTGGTGCCGTTGATAGTGGCAGCAACACCGCCGGTCAGCTTGTAGCCCGAGGTGTCCTCAGCCTGCGACATAAGGCCGGAGCACGCCATCGCCGAGACGGAAAGCAGCATCGCCAGCACGCCGATGACCACCAGAACGATCTTGACGGTCTTAGACACGTACGTCTTGCGCTGCTTCTTGCGAGAGCTGGAGGCAGCGCGGGCCTGCTGCTCGGGCGTCGGCGCGGCCTCGGAGTTCTTTTTCTTATTTGCCATAGTTGGCCTTTCGCATAACGAATCGAACAAACGCCATTGTGTCACAACGCAGCCCCCGCGGCACGCTTGGTGCATTGGGGACAGATTAATCTGCACCATTTTGGTGCAAAGGGGACAGCTCTGGCAGCCGGCAGTTAGGGACAGTCCCCAAGTGCCGACTCAGCCCCACCTTAGAAGTGGCGGCGGATGGCGTCGACCATGCCCTGGGACGTGGTCTGGCCGAGCACGTCGGCTGCGGCATCGGCGTCCATAAAGATGTTCATGAGCGCCTGCAGGGCTTCGACCTGGCCTCCCGGCTCGGCGATGCCCAGATTAATGACGATCTGCGCCGACACCGGAGCGCCCATGCCAGCCATAGCGTTAAATGTCACGGGCGCGGCGGGCTTCACCACCGCGATATAGGGCTTGGCCACAAACCCCGGATCGGTATGCGGAATGGCAATGTTTGCCGCCGGCATGGCAAGACCCGTGGGATAGGCATCCTCGCGCGTGCGAACGGCGTCGAGCCAACCGGATGCAATGTAGCCACGTGGTGCAAGCTCGCCCTCGAGCCGCGCGAACACCTCATCCGGCGTCGCACACTCCCAATCAAAAAACACCAGCTCAGGCGTAAACAGCGCTTCGTTATCCGCCATGCGCTCACCTCTCTCACCTAGTCACCTGCGACGTTCTTGAATGACCAGTCGTTAAAGCCCGTTCCCGATGACTACCCAAAACAAAAGGTGGCCACGCGCGCCTTGGCGCCAATGACCACCCTGACTACTCGGCTAAATTGTACTGTGCGCCGCTAGCCGCGAGGCGCGTCAATTGCGACCTTGCCGCTCTCCAGCACGTGGACGCGGCCGTCGGCGAGCATCTGAACAACCTCGGGATACAGCACGTGCTCAATCGCGTGGATGTGCTCCTCGAGCGTGTCGACATCCCAACCTTCCTCGACAGCCAGCGCGCGCTGGGCGATGATGGGGCCGTTGTCGTAGATCTCGTTGGCAAAGTGCACGGTCACACCGGTTACCTTGACGCCGCGCGCAAAGGCATCGTCGATCGCATGCGCGCCGGTAAAGCTCGGCAGCAGTGCCGGATGCAAGTTGACCACGCGGTTGGGAAACGCCGCCAGCAGCGGCGTGTGCACCATGCGCATGTAACCGGCCATGACCACATATTCGCAGCCGCGCTCGAGCAGCTCGTGCGCGATGATCTCGTCGGCGGCGATGGGGTCGGCATAGACATCCTTGGACAGCGTGAGCGTCTGGATGCCCGCGCGCTCAGCGCGCTGCAAACCCTTAGCCGAAGGACGGCTCGACACCACAAGCTCAATCGAAGCGTTGAGCTTGCCGGCGGCGATCAGATCGATCAGCGCCTGCAGGTTGGTACCCGAACCGCTGATGAGCACACCGATCTTGAGCGGCTCGGCCGTATCGGTGCCGGTCGGACGGGTGTAGGGCACAAAGCCCAGGCCCTCGGCAGCAGCCATCTGCTCGTTAGCGCTCATCGGAGTACACGACCTTACCGGAGCCCTCGACGCACTCGCCCACGCGGAACGGCTTCTCGCCCAGCGCGACCAGGGCCTCGGTCACCGCGGCCTCGTCCTCGGGAGCGACGATCAGGCACAGGCCGACGCCCATGTTGAAGGTCTTGCATGCCTCGTTGGGCGCGAGCTCGGCCTGGCGCGACACGTAGGTGATGACGGGAGGAACGTCCCAGCCCATCTCGGCACCGTTGCGGGTGACCACGGCGTCGACGTCGTCGGCGAGCGCGCGGTTGAGGTTCTCGGTAATACCGCCGCCAGTGATGTGGGCAATGGCGTGCACCGGAGCGCCGCCGCGCAGCAGCTCCAGAATCGGCTTGACGTAGATGCGCGTGGGAGCCAGCAGGGCGTCTGCCAGCGAAGCACCGCCGAGCTCCTCGAGCGGACGGCTCAGCTCCTCCGCCTTAGCGGCGGCCTCGGGCGTGCCCGGCTTAATGCCGTCGACGCCGATGACCTTGCGCACGAGCGAGTAGCCGTTGGAGTGCACGCCGGTGGAAGGCAGGCCCAGGATCACATCGCCCGGGCGGACGTTTGCGGGGTCGAGCATCTTGGGACGGTCGACGACGCCCACGGTAAAGCCGGCAAGGTCGTAGTCGGCCGGAGCCATGACGCCGGGGTGCTCGGCCATCTCACCGCCCACGAGCGCGCAGCCCGCGAGCTTACAGCCATCGGCCACGCCCTTGATGATCTTTGCCATGTGCTCGGCCTCGATGTGGCCGATGGCAACGTAGTCCAGGAAGAACAGCGGCTCGGCGCCCGAAGCCAGAATGTCGTTGACGCACATAGCGACCAGGTCCTGGCCCACCGTCTCGTGGCGATCCATGATCTGGGCGAGCACGAGCTTGGTGCCCACGCCGTCGGTACCGCTAATCAGAATCGGGTCTTCCATATCCTTAAGCGCGGCAGCCGAGAACAGGCCACCGAAGCCGCCGATGCCGCCGATAACCTCGGGGCGATTGGTGTCCTTGACCATCTGCTTAATCGCGTCGACGGCGCGGCCGCCCTCGGCGGTATCGACGCCGGCATCCTCATACGTCACATGCTTGCTGTCGCTCATCTGAGCCTTCCTCTCCCACTACCGTGGCGCCGCGCGGACGCCAAACGGTGCTCATAGTTGCGTTCATTTCGGCGCGCGCCATAACAACGCGCGCCGTCATATCAACAAAACAGCAGGTAAAACCTACCAAAATAAACCTGTCCCTACATGGCAGGCTTTAGGCCTCGCCGTGCTCCTCTTCCCAGCTGCGGTCGTCGTATTTCTCGACCACGGCGTCGTCATCAAAGTGCAGCGGCTTGTCCAGGTTGCGGGGCTTAAAGCCCTCCATGAACTTGTCGCGGCCAAAACTCTCGGGAATCGCCACGGGGTAGCGGCCGGTAAAGCACGCATCGCAGTAACCGCCCTTGGGCATGACCTTAAGCAGGCCCTCGACCGAAAGGAAGGCCAGCGAATCGGCGCCGATATACTCGCAAATCTCGTCGACCGTCTTGTTGGCGCTGATAAGCTGCGACTGCACGTCGGTATCGATACCGTAGAAGCACGGCCAGATAACCTCGGGTGAGTTGATGCGGATATGAATCTCCTTGGCGCCGGCGTTGCGTAGCATCTTGACGAGCTGCACCATGGTGGTGCCGCGCACGATGGAGTCGTCGATGACGACCAGGCGCTTGCCCTCGATGTTGTCGCGCAGCGGGTTGAGTTTCATACGCACGCCCATGGCGCGCAGCTCCTGCGTGGGTTCGATAAACGTACGGCCCACGTAGCGGTTCTTGATAAGGCCCTCGCCAAAGGGAATACCGCTCTCGTGCGAATAACCCTCCGCGGGCGGCAGGCCGGAATCGGGCACGCCGATGACCAGGTCGGCCTCGACGGGCTCCTCGTGTGCCAGCTGACGACCCATGTCATAACGGCAGGCGTAGACGCTCTTGCCGTTCATGATGGAGTCGGGGCGAGCGAAGTAGACCTGCTCAAAGATGCAGTTAGCAGGCTCTTCGGCGGCAGGCACGCCCTGCTCGGACACAAGGCCCTCGGCGCTGATGCGCAAGATCTCGCCGGGACGGACGTCACGAACATACTCGGCGCCCACAATGTCGAGCGCGCACGTCTCGGAAGCAACGACCCAGCCGCCGGCGCGGGTGACATGGGTGGTGGCGTCGACCGTCGCGGCGCCGTCCTGCGACGGCAGCTGCGAAACGGATGCGGCATCGGCTTGGTCCAGACCCTCGTCCACCAGCTTGCCCAGCACGAGCGGGCGAATGCCGTGCGGATCGCGGAATGCGTAGAGCGCCTGCTCGTTGATGAGCGTCATGGCATAGCCGCCGCGCACGAGCTCCATGGTCTTGCGAATGCCCTCGCGTAGATGGCCTGTACGCTGAGTAAAGTAACCGATAAGCTTAGTCGCGACCTCGGAATCCGAATTGGAAAGGAACGGCACGCCCAGCTCGATCAGCTGGCGGCGCAGCTCGTCGGTGTTGACGAGGGTACCGTTGTGCGCGAGCGCGATAATGACGCTATTGATGGTAGAGAGGTGCGGCTGAGAGGCCTCCCAGCTCTTGGCACCGGCAGTGCCATAGCGCACGTGGCCCACGGCCAGCTGGCCGGAGAGTGTCGACAGGTCGGCGTTGGAGAACACGCGGTCGAGCAGGCCCAAGTCCTTGCGAACCATAACCGTGCCGCCATCACCCACGGCGATTCCCGCCGATTCCTGGCCGCGATGCTGTAGCGCGCGCAGACCAAAGTACGTCAGTCGAGCCACATCGCGATCGGGTGCCCACACACCAAAAATGCCGCATTCCTCATGCAGCTGGTCGGAGTCCGGATCATACGTCGACATGGTCTTCACCTGTCCCGCGGCACGCTCGGCCGCGCGGATGGTTTCTTGAGACATGGCATCCCCTCAGAGCCTCGTTATTTGGCGTTACCTGCCCTATTATACGCACGGCAAGACAAGCACTCCCGCGCATGAACAGCGCTTTTTAAAAGCCCACCGAGCTTATAATCCGTTTTGCAGCCAAACATTTTATTGGGCAACCGCCTCGGGGCCGACGATCCCGCATGCTTCCGTCGCGACGCGTCTCGTCCACCGCTAGGGCTTACATTGCTGCAATTGGGTCGTTTGTCCTGTCTTTTAGCAGGTCGGCGGCGTATCCTTGTACCTACAGCAAAACGAGAAAGGTTATGTATGGATCGAAACGAACTCGACCCCAGCGTCCCCAGCGTCACGGAGGTCAAGAAGATCCCCCTCATCATTAAGGTGTATGCCGTCCTGTGCATCCTGTCCGGTGTTGGTACGCTCCCGTCGGTCGGCGCCTTTATGTGGCAGGTCATCACCGCGCTCATCAACGGCAACGCCGCCGCCAACCTCGGCGACAACACGCTCGTCGCAGTCGGCCTTATCGTCGCCGGCATCATGCTCTCGGCTGCCAGTGCCGTCATCTTGATCATCTTTGGCCTGGACCTCATCAAGAACCAGCGCCGCAACGCCGCCCGTCTTTCCTACATCCTTATCGCGTTTACCGTCGTCGAGCTTTTAGTTGACGTGATGCTCCAGGGCATCGGACCCTTCCTGCTGCGCCCCGCCGTCCAGCTTGTCATCCTCATTGCGCTGTCGGCCACCGTCGACCCCACGCTACGCCAGGAGCGCGAACTGCAGCGCCGTCTGCAAGAGATGCTCGACCGCGATGCCGCCGCCGAGGGGATGCTCGGCCGCGACGAAACCGGCGAGGGCTACATCAAGCTCAACTACTTCAACCTGTTCTGGGTATTCTTCGTCTGCAGCGTGTTAGGTCTCATTCTCGAGGAAGTCTGGCATATGGTCGTCGTCGATCCCGGCGTCTATCAGGACCGTGCCGGTATGCTATTTGGCCCCTTTAGCCCCATCTACGGATTTGGCGCGGTGCTCATGACCATGGCGCTCAACCGCTTCTATAAAAAGAATCCTCTGATCATTTTCCTGGTAAGTGCCCTGATCGGCGGCGCTTTCGAGGTGTTTGTAGGCTGGTTTATGCAGACCTCATTTGGCGTGGTGTCGTGGAGCTATTCACACATTAGGCTATTCGGCATGCCCGATCCCATCGCGGTATTGACCGGGGGACGCACATGCACGCCGTTTGCCTGCATGTGGGGCCTGGGTGGCCTCATCTGGATCAAGGTCTTGCTGCCGCACCTGCTTAAGCTCATCAATATGATTCCATGGAAACGCCGCTACTCTGCTACCGTCATCCTGACCGCCGTCATGTTGATCGACGGCGTCATGACGTTGCAATCGCTCGACTATTGGTATCAGCGCGTCAACGGAACCGTTCGAAATATTCCCGTCGCACAGTTCTATGACAAGCATTTCGATAACGAATATATGGAGAACCGTTTTCAGAGTATGACCATGAGCCCCAAGGACGCCACACGCGTGTAGCAAACGCCAGAGCAAAATAGCTCCAACACATCAAAGCCCGCTGGCAGATCTACATGAACTGCCGGCGGGCTTTCGCTATAGACAGACTCGGATTGCCGACGAGGCCTTACGCCTCGCGCTCGACCTCGCTCACGCACTCGTTCTTGATGGTGCCGACGAGCGACTGCAGCGCATCGACCACATGCGGGCGAATGTCTCCGCCAATGAGCACGAGCATGATGTCGTCGCCCACGGTAAGCTCGCCGCTCGCCAGCCACACGCGCACATAGCCGATACCCGGCATCGTGCGCGTCGCCTCGATAGCGGCCTGCACCTTTTCGGCATCGAAGCCAA
This sequence comes from Collinsella sp., assembly GCA_018377855.1. Classification (GTDB taxonomy): domain Bacteria; phylum Actinomycetota; class Coriobacteriia; order Coriobacteriales; family Coriobacteriaceae; genus Collinsella. The sequence goes on along the minus strand of JAGZYM010000010.1, from coordinate 65,790 downwards.
ACACCATGCCGCCCACCTTGTGGCCTGGCGCCACGCCATCGGTCTCGACTCCGCGCACTTCGGCCTTGGGCGTCGCGCGCACCACACCGTTGTGTGTCAGGTACATCCCACAATCAGCCGCCGAAACATCGGCCTTGGCTTCGCGCAGCCAAGCATCAACCGAAGGCATCGATTTGCCGTTCTCGAGCATCATTTCTCCCTTACCGTCGTCGAGTAGCCAATTTGGAACGGGGCTTTTTTAGCTACTCTCGAACAACTTATTCCTCGACCGGCGTGAGCACCATGACAGCACGCGTGTTGCTCAGCGATAACGAACGACAGGTCACAAGCGTTACGACCTTGGTTGCCGAAGCAGCACGATCGGTGGCATCGCTCGCCACGGCAGAGGCACCGTCGAGCATCTCGGACAGGTAGTTCTTGAGCCCGTCGTCGCCCTCAAAATTGGGTATGCGCGCCTTGGCATACGTGTCCTCGACAACTTTGGTCGCCAGCGGACGCAGCTTATAGGTGGCGTCGCGCGTGATGTAATACACGTACTCTATGCTGTCGAACGTCGCCTGATCGGTCGTGTCCGAGATCACATTGAACATCGATCCGTCGTTCATGTGGTGACCATAGATCGTAGTCTGCTGATCCACCATGCCGGGCGCATTGTCCTCGTAATCCAAGAAGATAGCACCCGATGCGTTGGACGTGCCATCGAACAACGTGTTGAGGTACTTGGAGTTATCAGTAGCCTGCACTACTGGATAGTTAATGTTGGTGCCCGGTGCGTAAATCCAACCGACGACCTCGGGATTTGTCTGGGCAAGGGCATTAAAGTCGATAACCGGCACGCCGCTGGCGTCCTTAGCGGGCGCATATTGCTCTTCGATCTTTTGGTACGACTCGCTCGCCTGCTTGTAACCGATCTGCGCATTGATAAAGATGGCAGCGGCGGCAACAATCAGACCGATACCGATGATGATGAGCAGAATGGGAATGATGGAGCGGCGCTTTTTGCGCGGCGGCTCGGTATAATCCGACGGCGCGGCATGCGATGAAGACCGGGGCGGCTTCTTAGCGGTGCTATAAGACGAAGGGCGATACGCAGCCGGCGTATCCTGACGGCGATGGGACGTCGGCGTTACAGAACGCGGCGCGCGCGGCTGCTGAGGAGAGGATGTCCGACCCTGCTGTGCCGCACGGGCAGCACCTGGCTTCGACGGATCGGGAATCTGAGAAGCCTTGAATCGTTTTCCCTGATAGTCGGACATGGCTCTCCTTATACTGCGGTGAAACGGCGGAACGCCTAGGCGTCGGCCATCTCCTGCTTCATCTTCTCGATAACCTTGCGATACTCGGGGTCGCAGGCGCCCAGGATCTGCGTAGCATAGATAGCGGCGTTCTTGGCGCCGTTGATGGCAACGCAGGCCACGGGCACACCCGAAGGCATCTGCACCATCGACAGCAGCGAATCCATACCGCCCAGGTCACTTGTCTTCATAGGCACGCCGATAACCGGCAGCGGCGTAAAGGCAGCCACGACACCACCCAGGTGAGCAGCCTTGCCGGCGGCGGCGATAATCACTTTGATACCGCGATCGGCGGCAGTCGAGGCCCACTCGTGGACCTTCGCCGGCGTGCGGTGTGCGCTCGCAATGACGAGCTCATAGGGCACACCCAGCGCCTCGAGCTCGGCGGTGCAACCTTCCATAACGCCCAGATCGGACTTGGAACCCATGATGATCCCGACGACCGGCTTTTGATCTGCCATAAACAAAGACCTCCTGTTGAGAGCGGCGACGCGGCGGATCCGCGACCCTTAACTACTGAGAGTAGTATAGCTTCTCCCGTCCCTGCGGTCTGCGGGTGCCCCGCGGCGGTCTGGTGTTTTCATCTTCACTCCGGTTGCTTCGCAAAGTCGTTCAGATGAAAACACCAGACCGCCGCGGGGCACCCTCGACCTACCGGGAATTGCCATGACGTACGTTGGCTGAATTATTAACGTGGGATCCGCCGTTCGAATGAACGGCGGATCCCACACTCATTTTCTATTCAGCCCTAGTCATCGCGCAAAGCCCCTTCGGCAGCACACGGTGCAGCCAAGTCACCGCAGGCCGGGGCGGGAGGCGGTCCTTTCTCTCGGAAAACTTCGCGAAGCCCAGTTTCCGAGAGAAAGTGTCCGCCTCCCGCCCCGGCCGGACAGGTCACACTACACCGTGTGCTGCGGCAGGTCCTGCAGGGCGATGACGTCCATACCCATGTCGTTGGCGCTGCCGTGACCCTGCTGGTCCTCGCGCACGGCCTCGATGGCACTCACGTACGTGTTGGCGGCAGACATCGCGGTCACGCAGGTCACGCCGCGGCGCACGGCCTCGGTGCGCAGCAGATAACCGTCGCCACGCGAGCCCGGGCCGTATGGCGTATTGATGATCACCGCAATCTTGCCATCGGCGATGAGGTCGCCGATGTTGGGACGCTCGCCGTCGTGCGGGCCGCTGATCTTCTCCACAACCTCGCAGGTCACGTTGCCGCCGCGCAGCACGCGCGCCGTGCCCTCGGTGGAGCAGATGTCAAAGCCCAGGTAACGCAGGATACGCGCGACCGAAAGGATATGACGCTTGTCGCGGTCGCACACGCTAATGAACACCTTGCCGGCGCTCGGGTCGGGCAGCTTGTAGTCAATCGCCAGCTGCGTCTTGGCATATGCCTCGGGATAGCTCTTGGCGATACCCATGACCTCGCCCGTAGACTTCATCTCGGGCCCCAGGATAACGTCGGCGCCCGGGAAACGGCCCCAGGGCATAACGGCTTCCTTCATGCAGAACCAGTCCAGCTGACGCTCGTCGCTCGGCAGGCCCAGGCTCGCGATGGAATCGCCTGCCATGATACGCGCCGCGCACTTGGCCAGCGGCACGCCGGTGGCCTTGGAGATAAACGGCACGGTACGGCTGGCACGCGGGTTGGCCTCGATCACATAGACGGTCTCGCCCTTAATGGCGTACTGCACGTTGACCAGGCCGCGTACGCCCAGCGCCATCGCGATGCGGCGCGTAGCCTCGCGAAGCTTTGCCTGCAGGCTCTCGCTAAAGCTGAACGGCGGAATGCAGGTCGCAGAGTCGCCGGAGTGAATACCGGCCTCCTCGATATGCTCCAGAATGCCGCCGATGTAGACCTCTTCGCCATCGCACAGGGCGTCGACATCGGACTCGATCGCGCCCTCCAAGAAGCGGTCCAGATACACCGGGTAGTCGGGGCTAATGCGCGCAGCCTCGGCCATGTAATCGCGCAGACGCTCGGCATCGTAGGCGATCATCATGCCGCGGCCGCCCAGCACGTAGCTCGGACGCACCAGCAGCGGGTAGCCAATATGCGCGGCCACGGCCTCGGCCTCCTCAAACGAGGTTGCCTGGCCCGCCGGCGGATACATAATGCCCAGCTTGTCGAGCAGGGCGGCAAAGCGCTCGCGGTCCTCGGCAAAGTCGATGGCATCGGGCTTGGTGCCCATGATGTTCACGCCGCTCCCCTCGAGCATGCGCGCCAGCTTAAGCGGAGTCTGGCCGCCGAGCGTCACCACGACGCCGTCGGGTCGCTCAACATCGATGACATCCATGACGTCCTCGTAGGTGAGCGGCTCAAAGTACAGACGGTCGGACGTGTCGTAGTCGGTCGAAACGGTCTCGGGATTGCAGTTGACCATGATGGTCTCGAAGCCGCGGGCCGCCAGCGCATAGCTCGCGTGCACGCAGCAGTAATCGAACTCGATACCCTGGCCAATGCGGTTGGGGCCGGCGCCCAGGATCATCGCCTTGGGCTTGTCCGCCGGCGTGGTCTCGTCGGGAGCCACGCACTTCTTGGCATCCGGGCTCGTGCGGTAGATGTTCTCGTACGTCTTGTAGTGGTACTCCGTGGCGCTCGAGAACTCCGCAGCGCAGGTATCGACCGTCTTCATGCTGGGAACCACGCCAAGGCCCTTGCGATAGGCGCGCACAAAGCGCTCGTCCGAGCCGGTCAGCGCGGCGATCTCGGCGTCGCTCGTACCGTACTGCTTGAGCAGACGCATCGCGTCGGCGTCGATATCCTCCACACGCAGGCCGCGAATGCTCTCCTGGACCTGCACCATGTCGTTGATGCGGTTGAGGTACCACGGATCGATGCCGCAGATGGCATGGATGCGGGTAATGTCCCAGCCACGGCGCAGGGCCTCGACCACAAAGCAGATGCGGTGCTCGGTCGGGGTTGCCACGGCCTGAGCGAGCTCGTCGTCGCCTAGCTTGTCGGCACCCTCCTTGCCACCGGCGCAAATGCCCTGGTGGCCGTCCTCCAGCGAGCGCATAGCCTTGCCAAAGGCCTCCTCAAAGGTACGGCCGATCGCCATGATCTCGCCCACGGCCTTCATGCGCGTGGTGAGCGTGGGGTCGGTACCCTTGAACTTCTCGAAGGCAAAGCGCGGCACCTTGACGACGCAGTAGTCGATTGTGGGCTCAAAGCAGGCGGGCGTAGCCTTGGTGATGTCGTTGACGATCTCGTCGAGCGTGTAGCCCACGGCCAGGCGCGCGGCGGCCTTGGCGATGGGGAAACCCGTTGCCTTGGAAGCGAGGGCGGACGAGCGGCTCACGCGCGGGTTCATCTCGATGACGATCAGGCGGCCGGTGTTGGGGTTCACGGCAAACTGCACGTTGGAGCCACCGGTCTCGACGCCAATCTTCTCCAGAATGGCGAGCGATGCGACACGCATGCGCTGATACTCCAGGTCGGAGAGGGTCTGCGCCGGCGCCACGGTGATGGAGTCGCCGGTGTGCACGCCCATGGGGTCGAGGTTCTCGATGGAGCACACGATGATGCCGTTGCCGGCGTGGTCACGCATGACCTCCATCTCATACTCTTTCCAACCCTCAATGGACTCCTCGACCAGTACCTCGTGGGCAGGCGAGAGCTCCAGGCCCTGGCTCACGATGGAGACGAGCTCCTCGTGAGTATGCGCGATGCCACCACCGGCGCCGCCGAGGGTAAAGCTCGGACGCAGCACGCAGGGATATCCCACGCGCTCGGCGATGGCCTCGGCGTCGGCCACGCTGTAGGCATAGCCCGAGCGCGCGACCTCCAGGCCGATCTCGGCCATGGCCTCGTTAAAGAGCTTGCGGTCCTCGCCGCGCTCGATGGCGGCAAGGTCACAGCCGATCATCTCGACGCCGTACTTGTCGAGCGTACCGTCTTTCGCCAGCTCGACGGCGGCGTTCAGACCGGTCTGGCCGCCCAGCGTGGGCAGCAGCGCGTCCGGGCGCTCTTTCTTGATTACGCGCTCGATAAACTCGGCAGTGATGGGCTCGACATAGGTGCGGTCGGCAAGACCCGGGTCGGTCATGATGGTCGCCGGGTTGGAGTTGACCAGGATGACCTCAAAGCCATCCTCCTTGAGCACCTTGCAGGCCTGGGCGCCGGAGTAGTCGAACTCGCAGGCCTGGCCAATAACGATGGGGCCCGAACCAATAACGAGGATACGCTTGATGTCAGTACGTTTCGGCATGTTTAAAACCTCCTAGAGAGGCTGACTCAATGTTTTGGAAAAGTCAGCGAGGGTGCAGCTGGTGCATCAGGTTGCCGTGATGCGAGGGCGCGCTGGGCTTATGCCCGCGCGTCCGAAGCAGAGCGGCAAGATGATGTGCCAGATGCAGCCGCAGCGTCGACCGGTCCGCCGTTCGGTAGAACGGCGGAACCATCGTCGGCGAAATTCCAGCCAGCCAGGCGGTCCTTCGCGGTGTCGATGTCCAGGTAGTTCTCCTCGCCGTCCATGAGTCGCGTAAAGGCGGTAAAGAGATAGTGAGCATCGGTGGGGCCAGGCGAGGCCTCGGGGTGGTACTGGACCGAGAAGCACGGGGCGTCGAGCAGCTGGATGCCCTCGGCGGTGCCGTCGTTGAGGTTCACGTGCGTCAGGCGAATGCGGCCAAAGCGCTCGTTCATCACGACCGGCGCGATTCCGCGGCGCACCCAGACGCGCAGATCTCCATCGGCCGCATGCTCGGTCTCGCCGCCGGAAAGCTCGGGGACAAGCTTGCCCAGGCTGGGGAACAGCAGGCCAAAGCCATGGTTTTGCGCGGTAATCTCCACGCGACGGCTTACCAGGTTCACGACCGGCTGGTTGCCACCGCGGTGACCGAATTTAAGCTTTTCCATCTGGGCGCCGCAGGCCAGGCTGATCATCTGATGGCCCAGGCAAATGCCAAAGACCGGCACCTTGCCGATCAGCTGCTGCACCTGCTCGTAGGTCTCCACCACGGCGTCGGGGTCGCCGGGGCCATTGGACAAAAAGACGCCGTCGGGATTCATGTCGAGCACCTCACTCGCGGGCGTGTCCCACGGCACGACGGTAAGGTCGCAGCCGGCGCGGACCAGCCCCTCCAGAATGCCGCGCTTCACACCGCAGTCGTAGGCGACCACTTTGTGACGGGCAGGAGCGGCAACCGCAAGCGCAAAGTCATGCGTGGCAGGCAGGTCGGCGGCCACAAACTCGTGAGGTACGGGGCAGCTTACGGTCTTGACCAGGTTCTCGCCTACCAGCGTGGGCGCTGCGGCCAGACGCTCGGCAAGCTCGTCGACGTCGAAGATCTCGGTCGAGATAATGCCCATCTTGGAACCATTGTCGCGCAGATGGCGCACCAGGGCGCGGGTGTCGACACCTTCGATAGCGACGATGCCGTGAGCGCGCAGGTACTCCGGCACGCTGACGGCCGAGCGCCAGTTAGAAGGCGTGGCGCACATGTCGCGAACGATCATGCCGCGCATAGCCGGAGCGCTCGCAGGGCGCACGTCGTCGCCGGGGAAGGCCGACTGGACGTCGGTCTCGTCGATACCGTAGTTGCCGATCTGCGGATAGGTCATGGTTACGATTTGGCCGGCATAACTCGGGTCGGTCATGACCTCAAAGTAGCCCTCGAGCGAGGTGTTGAAGCAGACTTCGCCGGTCGCGGTGCCCGCGGCGCCGCATGCACGTCCATAAAAAATGGTCCCATCCTCAAGATACAGGATGCAGGGACCGCAGGTGCCCTTGCTGGTTTTGGCCAGCATGCGCTGGCAAAGCTCGCTGGGCGCGAAGGTGCGGGCGGCAGCGCCCGCGGTATGGTTGTTCGCCATAATTCTCCTTCCCGGTCTCACAGGACCGGCTTAAAGGTGTGTAGTTAGGCCTCGCGGTATTGTAACCGCAAGTATGCCTCATGGCGTTAATTTCATTGAAATGTTTACGAAATGATAATTATGACTTTCTATGCATAATGATTTTTGAATCCCCGTCCCAGAAAAATCATCCCGCGTGGTCACTTGGCTCACGCGGGATGATGGCGTCTTATTTTTTCTTGTCCTGCTCCAGCAGTTCGGACGGTGAGCGATCGGGCTTGCCGCCGCGGAAAATCTCGCGGCCATGCAGACGATGCTCCAGGTCACGTTCGGCCTTTTCCTCGTCAATCTTGGTCTGGCTCACCACCGGGTCCTCAATCAACGACGACACCGAGTTCACCTGCTTCTGAATGCGCTCGGCGATGGTGTCATCCATACTCACGATGCGCATCTTCCAGTCGATACTCGTGGCGTTGGATGAGCTCTTGGTCCACACGAACGTCAAAATGGCGCTCTGGTGGCCCCGCGCGGGGAACATGCCAAAGAAGGAATCGTGCTGAATGTTGCTATCCTCGTCGATATAGGCGTGAACGTTATACACCACGCGGTCGATCTTATCGTTGAGCAGCGCGTTGGTCGCAAGCGCCGCGGCCTGGATCTGCCCGTTGGACAGCAGCTCGAGCTCGTTGGCAGACGATGTGTCCAACACCGTCACCTCGACCGTGCCCGTACGCTCATCGGCTTCATCGACGGTAAAGTCGAGCGGGAACTGCGTAAAGCCGTTGCCCCACTCAAGGCCGCCCTTCAGCGCCGTCGAAACGGTATCGACCGAAACGCTCTCGGACAGGTTGGCGGTATTCAGGCGACGCATCACGCCGTAGCCAATCTGCATGCCCACGATCAGCACCAAGATGCCGATAACCACGGCCATGGCAGTCTTCGTAATGGTATGGCTCACCTGCGAACCCGAAGGATCGTCCTCGGACAGCGGGTCGATATGTTTTGCCTGGCTCGCGCGGTCCTCGCTGCGCAGCTGCGCTAGCGCCGCTTTGTCACCGCGCTTGGCCGCAGCCTCCTTCTCACGCATGCGCTCGGTACGCTTTTTGGCGAGCGTGGGATCCAAGACGCCGGATGCATCGATTTCGGAGAATAACTCCGTCACTTCTTCCGGAGTCAAAGGGTTCTTGTCAGCCATAAACTTCCTGTCATATCAATCAGTCGAGCTCGTGCGCACGCGCACCTTCGAACTGCATTCGATAGTAACGGGCATAGGTGCCGCCACGGGCGAGAAGCTCCTCGTGCGTGCCACGCTCCACAACGCGACCATGCTCAACGGTCGCAATCTCATCGGCATGCTTAATGGTCGAAAGACGGTGGGCGATAATAATCGTGGTGCGGCCGCGTGCCAGCTCTTCGAGTGACTCCTGCACCGCCTCCTCGCTCTCGTTATCCAAAGCACTCGTCGCCTCGTCCAAAATCAGGATCTTGGGGTTCTTGAGAAACACACGCGCGATGGCAACGCGCTGCTTCTGTCCGCCCGAAAGACGGCTGCCGCGCTCGCCCACCACGGTGTCGTAGCCCTGCGGAAGCGACTCGATAAAGGCATCGATGTTGGCGCGACGGGCGGCCTCGGCGATCTCTTCTGCCGTGGCGCCCGGCTTGCCGTAGGCGATGTTCTCGCCAATCGTACCGTCAAATAGATAGACATCCTGCTGCACCAGGCCGATGGCGCGGCGCAGGCTCTGCTGCGTCACATCGCGCACGTCCTGACCGTCGATGCTAATGGATCCGGTAGCCACGTCATAAAAGCGCGGCAGCAGCGAACAGGTTGTGGACTTGCCGCCGCCCGAAGGGCCAACCAAAGCGATGGTCTGCCCGGGCTTGATGGACAGGTCCATATGGTCGATAACGGGACGCTCGTCGGCATAGCCCTCGCCCAGCTCGACATCCTCGTAGTTAAAGCACACGTCGTGATACTCCACGGCGCCGGCGGTCACCTGCAGATCCGTAGCGCCCGGCTTGTCCTGGATATCCGGCGCCGTCGAGAGCACCTCGTCCATACGCTTAAAGCCGGCGATAGCCTTCTGATACGTTTCGGCCGAATTGACGAGCGTCTCGAGCGGCGTGCAGAACAGCGAAATATAGAGTGCAAAGGTCGCCATATCGACCGCCTGCAGCTGTCCCTGGGCGACCAGCCAGCCGCCCAGCAGCACCACGATCACATAGAGCACACCAGAGAGCAGGCCATACGTCGCGGTATAGACGCCCATGGCGTGATACATGTTCTCCTTGGACGAAAGATAGCGATTGTTGGAGGCGCGGAACTTGGCACGCTCGGTCTCCTCGTTGGCAAAGCTCTTGACCACGCGCATGCCCGCCAGCGAATCCTGCAGCTGCGCATTGATGCCGCTGATCTTTTTGCGGTTGTCGCTAAAGACCTCGCGCATACGCATGTTCTGCCAAAACATGATGACCGCAAACGCCGCCGTCACCACGGCCATGGCGAGCGCCAGCACCGGGGCGATGGTAAAGAGGATCACAAACGAGCCGATAATCTCGATACCGCAGATGATGATCCACTCGGGTACGTGGTGCGCCGCCTCGCAGATATCGAACAGGTCGTTGACCACGCGGCTCATCATGTCGCCCGAGCTGTTGCGATCGAAGTACGCAAAGCTAAAGCGCTCATACTGGTCGAACAGGTCCTCGCGCATTTTGGACTCCATACGCGCGCCCATCACGTGACCCCAATAGCTCACAAAATAGCGGCAGGCGCAGCGGACGGCATACATCAGCACCAAGCCCACCGCGATCATGCCGAGCGCCTGCATAATGGCAGCCTGACCCTGAGTAAACAGCCCACCGGTCAAATTGCGCAGGATAATGGGGAACGCCAGGTCAATGGCGGCAAGCACCAGAGCACAAACAGTATCAGCAACAAAAAGCCCCATCTGGGGCTTGTAGTAAGAAAGAAACCTCTTCAGCATGTGATCCTCAAAGAAATATCAGCAACGTAAGGCCCTGGGACAAAGCAATCAGTAGTACTTGTCCCAAGGCTATCCCCACTCGTTAAAGCTCCGCGCCCCCAAGGCGGTGCGCGATGCTGTCGCAGGCAAGCGCGCCTACGACGGTCTTGGCGTCTTCGATCTTGCCGTCGAGCACGGCGTCGATCAGCTCGTGCAGCGGCACCAGGTCCACGTTGACAAACTCGTCATCATCGGGGTTGGGCGCATCAAACTCGAGCTTGGTAGCCAAGTAGATGTGGATGATCTCATCGCAAAAACCGCAGGACGTGACAATCGACGTCAAAAAGCGAATACGACCAGCCTTAAAGCCCGTCTCCTCATGCAGTTCGCGCTTGGCGCAATCGAGCGGGTCCTCGCCCGGGTCGAGCTTGCCGGCAGGAATCTCGACCGTCACGCGGTCGATGGCGGTGCGGTACTGACGCACCAGTACGATCTTGCCGCTCTCGGTCAGTGCCACAACGGCCGCCGCACCCGGATGGCGAACGATATCGCGGGCGCTGCGGTGACCGTTGGGCAGCTCAACCTCAAGACGGTGGACGTCGAGGATCTTGCCCTTCCAGGCGCACTCCTCCGAAAGAATCTTCTCGTGCAGCTCGGCATCGTGCGGGTCGTCGTCGCCCAGCACCAGCGCCGGCTCGTCAGCGACCTCGCCACCAGGCTCGCCCTCGGCGTGCCCATACATGCGGCTGTCCTCTTCGACGATCTGCGCGTCCACGAGCTCTTCGTTCTTCTCGTCCATCCGTCTCATTCCTCTCGGATTTTAGGCATCCCAGGCGTCGCGGCCGCGCAGCGCGCGCAGGCCGATATCGTGACGCAGGGTCTTGCCCTCAAAATCAATCTTCTCGCAGGCCTCGTAGGCAAGGTTGCGAGCGTTCTCGAACGTGTCGCCCAGAGCGGTCACGGCAAGCACGCGGCCACCATTGGTCACGAGCTGGCCGTCCACCACGGCGGTGCCCGCGTGGTACACGGTCACGTTCTCCATGGCCTCGGCATCGGCGATACCGGTAATGACCTTGCCTTTCTCGTAGCTGCCGGGATAACCCGCACTCGTCAGGACAACGGCCACGGCCCACTCGTCACGCCAGTCGAGTTCAATCTGGTCGAGCTCGCAGTTGGCACAAGCCAACATGACCTCGACCAGGTCGTTCTTAAGGCGCGGCAGAACGACCTGCGTCTCGGGGTCGCCAAAGCGGGCATTGAACTCCAGCACCTTGGGGCCGGCAGGCGTGAGCATAAAGCCGCCGTACAGGCAGCCGCGGTAGTCGATACCCTCGGCAGCGAGCTCGGCCACGGTCTGCTCCATGACCGCCACCATGGTGGCATGCTCCTCGTCGGTCACGATAGGCACCGGGCTGTAGACGCCCATGCCGCCCGTGTTGGGGCCCTTGTCGCCCTCGAGCGCGCGCTTGTGGTCCTGCGAGGTGGCCATGGGACGAACGGTCTTGCCGTCGGTAAAGGCCAGCAGCGAGCACTCGGGGCCGGTCAGCATCTCCTCGATAACCACCGTATTACCGGCATCGCCAAAGGCTCCGCCAAAACACTCACGCACAGCCTCCTCGGCCTGCGAAAGCTCGGTTGCCACGATAACGCCCTTGCCCGCGGCAAGGCCGTCGGCCTTGACGACCAGCGGAGCACCCTGCTCGCGCACATAGGCAAGAGCCGAAGCCTCGTCGATAAATGAGCCATAGGCTGCCGTCGGGATACCAGCGCGCTCCATGAGCTGCTTGGAGAACAGCTTAGAGCCCTCCATCTGGGCGCCCTCGGCACCCGGGCCAAAGCACGGGATGCCCGCCGCGCGGACGGCGTCTGCAACGCCCGCCACGAGCGGAGCCTCGGGGCCAATCACCACGAGTCCGCATCCATGGCTCTGGGCAAACGCCGCCACGGCCGCAGGATCGCAATCGTCGAGAACCACATTCTCGCCGCAGCTCGCGGTGCCGCCGTTACCCGGCGCGATGTAGAGCTTGCCGGCGCGCGGTGATGCTGCGAGCTTGGCTGCCAGAGCATGCTCGCGGCCGCCGCTGCCCAACAACAGGATGTCGATGGTTTGAGTGTCCGCCTTCAAGGGTGCCTCCTCTATGGATTACCGGCCCGCTCCGCGCGGGCCCATTACAAGCAAATATACCCCTCGGCCGCCCATCTGGACTGCAAAGGGGTATATCGCAATAACCAAATAACGCCGATTACTTCCAGAATCGGTTGATGATCTGCTCGCGACCGGCGCCGACGCCGATAAACGTCACGCGGGTGTGTGCCAGATCCTCGATAAATGCCACGTAGTCCTGAGCCTCCTGCGGCAGCTCGTCAAAGCTGCGGCAGCCGGTGATGTCGCACTTCCAGCCAGGGAGCTCCTCGTAGATGGGCTTGGCATGCTCAAAGCGCACCTGGTGCTCGGGTACGCTCGTGTAACGTTCGCCGTCGACGTCATAGGCAACGCACACCTTAATGGTGTCGAAGGCCGAAAGCACGTCGAGCTTGGTCACGGCGATGTCGGTGAGGCCGTTGACGCGTGAGGCATAGTTGGCGATAGGGCCGTCAAACCAGCCGCAGCGACGACGGCGGCCGGTGGTCACGCCGTACTCGTAGCCCTCCTCGGTCAGCGTGTGGCCGGCCTCGGACTCGTAGGAAAGCTCGGTGGGCATGGGGCCCGAACCGACGCGGGTGATATAGGCCTTCATGACGCCCAGCACGCGGTCGACGTTCTTCATGCCCACGCCAGAGCCGGTGATGGCGCCGCCGGCGGTGCAGTTGGAAGACGTCACGTACGGATAGGTTCCGTGGTCGATGTCGAGTAGCGTCGCCTGGGCGCCTTCAAACAGCAGGTTCTTGCCCTCATCGATCATGTTGTTGAGCAGCAGGCTCGTCTCGGTGATGTAGGGACGCAGGCGCTCGGCCATCGGCAGGTACTCGTCGCAAATCTGGTCCACGGTGTAGGTGGGCAGGTTGTAGATGAGCTCGAGCTCGGGGTTCACGCGGGCGAGAGCGGTCTCCAACTTGTCGCGGAACAGCGTCTCGTCCAGCATGTCCTGCATGCGCAGGCCAATGCGGGCCATCTTGTCCTGATAGCACGGACCAATGCCGCGCTTGGTGGTACCGATGTTCTTCTTGCCGAGCTTCTGCTCAAAGGCGCCATCCAGATCGATGTGGTACGGCATGATGACATGCGCGTTGCCGCTAATCTTGAGGTTCTTGGTGGTGATGCCGTCGGCCTCGAACATGTCGATCTCCTCAAGGACAACCTTGGGGTTGACGACGCAGCCGTTACCGATCACCGACACGTGGTCGGAATACATGATGCCGGAGGGCACCTGGTGCAGGCCGTACTTTTTGCCGTTGACGACGATGGTGTGGCCGGCGTTGTTGCCGCCCGAATAGCGCACGACGGCATCAAAGTCGCCGGCGACCAGGTCGCAGATCTTACCCTTGCCCTCATCGCCCCACTGGGCACCGACCAAAACGGTTGACGGCATGTTTACTCCTCACATTCATGGACTGTCTACGCGCCATGCCGGCACGCAGAAGCACAAAACATTCCCAGTATACCCGTGCAACGGGCGCCTGTCCTACTCCTCGGCATGTGCCCCATCAAGCTCATAGAACTTGGTGGATGCCGGCAGGAACATCAGGTCGACGTCGCCGATCGGGCCCGAACGGTTCTTGGCCACGACGATACGCGTAACGCCCTCGTCGGGTCGATCGTCGCGCGAGGCTTCGGCCTCGTCGGCGGAGCGGTCCAAGAACATGACGATATCGGCGTCCTGCTCGATGGAGCCCGATTCACGAAGGTCGGAAAGCTGCGGGCGCTTGCCGGTACGGGATTCGACCTGACGCGAGAGCTGCGACAGCGCGATGAGCGGGATCTTGAGCTCCTTGGCCATGATCTTCAGACCACGCGACATCTCCGAAACCTCGACGGTACGGCTCTCGGAGCGGCGTCCCGGCGGAGGACTCACCAGCTGCAGGTAGTCCAGGATGATGATTGCCTTCTCCTTGTTATGGAGCATACGGCGGCTCTTGGCGCGAATCTCGGTCACTGTGGTGCCGGGCGTATCGTCAATCAGAATATCGAGCTTGGACAAGGTCTGCGTGGCCTCGTTGATATTGGCCCACTGTTCGGGGCTAATACGGCCCATGCGGAAGTCACTGATCGAGATCATGGCGTAGGCGCAAATCAGACGCTGGGCAATTTCCTTGCCCGACATCTCCAGCGAGAAGAAGCCGACGGTATAACCAGCAGCGGCAGCGTTAAGTGCCAGGTTCAGAGCGAACGACGTCTTACCTACAGCAGGACGGGCGCCGATAATGATGAGCTGACCCTCGCGGAAGCCCATGAGCATGCGGTCGAGCGACGGGAAGCCCGTGGGCACGCCCGCAGCCTGGCCACCGGCCTGGCACACTTCCTCGGCCTCGTTATAGGCCTCGACCATAAACTCGGTCAACGTCTTGTAACTCGACTTGACCTCGCGCGCCGTAACCTTGAGCAGCTTGCTCTCGGCCAGCTCGACAACCTCTTTGGTGTCGGTGGGGGCATTATATGCCAGCGCGTTGATCTCGTTGGTGGCGCCGATCAGCTCACGCAGCATCGAATCGCGGCGAACGATGGCGGCATGATGCTGCCAGTTGACGAGCGACAGGGTCTGACCCATCAACTCCAAAATGTACGCTTCGCCGCCCACGGCATCGAGCTTGTTGATGCTTCGCAGGTAATCGATCAGCGAGATGGAGTCGATGGGAATGCGGCTGTTGTACATATCGACCATCGCGGTATAGATGGTCTTATGAATGGGCCGGTAGAAGTCATCGGGCTGCAGCTCGACCTGGGCTTCTTCGACCACCTCGGGCGATAGCAGCATAGCGGCCAGCACATTGGCCTCTGCATCTTGGTTTTGGGGAAGACCCAACTTTGAGCCGCGGTCCTCGACCGTCAGCCCGGTCTCCCTATCGTCATATGCCATGAGCATCCTCATTCATATCGCTTGCGAGCATCCATAGTATCAGCTACGGTCCCAAAACGCGCCGCGCGCCGCCAATCATCACCGAACCAAACGGATGAACGGTCCTGTATATAGGACTTCGACGCAACGTTCACCATGACACTCACTCAGCGCAAAAAACAAAAGGGCGCCCTGGTTTCCCAGAGCGCCCTTCTTAGAACAAGATTGTTGCGTTGCAGCAAATGCTACTCGGCAGCAGCCTCAGTCTCGACCTCGGCGGTCTCGGCCTCGGCGACCTCAGCGGCCTCCTCGACCTCAGCCTCGGCAGCGAGCTCCTCGGCGGTAACGCCGACGAGAACGACAACCTCGGCCTTGATCTCGCGGTACAGCGAGATGGCAACGGTGTGGGCACCGGCAACCTTGATGGGCTTACCGAGCTCGACGCGCTTGCGGTCGATGTCCATACCGAGCTGAGCCTTGATGGCGTCAGCGATCATAGCGGCGGTAACGGAGCCAAAGAGGATGCCCTCGTCGCCGACCTTGACGTCAACGGTGACCGTCTTGCCCTCGAAGGCAGCCTTGGTCTCGTTGGCGGTGGCCAGACGGACGGCCTCGCGCTTGGCGATGTTGTTGCGACGCTCGTCAAGCTGCTTGAGGTTGCCCTTGGTGGCGGCAACAGCGAGCTTCTTGGGGAACAGGAAGTTCTCAGCGTAACCCTGAGCGACCTCTACGACGTCACCCTCGCCGCCCTTGCCCTTGATCTCATCGAGAAGAATAACCTTCATGATGCGTCTCCCTTCTTAGCCGCGGTCGCGGTTGCCACGAGAGGAAACCACGGGGACGGTGTACGGCAGGAGAGCCATCTCGCGGGCGCGCTTGATGGCGTTGGCGATGTCATGCTGATGCTGCGTGCAAGCGCCAGTGACGCGACGGGGCTTGATCTTGCCACGGTCGGTCATGTACTTACGGAGAAGCTGAGTGTCCTTATAGTCGATGAACTCAGTGTTCTCCTTGCAGAACTGGCAGTACTTACGACGCGGCTGACGTGCAGAAAAATCATTAGCCATGTCAAAATACCTTTCATTTGGCAACTTCGGCGAACCGAAGCCGCCTCTCACTCAAAAATAGGTGAACAACCCTTAGAACGGGATGTCCTCATCGTAGACGTCGACCGCGGGCGGCGTAGCCACCGGCGCGGCAGGACGTGCTGCGGGCGCGGAAGCTGCGGGGGCGTAACCGCCCTGGTCGTAGCCACCCTGGCCACCACGGGAGCTCATAAACTCGATCTCATCGACGATGACCTCAAGCTTGCTCCGGCGCTGGCCGTCGCGCTCCCAAGAGCTGTAGCGCAGCTTGCCCTCGATCGCGACCTTGTTTCCCTTTGCCAGGAAACGGCTCACGGCCTCGGCGCGGGTGCCGAACATGGTGCAGTCGACAAAGTTGGGATAGTCCTCCCACTCGCCAGTCTGCGCGTTGCGGCGACGATCGTTCACGGCGACGCCAAAGGACAGAACCTGGGTTCCGCCGGCGGTGGCGCGCAGCTCGGGATCGCGGGTGAGGTTACCGGTGATGTTCACTCGATTGATGCTCATAACTCACTACTTCCTCTTGGGGCACAAGCCCAGTCCAAAACGACAGTCTTACTCCTGGTCGTCGCGACGGACGATCATGTGGCGGACCACAGCGTCGGTGATGCGCAGGACGCGATCAAGCTCGGCGATCTGGGTAGGATCTGCGTGGAAGTTGATGAGGGTGTAGTCACCATCGGTGAGGTCGTTGATCTCGTAGGCGAGCTTGCGCTTGCCCCACTCGTCAACGGAGTCGACCTTGCCAGCGCCCTCAGCGATCGTGGTATCGATACGCTTCATAACAGCGAGACGAGTCTCGGGGTCGAGCGACGGGTCAACAAAGAACAGCAGTTCATAAGCCTTCATATTGTCACCTCCTCTGGGCAAATGTGGCTTCAGGTCGTGAAGGTGCGCCTGAAGCAGGAAAAGACTTGGTAATAATATCTTTCAACCTCCTAGGCTGCAAGAATATGCAGCTACAACCTCATGACCTCCACATATGCCCATACTCGCACGGTGTTTCATGCGCATTCCAACCAAATGCCGACCAAATGCTTGACGGATTTGTGGACAAGATACGGTGCCGCGGGGACAAGCTGAGCCAAGCCGCAGGTCAACGGGCACAAGGCTGTGGTCGCAAAATGCATACCAGTGGCCCACAGCACCAATCAAAGATTTTTAAATTCATTGCCAAGTCGCTTATGAATACCCTTTTTGAACAATTGAGTTGATCAACCACGCTGGTCGGAAGCCGTTTTTTGGCACCTCAAACCCCACTGCAACGCCAAGTGCGGCCAAGCGTTTTAAAAAATGCTAAGTTTTCGGCTTGCACCTTGCGATTCCTCGTGTATACTAACTTTCGCATTTAACGGAGAGTTGTCCGAGTGGCCGAAGGAGCACGATTGGAAATCGTGTAGGCGTCAAAAGCGTCTCCAGGGTTCAAATCCCTGACTCTCCGCCAGTTAATTCCAAAGCAGGCCTTTGAGCCTGCTTTGTTTTTACCCCACGCGGAGGGGTGGCAGAGTGGTTGAATGCGGCGGTCTCGAAAACCGTTTGGCCTGTATAAGGTCACGAGGGTTCGAATCCCTCCTCCTCCGCCATTTTGGTTGAGAAAGCTCCCAAGAATGGGAGCTTTTTTGTTATCGAAATACGTCTCGATCCCACGCTTCCCCAAACATGTACGTCAGCCTCAAAAAACGACATTTTTCGACATCTTTGGAGGCTGACGCACACGTTTGGATTGAGCTCACGGGAGCGGCGCTATTCGGAAGGTGCCTCCTCGTCTCGTATGCTTTTCCAGTTGCGGATAAGTGCCTTGCGTAGTTCGTTTTGTTTTCTCTGGTACCCGGTGTCGGTACAGCGAGGCATGCCGAGTGCTTCGCGAATGTTGTTCATGGCGCGGTGAAAGGCGAGCTGGCTGCCGAACTGAGCCGAAGTGAGCGTAACGATTCGATATCCCATTTGGGAGAGAACGGCCTCTCGCTCCGCATCTGCTCCCTTGCGCTCGAGCTCATCGTGAAAAACGCCCTTATATTCGATACCGAGCGCCCTGCGCTTATAGGTCACGAGCGCATCGATTTTGAGCGTTCGAGCTTTGGCGCAATGCCAGAGACGTTGAGGGATCTCGAGCGGTTTGTTGAGTTCGACACCTCGGATGCCAACGCCGCCTTCGCTTGTTGGGAGCGAGAGGGCGATTGCCGAAGCGGTCTCCATAGGCGAGGCCGAGCGATCGTAGATGTGCCTGAGCGCGAGCCGTGCACGTGTGGCACCGGGTTTGCCGGGGTGCCGATCGAGCAGTTCGGTTATTTCATCCTTGGAGGTGGTGGCTGGTTGCTCGGTATAAGGGTCGGCGGGATTGAGCCTCATGCGATAATCGCCGCAAACTTCATAGCCATATTCGAGATATTCGATCCTATCCATCCACTCGGCAGCGAGCACGAAGGCGAAGGCTTCGTCGGTGATGAAGATTCCGGGCGTCAACTCGTTAATATGCTCGTAGGGAAGATTTTGTCCAAGAATGTGGCAAACGACGCCTTTGGTACGAATTCGCTCAAATTCGAATACAACCGCGATATCGATAGTCTTAAGCATATCGGACGGAATGCCGCAGTCGGTAAGGGCCTGTCGTATGCGCGCAACACGTTGCTGGGTGGAGATGCCTTGTGCGCCTATCTGGTAGTCGTGCCGCGCAAGAGACTGAACCAAATTCTGGGGTGCATGATGGACAAGCCATGCGGTTTTATGCGAAATGAGAACAGGGGTATCCATTGAGGGCCTCTCGCTCTGAGCCGGTATCCAACTCTTATGTCCGTTGAAGTGGGGAAATATACCGGATGTGAGTAAATCAACTCACTCATGCTGTGAGCTCAATCCAAACATGTACGTCAGCCTCCAAAGATGTCGGAAAATGTCGTTTTTGGAGGCTGACGTACATGTTTTGGACCCTTGGCATTCCAGTAACGCCACGCCCCCACCCAGTCCCGACCGTTTGCCGAGCAATAGGGTCGCAATCGGCGCTGAACATGTACTATGTACGGGCATTGTCCAAATCCGTAATCCAAAGGACCCCATCTTGCCCGTCGTCGCCGCTATGACCATTACCTCACATGCCTCGGATGCCATGGTCGCTATTCCGTTTTGGCTCGAGATGTTCGCCGTTGTCGCTGCATCGATCTCGGGTGTACTGGTTGCGCGCGAGCACAAACTCGACCTGGTGGGTGCAGTTGCGCTCGCGGTGGTTTGCGGCCTGGGCGGCGGTCTTTTGCGCGATATGACGCTGCAGGTGGGCAACGTCTACATCCTCAACCAGCCGATGGCGCTCCCGCTTTCCATTGCCACGGCGGCCATCATCTACATTTTCCCGGCAATCGTCGACAAACCCGAAAAACTCATTCCCCTGCTCGACATCATCTCGGTCGGCATCTATGCCGCCACCGGAGCGGACAAGGCGCTTGTCTACGGCTTTGCACCGGCGGTGTGCATCATGATGGGCTTTTTTACCGCGGTGGGCGGCGGCATGTTGCGCGACGGCTTTATGGGCGTGGTTCCGGGCATTTTCCAACGTACTAACTTTTATGCCATCGCCGCCATCGCCGGATCGACAAGCTATGTGTGTCTCGTTATGAGCGGCATCATGAGCAATGTCGCCGCGCTGGTCGCATGCGTTGTCGTGACCATGGGTCTGCGCTGGCTCTCGCTGCGCTTTGACATCAAAAGCCCCACCGAAGAAGATATCGCGCGCTTCTTGCACCGTAAAAAGTAGACAGCACGGCACGACCCTTCGAAATGCAACCGAGAGGTTCTTTTAGAGCGCCCGCGCGTTGGGTACCCTGTTAGATGCATATCGAGCATCTGACGAAGGATTCACTATGCCCTGTAATCAATTCCCGTTGACCCAGCGCCGTAAAGCATGGGGCCGCATCACCATCCTGTTCGCGCTCATCGCGCTGGCGATCACCGTGCTTCCCACGGCGTCGTTCGCCGGCACGGACACCGCAGGCAACGTACTTGCGACCGACAATGACGCCAATCCGTCCGGCGTCGATGGTGACCTGTACTGGGCCGGCCAGGCCCTCAACTTGGACGATGCGTCCATTGACCGTGATGTCATCGCCGCGGGCGATACCCTCTCGATCCGCGACTGCACGGTTGGCGGCGCCGTCCGTCTGGCGGCACGCACCATCGACATCGCCAAGACCACGGTTGATGGCAGCGTCACGGTGGCCGGCCAGCACGTTGTGCTCAACACCGGTAGCACCGCCAACTGTTTTTACGCGATGGGCGAGACGGTTGCCCTGCGAGGCTCCACCAAGTCGGCAGCGCTGGCAGGCGATACGGTGACCATCGATGGCACCGTCGAGGGCGATGTCGAGGTTTGGGCCGACAAGCTCATCCTGGGCAAGAACGCCCATATCACCGGCACCGTGAACGCGCACGTCTCCGAGGACCCCGAGCGTGCCGCAGGGGCCGAGGTAGGCGCGCTCAAGATCGACCGCACCGAGAACGAGGATACTTCCACCGTTAACGATGTCATCGGCGGTATCGTCGCTGCGGCACTCTCGACCTGCTTTGTCGCTCTGCTGCTCGAGCTCGTCTTTCCGCGTGCGACTGCCAGCGCCGCCGGTATGCTCCACCAGCGCCCCATGCCCCTGTGGGTGAGCGGTCTTCTGGGCACGATTGCTATCGTCCCCGCCGTCCTACTGCTAATTATCTCTATCGCCGGTCTGTCGCTTGCCGGAGCCCTCATGTGCGGTGTTATTGGCATCGCGCTGGTGTCGAGTGCCTTTGCGGGGTGCGCGATCGCCCGCATGGTCGGACACAGCCAAAACCGCTACGCCATGGCAGCCATCGGCGGCGTGATCGCCGGCGCCCTCACGGGGCTTCCCCTCGTAGGTGATTTCATCAGCGGCGTGGCCTTCGTCTTTACACTCGGCTACATCATCCAAATCATCTGGCGCAACGCCCACCTCAAGCCGCAGCAGCCGGCTAACATGCCAGGACTCCCCACCGCTTAGCCACCAACCACCACAAAGGGACCAGGCACCTTTGTGGTGGTGCAGACCAGCTCAGTCCCTATGCACAAAAAGGGCGCCGACCATTACGGTCGACGCCCTTTCTTGTTAGACGCTATAAAGTCCAGCGCTTATTTGTTGACCTGGCCGGCGCGGACGGCGGCCTTCTTGCGGTCGGTGGCGTTGAGCAGGCGCTTGCGCAGGCGGATGTTCTTGGGGGTAATCTCAACCAGCTCGTCGTCGGCGATGTACTCCAGCGCCTCCTCCAGCGAGAAGGTGCGGGGCGGCACCAGCTGAACGGAGATATCGGAGGTCGAGGAACGCTGGTTGCCCAGGTTCTTGGTACGGGCGATGTTGACGACCATGTCGCCAGCCTTGCTGCGCTCGCCCACGATCATGCCCTCGTAGCACTCGGTGCCCGGCTCAACAAAAAGCTGGCCGCGCTCCTGCAGCGTACCCAGAGCATAGGCAACGGCCTTCTCGGTGGTCATGGAGATCATTGCGCCGTTCTGACGGTTGCCGATCTCGCCGGCGTAGGGACCGTACTCCAGGAAGGTGTGGTAGAACACGCCCTCGCCGTGGGTGACGTTCATGATGCGGTTCTTAAGGCCCATGATGCCGCGGGTCGGGATCTTAAACTCGAGGTGCGTCACGATACCCGAGGTATCCATGCTCGTCATGATGCCACCGGAGGTACCGAAGACCTCAACGACCTTGCCCGAGTACTCGTCCGGGCACTCAACGACGGCCTGCTCGACAGGCTCCATCTTGTTGCCGTTCTCGTCCTTCTTAAACAGAACGCGGGGACGGCCGACCTGGAACTCAAAGCCCTCGCGGCGCATGGACTCCATCAGAACGGACAGGTGCAGAATGCCGCGGCCCGAGACCTCGACGCCGCTCTTGTCCTCGAGCTCCTCGATCTTCATGGTCACGTTGTTCTCGGCCTCGTTGAACAGGCGCTCCTTGAGCTGACGGGCGCCCACGATGTCTCCGTCGCGACCGACGAGCGGGGAGGTCGAAGCCTCGAAGACGATGGACAGGGTCGGCGGGTCGATCTCGATGGGCTCGAGCTCGACGGGGTTCTCGGGATCGGTGTAGACATCGCCGATATCGGTGCGGTCGATGCCCACGACGGCGGCGATGTCGCCGGCGCCGACTTCCTGGCACTCGGTGCGGCCCAGGTAGTCGAAGGTAAAGAGCTGCTTGACGGTAGCGGTGGCGCTGGAGCCGTCGTTCTTCACAACCAGAATCTGGTCGCCCTGATGGATGGCGCCGGAATACACGCGACCGATGCCGATACGGCCAACGAAGTTGGAGTGGTCGATGGTCACGCACTGCATGGCCAGCGGAGCGTTCTCGTCAACCTCGGGCGCGGGCATGTCGTCGATGATCATATCGAGCAACGGATACATGTCCATGTTGCCGTCGTTGGGATCAAGGCGGGCAAAGCCATTCATGGCGCTGGCGTAGACCACGTGCTCCATGGCGAACTCAAGCTGGTCGTCGGTGGCGCCCAGGTCGGCCATGAGGTCCAGGCAGTCGTTGTAGGCCTTCTCGGGGTTGGCGCCCGGACGGTCGATCTTGTTGATGACGATCATGATCTTAAGGCCGGTGTCGATAGCGTGACGCAGCACGAAGCGGGTCTGGGGCATGGGGCCCTCAAAAGCATCGACCAGCAGCAGGGCGCCGTCGGCCATACGCAGCACGCGCTCGACCTCGCCGCCGAAGTCGGCGTGGCCCGGGGTGTCGATGACGTTGATCTTGACGTCCTTATACTCGATAGAGATGTTCTTGGCGAGAATCGTAATGCCGCGCTCGCGCTCCTGGTCGTTGGAATCCAGGACGCGGTCCTCGACCTGCTGGTTGGCACGGAAGGCGTCCGTGGCACGCAGGAGCTTGTCGACCATCGTCGTCTTGCCGTGGTCGACGTGGGCGATGATGGCGATGTTCCTCAGATTGTCGACGCGCATGTAGTTCCCCTATCTTCTATCCATATACAAACGGCACGCGTATGCGGCCCGCCCAGCGATACAACGCTCAGCGGGAATATTGAGCCTTTTACCGAAAACTCGTTTATTTTAGCGATTTTAGATGAGAGGGGTTTCCTCACCTGCAGGTTCAGGGTCGCTCCACATAAAACCATCGCCGGCGCCCATGCCCTCATACAGCACATATGCCGAAAAACCGCTCTCGAGCGTCGTCTCGAAAAAGCTCACGAGCAGGGCGTCATGGTAGCCGCCATCGATCTCGACGCAGCCGGTGTAGCCGATGGCATAGCGGACGATACGGCCCAGGCCCTCGTCCTTAAGACCCATCTTGTGCTCGGAGATAAAGTTGGTGGCCGCCTCCAGGCACGCCTCTTCGCCGTCCTCGTCGAGCGCCGCCAGATAACGGTTGGAAGCAGCATCCTCAATTGCCACGACCACGCCAGGGTTTTCACCGGCGGCAAGGTCGTCCAAGAACGCGCCGATCAGATCGCACACCATGGCGTCGAGCTCGGCGGAGACGTTACCGGCATCCTGCATATCCTGTGCCATCTTTAGACCTTCCCATCGAGTCTGACGTCGTTACAGTTCTTGTGCCTCGGCGGCGATCTTGGCGGCAGCGTCGCGGGTGCGCATCATGTCCGCCGCGCGCTTGTCGAGCACCTTGATCTGACTGGTCAGCATGACTGCATCGACCACGCCCCAGATCACCAGGCCCGTAGAGATCGAAAACCCAAGCGCACCAACTGTACCACGAAGGCGTGAGCAGATTGCCGCGACAAGGGCGGAGACGACAACCATCTTGATAAACGAGCCGCGGCGCTCGCGGAGCGTGCGGGCCTGCGTCACATAGGCAATGCGAGCCGCCTCAGAAGCCTCCGAGCGCATCTGGGCCTCGCGGGCGATCGCAGCCGCCTCAGCCGACATACCGCCGGCCATCAGCGAACGCTCCGCATCCTGGCCGCCCCGCATTTAGAAGTCATCGGGCGAGAGCGTATGGACGAACTCGTCGAACTTCTCGAACTCCTGCTCGTCGTCAACTTCCTCGGTATGGGCAGAAACAGTGCCCAGGCGATTCATGATGTCGTCCTCCACAAACATGGGGGCATTGCTGCGCACGGCAAGGGCAATGGCATCACTGGGACGGGCATCGATCTTGCGCTCGTCACCATCGGCCAGTACGACAATCGTCGCGTAGAACACCGGCGGCTCGGCGCGAACGATCTCGATGCGCTCGAGCTTGGCGCCCAGGGCGCCAACAGTATCGAGCAACAGGTCATGGGTAATCGGGCGATCGGCGCGTCCGCTGTCGATGCCGCGGCTGATTGCCGCAGCCTCAAACGAGCCAGTCTGGATGG
Organism: Collinsella sp.; assembly: GCA_018377855.1. Taxonomy (GTDB): domain Bacteria; phylum Actinomycetota; class Coriobacteriia; order Coriobacteriales; family Coriobacteriaceae; genus Collinsella. The sequence goes on along the minus strand of JAGZYM010000010.1, from coordinate 41,316 downwards.
AGAGGGAGCGCAGCGGCGCGGGGGAATCCGACTTGCTGCAGCGTTCGCGAAGCACGATAAGCGATGGCACGGGACCGGCGGCCATGACGATGGTCTCTATGTCGACACGAACCATGGAACACCTCCGGTACGTAGCGGTTAACACGCGGCGGCCCGCCGCGTTGAATAGCTATACTACCCAAACTTTCGCGTAGCACACAAAATCAAAGTAGTTAATTTGGGACAGAGCTTTTTTGACTACCTTCTGTGGCTAAGAAAAAAGCCTCGAGGCAATTGCCCCGAGGCTTTTAACAGTTTTGATGGTGGACCTGACAAGATTCGAACTTGTGACCTCCCGGTTATCAGCCGGACGCTCTAACCAACTGAGCTACAGGTCCATCATGGTGGAGGTTAGGGGGATCGAACCCCTGACCTCAGGCTTGCAAAGCCCGCGCTCTCCCAGCTGAGCTAAACCCCCACGGAGACAGTAATAAACACCCCAGCGGCGACTCGGCTCTCGCTGGGGTGTTTATTGCGAAAGAAAGTGGTGGACCTGACAAGATTCGAACTTGTGACCTCCCGGTTATCAGCCGGACGCTCTAACCAACTGAGCTACAGGTCCATCGCGCAAGGGATATATTAGACGAGTCGTTACGCGCGCGTCAACAACTTTTTTGAAAATCTTTGGGAGGGGTTCGCCCCGGCCGCGCGGCGGCATATGAAGTCGCCTGCTCGGACAGTCCCGACTCGCACGGAGAGCACATTAAGTGCTCTCCGGCTCGTGCGGAACTCGCGATCGACTTCATATGCCGCCGCGCGGCCGGGGCGAACGTGGGTCCAAAATTGTCAAAAAAGCGGTCGGCGCGCAGGTGCGCCGACCGCCGATATATGGGGTCTGATATTTTCTACCAGCTAGTTCCTCTTACTCGTCGAGGAGATCTTCTGGCATGTCGTTGCCGTCGCCTAAATCGACAGGGGTTTCTTCGGGGGCAGAGCCGTCTTCTGCACCTTCGCCCTCGGGCTTCTCTTTGGCGGCTGTCATGCGAGCTACGGCGCAGATGCGGTCGTTGTCGTCGACGGTCATCATTTTGACGCCCTGGGTGGCGCGGCCGGTCTGGCTGATCTCGTCGGTCTTGACGCGAATGACCGTCGCGCCTTCCGTCACGATGAACAGCTCGTGTTGCGGGCCCACCGTCTTCATGGCCGCGAGGTTGCCCTTACGCTCGGTCATCTGAATGGTGTAGACGCCCTGACCGCCGCGGTTCTGCTCTGGGTAGTCCGCAACCGGCGTGCGTTTGCCGTAGCCGCGCTCGGTGATAACGAACAGATCGCCGTTGCCGTTAGTGACTTCCATGCCCAGAACGCTCACGCCGTCCTTCATACCGATACCGCGAACGCCGCTGGTATCGCGGCCGGTGGCGCGCACCTGCTCCTCGGAGAACATGATCGCCTTGCCCGCGGTGGTGGCCAGGATAATCTTGTCGCCCTCGCGCACGCGGCGCACGTTCAGCAGCGCGTCGTCGTCACGCAGGTTGATAGCGATCAGGCCATCACGGCGGCTACGATCGTAAGCGCTCATCACGGTCTTCTTGACCATGCCACTCTTGGTGGCAAACATCAGGTACTCGTCGGCCGGGAACTCGCGGCAGCTGATGACGCTCGCGATCTTCTCGCCCTCCTCGAAGGGCAACAGGTTGACGATCGCGGTACCGCGCGCCTGGCGCGTACCCACCGGCAGCTCGTGCACCTTCAGGCGATAGACCTTGCCCTTGCTCGAGAAGAACAGCACGTACTCGTGCGTGGACGCGATGAACATCTCGTCGATGACGTCGTCCTCTTTGAGGTTGACGCCCGACACGCCCTTGCCGCCGCGCTTCTGGGCGCGGTAGGCGGCCACCGGGATACGCTTAACGTAGCCGGTGTGGGTGATGGTCACGACCATGTCCTCGTCGGCGATGAGGTCCTCGACATCCAGGTCCTTCTCAACCTGGCTGATTTCGGTACGGCGCTTGTCGCCAAACTTCTTGGAGATCTCGCGCATCTCTTCCTTGATGACGCCCAGAATCTTCTCCTCGTGCGCCAGCAGTTCCTCGTAGTAGGCGATGGCGCGGCGCAGGCCGTCCAACTCTTCTTGGATCTTGTCGCGCTCCAGGCCGGTCAGGCGGCGCAGCTTCATCTCGAGGATGGCCGTGGTCTGCTCGGGCGTAAAGCCAAAGCGTTCGATCAGTCGGCTGCTGGCCTCGGAGTCGGTCTGCGAGGAGCGGATGATGCTGATGACCTCGTCGATATGGTCAAGGGCCATCAGGTAGCCCTCGAGGATATGCGCGCGGGCCTGGGCCTTCTTAAGGTCGAAGCGGGTGCGGCGGGTGACGACGTCGACCTGGTGGTCGATGTAGTGCTGCAGCATCTCGCGCAGGCTCAGGCATTTGGGAACGCCGTTGACGAGTGCCAGGTTGTTGGCGCCAAAGGTCGTCTGCAGCGAGGTGTACTTATACAGGTTGTTGAGCACGACCTGCGGAATGACGCCCTTCTTGAGCTCGATGACCAGACGGATGCCCTTCTGGTTGGACTCATCGCGCATATCCGAGATGCCCTCAATGCGCTTGTCGTTGACGAGTTGGGCGATCTTCTCCTGCAGGGTGCCCTTGTTGACCATGTAGGGAATCTCGGTAAAGACCAGGCGGCTGCGGCCGGTCTTGGTGGACTCCACATGTGCCTTGGCACGCACGGTAATGGAGCCGCGGCCGGTCTCGTAGCTCTGCTTAATGCCGGCGCTGCCCATGATGATGGCGCCGGTGGGGAAGTCCGGACCGGGCATGATCTGCATGAGCTCGTCGACGGTGGCGTCGGGGTTGTCGATCAGGTAGCAGGTGGCCTCGATCGCCTCGGTGAGGTTATGCGGGGCGATGTTGGTGGCCATGCCGACGGCGATGCCCTGGCTGCCGTTGACCAGCAGGTTGGGGAAGCGCGCAGGCAGTGCCACGGGCTCGGCGAGCGATTCGTCGTAGTTGGGCTGCCAGTCGACGGTATCCTTCTGCAAGTCACGCAGCAGTTCCATGGCGGGCTTGGCCAGGCGGCTCTCGGTGTAACGCATGGCCGCCGCGCCGTCGCCATCGATGTTGCCGAAGTTGCCGTGACCGTCGATGAGCGGCGTGCGCATGGAGAACCACTGCGCCAGGCGGACCATGGCCTCGTAGACCGCAAAGTCACCGTGCGGGTGGTACTTACCGATAACTTCGCCGACCGTCCAGGCCGACTTTTTGTGTGGGCGGTTGGGGTAGATGCCGCTCTCGTTCATCGCGTACAGGATGCGGCGGTGTACCGGCTTTAAGCCGTCGCGCACGTCCGGCAGGGCACGCGCTGTGATAACCGACATCGAATACTCGATGAACGACTGCTTCATCTCGCGACCGAACTCCGAAATCTGGAGCTGGCCGCCGTTGATGTCCTCGCCGGCCGAGGCGCCACGATCGACTTCGCCAAAGCTCTCCTCGAGCTCACCGTCGTCGTCCTCTTCCTCATCATCATCGGCATCGGGGTTATAGGCGTCCGGATCGCCGTCCTCGCCCTGCTCAGCACGGGCAAGCAGGCGCTTCAGATCATCGGGCATACCGGCATCGCCGGCCTCGTCCATACCCTCGTTATTGTTGATATCGTCTGCCACGTTACCTCCTCTTAAGCGTCAAGGAATCGTGCATCATGTGCATGCTTCTCGATGTACTCGCGGCGATAGCCGACCTCGGAACCCATCAGCTCGCGCACGGCGCGGTCCGCCACCACGGCGTCCTCGATCGACACACGCTGCAGAATGCGGGTCTTTGGGTCCATCGTCGTCGAGGCAAGCTGTTTGGGGTCCATCTCGCCCAGGCCCTTGTAGCGCTGGACGGTATAGCCCTTGCGCTTTTTGGTGATCTTGCCGTCCTTGGCCTTGCCGTCCTCGTCGTTATCGTCGGGGTTCAGGCCCAGACTCTGGATGGTGTCGCGCAGGATCTCGTCTTCGGGCTGGCGGCCGTTGGGATACACGTAGTGAATCTTGTTGCGCACCTTAATGCCAAAGATGGGCGGGCAGGCAACATAGACGTAGCCGGCATCGATCAGCGGACGCATGTACTTGTAGAAGAACGTCAGTAGCAGGATGCGGATATGCGCACCGTCGACGTCTGCATCGGTCATGATGATGATCTTGTGGTAGCGCGCCTTGGTGATATCGAAGTCGCCGCCGTCGCCGGCACTCGTCGTGACGCCGCAGCCGATCGCGGTAATCAGCGACTGGATGGTGTCACTCGAGAACGCGCGATGGTCACCAACGCGCTCGACGTTCAAAATCTTGCCGCGCAGGGGCAGAATCGCCTGGATGTCTCGGCGACGGCCGTCCTTGGCCGAACCGCCTGCCGAGTCGCCCTCTACGATGAAGAGCTCGGTCAGCTCGGCATCGCGCACCGAGCAGTCGGCGAGCTTACCGGGCAGGGACGCCGTCTCGAGCAGGCTCTTGCGGCGGGTCGCCTCGCGCGCCTTGCGGGCGGCATTGCGCGCCTTGCAGGCCTGTTGCGCCTTCTTGACGATCTCGCGAGCGGGCTTGGGATGCTCCTCGAGGTAATCGGCAAGGCCGTCGGTCACAATCTTGAGTGTGAGCGCGCGCATATAGGAGCTGCCGAGCTTGGCCTTGGTCTGGCCCTCAAACTGCGGATCGGGCAGCTTGACCGAGATAACGGCCGAAAGGCCCTCGCGCACATCGTCGCCGGTCAGGTTGGCGTCTTTTTCCTTGAGCAGGTTCTGCTTGCGCGCGTAATCGTTGATCACGCGGGTGAGCGCGGTGCGGAAGCCCTCAAGGTGCATGCCACCCTCGGGGGTGTAGATGTCGTTGGCAAACGACATGACGTTCTCGCCGTAACCGCTATTCCACTGCAGAGAAACCTCGACCTCGCCCATCTTGGTCACAGGCGCGTCCGGGTCCGATTTGCCCTCGATGTAGATGGGCTCCTTAAAGGCCTCGGGGACGTCCTTGCCCTCGTTGAGGAACTTGACAAAGTCGATGATGCCGCCCTCGTAGCAAAACTCCTCCACGTGGGGAGTCGCCTCGCGCTCGTCGGTCAGCACGATTTTGAGGTTCTTATTGAGGAACGCCGTCTCCTGCAGACGGTTGTGCAGCGTATCGAAATCGTAGATGCAGGTCTCGAAGATCTCGTCGTCGGGCCAGAAGGTGACGGTGGTGCCCGTCGAATCCGAGGTGCCCACGACCTCCATCTTCTTGACGGTCTTGCCGCGCGAGAACTCCATCTCGTAGGTGTTGCCGTCGCGACGAACCTGAACGACCACGCGCTTGGACAGTGCGTTGACGACGGAGATGCCAACGCCGTGCAGGCCGCCCGAGACCTTATAGGCCGAGTTATCGAACTTACCGCCGGCGTGCAAGATCGTCATGACGACCTCGAGCGTCGGGATCTTTTTAACAGGGTGCTCGTCGACGGGGATGCCGCGCCCGTTGTCGACGACCGTGATGGAGTTGTCGGCGTGGACCGTCACCTGGATCTCGGTGCAGAAACCGGCCATGGCCTCGTCGACGGAGTTGTCAACGATCTCCCACACCAGATGATGCAGACCGCTGGCGCTCGTCGAGCCGATATACATGCCCGGGCGCTTACGAACGGCCTCGAGACCTTCGAGAATCTTAATCTCGCCGCCATCGTAATCGTTTTCGTTTGCCACACGTCCTCCTTCAGTCAAGAAAATGTGTACAGCCTTACTAGTTTATCGTAAAAAAATACCCTCGGGAACGAGGGTATTTGGCTCTACAAGGCCACCAGATGCGATTTAAGGCTCTTTTTTGCTTTGCACGCCCTTGGCCCACTCGGCACTGGCTCTCATGGCATTCTCGAGGGCCTCGCGCAGTTTTTGGTCTTCGATGGGCGCCACTTGGCGCTCAATCTCGGTGCGCTCGGCCTCACTTAGGTCGGCGTGCGGAGCCGGCGGGCGCTCGGTCGTCGCCGGACGCAGGCGCTCCTTGGCGGCGGGCGGCGTGTGACCGGGCGCGGTGGTTTTGAACACCAGGCCGTCCACATGCGCACCGGCGCGCTCCATGCGCGCGCGGATGATCTCGCGCAACAGCGTCATTTCCTGCGTCCACGAGGGCGAGTCGAGATATACCAGCAGCTCATTGGACTCGGGCAGGTAGCGCAGGCCCGTCACATGGCGCCCCTCGCGCGTGCCCGAGCACACCGCATTCCAGGCGCGATAGACCGCACGAGATTCCTCTGCAGCCTCCATCTGCACGCGGCGCTCAGGCGTCGCGGCCGCCAGGATGCGCTGGCGCTCTGCGTTTAAAAATCCACTGAAGGCGACCGTTTCGCTCTCGCGCTCGTAATTAGCACGTCTCACCCATGCTCACCACCTTGGCTCGATCAAGCAGGTCATCGGTAAAATACCCCAGGTTGGTCGTGGTTATGACCGTCTGGATATCATCGCCGATCAGCCGCAGAAAAGCGCCGCGACGCTCGCCGTCGAGCTCGCTCATCACGTCGTCCAAAAGCAGCAGTGGGGCGGTGCCCAGGACATCGCGAGCCACGGCCACCTCCGCCACCTTCCAGGCCAGAACCAACGTTCGCTGCTGACCTTGGCTGGCAAATGAACGGGCGGATCGACCCGCCACGGCAAACTCAATCTCATCGCGATGCGGTCCCACCAACGTCACGCCGCGGCGAATTTCCTCGTCGGCGTGCTCATCAAGGGCAGCCAGCATGCGCTCGTACGCCCAGTCCTTCAGCTCTTCGCGATCCTCGACCTGGGGCAAATCCCCCAGCGTGGACGTATAGGTCACGTTGGCGGCCTCGCCGGACGCCACTTGCCCGTAGGCAGTGTGCACATGGCCCGCCAGCCGGTCGAGCAGGGCCAACCGGTGCACGAGCAGGGCCGAGCCCGCGCGGGCAATCGAATCGTTCCACGCGCCGAGCATCTCGCGGCAGCACCAGGCCTCCTTGAGCAAGGCGTTACGCTGGGTCACGCAGCGCCCATAGGTGCTCGCAAGATCGGCATAGCGTGCGCTCAGTTGCATGCCAAAGTCATCGAGGGCGGCACGGCGCACACTGGCGCCTCGCTTAACCATGTCCAGATGGTCGGGGCAAAACAGCACGCTCGGCAGGACCCCGCGCACACCGGCGGCAGAGCATCTCTTGCCGTTGCGGCTAAACGAGCGCTTACCGTCCTCCGCGCTCAATCCCATATCAAGCACGCGGCCGTCGCCCTCGAGCCTCAGCTCAACCTTGCACGAGTCCGCGCCGTCATGGACGAGCTCGGCGGCGGTCGGATGCCTAAACGAGGCGCCGCTCGTCAGCAGCTGCAGCGCCTCTATGAGATTGGTCTTTCCCGCCGCGTTGGGTCCCGCAAGTATCGTCACGCCCTCGTCCAGGGCAAGGCGATAGCTATCGAAGCTGCGGTAGTGCGCGACGGAAAGATCGCGGGCGAACATGGTCATAGGGCAGTTGCTAGATGCGGACCGGCATGACCAGGTACAGGTAGTTGATCTTGTCGTAGGACTTGAAGATGCCCGCCTGCGAGTAGCTCTTGAGCTCCAGCGTGATCTCCTTCTCCTTGGACAGGGCATTGAGGCACCCGAAGATGTAGTGGTAGTTGAAGGCGATGGTGCCCGACTCGCCCTCGGCCTCGACATCGATCGTCTCCTGCGCAAGGTCCTGGTCATTGGAAATGGAGGACAGGCCCATCTGCCCGTTCTCGACATCGATCTCGAACTTGACGGCGGGGTTGGCGCTCGCGATAACGGCCACGCGCTTGAGGGCGGCGTTAAAGGCGGCGACGTCGATCTTGACGCTCGTCACGCACGAATCGGGGATGAGCTGCTTGTAGTTGGGGTACACGCCCTCGATGCGGCGCGACACGTAGGTGGTGTTGCCGGCCTCAAAGACGACCTGGGTGTCGGTAGCCCCGATCATGATGGTCGCCTGGCTGGCCATGATGTTCAGCGCGTCGTTAAAGGCGTCGGCCGGAACGTTGAGTTCAAAGGAGCCCTCGAGGGTTGAGGTCTCGACCTGCGTATCGCACACGGCCAAGCGGAAGGAATCGGTCGCCACCAGGCGCACGGTGTTGTTCTCGACCTTCATGTGCACGCCACCCAGGATGGGGCGGGCCTTGTCAGTCGAGGTGACGCGCCACACGCGGCCGACCATTTCGGACAAGATATCGGTCGGCAGTTCCACGGCGCTCTCGATGGCATAGGCCGGAAACTCGGGGAAGTCATTGGCATCGAGCGTGTTCAGGCGGAAAGAGCTCTTCTCACAACCAATCAGCACCTGGCGCTCGGACAGCTCAAAGGTGACCGGGGCATCGGGGAGGGTCTTGGTGATATTGGAGAGCATCTTACAAGGGATAACCATCTCGCCCTCTTCTTCGACATGTGCCGCGATGCGATGACGGATCGAGATGGTGTAGTTAGAGGTCTGGAATTCCAAGATGCCGTCTTGCGCCTTGACGAGCACGCCCGACAGGATGGGAAGGGTGGATGCCGAAGCGACGCCCTTCATAACGACGCCGATGGCTTGTGTAAGCGAGCTCTGGCTGACGGTGAACTTCATCTTTTAATACCTTTCTATAGATATAAATATCTTAATAATAGTAATAGCACTGACGAAACTGTTGATTACTCCCAAAGACGCAGGCCAGACCCAGAAAGAGAATCGACAGCAACCTGTGTGCAACAGGGGTGGTTTTCCACGTTCAAAACCTGCGCAAAACTTTTCATCACCGCGGGTTGGGTTTTAGACACCTTATGCCCGTGGTTTCGACAAGTTTTCAACAGGTGTCTCTATTTCCCTACGAGCGCAGTGTAATTTTATCGCGCAGCGATTTGAGGTCTTCGGTGACGGTACGGTCTTCCTGGATCATCTTCTGGACCTTTTTGTAGCTCGTGCTGACGGTCGAGTGGTTGCGGTTGCCAAATTCGGCGCCCACCGCCGTGGTCGTCATCTCGCACATCTCGATGGCCAGGTAGATAGCGATATGGCGTGCTTTGGCGATATTGGCGTTGCGACGCGGGCCGATGAGCTCCTCGTGCGTCACGCCGTACTGCTCTTCGATGACGGACTGAACCGTCTGGACGTTGATCTTTTTGGCCGATGTGTCGAAGTACTGGCTGGCGATGGCGTCGATATCGTCAAAGGTGAGCTCCCCGCCCTCGCGCTCGCGGTCGCCCGCCTCGCCGGCGCAGCGCTCGCAAAAGCTCTCGAGTTCGCGGATGTTGGTGCCCGAGACCTCGGCCATGTGTTTAAAGTGCTCGTCGGTCAGGTGTCCGCCGTCGCCCCCATAGGCCGCCAGCAGCGAGTCGTCGCCTGCCTCGGGAGCGGCGACGATGGTGTTCTCGTAATAGCGCTGCAAGATCTTGTATTTCATCTCGTAGCTGGGCTCTGCGACCAGGCAGAGCATGCCGGCGTTGAAGCGGCTGGTCAGACGCTCGTCCATGCTCAGGTCCTTGGGGGCACGGTCTGCCGCGATGACGACCTTCTTGTTGTTGCGGATGAACTCGTCCATGAGCTGGAAAAAGTAGTCCACGCTCGCGCGCTTGCCGATGATGTTTTGGATGTCATCGATGATGAGCACGTCCACGCCGTGGTACGCCTGCATGATGGGGGCGTTGCTCTTCTTTTGGCGGTCGAACTCGGTCATCAGGTCGTCCAGATATGCCTGGGAGTTGGCATACTTGACCTTGATCTCGGGCGACTTCTCGGCGAGCTCGTTTTTGATGGCAAGCAGCAGGTGCGTCTTGCCCAGGCCCGATTTGCCGTAGATGAACAGTGATGTGCATGTGCCGCGCTCGTCCGCGAGGGCGGCAAACTTGAGTGCCGAGCGATAGGCATGGCTGTTTTCGGGGCCGTAGACAAAGTTCTCAAAGGTAAATTTTGAGTTCGCGGCGAGCGGGGCTCCATCCGTATTCTGCTCGGCCGGCACGGTCGGCGCCGGTATGGGTGAAGCGGGGGTCGCAGCTTGCGTGGATTTAGTCGGCGCTCCGCCCTTCATCTGGTTCATCATGCGACGAAAATCATCGGCCGAGAGCGTGTTCTTGATTGCAATGCCCGAATCCGCGCCCGCCGCTGCGTCGTGAGCGATAGGCATGTGCGTGACGGGTGCGTTCGTTGACGTCGCCGCCGCGGTCGGCAACGGTGCCATGGTTTCACGGGAAACATCGCTGTGCTGGTGCTCGATTGTCGGCACGTCGCCTGCGGAGGTCGGTGCCGCCGGGGAAGCGGCGGGAGCCGTGGCGGGCGCCGTCGCGGCAGCGGATTCCGTTGCGGCGCCTTGCGGTGCCACGATGTCGAGCGCGATCGGTGCAAAGGCGATTTCTTCCAGATAGGCCTCAATAGTCGGCTGATGCTTTTTGAGCTGCGCGATGGCAAAGCGCGAGGGGGCCTCGATCGTGAGCGTATCTTCGGTCAGGCTTATGGCCCGCGATTGCCCCAGCATGTTGATGAGGCGTGCATCTTGGCCGTCGCGCTGGCAAAAGGCGATGGCATCCCCCAGGATGATGCTTGCTTCCTCGTCCACTGTCTCTCCCGTTCTTTAGCTCTGAGCTCGCACGCGAGCGGCGCCGAGTTCGGTCAGATGGTATTTCTGGCCATGCTTGATGACCAAGCCGGCCTGCGCCAAGTCATTGAGCGTGCGTGACCAAGTGGGGGCCGAGTTTCCAAACGCCCTCGCCAGATCGGTTGCACCGCACGCTTGATTTTGCGCCAGATAGCCCAGCGCGGCGTTGCCGCGATCGCTTACGAACACGTCCGGTTGTGGCTGCACATACTGATTTGCTGCATTAGGATACATCATTTGAGCTGCTGGTTGTTGAGAACTCTGCATCGGCGGCATTTGCTGTTGAAAACTTTGAGGCCACTGTTGGTAAGGCTGCAGAGGCATCTGTTGGGCCCAGGGGTTGTACTGCTGCTGCGGCATCTGCTGGTACGGCTGCTGATATCCCTGCTGGTACTGCTGCGGGAACTGCTGGCCATACCCCAGTGGCGGCATCTGCTGATATGGATATCCCCGTTGGTACGGCTGATAGCCCATTTGCTGGCCACCCGGTGCCCCCGTCGCCTGCTGCATTGCTGCTGCATCCTGATCTGCCAGCGGCATGGCCTCTGGCATGTTTGGCGTCATCGACATAGATGCCGCCTGGGGCTCTTGTGTGGGAAGCATTCCGGGCTGCTGCATCTGCCCCACGGGGGGCTGCATCTGCTGCGTTGCCATGGGCTGCTGCGCAAAAGCTCCCGGCAGGGGATATGTGGGCTGCTCCGTCTCGGGCCGCACGGCAGCACCGCGTCCGCCGGCACGCTCGATTTCCTGCACGCGTTTAGGGTTCAGGCTTACCGTAACCACGGTGCCGTTGCCCATGTTGTCCTCGATGGATACGGCACCGCCGGCGTTTTCCAAATACTCCTGCACCATGGGAAACCCTGCTCCGGTTCCACGGATATAGCGCTTCATCTTGCTGTTTGCGCTGGTAACGCCAAAGTCGAAAGCGCGTTCCTTGTCGTCGATGCCGGGTCCTTGGTCAGCAAAGCGGATGGTGTCTCCGCCGTCCAGAATCGAGATGATGGGCTCTGCAAAGTGTGCGTGGATAAAGTTTTCGACAATCTCGCGGATGACCATGAGCGAGATATGGCCACCTTGTTCTTTCATGCACTGGTAGACGGTGTTGGTCGTCTCTTCCAAATACGTGCGGACATCTTGCGGATCGATGACGATCACACGCGGTGTCGACAGCATGTCGTCATAGACGGCGATGCGCGCGGCGTACATGGCTTTTGGCGCCTGCGTTGTCGTCTGTTCACCTTCGTCACGCTCTTCGCGCACGCCGGTGATGTGCTCGTTGTCGGGTGCCGGGTCTCCGGAATCGACCATGGTGTAAAAGTCGTCAGACATGCCGCTCGCAATCTTCCAAAAGGTTTCGAACAAATAGTAGCTCACCGTGCAATGTTTCTCATCTTTCGACAAACTTTCAAAACCTGTTGAAAACTTTGGAAAACGGACGAAAAGTTCTCAACATTGCCAACATGACCTGTTGAAAACTCGATGAAATATCATGAAAAGTTGCCATGCACCGCTAAATCGAGCTTGGCTTATGGGGGAACCGTGTGAACTGCGCAACCTTTTACCTTTGATTTCTTGACATTTGAACATTGATTTCCCTACAATCTTCAAGCTCACGTGTCTATATCTGCGTCCGCGTCCCCGCGGACACTCGAAATGCAGCAGGAGGAACTTAAGATGAAGCGTACGTATCAGCCTAATAAGCGTAAGCGTGCCAAGACCCATGGCTTCCGTGCCCGTATGGCCACTAAGGGTGGTCGTGCCGTGCTCGCCCGTCGTCGCGCCAAGGGCCGCAAGCGTCTCACTGTCTAGCAGCGATACACACATCTCGCATGAAGACTATTAAGTCTCGGCAAGATTTCGAGCATGTGTTCAGTCAGGGGCGTCGTTTCAATCACCCTCTGATTCGAATGACCATATGTGAATCGGTTGGCGAAGGCGACTCCGGAAGGGTCGCCTTCGTTGGTGCTAAGCGACTCGGTTGTGCCGTCGTGCGCAACCGATCTAAGCGTGTGATGCGCGAGGCCGCCCGCAGCTGCGGATTTCCCGTTGCGGGTTATGACATCATCTTGTTTGCAACTCCCAAGACGAGGGTTTCCTCGCCGCAGGAGATGGACAAGGCGTTGCGTTCGCTTATGAAGCGCGCCGGCGTTGCCGGGGAGGAGCGATGAGCAATCACGTTTTGCGACGTGTTGCCATCGCTCCTATTCGCATATATCAACAGGTTATTTCGCCCTTATTGCCTGACGCCTGCATTTATTACCCAACGTGCTCGCAATACGCCATCCAGGCGATTGAGAAGCACGGTGTTTTGAGAGGCTGCTGGCTTGCCGTGAGGCGCATCGCTCGTTGCAATCCCCTGCACGTCGGCGGTTATGACCCTGTGCCCTAGCGGGCACTCGCTATCGGAGGAAAACTTACATGTGGGATTGGATCGTTAACATCCTTTTCGAGCTGCTCAAGCTCATCCAGACCTTTGCGGTCGACTGGGGCCTGTCCATCATCATCCTGGTGGTCATCATCCGTCTGCTGCTGACGCCGCTTATGCTCAAGTCGACCAAGTCGACGGCTCGCATGCAGGTGCTGCAGCCCAAGATGCTCGAGATCCAGGAGCGCTATGCCGACGATCCCCAGCGTCAGGCCGAGGAGATGCAGAAGTTCTACAGCGAGAACAAGTTCAACCCCATGGCTGGCTGTCTGCCGCTGCTGATTCAGATGCCTATCCTGTTCGCCCTGTTTACATTGCTGCGCAACCTGCCGCAGTACTTTAACAACGGCACGTTCTCGTTCTTCAACATCCTGCCCGACCTGACCACCACGCCGAGCGCTTCCTTTGCCGATGGCTTTATGGTTGCACTGCCTGCGCTGGTTTGCCTGATCCTGTTTGCCGTCCTGACCCTGATTCCGCAGCTCTATATGTCGCGCAACCAGACCGGCCAGCAGGCTCAGAGCATGCGTATGATGGCCGTTGTCATGACGGTCATGATGCTTTGGATGGGCTGGAGCCTTCCCGTTGGTGTTCTGCTGTACTACGACGTCTCGTCTGCTTGGCAGGTTATCCAGCAGATTTTTGTGACGCAGAAGGTCATCGACAAGGCGAAGGCCGATGAGGAGGAGCGTCTTAAGAACGCTCCGCTGCAGGTTGAGGTCACTCGTCGCGAGAAGAAGCCGCGCCCGCACAAGAAGAAGTAGTGGGATATCAATCTTATTTAGGTACCTAACTTTTGGAGTACGTTATGTCTGAAGAGATCATCGAGGATATGCTTGAGGAGGTTGCCCCGCAGGTCGCGGGCGATTATCCCGAGATTGCACAGCGCTACAAGGCTGGTGAAGAGCTGACCGATGAGGAGCTCGACACCATTGCCGATGTTGCGATTTCCATCCTGCGTTCCATCCTTTCGCACTTCGATGCCGCCAACTCTCCTATCGATGAGTATGAGGGCGACGAGGGTGAGCTGATTTTGGATGTAACGGCTCCCGACCTTGCCGTTCTCATTGGCCGTCATGGTCGCACTCTTGATGCTCTTCAGGTTATGTTCTCTTTGCTGGTGAGCCGCAAGCTTGGCTTTAGGTATCCGGTTGTAGTGGACGTCGAGGGATACAAGAGTCGCCGTCAGGATAAGGTCGCCTCCATGGCTCAGTCTGCTGCCGAGCGTGCCATCCGCACTCATAAGAGTGTTTCGCTTCCGCCCATGAATGCCTACGAGCGCCGACTGGTTCACATTGCACTTCGTGGCAACGATGCAGTCGATACTCATTCTGAGGGTTCTGACCCTGATCGCCATGTGGTGATTGTTGCTCGATAATCTACTCGAGCTTATGCCAGGGGGACGTGGTTTCCACGTCCCCTTTTTTTGTCAAAAGTTCTCGATACGCTGATTTTTGTCAGAAAGGAGCTTCAGTTGTTTGTACTTACCGATCAGCAGGCTGACGAGATGTTGAGTCGCCTAACTTCCTATTGCAAAGAATATTCCTTGAGCGTAACTGATATTGAGCTGAGGAAATGTATCCAGCATTTGGATTTGGTTCTAGAAACAAATAAGACAACCAATCTCACCCGTATTCTTAACGTTGAAGATGCTGCCGTACTTCATATCCTCGACTCACTTGTTTTGCTCCCCTATATCAATAAGGCTCCTGAGGGAGCTTTGCTCGATATGGGAACAGGTGCGGGCTTCCCTGGTATTCCATTAACCATAACCACGCATCGTAAAGCTACTTATATTGACTCTGTTGGCAAGAAGGTTGATGCGGTTAATTCCTTTGTCCATGCTCTTGGATTGAAACATGCTCATGCGGTTCATGATCGTCTTGAAGAATATGCTCGAAGCCATAAGAAGCAGTTCTCCGTTGTAACCGCCCGCGCACTGGCCCCTCTACCGATTCTTGTTGAGTATGCGGCTCCGTACCTGAAGGATGGAGGGCTATTTGTTATCACCAAGGGCAATCCTTCGGATGAGGAGCTTGCTTCCGGCATGTCAGCAGCTAAGATTTGCGGCTTCACTTTGCTTCTGAATGACGCAATTGATTTGCCTGAAGGCTTGGGTCACAGGGAGTTCATTGTTCTTAAGAAGAGTCATTCAGCATCCGTTTCATTGCCTCGTGCAAATGGCATGGCAAAGAAGAATCCGCTTGCCTAGATGTTTCACGTGAAACATAATGGTTACTAACAGCTTGCAGTGTTTCACGTGAAACATAGCAGTTGCTATCGATTCGGAATGTTTCACGTGAAACATCCTCCGTTTGACAGCTTTAATACACACCAGGAGGGACCGTGGGATTTCGCGACGTTAAGCGTTCTAAGAGCGCAAAAGACACGCGTATCATTGCAATCATCAATCAAAAAGGCGGCGTCGGTAAGTCAACGACGGCTGTAAACCTTGCAGCAGCACTGGGTGAGCAGGGTCGTAAGACACTGATTGTTGATTTTGATCCGCAGGGAAACAGCACCAGTGGATTCGGAATTGAAAAAGAAGACCTTGATCACTGCATCTATGATGCATTGCTGAATGATGTACCGGCAGAATCGCTTGTTCTTGATACAAATTGCAAAAAGGTATTCGTAATTCCGGCTACAATTCAGCTTGCAGGCGCGGAAATTGAACTCGTAAGCGCAATTGCTCGTGAAACCCGTCTCAAAGATTTGCTTGAGCCGATTCAGGACGAGTTCGATTTTATTTTCATTGACTGCCCTCCTTCGCTCGGCCTGCTTACTATCAACGCTTTGACCGCAGCAGACAGCGTTTTGATTCCGATCCAGTGCGAGTATTACGCACTCGAGGGCGTTACGAAGCTGCTTGAGTCAATGAAGATGGTCAAATCTCGTCTGAACAAGGGCTTAGACACCTACGGTGTGCTTATGACCATGTATGACTCGCGTACTTCTCTATCGAATCAGGTTGTTGAGGAGGTTCAATCGTACTTTGGTGATAAGGCATTTAAGACGTTGATCCCCCGTACGGTTAAAATCTCCGAAGCTCCGTCTTTTGGGGAACCGGTAATTACCTATGCACCTCAAAATAAGGGTGCAAAAGCATATATGAACCTTGCAAAAGAGGTGATCAAGCGTGCCTAGTGTAAAGAAACGTGGCGGATTGGGACGTGGACTCAATGCTTTGGTCTCAGAGGCCGAGTATGAGACCGGTGGTTCGGCTGCATCGGCTTCGAATGCCGCATCTGAAACAAAACTACCTATTGAGGATATCGTTCCCAACCCTAATCAGCCGCGAATTCACTTTAACGAAACTGAACTTCGTGAGTTGAGCGAATCAATCCAAGAACATGGCGTCTTGCAGCCGCTTTTGGTTCGCAAGCATGGAAACGGCTATGAGATCATCGCTGGTGAGCGTCGTTACCAAGCGTCAAAGCTTGCTGGTCTTGAGGAGCTGCCTGTCATCATTAAAGATGTTAATGATGAAGAGATGCTGGCTCTTGCTCTGATCGAAAACCTTCAGCGTTCTGATCTGAATCCCGTCGAAGAGGCTAAGGGATATCGCCAGCTTATCGATGCCAGCGGTATGACCCAGGAGACATTGTCGAAGGCAGTCAGCAAGTCACGCTCTGCAATTACAAACTCGCTGCGCCTTCTCGATCTCCCTGAAGTTGTTCAGCAGATGATTTTTGAGGGCAAACTTACTGCTGGTCATGCACGTGCGATTCTTGCAGTTCCCTATGAGGACGCTCGAATTCGACTTGCAGAGAAGGTTGTTGCAGAGGGCCTTTCCGTAAGAGCGACAGAAAATCTTGCTCCGTTGTTTTCTGCCGGAGAGACACCTAAGACGCCGAGGCCTGCAACGCCTCAGTCTTTTAAAAAGGCTGCCCGCGTGCTTCGTCAGGTTTTTAATACCAACGTGCGTGTTAAGAGCTCGCGTGGAAAGAATAAGATTGAGATTGAGTTTAAAGACGAGGAAGAGCTCTCTCGTATTCTTGGCGAAATGATTCAGTTTGATCAAGGAGGCCAAGATGAGGAATAGGATTTTAACTGCGATTGCATTGGCGACGACTGTCGCGGCTGGTGCCTTTGCTGGCTATAAGATCGCGACAGACGATGAACTTCGAGGTCGTTTGCTTCGTAGTGCGCAAGATATTGTCGATACATCCAAGAAGAAAATGGATGTTATGACAGAAGATGTTGCCATGCGTACGGCTCAGGTAACGAAGAATCCCAAGATTAATCAAGGTTGGGTTAGTAACCAATGGGAAAATGTAGGCTATTAGGTACCTAACAATTACTTAGCATATTTTGAGGGTTCCTTGTCTGATTCACGAGGCAAGGACCCTTTATTTTGGCCGTAAAAAATGGGACAGGTAGCAGCTGATTCAAAATTAAGGTCAATAAATAAAACGGCCCCGGTTGCATCTCCTGTAACCGGGGCCGTTCGATGTTTCACATGAAACGTTTTGGGGTGCGACTCCCCTATGCGTTCTTCTGAACTTTGAAGCGCTGCTTCAGCTGTCCGCAAGCGGCGTCAATATCGTTACCACGGGAGTTACGAATCGTGGTCTCGATGCCACGGGACTCAAGACGACGCTGAAGATCCTCAACCTTATGAATCGGCGACGGCTTGAGCGGGCTGCCCTCGATGTCGTTAAGCTGAATCAGGTTAACGTGGCACAACGTTCCCTCGCAGAAGTCGCAGAGCGCCTGCATCTCGGGATTCGTATCGTTGACGCCTTCGATCATGGCATACTCATAGGTCGGGCGGCGGCCAGTCTTCTCGGTGTAGAGTTGAAGCGCCTCGTGAAGGCGAAGTAGCGTGTACTTCTTAACACCGGGCATTAGCTTATTGCGTGTCGACTGGATGGCGGAATGCAGGGAAACGGCAAGCGTGAACTGCTCGGGGATGTCGGCAAATTTGCGAATACCGGGAATAACGCCGCTGGTAGAGACGGTGAGGTGACGAGCACCGATACCGATGCCATCGGGGTCGTTGAGGATTCGCAACGCCTTGAGAACCTCGTCGTAGTTGGCAAACGGCTCGCCCTGGCCCATGAAGACAACGCTCGTGACGCGCTCGCCAAAGTCGTTGGATACATGAAGTACCTGGTCGACGATCTCTTGAGCGGTCAGAGAGCGCTTGAGGCCGTTGAGGCCGGTAGCGCAAAAGGCACAGCCCATGCCGCAGCCTGCCTGGGTGGAAACGCAGACGGAAAGCTTGTTGCGACGGGGCATACCGACAGTTTCGACGGAAATGCCGTCGTGGTACTCGAGCAGATACTTGCGCGAGCCATCTTTGGAAACCTGCTTGGTGAGTTCAGTCGGCGTATCAAAGGCAAAAGCCTCTTTAAGCTGCTCGCGGAAAGCCTTGGGAAGGTTGGTCATGTCGTCGAACGAACAAACGTTCTTCTCAAAGACCCATTCGATGAGCTGCTTCGCGCGGAAGGCGGGCTGGCCAAGCTCGGCCACGAGCTCGCGAATATCGTTTTGGCTCAAGTCGCGAATGTCCTGAGATTTAGTCCTGGGATTCATGGAAGCCTTTCGATTTTGGGGAAACGTAGAGGGTATCGCTACAATATGGTATCAGCTGCAGAAATTATAGAGGAGGAGTCTGCCCATGCCGGGTAAAAGCCTAGAGAACATGCACGTAGCGGTCTTGGCGGGCGGTCATTCCGCTGAGCGCGAGATCTCGCTTAATTCGGGAAAGAACGTTGTGGTGGCACTGAAGGAAGCCGGCTACACCTCGGTGGAGCTGCTCGATACGGCCGCTGATGACTTTATGGTAACCATGGCAACCGGCGGCTTTGACGTGGCGTTTATCGCCATGCACGGTGCCGGCGGCGAGGATGGCGCCATGCAAGGCGCCATGGAGACCCTGGGTATCCCCTACACGGCTTCGGGCGTGCTTGCCAGCGCCTGCGGTGCCGACAAGGAGGTCTCTAAGCTCCTGTACGCCAAGGCGGGCATTCCCATTGCCCCCGGCCTTGCGCTCGAGGTGGGCGATGAAGTCGATATCGATCATATCGTCGAGGTTTGTGGCGAGCGCTGCTTTGTGAAGCCGGCCGTCAACGGTTCCAGCTATGGCATTTCCCTGGTCCATGAGCCCTCCGAGCTGCCCGCGGCAATCGCCAAGGCGTTTGAGTACGGCGACAAAGTACTGGTCGAGAAGTGCATCGAGGGTACCGAGATCACCGTCGGCGTATACGGCGAAGATGACGTGCGCGCTCTGCCGATTGTCGAGATTCGTAAGCCCGAGGACTGTGAGTTCTACGATCTGGACGTGAAGTATGTCGACCCTACGGACATCCATCGCATTCCGGCGCAGATTTCACCCGAGAATTACGCTCGTGCCCAGGAGCTTGCCTGTGCTGCTCACAAGGCCCTCGGTTGCCTGGGTATCTCGCGCAGCGACTTTATCGTGAGTGAGGACGGCCCCGTTATCCTCGAGACCAATACCATTCCCGGCATGACCGATACGTCGCTGTATCCGGACGAGATCCGCCACACCGACGACATGACGTTCCCGCAGGTCTGTGACAGCCTGATCCGTATGGGCCTTCGTCGAGCGGGCATTGCATGCTAATCGAGGACGCGGTTTCGTCAGGAACGCCGCAGTTTGTCATCGACTCCTATGCCACGCTTGCCGAACGCGCCAAAACGCAGTCCTTCGGTCTTATCGAGGAAGATGTAATTGTCCTCGATACCGAGACCACAGGTCTTTCGGTGCAGGACAACGAGCTGATCGAGATCTCGGCGGCCCGTCTTTCGGGCCGCGAGATCGTCGACCGTTTCGATACCTTCGTGCATCCCAAGCAGCTGATTCCCGCCGAGATTACCGAGCTCACGAGCATTACAAATGCCGATGTGGCAGATGCCCCGTCGGCCGTTGAGGCCGTCGCCGCTCTCGCCGATTTTGTCGGTGGTTGCCCGGTGATCGCACATAACGCCACGTTCGACCGCTCGTTTATCGAGTCGGTCAAAGGCGGCGTCAACGTGAGCGATATTTGGATCGATTCGCTGGCGCTGTCGCGAATCGCGCTTCCGCGCCTGGCCTCGCACAAGCTGTCTTTTATGGCCGATCTGTTTGGCTGTGACTCGGTATCACACCGTGCCAATGCCGACGTCGACGCCCTGTGTGGCGTATGGCGCGTGTTGCTCGTGGCGCTCACCGACTTGCCCCAGGGCCTCATGGCGCGCCTAGCCGACATGCATCCGGATGTGCCTTGGTCCTATCGTCCTATCTTCTCATTCTTGGCGGGGCAGAACCCTGGTTCTATCTTCTCTCTCAGCGCCGCTCGTGCTGACGTTCTCAAGGCCGATCGCGCCGACGATCGGGTGGACGCCGACGAACTGCCGGTACTCAAGATGCCGAGTCGTGAGGAGATTGAGGCAGACTATGCGCCAGGTGGCCTGGTCAATCGCATGTATCCCACCTACGAGCCGCGTGATGAGCAGATCGCGATGGCGCTCGAGGTCCGCGATGCGCTGGTCACGGGCACTCATCGTGTAATTGAGGCGGGCACGGGCGTCGGCAAATCGATGGCCTATCTGGTGCCTTTTGCCGAGGCAGCACGCCGTAACAACATCACGGTTGGTATTGCGACCAAATCGAACAATCTTGCCGACCAGCTCATGTACCATGAGCTGCCAAAACTTGCCGAGCAACTGGACGGTGGCCTGTCATTTTGCGCTCTCAAGGGCTATGACCACTATCCGTGCCTGCGCAAGCTTGAGCGAATGAGCCGCGGCCAGGTCGAGATTACCACCAAGCGCGATCCGGCGGACACGCTCACGGCGGTCGCGGTCATTATGGCGTACGTCTGCCAATCAGCCGATGGCGACCTCGACTCGCTCGGCATTCGGTGGCGCAGCGTCAACCGCCCCGACTTTACGACGGCCTCGCGCGAGTGTGCTCGTCGCCTCTGCCCGTTTTTCCCTGATAAATGTTTGGTCCACGGCGCTCGCCGTCGTGCAGCGCATGCCGACGTGGTGGTCACCAACCATTCCCTGCTGTTCCGCAATGTCGCGGCCGAGGGCAGGATTTTACCTCCGATTCGTCATTGGGTAATCGACGAGGCCCATTCCATCGAGCGCGAGGCGCGCCGTCAGTGGGCGCGCGTGGTGTCGGCGGACGAATCACGCGTTCTGTTTGAGCGCCTGGGTGGCTCGAGCACCGGTGCGCTAAGCCAGGTTTCCCGTGATTTGGCAACCTCCGAGGGCTCTACGCTCTATCTGGGCCTTACTGCCAAGGCGACGTCGACGGTTGCGCGCGCGAGCATGGCAATCGCCGACGTGTTCGATGGCGTTCGCGAGCTCGGCCGCCGTGCCCGTGGGGGTTATGACAATGCCAATCTATGGATTGGCCCCGAGCTGCGCGAATCTGACGACTGGCATGATTTCTTACAGTCGGCCTACACTGGCATCGACGCATTGGAACAGGCTGACAAGAGCGTCGACGCGCTGGTGCAAGCCGTCGCCGCCGACAAGCCCGAGGTTGTTGTTGACCTGGGTGATATCTCGCGTCGCCTGCACGAGCTGGTCGAGAACCTCAAACTCATCATTGATGGCACCGATGAACACTACGTGTATTCGCTGCAGGTCAATCGCAGGCTGCGTGCCGGCGGAGAGTCGATGACCGCAGAGCGCATCGACATTGGCGAGGCCTTGGCAACCGAGTGGCTGCCCGAGGTTCACACGGCTATCTTTGCCTCGGCGACTATGACGGTGTCCAAAAGCTTTGAACACTTTAACCATGCGGTCGGCCTCGATCGCATCGGTGCTTCAACATCCTCATCGCTGCACTTGGACTCGAGCTACGACTTCGATTCGAACATGGCTGTAGTCGTTGCGGGCGATATCCCCGATCCGCGCGATCGCGAGAGCTATCTTACGGCGCTCGAGCGCGTGCTGGTCGACGCCCATCTTGCCATGGGCGGATCGGTGCTCACACTGTTCACCAATCGGCGCGACATGGAAGACCTGTACGCCCGCGTTGAACCCAAGATGGCCCGTGCGGGTCTGGAGCTCGACTGCCAGCAGCGCAACTCATCTCCTCGTCGCCTGCGCGACCGGTTTATCAACGAGCCGACCTCGTCGCTTTTTGCGCTTAAGGCCTTCTGGGAGGGGTTTGACGCCAGCGGCGAGACGCTGCGCTGCGTCATCATTCCCAAGCTGCCGTTCTCGAGTCCCACGGACCCGCTCTCGTGCGAGCGCAACCTGCGCGAAGACCGCGCTTGGGCGCGCTATTCGCTGCCCGAGGCGGTGCTCGAGGTCAAGCAGGCGGCCGGCCGCCTTATCCGCTCGTCGACCGATTGCGGCGTGCTGATTCTGGCCGACCCGCGCCTGGTGACGAAGGGCTACGGAAAGAAGTTCTTAACGTCGCTGCCCACGAGCTCCTACCAGCGCATCGAATCGGCGCAGATCGGGCACTATCTGCAACTGTGGCGCGCACGCCACGAGCGGCGGCGCTAAAGCGGACAGACGAGGGTTTTTGCCATATCGCACAGGCGCTTTGACAGGGCGGGGTCATCCAAGATGCGGATGGCTCCGCCCGCTGCGATTACCTGGCTCAGTAGCCAACGCTCGGAGCCGTAATGCACAGTTACCGTTGCCATGTCTGCCCCGCCGCGCTCGATTAGGGTGATGCCGGCCCAGTCCAGATGCTCCGCCATATCGAATGGCATCAAGAGCTTTGCGCTGCGCTGCGTCCGGGCAAGGGAATCGTGGAGGGATGCGACGTCCGGTGTGTGAGGCACGACGGAGTCTTCCGTCAAGGCGAGTCCCTCGATTTTATCCATGCGATAGGTGCGCTGCTCATCGACTGTGATGTCCCAGGCAATCAGGTATGTTTGGTCGCCGTTTGCCGTAATGCGCAAGGGGTCGACCAGACGCTCGCGTGGCCGTGCATCGTCCATCGAGCGATATGAGATGCGGCAGCGAACGCCGTCCTGAATGGCACAGCTCAGCTGCTGCCAGTGCGACCCGTGGTTGACGGTGTCAAAGACGCGCTGGTTATAGCCGAGCTCTTCGGGCAGAAGGGCATGTCGAATCCGAGCTGCCGTCTGCGGCTCGATCCCCAACGATTCAAGTTCATGGTTGAGCACGGCGCCCTCGGCGGCACTCAGGCGCAACGGTAGCACGCGCCCGGCGTCACCAGTGAGGGCCACGCGCTCGCCGCGGCATTCGCAGATGATGCGCGCGCCCGATTCTCGGTCCGCGAGCGTCGAGACGATCTCGAGAATCTCGTCGAGCGACGCCCCCGTGATGTCAAAGCGGCTGCAAATCTCGGTTCGTGTCATGCCGCCATCGCCGGCGGCGTAGAGGGCCTCCATGATGTCGATGGCGCGCGAGAGTCTCTGCTCGCTGGTGAGTTTACGCACGGGCATGCTCGTGCACCGTCCTTTCTATGAGGTGGTTCCACGCCTGCTTGAGCGATTTGGGGGCCATGGGCCTCATGCCGTCCATGGCGTGGGCCATGCAAAATGAGGTGGCGGCTTCAAGGTCACGCACGTCAACGGTCCAGGTCCATCCCGCATCGGTGTGTGCGAGCTCACCTCGCCCGCGCGTGAGGCCGTTGATCATATCGATCTGCGTCTGAGGACCGAACGAGAACGTGGCTGCAACGGGCGGTCGGTCGGCAAAATCGAATTCAAAGAACAGATAGTCGTTGAGATTGAAGTCTGCAGGGATGGCGTAGGCCTTCGAAGGACGCCAAGCGCGAACGATACGGTCGCAGCGGAATGTCCTGATGTCGTCGGTGGCATTGTCGAGGCCGCAGAAGTACGCCACGCCCTCGCGCTCGAACATGCCGTAGACGCAGGCGGTACGTTCTTTCTGCTCGCCGCGTCCGTTCTGATATAAAAATCGCAGCGCGCATCGCTCGGCAAAGGCGCTCCATACCGCATCGACGGTGGGAGAGCGGCGGATCGGTGCTTCGTCCACCGCCGACATGCCGGTGAGGTAGGCAATTTTGGAGCGAATATCGGCAAGCGGCGCGGCAAAGGTGGAAGAGCCGGCCGCTAGTGTCTGGTCGATGGCGTTGAGCAGGATATCGGCGTCGTCTGCGGTGATGAGGCCGCCTGCTGCAAAGGTGTGCTCGCGGTCGATTGTCCACGAGCTTTCCTCGGTCTCCTGCGCACCGGCGGGGCGAACCTCCTTGATTAAGATGCCACGCTCGAGCAGTTTGTCACGATCGCGCCGAAACTTGCGCTTATCCGAGTCGATGTTGCCGGAGCCATATCCCAGGTCGGAATCCAAGACGATCTGCTCGGTCGTCAGCGGTTCGGGGGAGCTGTTGAGCACAAAGAAAAGATTGAGGATGCGCTGAGCCGTTTTATCGAAACCGGGCTCCGAACTTCCCTTTTTAATTGTCGCGGTCGCGTCGCTTGCCGTCATAGAGTCCTCGCATGAGAAGGTGGTTTGCTGCCATGATTTTAGTCCGATATGGAGATTAGGCTATATCCTTGTCCGCTCGGGGCGTTAAGATGGCCCGAATTCGGTCGTTTGCGCTCGCTCGGGGTATACTTTCGACTATATACGGTTC
Organism: Collinsella sp.; assembly: GCA_018377855.1. Taxonomy (GTDB): domain Bacteria; phylum Actinomycetota; class Coriobacteriia; order Coriobacteriales; family Coriobacteriaceae; genus Collinsella. Next base: position 16,777 of record JAGZYM010000010.1, on the reverse strand, counting down.
TAATGTGCATGCATTGGGCCTATTTGTCGGATTATGGATGTGGAGCGCACATGGCGAACACCCAGAACTATATTAACCACCTGCTGCAGAACACCGGCATTACGCCGGCATGCAGCGAAGAAGAGCGCTTGGCTGCCGAGGATATCGCTCAGATCTTCCGCAACCACGGCTTTGATCCCGAGGTTCAGGAGTTCAATGCCCCGGCGCCCGGTAGGTTGGCATTTGCCGTTACCGGTATTCTTGCGTTTGCCGGCGCCCTGCTGATGGGCATCGGCGGCGGTATCGGCTTGGTCGGCACCTTGCTGGCCGTTGTCGGCGCCGTTCTTTACGTGCTCGAGCGCACGGGCCACCCCGTGGTTTCGCGCCTGGGCAAGACGGGCGTGAGCCAAAATGTCATCGCCTACCACAAGGCCTCGGGCCCGCTCGCGTCTCCGCGCAACCGCCCGGTGGTCGTTGTCGCACACTACGACTCTCCCCGTGCTGAGCTGCTCGCCCGCGAGCCCTATGCTTCGTATCGTGCGCTCATCGCCAAGCTGTTGCCCGTTGCCACGGTTGCCCCTGCTGCCGTTGCTATCCTGCGTATCCTGCCGCTCCCCGGCGCGCTCAAGGTTCTGCTGTGGATTGTCGCGATCCTCGCTTCCCTCGTTGCACTTGCCAACGCGGCAAACATCATCTCTAACCGCCACATTCTTCCCTATACGTCCGGCGCGGTGTGCAACAAGTCTTCTGTCGCCGCTATGCTCGGTGTTATGGACAACGTTGCTCCCTTCCAGGGCGAGAACGAGTTTCCCGACGATGTTCCGTTCGATACCTATTTTGGGGAGCAGAAACGTCGTGCCGAGGAAATGGCGCGCGCGGCGGCGGAGTATGCCGCGGCCCAGCAGCAAAACGACTACGGCAACACCATCGAGTACGAAGAGCCTACCTACGCCGAGGACGAGTTCGGTCAGCCGATTGCTCCCGACGCTCAAACCGAGCCCGAACAGGGCGAGGCTTTTGACGAGCAGATCGAGGGCTTTGAGGGTGCGTCTGCCGACGAGACGCTGATTGGCGCCATCGTGCCCGAGGATCAGAATCAGGCTGTCCAGGCCGAAGAGTTCAATGACGAGGTTCCCGCTGCTGAGCCGGCGGAGGAGCCTGCCGCGGCCGAGCCCAAGCTCTATCGCAACGCCGCCGGCAACATCCGCTTTGGTTCGGATGCCATCCGTGCGCTCGGAATGCTTCCCGAGTCCTGCACGCTCGATTACGAGGAGGGCGAGGAGCCGACGTTTGAGCCCGAGCCTGCGCCCGTTGTCACTGCGGATGATGAGTCTGCCGCGGTTACCGCTGCCGTTGCCGAGCCCGAGGCGGTGTCTGCGATCGATCCCGCGGCAGGATTGGACATTTTGGCTCCCGCCGCGCCGGCGCAAGACGTTGCGGACGAGTCTGACGACGATTACGTTGAACAGCCGAGGCGCGTGTCTTACGAGAGCGATACTGATTTCTCTGCCGAGATTCCCGCGGCAACGCCCCATGCCGATATTGCATCCGCGTTCTCTTCGATTGGCGCCAGCGCTTCCAGCTTCTTTAAGGGTGCGCTTGCAAAGGGCAGGAAATTTGTCGACGATTTCGAGGAGAAGCGCGCTGCCGCACGCGAGGCTGCCGAGCAGGAGGCTATCGCTCAGCAGCAGGCAGCCGAGGCGGCACGTGAGCGCGCGGCGCAAGAGTTTGAGCAGAACGAGGCTATGCAGTCCGGGCCCGTCGACGCTGCCGAAGCTACGACGTCCTTTGAGTCCCAGCAACCGACGTCAGCGGATGTTGTTGAGGCAACAACGTCTTTCGAGGCTCAGCAGCACGTCGATAGCACCATGTCGTTTGATGCCGCGCAGTTCGATTCCACGATAACGTTTGAAAAGCAAAGCACCGCAATTGCCGAGCCCCTTCCTGTTTCCGATGAGCAGGGCGACGCGGCGGGCGATGGCGAGCCCATTGATGCTGCCGAAATTCAGGATGCGACCGAGGACGAGTCCGTCGAGGCCAACTCTGACGAAGAGCAATACGCGGCAGCCGATCAAGGTGATTCGACCGAGGTCGAGCAGGAGGAAGTGCCTGCGGTTTCCGAGACTCCCGAGACGGATGAGTCGAGGCCTTACTCCACGCAGATTTTCACCATGCCGACCCCGAGTGGTTCCGGTGCCACGGTTGCCAATGTTGCTCCCACCCAGGACGAAACGGTCGATTCCCTTATGGCCCAGATTTCCTCCCAGGCATCGCCGCGTCCGCAGATAAATGTTCCCGATCCGGCGTCGGCACCGTCGCCTGCACCTTCCTCGTCTCCGCTGGCTTCGGTCCCCGATCCGTCGCTGCCGTCGATGAAGCAGGCAAACGTTGCGTCTCGCACGTCGCTGTTCGACCTTCCCGATCCCTCTGCCCAGGTCAACGACCCCTTTGCTACTGCCCAGGGTCCCGAACCCACATCGGCACCCGTTGCGCCTTCTATGCCCGTTGCGTCGGGCGCGCAGCCGATCGAGACCATTTCGGCTCCCGCCCCAGCGGCACCCAAGTCTCGCAAACGCGGCCTGGGTGGCCTGTTCGGTCGTAAAAGGAAAAACGAGCAGGACAGCATGAGTGATTGGCTGGGCGTCGAAGACGATTACGATGCCAAGAAGTCCGGTCGCGGTATCGGTTCGTGGGATAACTTCGAGGACGATAACGATGGCTGGAAGGGCGGCGCTACGTCTTCCGATGGCGCTTCTTCCGAAGATATGCTCTCGGCTGTCGCCTCTATGGGCGATGATGAGCTGCTCGGTCACGATATCTGGTTTGTGGCAACGGGCGCCTCGGATTGTGATGGCGCCGGCATGAAGGCCTTCTTGGCTTCGCATCGCGATAAGCTCCGCGGCGTATTCTTCATCAATCTTGAATCCGTCGGCGCCGGTAGGCTTTCGGTGGTGACGGTCGAGGGCGAACAGCAGCTGCTCAAGGGCGATCGCCGCATCATGAACCTGGTCAGCAAGGTGTGCAAGTCGTTCCATGTCGATTGTGGCGCGCTCGAGATGCCCTATGCCAAGACCGATGCCTATGCCGCGCTCGAGGCGAGCCGCCGAGCCCTCACCATCGCCGGCGTGGACGGCACGCGTCTGGCTTGCGCTCGTACCGAGGACGACCTGCCCCACAATGTCAACCCGACGAACATTGCCACGGTATCCGAGGTCGTGACCGAGGTTATCCGCCGTTCGTAGACGGAGCTCTAAGGAGTCAACGTGTTTTCGTATATTAAGCGCCATTGGCCTGTCTACGTGATTTTGACCTTGATTGCCATTGCGTTAGGATTTGGGGCTGCCTACATCGTGGGTGCAAAGGGCTCGACCCCCGCCTCCGCAATCAGCGAAGAGGTGGAGCAAGAACAGAGTACGGGTGCCGATGGGATTCCTGAGTCCGAGCAGGCAATCGTTGATGGTGGATCTTCGTCTGCAGAGTAGATACGGCGATTTACATGATTGAAAGCGGGCGAGCCAGGGGACTGGCTCGCCCGCTTTTTCATCGCGCTAGCGCTTCTTTGAGGTCGACCTAAGGCGAGCGAACCATAGGGCTGCGGCACCCGAGGTCAGGAGCGCGGTGATGCAAGCGGCGATGGGAACTGATCCTGTTGCCGGTAGGTCCTGCGGTAGGGTACAGCGTTGAATGACACGGTCCTCGTCATGTGACTCAAGTTTATCGCCGCCGCCGTTGCGGCAAAGATCGACGCGTGCGCTGTTGGTGAGTGCGGTTTGGGGCGTATAAGCCGACGTCGCCTGCATGTGCACGATTGCGCCCCGAGCGTCTGTGCCAAGGATTGCTTTGGCATCGTCAAGGTCGTCGTGCTCATCTTTGAGATCATCGCGGGTCCAAGAATCCGCATCGCTTCGAGTCGTAAAGTCGGCGGCTACCGCACCGTATTCAATGCGAATGCCCGTTACGACGGTATTGGACGCAAGGTCGAGTTCTTTCGCCTCGAGTGTGGTGGATTCCGTGGTCGAGACATCCGCCTTCCAGAGGTGCCAGCCGTCGTAATCGACGAGGCGGCAATCCTCACCCAGACTTTCCCTTACTTCGTCGGACTCAAGCCAAGGATTTTCGTGCCCATCGTCAAGTGTCGCGTATGCCGGCTCATCGACGTCTGTCGAGTCCAACGGCGTCGTGCGATACCACACGTTGCACAGACCATTGAGGTCGCCGATGGCGACGGGGGTTTCGATTGAGACGAATCTCGCCGTATCGTCCTCGGCACACTCAAGATCATCGGTAATTGTAAACTCATCAACCCAGGTAGTTGAATCGTTTCGAGCGTCGATGGTATAGGAGAAAAGCCCATCCGTATTGGTTTGCATCGTGGCACGGTTTTTACCATCGCCGTTAGCCAACAGGCCCTTTTCGATAGGTTGGACAAGTTCCTGACGCTTGTCGACCTGCCCCTTGATCTCGATGGGCGCATCCTTCATCGCGACGGATTGGACTTCTCCCGTATCCTTTATTTCAAACGTTATCTCCTCGGCAAGGTCATAGGTCCGCGGAGACATCATTTCGCGCAACGAGTAGGTGCCGGGTGCAAGATGTTCGACGCGGTGTGGCTTGTCGGATGAGGTCCAGGAGTCTATTTCGGTTTTATCGGGACCATATAAGGTGAGCCGTGCGCCTTCTACTTCCTGCTCACCGCTTGCATCGACCTTGGAGATATCAACCTTGGTGTAATCGTCGGATACGTTAAGCCGTGCTTCTACAACGGGTGTTTTCTGGTCGGCATAAGTAAGGTCGGCAATATGGGTTGTCTGATCGAGCAAGAAGCCTGCCGGCGCTTGAGTCTCGACAACCTCGTAGCGTGCGGTGCCAGATCCCAGTGGGAGGTTGTCCGCGCGTGCTTCTCCAGTTTCATCCGTCGTGACGGTAGCGACAGTCTCACCGTCGAGTGCGGCAATGCTACCGTCGGGGCGCACGATATCACCCGAGGCACGGATCTCAAAGATGGCGCCCGCGAGGCTGCTGCCGTCTACGGCATCGGTTTTAACGATCCTGATATTTCCGGTCGCGGCGTGGTCATAATACGAGGCGATTGCAACGGGCGTTAGGTTCATGTCGGCGGGTATGTTTACCTCGATTTCTTCGCCGACAAGATAGGGCTCTTTGGCCGAGGTTTCGCGTACATAATAGGTGCCCGGCACGAGCGATTCGGGCAGTGTGACGGTCCCGGTCGCGTCAGTCGTAAAGGTGTCCATTACGTTATGTGCTGGATACCAGCAAGTTTGTGAGACAGGTTCGTGATTGCTGTCGAGGAGTTGGAAGGAGAATCCGGCTAGGGGAACAGAAGCGCCTGTTTGGGCATCGCGTTTTACAATCTGGAGATGCGTCGACAGAGCGTGGTTGTCCACGATATATTGAAGCTCGGCGCCGTCGGAAATCTGATTGGCCCCGACGGTCCATTCCCCTGCACGTTTAAAACCCTCGGGGACGGTTTCCGGAACCTCGCGAATCGTGTAGCCGGCACGGTCGTATGGGACGGCTCCGTGGACACCGGCGGGTCGCTTGCCTGTGCCGAACCATGCTTCGGGCTGATCTTTGGTGGAGGCAAAGCCATAGATGTTTGTGGTCAGTGTGCCAACAACCTGCTGAGAGCTGTTGCTGACAACCTCAAAGACAACACCACCCGCCGGCTGCTCCAGGCCGGATTGGTCGCTATTGCCGTAATCCTTGAATTTGGAAATCTCAAGGTCAAACGCAATGGGGATATCGGAAATGCGAGATTCGATCTCGACCACGCCTGAATCGCCGAGCTGGTCGGCTCCAACGGTATAGGTCCAGCTGTCGTTGGATGGCAGGTAGCCCTCGGGGGCTTTTGATTCGTAGATGGTAAAGGTTCCTAAGGGGACATCGACGAGGGTAGCCCGACCGCTTTCGTCAGTCGTGAGAATTTGCGCCCATCCAGGGGTTGATTGCGACACACACGTGAACTCTGCTCCTGCGAGTGAAGATCCCGCCTGGGGGCCGGCATTCGTCGCGGCATCGAGTTTTACGATACGCAGATTGATGGTGCCGGGCTGTTCATCAATGGCGACCTTTCCACCGTCATTCCCCGTGGTAAAGGCGATGCGATCGCGACGGGGGACATAGCCGGCCGGCGCCTTCGTTTCAACTAGGTAGTATGCCGTGTTGGGCAGAAGTGTTGCCTGCGCTCGACCGTTGCTGTCCATCTGGACGGTGCCGACACGCGCGCCGCAGGTGCTCTCAAAAACATCGAATGTTGCCCCGTCAAACTGATAAGTATTGTTTCCGCTGGTAATGGCAGCGTTTGCAGACTGCTTTTGGAAGGAAACAGAGACCGCCGGCAGTACATAGAGCATGTCCTGACGTTTGCTGCCGCCCGATACGGCTCCTAGATAGCGCCGCGCGCGGTGCGGAGCGGCTTTGATGCTTCCTGATTTTGCGCTGTCGTGGAGCCACCGCGCCGCCGCCACGACTTCATTGTCAGTGATAAAGTGCCCACTCTTGGTTTTGCCCTGAGCGGTCGTGTAAGAGTAGGTACCGTCGACATGGGTAGTGCCGTTGAGCATCCATACGGCAAGCTGGGTTGCGGCGCGGGCACGATCGGGTGAAAGATGGTAACCGCCAAACGACGTGGCGGTAGGATATCCGTGACAAACGATTGCCGCGAACTCGTCGTCGAGCCACACCCAGCCTTGATCAAAGTTGAGCCATGGGTCGCCCGGCTTGGTGGGGCCGGGGCGCTCCTGGTTCATGCAGTAGGCAATCGAGGCGTCTTGAGCTTCATACTTGCCGATGAGGAAGGGCCCACAATCATCGCTAATAGTGCGGAAGCCGAGCTGGTCGTAGCCATCGACGGCAAATGCGGCTCCCGGTGTCAGGCAGCCGAAAAGCAGGAAGAGGAGCAGGAGCAGCGGACCTGTTGCGATTGCGCTGTGGACAGAGTGCGTGGGTGCGTTGGACATGGCTGCTCCTTATCCCTCGTGCGCCGCATGGGGAGGTTGCGACGCGTAGGATGAGGCTACCCCCGAGGTTCATGCGGGTAAGTACCGGAGCCTGACCAAAAGCTTGCCCGATTTCTGACAAATCGAGCTCAAATACAACAATCAGATAAAAGTGCAGGTAGAAGATGGTAAGAAAAGAAAGACAAAGGTCCTCATCTCCACAATTGGCGCGGTTTTCAAATGATTCTCCACAGCTAAAACAAGCATCGACACCCTTGTATCGAACAAGACAACCGCGTTATACTATCCCCCACATATGCGGGCATCGCCAAGTGGTAAGGCATCAGCTTCCCAAGCTGACACTCGCGGGTTCGAGTCCCGTTGCCCGCTCCAAAAAAAGTAAAAGCACGACACCGCTTCGGTGTTGTGCTTTTTTCAATAAAGTGCCGGGACTCGAACCCGCCAGGGTGCGAGCGTTAAATAAACGCGAAGCGTTTATAGCGAGCAGGCAAGGTCGCCGATAGGCGACCGCAGCCGGTGCGTATTTGCGAAGCAAATGCGCAGACGTCCCGTTGCCCGCTCTACCGGGCGCGGGAGACATGGGGACGGCTAATTCAACAAAGTCTTCCCCTTCGGCTTCGTGAAGCTGAGGGGCTCGCCTGAAGCCGGTGCGGATTTGCGAAGCAAATACGCGGACGTTCCGTTGCTCGCTCCAATTCCAAAATGTTAGGTTAATGCCTGCTGCCCATACTTGCACCTGCGCACGGTACAATGGATGGGTTACGACCAACGTGCCAATAACCAAAAAGGAGCCGCTATGATCGATCGCTATACCCGCCCGGAGATGGGACACATCTTCTCCCTCGAGAACAAGTACGCCATTTGGCAGGAGATCGAGGTTCTGGCCTGCGAGGCCCAGGCGGAGCTCGGCAAGATCGGTATTTCCAAAGACGAGGCCCAGTGGATCCGCGACCATGCCAACTTTGAGAAGGCGAAGGTCGATGAGATCGAGGAAGTCACGCGCCACGACGTCATTGCCTTCCTGACCAACATGAAGGAATACATCGATGCCGATGTTCCCGAGGGCGACCCCAAGCCCAGCCGCTGGGTTCACTATGGCATGACCAGCTCGGATCTGGGCGACACGGCCCTGTGCTACCAGCTCACCCAGGCCTGCGACCTGATCATCGAGGACGTCAAGAAGCTCGGCGAGATTTGCAAGCGTCGCGCCTTTGAGGAGCGCAACACGCTCTGTGCCGGCCGCACTCATGGCATCCACGCCGAGCCGATGACCTTCGGCATGAAGTTTGGCTCTTGGGCCTGGGAGCTCAAGCGCGATCTGGATCGTCTTGAGGACGCCCGCAAGAATGTTGCCTTTGGTGCCATCTCGGGCGCTGTCGGCACGTACAGCTCCATCGAGCCGTTCGTCGAGGAGTATGTCTGCGAGCACCTGGGCCTGGTTCACGACCCGCTGTCCACGCAGGTTATCAGCCGCGACCATCACGCCTATCTCGCCGGCGTTCTCGCCACCACCGCAGCCACCTGCGAGCGCATCGCTACCGAGGTCCGCAATCTGCAGAAGACTGATACGCTCGAGGCCGAGGAGCCGTTCCGTAAGGGCCAAAAGGGCAGCTCAGCCATGCCGCACAAGCGCAACCCCATCACCATGGAGAAAGTCTGCGGTCTGTCGCGCGTCGTGAAGTCCAACGCCCAGGTTGCCTTCGATAACGTCGCCCTGTGGCACGAGCGTGACATTTCGCACTCCTCTGCCGAGCGCGTCGCCCAGGCCGATAGCTTCATCGCCCTCGACCACATGTTCCAGTGCCTCATCCGCGTTATCGACGGCCTGCAGCTGTACCCTGCCCGCATGATGGCCAACCTCAATAAGACCCGCGGTCTCATCTTCTCCTCCAAGGTGCTGCTCGCCCTCGTCGACACGGGCATCACCCGCGAGGACGCGTACGCCATTGTGCAGGAGAACGCCATGGCAACTTGGCACGAGGTACAGGATTGTGTCTCCGGCCCCACCTTTAAGGAGCGTCTCGAGGCCGACCCGCGCTGCACCGTCAGTCAGGAGAAGCTCGACGAGATCTTTGATCCGTGGGACTTCCTCACCCGTATCGACACGGTCTTTGATCGTCTGGAGCAGCTGAGCTTCGAGTAGGTTCGGGCATAACGTTAGCTTTTTAGGGCGCTTTGCTGGTAATGTGTGTTGCCGGCAAAGCGCCTCGTTGCATTTAGGGAAAGACGGGGATAATAGTCGTCTCGAATAACATTCTGAGAGGGGATCGCATGATTTCGTTTGATTACAAGCCTCAGGGCGTGTGTGCTCGCAATATTCACCTTGATCTTTCCGATGACGGCAACAAGGTGATGGGCGTTGAGTTTACCGGCGGCTGCGACGGCAATCTCAAGGCTATCTCCAAGCTGGTCGAGGGCGCTCCTGCCGATCGCGTAATCGAGGTTCTCGCCGGTAATACCTGCGGTATGAAAAAGACCTCCTGCGCCGACCAGCTTACACGCGCTATCGAGGCCGCTCGCACCGAGATCGCCTAATGGGTATCGCCGATCACATCAAGAACGGAATATCGCGTCGCGGCTTTGTACTCGGTGGGGCTGCCGCGGGCGCTGCCACGGTGCTTGCCGGATGCTCGAAAAAAACGGGCACCAGCGATGATGCCGCCGGCGAGCCGCAGGTTATCAAGGACGATTCCAAGATCATCTCGATTACGGATGAGTACGAGGCAGTCGACATCGATCTTGAGCCGGCGGCGTCGTGGACGCTGCCTCTGGGTACGCTGCTGTACTACTGCGACGGCGATTACGCCGCGGCGATGATGGCGCCCGCATCGGCGCTGCACGCCAACACACTCGGTGTGCTCAACCTGGGTGATGGCTCGCTTACCACATTAATCGAGGATCCTATCGAGGGCACGGGATATGCATTCTACGATGTCCGTGCCGGCGACGGCGTATTCGCGTGGGTTGAGATGAACTTTGCCAATTCATCGTGGAAGCTCTACGCTCAAAATCTGTCGGGCGCTTCGCTCTCTGGCGACGTGGTTGAGCTCGATCGAGGTGGCAAGGACTATGATCCGCCCCTGTTTACGGCGTTCGGGTCATCGGTCATCTGGTATAAAATGCCTTCGGCAGGCGGCAATAAAACGAGTAGTGATTCGTTTTGCTATCGTCGCTCGCTTGATGAATCCAAGGCCGAGGTAATTTGGAAATCGACGGGCCGCTTTGCATCGGCCCCGCGCGCGAGCGACGGCATTTTGACCATCTCGCCGCGTGTCCGCAACGACGAGGGCGTCTACTACGGCATAACGGCAATCGATCTGACCGACGGCAACAACACCAAGCGTGCCCAGTTGGTCCTCCCTTCGTCAGTTTCGCCTTTCGAGGCCGTATATATGGGCGATACCTTCGTGTTTTCTATCGAGGCGGCCTATAGTGGCGTGGGCAGCCTGGGCAATATGGGCACGTATATCGGTAATGAGGGAGGGCCGTACCTCTTCCTGTCACGCGAGCCGCTCGCATGTGCGGCTGGCAAGAAGAATAAATACCTTGTTAAGGTACAGGCGTCGCATTTCCTGATCGACACCTCTGCCAAGACCTATGGCTCGCTGCTGTCGCCCGACCGCGCTTTGGAGTATGGCGATTATCCAGCTACGGCGGGAAAATCGGACTCATTCCTTACGTACGCCACGGTGCGCAACAGCCAGGGTATACCAGAGACGGTCACTGCACGCCTATTCTCTCTTTAAGCTTAGAGGGGTTAAAAAGGCGCCAACAGGGGAATAAACGCGTTGTAATTGTGAGTACCGCCCGCCGAGCTGCCGCGTCATAGCGGCATCCGGCGGGCTCAGGTGCGTTAAAATGGGCTTGTTCTTAGCTAATTGAGACAGGGGGGGGCCGTGTTATGGCTTCAGATGCAAAAAAGATTCTGCTGGTCGAGGATGAGAAGGCAATCCGTGACGCCGTCGCTGCCTATCTCGAGCGCGAAGGCTACTGGGTTGTGGGCGTCGGCGACGGCCAGTCCGCGATCGAGGAGTTCGAGAAGCATCAGTTCGACCTGGTCGTGCTCGACCTTATGCTCCCCAAGATTCCCGGCGAGCGCGTTTGCCGCACCATTCGCGATACCTCGGATGTCCCCATCATCATGCTGACGGCTAAGGGCGAGATCGAGGACCGTATTATCGGTCTTGAGCTCGGCGCCGACGACTATCTGATTAAGCCGTTCTCGCCGCGCGAGCTCGTCGCCCGCGTTCGCGCTCTGTTCCGCCGTGCCCATCAGGCCGACGAGCCCGCCGTCGAGGTACTCGACTTCGGCGATCTGGTCATCGATATCTCGGGCCACAAGATCTTGGTCGAGGGCAAGGAAGTCGATCTGACGGCTTCCGAGTTTAAGCTGCTCACCACGCTTGCCCGCCATCCCGGCCGTGTGTATAACCGCATGGAGCTGGTCGAGAAAGTGCTCGGGTATGACTTTGAGGGCTATGAGCGCACCATCGATAGCCACGTGAAGAATCTTCGCGCCAAGCTGGGCGATGATCCCAAGAAGCCCAAGTGGCTCTACACCGTCCATGGTGTCGGCTATCGCTTCGAGGCTCCGGCCAAGACCGATAAGTCGGACGAGAAATAGGGAAATCACATATGACACCTGCGCGCTTTGAAATCGGACAAAAGCACAAGCAGGAGAGCGAGGCGGGTTCCAAGGCTAGTTGGAACACGCCTCGTTCCGATTCACGGCCAACGATGAGCTATCCCTCGCGCATGGCACTTGCTTTTGCTCTGACATCGCTCATGACGGTATTGGTGCTGGTGGGCGTTGTCTCTGTTGTGTGGGGCACGGTCTTTTCGGATTACACACGCTCCAATATCGTCGAAATCGCAAATTCCGCTGCCGAGAAGTTGGCGACCTCATATGAGGAAAACGGCTCTTGGACCGCGGGAGAACTGCGCACGGTCGCAACGTCGAGTTTGGTTTCCGACGATCTGGGCATGCAGGTCGTCAATAAAAAGGGTGTGATCGTTTATGACGATTCCTGGCCCTCGGCAAGCGCCACCGCCGATGTACGCGAAAACCAGGCTACGACCGACGACACGAGCGGCAAGAGGGCATCGCATAGCCCGGTCTCGTCTGCTCCAACCGACTCCGATAGCGTTGCTAACGTCGAGATTGTAACGTCTTCCGGCGAGCATGCCGGACAGGTAAAGCTGTGGGCCATCGGCTCCGACGCTCTGCTCACCAAGGCGGACTCTGCGTTTAGGGAGAAGACCTTTAACGCCATGGCCCTCGCCGCGGTTGTTGCAATCTGCATTTCGGTCGTTATCGGATCGCTCGTGTCGCGCATGCTCACCAAACCGATTCATCGCATCACCAGTACCGCAAAGCAAATCCGTGACGGCGACCTGTCGGCTCGCACGGGGCTGCGCGGTGATGACGAGATCGATCAGCTGGGTGAGACCTTCGATGAGATGGCCACCTCGCTCGAGAAGGATATGAAACACGAGAAGCGCCTGACCTCAGACGTTGCACACGAGCTTCGCACGCCGCTTATGGCCATGCTCGCAACGGTCGAGGCCATGCAGGATGGCGTGTATCCCACCGACGATGAGCATTTGGAGACCGTTGCTTCCGAGACGCGTCGCCTGGCTCGTCTGGTGCAGCAGATGCTCGACCTATCGCGTATGGAAAACAGCACGGCTCCGCTCAATCTAGAACCGGTGGACATGGTTCCGTTCGTGCGATCGATTGTGAACGGCCAGGAGCGTCTGTTTGCCGACCGTGACCTTCGTCTTCGCTTTGCAGATGAAACCCAAGGGCACGACGATGTCGTCGAGGCCGATCCCGACATGATCACGCAATGTGTTATCAACCTCATGAGCAACGCCATGCGCTACACCCCCGAGGGCGGTTGGGTCGTGGTGTCGGTGCTCAGTGACCGCAGGCACGTCAGCATTGCCGTTTCTGATACCGGCATCGGTATTGCCAAGGACGATCTGTCGCGCATTTTCGGGCGGTTTTGGCGCGCCGATGCCAGCCGCGCCCGCGAAGCTGGCGGCCTGGGCGTCGGCCTCGCCGTGACCAAGCAGATCGTCGAGCGTCACCATGGCTACATATCCGTGGAGTCGGAGCTTGGAAAGGGTACGACTTTTACAATTCATCTGCCCCGCGAGCACATGGCGGACGCGGCATCTACTACAATGGAGCACTAGCTTTTCGCTATTCGGTGAAGGAGGGGCCGTGTCCCTGCCGCTCCGAGTTTGCGAAAACATGCGGGAAAGAACCCGCATTTCTGTCGTATTTAGGTAAGGAGTGACTCACGTGACAACGATGGAGCGTCGTCCGGATTCCCGTGGCAAGGTTCGTGATATTTACGATGCCGGTGAAAACCTGCTGATGGTCGCCACCGACCGCATTTCTGCGTTCGACTTCATTCTTCCCGACGAGATTCCGTTTAAGGGAGAGGTGCTCAATCGCATCTCGGCATTCTGGTTCGATAAGTTTGCCGACATCGTCCCCAACCATCTCGTTTCCATCGACCCGGCGGATTTCCCCGAGGAGTTTGCTGAGTATCGTGACTACCTCGCTGGCCGCGCCATGCTGGTTAAGAAGGCCCAGACGATTCCTATCGAGTGCATCGTCCGCGGCTATCTGACCGGTTCGGGCAAGAAGACCTACGACGAGAACGGCACCGTCTGCGGCATCCAGCTGCCTGAGGGCCTGACCGAGGCTTCCAAGCTTCCCGAGCCGTTGTTCACGCCGTCCACGAAGGCCGAGATCGGTGACCACGACGAGAACATCTCGTTCGAGCGTTGCTGCGAGATCGTGGGCGAGGACATCGCCACGCAGATTCGTGACCTTTCCCTCAAGATCTACAAGGCCGCTGCCGAGTACGCCGCGACCCGTGGCATCATCATTGCCGACACCAAGTTCGAGTTTGGTGTCATCGATGGCAAGGTCACGCTGATCGACGAGTGCCTCACGCCCGACTCCAGCCGTTTCTGGCCTGCTGCCAGCTACGAGGAGGGCAAGATCCAGCCTAGCTACGACAAGCAATTCGTCCGCAATTGGCTCAAGGCCAACTGGGATATGACGGGGGAGACCCCGCACCTGCCCGCCGAGGTCATCGATGGCACGTCCGAGCGCTATCGCGAGGCCTTCCAGATCATCACGGGCTTCCAGTTCACAAGCATGAAGGAGAACGCATAAGTGAGTACCCGTAGCGCCACGAACAAGCGCACGCAATCGCACGAAGTTACCGGGGTTGCGCGCAAGTCTGCCGCATCTGCTAAGCCCGCCCGCCAAGCAGCGAGCTCCGTTCGCGTCGTGCCGGCTTCGTCTAAGGCACGCCGCAAAGAGCTCGAGAAGGGCGAGAACCTCGAGGGCCTCTCTAAAGAGGAGAAGCGCGCCCGCAAGGCCAAGCAGCGCGCCAAGGAGGACCGCATCTATACGGTGTCGAATATCCTCCTCAAGCAGGACGAGGACTACACCAAGCGCCGTCGCATCTGGTGGATTGTGCTCGCCATTGGCATGGTGCTCGTCGTGGCAATTTGGGCCTCGCTGTACTTCGCTCCCGCTGGCATGGTGTCCAGCCCTGTCCAGATGGTCGGCATCGTTTTGTCCTACGTCATCATTTTGGGCGACTTTATCTATGACTTCGCTCGTATTCGTCCCTTGCGCAACATGTACCGCGCGCAGGCCGAGGGCATGTCCGAGAACAAGCTCAACGCTCTTATTGAGCGCGCGGCTGCCGAGGAGGACCAGAAGGACTCCAAGAAGAAGTAGCGTTTGCATACATACTTATCGCTAAGATATAAGGCGCGTCGTTTTTGCGGCGCGCCTTTTTACTGTTCTATAGATAGATGGAGTGGCACATGATTCGAGCTGCCCTGACGGTCGAAGAGGCTCTGGAGGGCATGAAGGCCCTGGAGCCCAAGATTAAAAACTACGCGCGCCTGGTCGTCCGCAAGGGCGTAAACGTCAAGCCCGGCCAGGAGGTCGTCGTTCAGTCTCCGGTCGAGTGCGCGCCGTTTGCGCGCGTGGTGGTCGCGGAGGCCTATGCTGCCGGCGCCGGCCACGTGACGGTCATTTGGGCCGATGATGCCGTGACGAGGCTCACGTACGAGCATGTCGAGAAAAGCTATTTTGAGCAGACGTCCGAGTGGAAGCGCATGCAGCTGGATTCCTTGGCCCAGGATGGTGCCTGCTTTGTCTTTATCGAGGGTGCGGATCCTGCGGCCCTCAAGGGCATCGATCCAGCCAAGCCGGCCGCGGCATCAAAGGCGAGGAATACGCAGTGCAAAGTTTTCCGCCGTGGACTGGATTACAACATCAATCCGTGGTGCATCGCCGGCGCTCCGGTCGTGGCTTGGGCGCACGAGGTGTTCCCGGGAGACGCCGATGAGGTTGCAATCTATAAGCTGTGGAATGCGATTCTGCACACCGCGCGCGCCGATGGCCAGGACCCAGAGAGCGACTGGGAACTCCATGACGCCGCATTCGAAAAGAACCTGCGTTTCCTGAACGACAATCGTTTCGACTACCTGCATTACACCGCGGCAAATGGAACCGATCTGACGATTGGCATGACGAAAGGTCACGAGTGGGCCGGCGGCAAGGGCAAGACGCCCGATGGGCACCCCTTCTTCCCCAACATTCCCACCGAGGAAGTCTTCACTTCGCCCGATCGCATGCGCGCCGACGGTATCGTGTACTCGGCCATGCCGCTCATCCATCACGGCAATAAGGTCGAAGATTTTTGGATTAAGTTCGAGGGCGGCCGCGTGGTGGACTACGACGCCCGCGTGGGCAAGGCAACGCTCGCAAGTATCATCGATACTGACGAGGGCGCTGCTCACCTGGGAGAGGTCGCGCTCATTTCCAAGAACACGCCGATCCGCGAAAGTGGTGTTCTGTTCTACAATACGCTCTATGACGAGAACGCTAGCTGCCATCTCGCGCTAGGTGTCGGTTTCCCCGAATGCATCGAGGGTGGGTATGACATGTCCAAGGAGGAGCTTCTGGAGCATGGCGTTAACGTCTCGAGCACGCACGTCGATTTTATGATCGGCACGGACGACATCGATATTGTGGGCATTACGCCTGATGGACGTGAAGTTGTGATTTTCCAGAACGGCCAATGGAGTTGGGAATAGTCCCAGACCGTGGTACAATGCCACCCGCGGGCCGTTAGCTCAGCTGGCAGAGCAGGGGACTTTTAATCCCAAGGTCCAGGGTTCGAACCCCTGACGGCCCACCCAAAGATTGTTGAGACGGTCAACTTCGGTTGGCCGTCTTTTTTGTCGCCCTTTCATGGGTTCGAACCCGTCGGGGCGCGGAGCTGAGTAAACGCGTGAGCGTTTGCCAGCGCAGCGCGCAAGGCGCGAAAGCGCCGCAGCGGCCGCCTGCGAAGCAGGCTGAACCCCTGACGGCCCACCCAAAGATTGTTGAGACGGTCAACTTCGGTTGGCCGTCTTTTTTGTTGCCGGTGCACGGGTTCGAACCCGTATCTAGCTATATATAAGAACGCTTGGCGAACAAAACCCGCCTTTTACCGATGGGAAACAAATAACTGATGCCTTTGGAGTAAAGTAGCGCTCCAGAGATGACCGATGTCTCAATACACATAAAACAGCTGGTCATCGCCAATATCAGAAGCCAATGCTTCAGTTTTAACCTCAGTGATGCGACTGAGGGACCTATTCATTTGTGAACAAAATATGGAGTGCGCGATTCCCGCCCACGGGGCCCCTCCGGTCTGGCAATATATCTCCTTGCCGCGCGGCCCGGTGGAACCGGGAACCAGCGCAGGCGTGCACCTTGAGAACCG
>JAGZYM010000027.1:0-20740 GCA_018377855.1 Collinsella sp. | reverse complement strand
CATTTCAAAACTATGTCGGATTACGGGGCTGGACCCGGACCGGCCGTCCATGCCCTGCATTTCACGGAATGCGCAAGCCGTCTAACTGCGGTTTTGATTTTACCGATGACGGCATGCTCGGGGGGTTCCCGGCCCGGCCCCGTAAACCGGCATGGTTTTGAAATCGCCGGGTCGGCGGGAGCGCGATCGGCCCCGGTAACGGGCCTGGCGCCGGCAGGACGGCCGTTGGGCGGATGGCGGCCCGCGCCGCGACTGCGAAATTTTCCAAAATTGTCCTTGCATCGGCGGGGGAGTTCCCGTATAGTACTTCATCGCACGGGGGCGTAGCTCAGCTGGGAGAGCGCTTGACTGGCAGTCAAGAGGTCAGGGGTTCGATCCCCCTCGTCTCCACCCGAGCATTGAATGAGGCTCCAACGCAAGTTGGGGCCTTTTTTCATATAGGCACACAAGGTCAAAGGCGGCACCATGATCCTTCTGGTCGACAAGATCGAAAAAAGCTTCGGCGCACGCGTCCTCTTTAGCGGCGCGTCCTTCCAGATCAACCCCGGCGAGCGTTTCGCCCTCGTGGGTCCCAACGGCGCCGGTAAAACCACCATGCTCAAGATCATCATGGGCATCGACAGCCCCGACGCCGGCCAGGTCCAGTACGCCAAGGACTGCCAGGTGGGCTACCTAGAGCAGGAAACCAACCTGGAGCACAAGGACACCACCATCCTCGCCGAGGTCATGGCGGCCGCTAAGGAAATCCGCCGCATGGGCGAGCGCGCCAACGAGCTTCAGGCACAAATCACCGAGCTCTCCGAGCAGGGCAAGGACGTCGACGCACTCCTGAACGAATACGGCCAGGTCCAGGACCGCTTTGAGCACCTAGGCGGCTACGAGCTCGAAAGCAACGCCCGCAAAATCCTGTCCGGTCTGGGCTTTAAGGTCACCGACTTTGAGCGTCCCTGCTCCGAGTTTTCCGGCGGCTGGCAGATGCGCATCGCGCTCGCCAAGCTTTTCCTGCGCCACCCCGACCTGCTGCTCCTGGACGAGCCCACCAACCACCTGGATCTCGAGAGTGTCCAGTGGCTGCGCGGCTTTATCGCCAGCTACGACGGCGCCGTCCTCATCGTCAGCCACGACCGCGCCTTCATGGACGCCTGCGTCGACCACGTCGCCGCGCTCGAGAACCGCCGCGTAACCACCTACACCGGCAACTACAGCAGCTACCTCAAGCAGCGCGAGGACAACCTTGAGCAGATGCGCGCCAAGCGTGCCGCCCAGGAGCGCGACATCGCCCACATGCAGGTCTTCGTCGATAAGTTCCGCTACAAGCCCACCAAGGCCGCCCAGGCCCAGGAGCGCATCCGCAAGATCGAGCAGATCAAGAAGGAGCTCGTCATCCTGCCCGAGGGCCACAAGCATATCGACTTTAAGTTCCCCGACCCGCCGCGCTCGGGCGATATGGTCGTGGGCCTCGAGGGCGTCTCCAAGTCATACGGCGACAAGCACATCTACAGTGACATCGACCTCAAGCTCTACCGCGGCGAGCATGTGGCGCTCGTCGGCCCCAACGGCGCCGGCAAGTCCACCCTCATGAAGATCCTCGCCGGCCTGGAACCGCCCACCACCGGCACCCGCGACCTGGGCACCAACGTGGGTGTGGCCTACTACGCCCAGCACGCGCTCGAGGGCATGACCGAGTCCAACACCGTCCTGCAAGAGATCGACACCGTCACGCCCAAGTGGACCGTGCCGCAGCAGCGCAGCCTGCTGGGCGCCTTCCTATTTAGCGACAACGACTCCATCGAGAAGCAGGTCCGTGTCCTCTCCGGCGGCGAAAAGGCGCGTCTGGCGCTTGCCAAGATGCTCGTGGCCCCCGAGGCGCTCCTGTGCCTGGACGAGCCCACCAACCACCTGGACATCGACTCGGTAGACATGCTCGAGAACGCCCTGCAAAACTTCCCCGGCACCATCGTGCTGATCAGCCACGACGAGCACCTGGTACGCGCTGTGGCCAACCGCATCATTGACATCCGCGATGGCAAGGTCACGGTCTACGACGGCGACTACGACTACTACCTCTACAAGCGCGAGGACCTCGCAGCCCGCGCCGCGGCCGATGCGGCAGGGGAGAGCGCACCGGCCGCGACCAAGTCCGCTAAGGTCACCGCGGCCCAGCCCGACACCCCCGCCACCGCCTCCAAGCCCGCCGAGGGCAAAAAGACCAAGGAGCAAAAGCGCGCCGAGGCCCAGGCCCGCGCCGCGCTCAACAAAAAGCTCAAGGGCGTGCGCAACCAGCTCAAGAAGATCGAGGCCGAGCTCGACAAAAAGCGCGCCCGCTATGACGAGCTTATGGAATTGATGGCGAGCGAAGAGCTTTATGCCGATCAGGACAAGTTCAATGCCGCGCTGGGGGAATATAACGGCCTTAAGCAAGAACTGCCCAAGCTCGAGGACGAATGGCTGGAGCTTTCCACCCAGATCGAAGAGGAGACCGCGCGTGAATTCTCGTAAGGCCGCTGCCGTGGCGATGAGCGTCATCGCCATCGCCTGTCGCATCTGCGGCATCTTTATGAGCGCGATGACCGTGCTGCTGTGCTTTAGCGGCCTGACCGCCAAGCTGCAGATTGTCGGCTTTGTCGTTGAGCTTTCTCGCGCGCTGCCGAGCGCCATCGCCGGCTACGGCGTCATCACCTCGCCCTTTGGCGGCGTGTTCCGCTTGGATTACGCCATCGTGGCCGTCATCCTGTTTGTGGCTGACTACCTGCTCACGCGCGCCTCGCGCCGCGTCCGCTAGGGGAGCGCCATGTCCAGCAGCTACATCATGAACCTGCTCGCGAGCGCCGTCGCCGTCATTGTGGGCATCGTCATCCACGAGAGTGCGCACGCCGCCGCGGCCTGGGCACTCGGCGATAAGACGGCCCGATCGCGCGGTCGTGTCTCGCTCAACCCGCTCAACCACATCGACCCGTTTGGCACCATTCTCCTGCCGCTGCTCATGCTCGCCGCCGGAGGCCCGGTGTTCGCCTTCGCCAAGCCCGTGCCCGTCTACCTCAACAACCTCAAGCACCCAAAGCGCGACGAGGTCCTGGTGAGCGTGGCCGGCCCCGCATCGAACATTGCACTCGCATGCCTCGCGGCCGCCCTCATGCACGCAACGTACGGCAACCTCTACACCAGCATGTCCTTTGCCGTGGCGTCCCAAATCATGAACTTCGGCGCCACGTTTATCGTGGTCAATCTGTCGCTCGCGTTCTTTAACCTCATCCCGATTCCGCCGCTCGATGGCTCGTCGATCATTGTGCCGTTCCTTAAAGGCAAGGCTCTCAACAACTATTATCGTCTGCAGCAATACGCTATGCCCATCCTCATCCTAGTGCTGTACCTGCTGCCCATGTGGACCGGCATCGACGTGATCGGCCGCTATTTCGACGTTACCGTGTATCCGCTTGCTGAGCAGCTGCTCAACTTCGCAATCGCCAGCATCTAAGGTAAACTTACAGGTCGACCGTGCAAAACGGTCGCAACATGCACCCAAACCGCGCCGCGAAGGCGCCGTCAAAGGAGGTCGAAGATGTCGTATCGCGTGTCGACGCAGGTCTACAGCGGACCGTTCGACCTGCTGCTGCAGCTGGTAACCCGCCAAAAAGTAGATATCGGCGCCATCTCCATCAGCGAGGTGGCCGAGCAGTACCTTGCCGAGGCCGAGCGCATCGAGGCGCTGGACCTGGACGTGGCGAGCGACTTTTTGCTGGTCGCGGCAACCCTTTTGGACATCAAGGCCGCCTCTCTGGTGCCGCAGGAGGCCCCGCGCAAAGTCGATGACGATGACGAGTTCGACGAAGACCTCGAGGAGCTCAGCGCGCTCGACGGCGACGCCCTGCGCGAGGTCCTGATCCAGCGCCTGATTGCCTACAAGCAGTTTAAAGGTGCGGCTGCGGCCCTCGGTGCCCGCATACAGGCCGAAAGCCGCATGCACCCGCGTGTGGCCGGCCCCGATCCCGAGTTCCTGGGGCTCATGCCCGACTATCTGGCCGGCATTACCCTGCGCGGCCTCGCCGTCATCTGCGCCGACCTGGACGGCAAGCGACAGACCTTCCTGCTGGAGGCCGAGCACGTAGCTCCGCATCGCGTGCCGCTCGACCTGACCGTGGCCTCAGTCGACCGCTTTACCATGGCGCACCAAACCTGCACTTTCCGCGAGCTGCTGGACGGCGATGCCACCACCGAGCAGCTCGTCGTCACCTTCCTTGCCATGCTTGAGCTCGCCAAGCGCGGCTCGCTCACGCTGAGCCAGGACGAGATCTTTGGAACCATTCAAATCAACCGCGTCGAGGGCGCCGAGGCCTATGTGCCCGGCGAGGGCCCCGAGCTCACCGAATAGGAGCCGCAACCATGTCAACCCTTTCCACGCTAGAGGCAAACAGCCTCAAAGGTGCCCTCGAGGCGCTGCTGCTGGTGTCGAGCGACCCGGTGAGTGCGCCCGCGCTGGCTGGTGCGCTGGATATCGCCCCCGGCGAGTGCGCATCGCTGCTCGCCGAGCTCAAGGTTGAGTACGAGGAGGCCAACCGCGGCTTTCAGCTGCGCGAGGTCGCCGGCGGTTGGCGCCTGTTTACGCATCCCGCCTACCACGACGTGGTCGAGGCCTATGTGTTGAGCTGGGACACGCAAAAGCTGTCGCAGGCGGCGCTCGAAACCCTGGCCGTGATCGCATACCACCAGCCCGTAACGCGCGAGGTGGTCAAGGGCATCCGCGGCGTCAACTCAGACGGCGTCATCGCGTCGCTCGTGGACAAGGGTCTGGTGCGCGAGCTCGGCCGTGACCCCGAGCGCGGTCAGGCCATCATTTACGGCACGACCAACGCCTTCTTGGAAAAGTTCGGCCTGCGCTCCACCCGCGACCTACCCGATCTGGAGCAGTTTGCCCCCGACGAGCAGTCGCGCCAGTTTATCCGCGAGCGCCTGAGCGGCCGCAGTATTCAGTCCACGCTCGAGGAGCAAGCCGAGGACCTGGACGAAGAGCGCGAGCTGCTCGATACCGATATTGATGATGTCGAGGCGGTCGGTGGCGAGGAATTCCTGGCCACCGACGACACTGCGGAGGACACGCATGATGAGGACTAACGAAGTAGGGGAGACGTGCACCGCAAGTGCCACGGGCGCCACGACGCCCGCAGGCGACGCCCAGCCCGTCTACCCTCACACCATGCGCCTGCAGCGCTTTTTGGCGCGCGCGGGCGTAGCGAGCCGCCGCGGGTCGGAGGACCTGATGACCGCCGGCCGCGTGACGGTTAACGGCGAGGTTGCGACCGAGCTGGGCACCAAGGTCGATGTCGACCGCGACCACATCGAGGTCGATGGCATGTCCGTCAAGCTCAACCAGGGCGCTGTGTACCTGATGCTCTACAAGCCGACCGGCTACCTCACCACCATGAGCGACCCGCAGGAGCGCCCTTGCGTGGCCGACCTGGTTCCCCGAGACTGCTTTCCGGGCCTGTTCCCGGTGGGTCGCCTGGACCGCGATACAACGGGCCTCTTGCTCTTTACCACCGACGGCGACCTGTCTCAGGACCTGCTGCACCCGAGCAAGCACGTCTACAAGTCCTACCAGGCACTCGTTGACGGCGAACTGTCCGACCGCGACCTCACGCCGCTTCGCCGTGGCATCGAGCTCGACGACGGCCTATGCCAGCCGGCAATCTGCCGCGTCATCACCGCACGCGAGGCCGAGGCCGTGGCTCCCCAGGGCGTCAAGCCAGGTACCACCGCCGTGGAGATCATCATCCGCGAAGGTCGTAAAAACCAGGTCAAGCGCATGCTGAGCAAGATTCACCATCCGGTAATCCGTCTGCATCGCTGCAACTTTGCGGGCCTTGAGCTCGAGGGCGTGGCCAAGGGCTCGTGGCGCGAGCTCACCGACCGCGAGGTGCAGATCCTCAAGGCCGGCGGCATCCCGCCCAAGCAGGCGAGCGCCAAGCGCAACGGCGGCAGGCCCCAAGACACGCCCGCCAGCCGCACGCGTCACCATGGCAGCCACGGCTCCGCGCCCAAGCGCAACACCTACCGCGAGCGCTACACGGGCTAGGCAAACTGCCGCGCCCCAACGCCCGCGCATCATACCAGCACGTCAACCACCGAAAGGAAGCATTGCATGATCGTCGCCATCGACGGACCCGCCGGTTCCGGCAAATCCACCATCGCCAAGGAGATCGCCCGCCAGCTGGGCTTTAACAAGCTCGACACGGGCGCCATGTATCGCGCCGTCACCTTCGCCGCGCTCGACCGCGGCATCGACTTGGATAACGAGGCGGCCATCGACGCCCTCGCCGAGCAGATCGAGATTCGCTTTACCAACGGTACCGGCGAGGACACGCGCCTGACCATTGACGGCCAGGACGCTTCGGCCGCCATCCGCACCCCGCAGGTCGACGCCAACGTGTCCAAGGTCTCGGCCTATCCGGGCGTGCGCGCCGCCATGCTCATCCACCAGCGCCGCGCAGCCGAGGACCGCGATATCGTGGCCGAGGGTCGCGACATCGGAACCGTCGTGTTCCCTAACGCGCAGGTCAAGGTCTTCCTGACCGCCGACCCGCGCGAGCGCGCCCGTCGCCGTGTGCTGCAGCGTCACCAAAACGATGCCCAGCCGCTCACGTCCGAGCAGCTCGAGGCCGAGGTCGACGAGACCCTCGACGCCCTTAAGCAGCGCGACAAGCTCGACAGCAGCCGCGAGGTCGCCCCGCTCGTGCCCGCCGAGGACGCCGTGCACGTCGACTCCACCGCTCACACCATCGACGAGGTCGTTCGTATCATCGAGGACCTCATCAACCAAAGGAGGTAGCCCATGCGCCTGTTTAAGCAGACGCCCGAGGACTATTACAACGCCCCCTACGCCGAGTTCCCGGCGCTCATCCGCGGCACCGTTTTCGTGGTCATGGCAATCCTTTGGGCCTTCTCCAAGCTCATGTGGCGTTGGAAGGTCGAGGATGCCGATCTGCTGTTTGAGCGCCAGGACGGCCGCGGCAGCGTGGTCATCTGCAACCACACCTCGATGGCCGAGCTCTTGGCCGTGGAGACGGCGCTGTTCTTTGGGGGACGCCGCATTCGTCCCATCTTTAAGTCCGAGTTCGCCAAGAGCAAGATTGTGCGCTGGGCCTTTAGCCGCGTTGGCGGCATCCCCGTGGAGCGTGGTACTGCCGATATGAAGTGCCTGCGCGCCGCCCAGCATGCGCTGCAGCGCGGCGAGGACGTTCTGATCTTCCCCGAGGGCACGCGCATCCGCTCGCGCGAGATCAAACCCGAGGTCCACGGCGGTTTTGCGCTCATCGCCCAGATGGGCAAGGCACCTGTGAACCCGCTCGCCATCTGCGGCTGGTCCGACATCACGCCCGCGGGCAAAAAGATCATGCGTCCCAAGAAGTGCTGGATCCGCGCCGGCAAGGCCGTCTCGCTTTCCGACGCACCGGCTGGGCTTAAGCGCACGGAGCGCCTGGAATGGTTTGAGTCCGAGGCCATGAGCCGCGTCTACGCCATGCGAGACGACCTGTGCGCCGAGCATCCGGGCAGGTTCTAGCCATGAGCGAGAACGTGACGAACACCGCCGCGGCTGCGTCTGACCAGGCAAACGCGCCCACCATCGAGATCGCCGCCCACGCCGGCACTTGCTACGGCGTACAGCGTGCGCTCGATATGGCGCTGGCCGCCGCGCCGCAGGCAGGGGAGTGCACTCAGGTCCATACCTTGGGTCCGCTCATCCATAACCCCATCGTGGTGCGCGAGCTTGATGAGGCAGGCGTTGGCCTGGCCGAGAACTTGGATAATGCCACAACCGGCACCGTGATCATCCGCGCCCACGGCGTGGTGCCGCAGGTGATCGATGCCGCTCGCGAGCGTGGCCTTAACGTCATAGACGCCACCTGCCCCTACGTAAAGAAAGTCCATGTTGCAGCCGAGCGCCTGGTGCGCGAGGGCTACCGCGTGGTGGTCGTAGGCGAGCCAGGTCACCCCGAGGTGGAGGGCATCCTGGGCCACGCCGGCAATGATGCGCAGGTCGTGAGCTGTGCCGCGGACGCCAACGCCTTGTCGCTCAAGGGCAAGGTAGGCCTCGTCGTGCAGACCACCCAGACCGCACAGAACCTCGCCGAGGTCGTGGCCGCCATAACCCCGCGCGTGCAGGAGCTGCGTGTGATCAACACCATCTGCGCCGCCACGAGTGAGCGTCAACAGGCAGCAGCCACACTTGCCAACCGCTGCGACTGCATGGTCGTGGTGGGCGGCAAGAACTCGGGTAACACCCGCCGCTTGGCACAGATCTGCGCCGACGTCTGCGAGCACACCCATCACATCGAGGAGGCTTCCGAGCTACAGGCCGCATGGTTTGCCAACGTACGCCACATCGGCATCACTGCCGGAGCCTCCACCCCGCAAGAACACATCGAGCGCGCCGTTGAGCGCATCAAGGAGCTTTGCCGCTAGTCATGGACCAGACCGTACCCGCATACGCCGCCGAGGTGGCCGATTACGGGCGCAGCCGCGACCCCGAGCCGGGTGAGGGCGCGCTCGTTAAGAACGTGCGTCCCGAATCGCCCGCGTGGGATGTGGGTATCGAGCCGGGAATGCGCGTGCTCACGGTCAACGGCGAGCAGCTTACCGACATGATTGTGTGGCTCTGGGAGGCCGACGACGACACCGTCGACCTCGAGGTATTCGACCCGCGCGACGGCACCGTCACCCCCGTCGAGCTCGACCGCTTCCCGGGCGAGGACTGGGGTTTGGAGTTCGATGGCCCCATCTTCGACGGCATGCGTACCTGCGTAAACGCCTGCGTGTTCTGCTTTATGACCATGTTGCCCAAGGGCGGCCGCTCCACGCTCTATATTCGCGACGACGACTACCGCCTGAGCTTTTTACAGGGCAACTTCGTCACGCTCACGAACCTCACCGACGAGGACGTGCAAAACGTCATCCAACGCAACATGAGCCCCATGAACGTATCGGTCCATGCCGTGAGCCCCGACGTCCGCCGTCGTATGATGGGCCGCAACGCCCAGCGCGGCATGGACGTACTCGAGGCCATCATGGCCGCCGGCATCGAGATTCACGCGCAGATCGTGTTGTGCCCCGGCATGAACGACGGCGAGGAGCTGGAAAAGACCCTGCGCTTTTGCGAGGAGCACGAGCAAATCACAAGCCTGGGCATTGTGCCGCTCGGTTTTACCAAGCATCAGAACCGCTTTAGCTGGTCATACAGCGACAAGCCCGAACTGGCGCGCGAGACCATTGCCATGATCCGTCCCTACCAGGACCGCGCCTTCGAGCGTTTTGGCCGCCACACCTTCCAGATGAGCGACGAGTTCTACCTGGACGCCGGCATCGATCCGCCCGAGGCGGACTTTTACGACGGCTATCCGCAGTACTACGACGGTATCGGCATGATCCGCTCATACCTAGACGAGACGGACGATGTGCTTGCCGCCGATGCCGAGCGACTGGCCCGCGTCCGCGAGGCCATCGCCGCTCGCAGCCAGCACCTGCTGTGCCTCTCGGGCGCCAGCGCACGCGACACCGTGGCACGTTTCGTGGAATCGCCGCAGGGGCTCGCCGGCACCGTCACGGCCATCAAGAATCGCTACTTTGGCGGCAACGTGGACGTGACCGGCCTCATCGTCGCCTGCGACATTCTGGAACAGCTGCCGCAGGACCTCTCGGGGGTTATGCTCTTTGTGCCTAAGCTCATGTTCAACGCTGACGGCATGACGCTTGACGAGTATCATCGTGACGATTTACTCGCAAGCCTTACCAGTCGCGGCGCCGAGGTTCATGTGGTGTCGACCATGCCGCATGAGCTGCTCGATACCCTGGAGCACATCCTTGGCATTATGCCTGCCGACTCTAACACTTCCACTGACCCTACCCATTAAAGGAGTGCAGATGAAACCTATCGTCGCCGTCGTCGGACGCCCCAACGTGGGCAAGTCCACGCTCGTTAACCGCCTAGCCCAGACCTCGGACGCCATCGTCCACGAGTCCCGCGGCGTCACGCGCGACCGTTCGTATCACACGGCCGACTGGAACGGCCGCGAGTTCACTATCGTCGACACGGGCGGCATCGAGCCGCTCAAGAGCGATGACGTGTTTGCCACGTCCATCCGCGACCAGGCACTCGCCGCCGCCGAGGAAGCTGCCGTCATCCTGTTTGTGGTCGACGGCCGCACCGGCGTCACCGAGGAGGACGAGTCGGTCGCTCGCATGCTCAAGCGCTGCGACAAGCCGGTCTTTCTGTTGGTGAACAAGCTCGATAACCCCGATCGCGAGAATGACAACATCTGGGAGTTCTATTCACTTGGCATCGGTGAGCCCACGCCGCTGTCGGCCCTGCACGGACATGGCACGGGCGACCTGCTCGACGATATCGTGGCCCTGCTCCCCGAGGAAGAGGACGAGGTCGCCGATGAATTCCCCGACGCGCTGAACGTCGCTATCATCGGCCGCCCCAACGCCGGTAAGTCGTCGCTGTTCAACCGCATCCTGGGAGCCGATCGCTCCATCGTGTCGAACATTGCCGGCACCACGCGCGATGCCATCGACACCGTGGTCGAGCGCAACGGCAAGCACTACCGCATGGTCGACACCGCGGGCATTCGCAAGAAGAGCACCGTGTACGAGAACATCGAGTACTACTCCATGGTCCGCGGCCTGCGTGCCATCGACCGCGCCGACGTGGCGCTGCTCGTCGTCGACGCCTCCGTAGGCGTCACCGAGCAGGACCAGAAGGTCATGGGCTTGGCCATCGAGCGCGGCTGCGCCATCGTGGTGCTGCTCAACAAGTGGGATCTGCTCGACGACGACCGTAAGCGCGAGGCCTGCATGGAGACCATCGACCGCCGTCTGGGCGTCATGGCTCCCTGGGCCCAGTACCTGCGCATCTCTGCCCTGACCGGCCGCAGCGTCGAGAAGATCTGGGCGATGGTCGATGCCGCCGAAAAGACGCGCTCGCAAAAGATCAGCACCTCGCGCCTCAACACGTTCCTCACCGACCTGCGCGAGTTCGGTCATACCGTGGTGGACGGCAAGCGCCGCCTGCGTATGCACTACGTGACCCAGACGGGCGTCAACCCGCCGACGTTCACGTTCTTCGTCAACCACAGCGACCTGGTCAACGACACCTACCAGCGCTACATAGAGAACCGCATGCGCTCGACCTTCGACTTTGCCGGCACGCCCATTCGACTCTTCTTTAGGAAGAAGGAGCAAAAGGATGCTTAATCCGATTCTGCTGACCGCCATCTGCGCCGTTGTTTCGTTCTTTATCGGAGCGATTCCGTTTGGCCTGATCCTGGGCCGCGTGTTCAATCACACGGACATTCGCAAGGCGGGCTCCGGCAACATCGGCACCACCAACGCCCTGCGCGTAGCCGGCCCCAAGGTGGCCGCGCTCACGCTGCTACTCGACTGCCTGAAGGGCGCCATCTGCGTCCTTATCGCCCGTCCGCTTATCGCGAGCGTTGGCTATGGCTTCCCTGTGAGCATCATGGCACCCGGTGCCGCAGGCGACTGGATGCTCGGCGTCATTTGCCTGGCTGCCGTGTGGGGACACATCTTCTCGCCCTACCTTAACTTCCACGGCGGTAAGGGTATCGCCGTGGGCCTGGGCGTGATTCTTGCCTGGTACTGGCCCATCGGGCTTTCGCTGCTGGGCATGTTTATCGTGGCCGTCGCCATCACCAAGTTTGTGTCGGTGGGCTCGCTTGCCGCCGCCATCGGCCTTCCCATCGCCGCCTGCACGGTCTTTCCGTACAGCAGCCTGGGACTCAAGTTTTGCATGGCGCTGATCGGCATCACCGTGGTGTGGGCCCATCGTGCGAACATCAAAAAGCTCATGACGGGTAAGGAGTCCAAGCTCTCGTTTACCAAGCGCGTCACCGAGCCCGACGATAAGTAGGAGAGAGTCATGAATGTTGCGCTGATTGGCTCTGGCTCCTGGGGAACCGCCGTCGCCGGCCTTGCTGCCGCGCGAGCCGAGCGCGTGACTATGTGGGCCCACAGCGATCAGACGGCCGCCGGCATCAATGGCGAGCACCGCAACCCCCGCTACCTTGTGGGCTACGAGCTGCCCGGCAACGTCTTCGCCACGACGGATCTGACCCAGGCACTCGACGGCGCCGAGGCCATCATCTTTGCCGTTCCTTCGACGCACCTTCGCAGCGTGTGCCACCAGGCCGCGCCCTTTATCGCCGCCGATACCCCGGTGCTCTGCCTCACCAAGGGCATTGAGCCCGAATCCGGCCTGCTCATGAGCGAGGTCATCGCCAGCGAGATCGGCAACGAGTCGCGTGTCGCGGCGCTCTCGGGCCCCAACCATGCTGAGGAAATCTGCCGCGGCGGACTTTCTGCCGCCGTCATCGCCAGCGAAGACCCGCAGATAGGGGAGACCTTTAAGGACCTGCTCCTGTCCACGGCCTTTCGCATCTATCTGTCGCAAGACATGACCGGTGTCGAGGTCTGCGGCGCCATGAAGAACGTTATCGCCATCGTGTGCGGCATCTCCGCCGGCACCGGTGCGGGCGACAACACGCTCGCTCTCATCATGACACGCGGCCTGGCCGAGATCAGCCGTCTGGTGCACGCCCGCGGCGGTCAAGCTATGACCTGCATGGGACTTGCCGGCATGGGTGACCTCATTGCCACCTGCACCTCGGAGCATTCGCGCAACCGCACCTTTGGCTACGAGTTTGCCCACGGCGTCTCGCTCGACGAGTACCAGACACGCACGCACATGGTAGTCGAGGGCGCCGTCGCGGCCCGCAGCGTGAGCGAGCTTGCCCGTTCACTGGGCGTAGACATTCCGCTCACCTTTGCCGTGGAGCAAACGCTCTACAACGGTGTTACTTTGGATAGGGCGCTCGAGATCCTTACCGACCGCGTCCCCTCTCAAGAGTTCTACGGAATCACCGACTAGCGCAGAAAGGCTTCTACCATGGGTTCCATTAAAATCGCTCCTTCGATTCTTTCGGCCGATATGGCCAACCTCAAGGGCGACCTCGACAAGATCGCCGGCGCCGACTACGTTCACTTTGACGTTATGGACGGTCACTTTACCGGCAACCTCACCTTTGGCGTTGACATCCTCAAGGCCGTCAAGCGCTCCACCGGCGTGCCGGTCGACGCGCACCTGATGGTGTCGAACCCCGACGAGACCGTTGATTGGTACGCCGACGCCGGTGCCGATATGATCACCGTGCACTACGAGGCTTCCACGCACCTGCACCGCACGCTCACGCATCTGCAGCAGCGCGGCGTCAAGGCCGGCGTGGTGCTCAACCCCGCCACCCCCGTGTGCGTGCTCGAGAGCATCATCGATGTCGTCGATATGGTGCTGCTCATGAGCGTGAACCCGGGCTTTGGCGGTCAGAGCTTTATCCCGGGCACCATCGCAAAGCTCCACGAGCTCAAAGCCATGTGCGAGCGCCACGGCGTGTCGCCCATGATCGAGGTCGACGGCGGCATTTCTTCCAAGAACATTGCCGAGGTCGTCAAGGCCGGCGCCAACGTGCTCGTGGCCGGTTCTGCCGTATTTAAGTCCGAAGATCCCGCCGCCGAGGTTGCGCTGCTGCAGAAGCTGGGCAATGAGGCCGCACAGGAGGCATAAACCCTTATGACCGCAGGTCAAAACCGCATACCCGTGAATCTTGACTACGCCGCCTCGACGCCCATGCGCGCCGAGGCGCTCCTTGCGCAGCGCGAATATGACGACAGCGAGCTTGCCGGCGTCAACCCCAACTCGCTGCACTCGCTCGGCCGCAAGGCCGCCGCGCGCCTGGAGGTTGCCCGTCGCGAGATCGCCCATAGCTTTGGCGCACGCGTCCGCCCGTCCGAGATTGTTCTGACCAACGGCGGCACCGAAGCCAACCAGCTGGCGCTGCTCGGTCTTGCCGAGGGCGCTCGTCAGCGCGATCGCAAGCGCGATCGTGTAATCGTTTCGGCCATCGAGCACGATTCGATTCTGGACAACCTGCCGCTGCTGCGTGCCGCCGGCTTTACCGTCGACCTGGTGCAGCCCTGCCGCGCGGGCTACATTGAGCCTGCCACGCTGAGCGACTTGCTGAGCGACGACGTATCGCTCGTGAGCATTATGGTCGCCAACAACGAGACCGGCGTGGTGCAGCCCATCCGCGAGCTTGCCGCGGCCGCGCATACCGTGGGCGCCCTGTTCCACACCGACGCCATCCAGGGCTATCTGCACATTCCGCTCGATGCCACCGAGCTAGGCGTCGACGCCATGTCCGTCGCAGCCCACAAAATTGGCGGTCCCGTTGCCTCCGGCGCGCTCTACGTTAAGACCCGCACGCCACTGCGTCCCCGCATCTTTGGCGGCGGACAGGAAGCCGGACGTCGCGCCGGCACGCAGGACCTGCGCACACAGCTGGCCTTTGCCGCTGCCGCCCGCACGCTGGCACCCCATGTGGCTCAGGAACGCGAGAAGCTGCAAGCCCTTTCCGACAAGCTCTACGCCACGCTTACGGCTCATCCGCGCATTCACGCCACCATGGGAGACTACGCACATGTCGACCGTCTGCCCGGCATGGTATCGATCTACATTGACGGAATGGACTCCGAGGAGCTTATCATCAAGCTCGATGCCGCCGGTTTTGAGGTGTCGGCAGGTTCGGCATGCTCGAGCGGCAGCATGGACCCCAGCCACGTTTTGAGCGCGATGGGCATCGGTCGCGAGCAGGCGCTGGGCGCACTGCGCATCTCCTTCGATGACCGCGTGAATCCGGCCGATCTGAATGAGTTCGCCAAGACGCTCCTCTCGATCGTGGGTGCCGCATGATCGCCGCCGAGCTTGAGCGCGCGCTGCTGGCACGCTATCCCAAGACCGATGCCGAGAGTTGGGACCATGTAGGACTCTCCGTCGGCGACCCTGCCGCGGAGATTACCGGTGTTGCCTGCGCACTCGATGCGACCGTGGCTAACGTTCGCCGCGCCCAAGAAGCCGGCGCCAACGTGCTGCTGACGCATCATCCCATATACATCAAGGCACCCGAGGCCTTTTGTCCGGCGGATGCCACACGACCCCAGTGCAGCGCGGCCCTCTACGAGGCTGCCCGCTGCGGCGTGAGCATTATTTCGCTCCACACCAATCTGGACCGCTCGCACGAGGCGCGTGCCTGCCTAAGTGAGCTGCTGGACGCCGTGCCCGTGAGCTCGCTGGAGCACGTAGACGACCCCGAGTCGA
The DNA here is from genome assembly GCA_018377855.1 of Collinsella sp. Taxonomy (GTDB): domain Bacteria; phylum Actinomycetota; class Coriobacteriia; order Coriobacteriales; family Coriobacteriaceae; genus Collinsella. Next base: position 5,520 of record JAGZYM010000027.1, on the reverse strand, counting down.
CCGGCCTTGGCGCGCTTGCGACGCTCAACGACCCGTGCACGCTGCGCGATCTTGCCGCCCGTGCTGCCACGGCCTTCGGAAGCGACCCGCGTGTATGGGGCGATGCCGAGCGCTCGTGCCGCACCGTCGCCATTCTGGGCGGCTCCCTCGGTGACTTTGGCGAACTTGCCATCGCCGCCGGTGCGGATGTTGTCGTGACGGGCGAGGCAGGCTATCACGTGGCGCAGGACCTTGCCTTGCGTGGGCTACCGGTGATCTTGCTCGGCCACGATCGCTCCGAGGAGCCGTTCGTGGATATCTTGATGAACTCTGCGGTTGACGCCGGGGTCGACCCCCGTCATGCGATTAAAATACTGAACCCTTGCCAATGGTGGACTGTGACAAAAGGAGAGAACTTATGAGCGCCGGCGCTACGCTACTCAAGCTGCAACAGATCGATTTTGAGCTCGCCCGCAACAAGAGCGAACTTGCCAATATGCCGGAGCTCAAGGAGCTTGCTTCCAAGCGCAAGACCTACGTTAAGCTCAAGTCCGAAATGACCAAGCTCTATGCTCAGCGCAAAGACCTGGACATTGAGCTGGACGATCTCAACACCACCGAGATCCAGACCAACAACGCCATCGAGGCCGCCAAGAAGCGTCACGTCGACGGCTCTGACTACCGCGAGGTCCAGGATCTGGAAAACGAGCTCGCCACCCTGGCAAAACGCCTGGACAAGATCGAGCACACCCGCAAGGACGTCATCGTCGCCCATAAAGAGGCGCTCGACCGCGAGGCTCGCGCGCAGGCCATCATCACCAAGTTCGAGGAGGGCGTGAAGGCCGATACCAAGGCCGCCCGCGCTAAGGCTGCCGACCTGCAGGCTCAGATTGACGCCGCCACTAAGGAACGCACCGCGCTTGCCGCCACGCTGCCGGCCGACGTGCTCACCGACTACGAGCGTCTGCTCAAGCAGTTCCGCGGCCTGGCCGTCGAGACCATCCAGGGCAACATCCCCACAGTCTGCCACACCGCGCTGCAGGCATCGTCCATGAGCGACCTCAACCACGACGGTAGGTCAATTACGCACTGCCCGTACTGCCACCGCCTCCTGGTACTCCCGAGCAAGGAAGCTTAAACGATGACGGCATCCAACAATTCAATGCAACTTGAGGGAAAAACGATCCTGCTGGGCATTACCGGCGGGATCGCCGCCTATAAGTCGTGCAACATCGTGCGCCTGTTGCAAAAGCGTGGCGCGCGCGTCAAGGTCGCTATGAGCGAGCATGCCACCGAGTTTGTGGGCCCGCTCACCTTTCGTGCGCTCACCAACGAGCCCGTTGCCGTGGGCCTATTCGACGACCCCTCCGACCCCATCCACCACATTTCGCTGGCGCAGGAGCCCGATCTGGTGGTCGTGGCGCCCGCGACGGCCAATATCATCGCCAAGATGGCCAACGGCATCGCCGACGACCTCATCTCCACCACGCTGCTGGCAACGCCACGACCCATTGTGATCGCGCCGGCCATGAACAATGGCATGTGGAAAGCGCCGGCGACGCAGGCCAACATGGCCACGCTGCGCGACCGTCGCGTCCATGTGGTGGGGCCCGGCAGCGGCTACCTTGCCTGCGGCGACGTGGACACGGGACGCATGAGCGAGCCCGAGGACATCGTCGAGGCCGTCTGCCAGGTGCTCAACTCCGCACCTCAGGATCTTGCGGGCAAGCGCATCGTGATCACCGCCGGCCCCACGCACGAGCCGATCGACCCCGTGCGCTTTATTGGCAACCGGTCGTCGGGCAAGATGGGCATCGCTCTGGCGGGGGAGGCCGCTCGCCGCGGTGCTGCGGTCACGCTTGTGCTGGGGCCGACATCGCTCGATGTTCCTCGCGGTGTGGAGTGTTTGCGCGTACAGACCGCCGCAGAGATGTTGCAGGCGGCACTGGGCGCCTTTCAGACGGCCGATGCGGCCATTTGCGCGGCGGCCGTCGCCGACTACACCCCCGCATCCCCTGCCGACCATAAGCTCAAAAAGGCCAACGAACGCCTGGATCGCATCGAACTAGTCGAGACGGTCGATATTTTGGCTGAGCTCTCGCGCCAGAAGGGCGAGCGCCGTGTGATCGGATTTGCAGCCGAGACCGATAACGTCGTGGAGTACGCTGAGCGCAAACTTGCCCGCAAGGGCTGCGATGCAATCATCGCCAACGATGTCTCGCGCGCCGATTCGGGCTTTGGAACCGATACCAACAAGGCCTGGATTGTGAGCACAGCGGGTACACAGGAACTTCCCGTACTAACAAAACCCCAGCTCGCGGATACAATTTTGGACTTGCTCAAAAATATTTAAAAAAGTTCTTGCGCAAGGCCAAAGTTTCGGGTTAATATACTCCCTGTTGCGAGCGAGAGCAGAGCAACAAACAAAAGCTTCGGGACGTGGCGCAGCTTGGTAGCGCACTTGACTGGGGGTCAAGGGGTCGCTGGTTCGAATCCAGTCGTCCCGACCAGAAGTTTGCAGGTCAGGTACTTAGTGCCTGACCTTTTTTGTTTTAAGCAATTGCTTAATTTTGATTAATCAACAGGGTGCCAAAAATCACCCTGCGCGATAATCGCCTTTTGCGGCTACTTGCGCGTTTTGCACACGCTTGGGCCGATTTATTAACGCGATATGAATCTACATACGCGTAGCTGGTATACAGTCGAGTACAGACTGTATTTATCGCGGCGATTTACACAGATATAGCGACTGTAACGAACAAGCGTGTCGCTGTATTTATTCCAGTAGCTCACTTGACCGGTGGACAAGTGAGCGATTGCAACGATATGCCAACCAGGATGGGCTCCATACGAGGACGCCGCAGGGGTAATGGCGGGGGAGTGCAGCAGGCGCTCTGAGAGCCGCCATATGACCCCATTTCTCCTCAACCCGAATACCTGTGCCGCGAACCTAAACCGTTCGTACACTTGCCAAAAGATAGGCCCGCGCGGAGTCGCGCGGGCCTTGCACTAGAAAATCTAGAAGCACCAAGCGGGAAACACGTTGCCGGCACTGTTGGCACTACCGCTGCTCCAGCGACCGAAAGGGTCAACATAGATAAAGTCCGTTGAGTCACTCGGAGACACGGAACGAGTGCTGAAATAGCACACAATCTCAGGTCCAGAATACCTCGACGTCGCATAGTACTCGTACTGGGCGCCGTCAGACTGGAGGTCTCCGTAAATCTCGGTCGTCGAGAGGATGAAGACCTTGTCATTCGTTGCCGTCGGAGTGCCGGCGCTACCGCCGCCCTCGTTGTCCGTCATCTTCGTGACGGCCTTCGCCTTGGACTGGAGCTCGGCCGGCAGGAGCGCCCAGAGGTCACCGGAGTTCAGGCGGGCGCGGAGCTTAGAGGACCTCCAACCGCCGACATTGGTCTTTGTGTCGTTCCAGATGTGTTTGTATAGGACATCGTTGGTCGTCTCAAACGTCAGCCCCGCCTTGCCGCTACCGTCGGCGAGGTCGTCATGGTTGATACCGATGATGCGGTATCCGGGCATCGTGGTGTCCGCACTGCGAATCTCTCATAGAGGATATGCCACAACTTGATAATTTCGCAGCCATAAGGAAGAACCTTTTCAATGTTTCTGAGGACAGCACGATTGAAGAAGCCTCGGTCCATGAAGGAGACTTTCCCATTTACATAGATTAAGATAAGGTCGTGAATGACCAATATGAACTTGAGCATATTCCGTCCGTATTCATACTGGATGACCAAGGAAACATCATCGGCTCATCCGAAGGAGAGGAAGAACCTCTTGCCTTATTAAAGAAATACGCCGAATACAACGGATATAAAGCGGAAGGAGGCGACATCGAGTAACTATCAAAGGCCAGTTTAAGGAGCCAGCCATGAAGAAATGCCTGCCCTCCATCGTCTCAGCAGCGCTTTGCCACTCCCTTGTCATGACACCATTTGTGCCCGTTGCGGCAGCCTATGCCGACGAGGGATCTCCCGCCGAGAGCAGCGAGATCTACGTCGGAGACAATTACGACGATAATTACGATATATACCTTTTTTGAGCGCTGGCGCTGCACGGATTCATATTCCAAGGCGTGGTGCGATTCTCACGGATCTGCAAATAACCGCACCGTCCCTCACAAGGTCAAGCTGAACGCGAAGGAGGAGGCTTGCCTGCGCGATCTCTAGCTTGCTGGCACCGCTGAAGTTATCGCCGGTCTCGTGACAACCGGTCCTAGCGGCGGCTTTTTTGCAACCGCAATGACATCGTACCGACTTTTCATTTGCATGTTCTGAAAGGAAGTTGCCATGTTGTCGCAAAATCAATCGAGATACTTGACCACAATCGGCTTTGCCCTGCTTGCATTACTCTTTGCTAGCGACCTTTTGCTGAAACCGCCCAAGGAACTCGTTTTGCTTGCCATAGACTGCATTTCCGCCCTTTACTTTACGGCAACCCTATTCGTCGGACTAAAGGAGAGGAAAAAAGGCGCAGTCGTTGCATCTGCCGTAGGCGTGATCATAACCATTGCATCATTCTTTATCTGACACATTGGTGATCTAGGGGCGATATCGTAGGAATACGACCGGGAGAGCCGGGACCAGATTGCCCGGGTTGCCCGGTCGGCTCGCGCGACGGCGCGGCGGTTCCACAGAAAGCTCTCCGGACTTCACGCCGTTTCTGATCGCATTGTAGACAGCCATCTCGTCTTCGCAGTCGGCGAGCACGCGGTGTGCGTCGTTGTTTTGGATGTCCAGTAAATCTCGAAGGTCCCCCATGCACCAGCGTCCGAGATCTGGCCATGCGCGTTGCGCGAGCTGATAAGTGTCGATTGCGATGTTGTAGTTAAAGTCCAGGCCAAAGCCGTCCCAGGCAGAACGGCTTTGTTTCCTTGATTATCAACTTCATCCGGACACTTCCCGCATTCATCCGTGTGTGTACGGATGGATGCGGGATTCGATACCCCGGCGGCCTGACCGGCAGGCCGCCGGGAACTCTCACTCCTCGATAAAAGCCGGCACTCGGTTAGTCCTGCGCATCATGAAATCGCCAGTCTCGTGGGAGACGTAGAGAATGCCGTCCATCCCGTCTCGCGATGCATATGAAAGGTGAACAGAACCGCAATCCGCTCCATCATCGTCGAGAAGATCGAACGAATTCGGGTCGCTCGTTGCGGCCAAACGACCACTCATACAAGAGCCATCGTCATTACAGATTTGCCATTCCATATCTTCGCCTGCAAGAATCGCCATAGACGGCTTGGTCGCGCCATCGTTGACATACATCCCATCTATGCCAAAACCGTTTTCAGCGCCATCGATGAACGACTGCTCGGACCTAAACCTCGCAAATGATGCACATAGCACCATTGCAAGACAAAGTGCAAAGCCAACAATCGCTATCTTTGCATAGCTCTTGCCTATCATGTCATTCACCTCCCTCGTATGTATCGAGGTATTCCTGCTTGAGCGTCTGCGAGGACGACTCGATCTTTTCCACGAGCGTGCCGGCCTCGATGAAGTAGAACGAGTTGGTGAG
>JAGZYM010000009.1:0-89900 GCA_018377855.1 Collinsella sp. | reverse complement strand
GCGGATCAAGAAGTCCCTCGGGTGGCTGAGCCCGATGGAGTACCGCAGGAAGCTTGGATACGCCTAGGCGCGGTCCAAGAAATCGTCCGCACCCCCAACAGTCCCTATTTCACCGCAACTTATGGGAGGGATAGAAAAAAGGCGGAGGCCCTGGGGAGGGACTCCGCCTTATATACAGGGGGCGATGTTATTCGCGGGCTGGGGGATTAGACCAGGCGGGCGTTGATCGTCTTGGCGATCTCGGCGGCGTCGGTGGAACCCTTGACGGTGGCACGGAAGTCCTCGTCCATGAGCGCCTCGGCGACCTTGGACAGGATCTTAAGGTGCGTGGTGCCGGCCTGGGCACCCGGGATGAGCAGCGCGATGGCCACGTTGACGGGAGCGCCGTCCATGGTGTCCCAACCGGTCACACCGGACTCGTCCTTGACGACGATGACGGCAGCCTCGGTAATGGCGTCGGACTTGGCATGCGGGATGGCGAAGCCCTCCATCATGCCCGTGGTGCCCTCGGCCTCGCGGGCCAGGAAGGCGTTCATCACGGCGTCGGCGTCGCTGGCGATACCGGCCTTGACAGCCTGGTTGGAAACGAAGCTCAGAGCCTCGTCACGAGAAGCGAAGTCCTCGGCGACAAAGACATTCTCGACCTTCACGAAGTCGGCAGCCTCGGCCTTGGGGGCCTCGACGGCAGCGGCCTTGGGGGCCTCAACGGACCTGGCTACAGGAGCGGCCTTCTGATTCTTCTCGAAATCGTACTTCTTGAAGGCCACGAACAGGATGCCACCGACCACAGCGCCGATGAGGATCGCGAGGACCCACAGCGGACCGTTCTCGACAACGGGCAGGACCAGGAAGCCGCCGTGAGGCGCCGGATCGTGAACGTTGAAGAAGATGGTCAAGATGGAAGCGATGGAAGAACCGAGCATCATGATGGGCATGACGGGCCAGATGTTCTTGGTCATGAACGGAATGGCGCCCTCGGTGATGTGGGTGCAACCAAGGATGAGGTTGACGATACCGGCGTCATGATCCTCCTGGCTGAAGTACTTCTTGCCGACAACGACGGCGAAGGTGGTGATCAGCGGCGGAACGATGCAAGCGGCGGAGACGGCAGCCATGAAGTTGGTGCCGAAGTTGTAGGTCTCGGTGCCGACGCCAGCTTCGAGAGCGGTACCGAGCAGGAAGGTGCCAGTAGCGTAAGCAGCCTTGTTGACCGGGCCGCCCATATCAAAGGCGCACATGCAGCCGATGGCCAGGCCAAGGATCACCGGACCGGAGTTACCGAGGCTCTGCAGGAAATCCATCATACCCTGGTTAATGGCAGCCATGGGGCCGGAAATACCGAGCATGACCAGGCCGACGATGGCGGTAGAGCACAGCGGATACAGAAAGATTGCCTTCAGGCCATTAAGGCTCGCGGGAATTTTAGAGAAAACCTTCTCGAGCAGCAGGATGACATAGCCAGCAAGGAAGCCGCCGACGATGCCGCCCAGGAAGCCGAAGCCCACGCCGGCGCCACCGGCGTCGATCATGCCGGTCTCGGCGTTAACAGGCAGGCCCTGGATGGCAATCATACCGGCAACGAAACCGGGGACGAGCGCCGGGCGCTTGCCGATGGATTCGGCGATGTAGGCGGAAAGCACCGGAACCATAAGGTTCATGGCGATGCCGCCGATGATCTTGAGCATCGCAGCAAAGCTGTTGTAGTCGGCAGCCGTCGAATCAAAGGACGTGATGCCCCACAGGAACGAAATGGCGGTCAGAACACCACCGGCAACGACGAAGACCAGCATGTGGCTGACGCCGTTCATGAGGTGCTTGTAGATGACGTGGCCGATGGACTCCTTCTCCTCGACCTCGTCCTCGACATCGGCGGCAGCGGCAACCGTGTCGTCGCCCTTGGCGGCGAGCGCGCGGTCGATCAGCTTACCAGCAGTCTCGACAGACAAGGCCTTGGAAACACCAACGGAAACCATGGGCTTACCGGCGAAACGCTCAGCCTGGACATCCTTATCGGCTGCGACGACGACGGCCTTGGCACCGGCGATCTCGCTCTTGGTGAGCTCGTTCTCGACACCGACCTGGCCATGAGTCTCGACCTTAATGGTCAGACCGCGCTCGGCAGCTGCCTTCTCCAGCGCCTCCTTCGCCATGAAGGTGTGCGCAATGCCGGTCGGGCAACCGGTCGCGGCGATGATGTCAAACTTAGCCATGTGTCCCTCCTTCTTGAGTACAGCGCCCGCGGGCGCTCCCCTACACGCGCTTCGATGCGCGTTTTTCCACAACTGAAAGATACCAACCTACCGTCCGCGTGAGAAGAGACAAGGCACAATTCTCCGGTGAAAGGTTCTTTCATAACCGTAAACGGCAAGTGAAAGTTTACCATCAACACTTGAAACGGCAAGGTGTATCTTGTAATTGAAAATGCCCGTATACTATGGCATTGCAAATCAAGTTAGATTTTCATGCCAACCAGGAGCCATCCATGACCGATAGTAGCAAAAGCGCACTTTCCCTCATTAGTACCCACCAGGGATACAGCGAGTCCGAGCAGCGCATTGTCGACTATATATTGGAGCACCAGTCCGAGGCGCCACGCCTCACGGCGGCTCAGCTCTCGCGCGCTGCCGCCACGTCCGAGGCGACCGTTTCGCGTTTCTGCCGCAAGCTGGGCTTTGGCAGCTTCCGCAGCTTTCAGTTTTCGTTGGCGCGCGACTTAGAGAGTCAGCGCAACGAGGGCCTGACCGACGAGGTCTCGCTCGACAACATGGAGCAGAGCCTTAAAAATATCCTCGCCGCCAAGGTGAGTGAGCTTAATGCGACCATCGACGGCATTGATCACGACACGTTGGCCGCAGTTGTACACGCGCTTAAGAATGCCGGCGTTATTGAGTTTGCGGCCGTAGGCAACACCAACGCCGTCGCGCTCGACGCGACGTTCAAGTTCTCGCAGCTGGGCCTTCGTTGCATGGCAAGCACCATCAGCGAGACCTCGATTGGTTTTGCGCTCACGCTGCGCCCCGGTGACGTTATCGTGCTGATCTCAAACTCCGGCAAGTCGCGCCGTCTGAATCGCATGGCAAAAGCGGCTCGCGACTGCGGCGCAACCGTAGTCGTCATCAGCAGCGACAGCAAATCCCCGCTCGCGCGCCTGGCAGACTACACCTTTAATACCGTCAACCACGAAGCACTACTGACAACGGGCGACTTCGCGTTCTCCAAGATGAGCGCCACGATGATCATCGAGGTCATCTACAACTTCCTGCTGCCCGAAATCGAAGACGCCCGCGAGCATATCAGCTACTACGAAGAGCTCATCCAGCCGGATAAGGTTGTGGAGTAAAATGCGTAGTGGGACAAAAATTTCAGTCTATTTTGTCCCACCAACACCGCTGATACGACCTAACCTCGAGCTTCTTCGAGCATCTGCTTTGCGTGCGCCAGGCTAGCCTCGGACTGATCGCCGCTCAACATGCGGGCGATCTCGGCGGTACGCGCTTCGCCGGTTACCTCGTCCAAATGCGTCTGGGGAACATCGCCTGGTTCCTTGCTGACAACATAATGCTTGTCGGCCATGACGGCGACCTGCGCCAAGTGGGTTACGACAATCACCTGATGCGTAGAGGCGAGATCTGCCAGCACGCCCGCGAGTGCACGCGCCGTGGAGCCACCGACACCGGCATCGACCTCGTCAAACACCAGCGTATCGACACCGTCCGCGTTACCGAGGACAACCTTGCTTGCAAGCATGACGCGGCTGAGCTCGCCGCCCGACGCAATGCGGCGCAGGGGACGTGGCGTCAAGCCGGCACCGCTGCGGTATAGCAGCTCGTAGCTCGAAGGACCAACGGGCGTCCACTCAGCACGGGGAAGATCGCGCGACTCCCAGACGAGCTCGGCACTACCCATCTCCAAGCGCGCCATCTGGCGGCCAACCTCGTGGCAGAAGCGCGGGGCCGCCGTATTGCGTGCGCGCTTAAGTGCCTTGGCAGCGGCAAACAACTCGCGCTCGGCGCTCCCGAGTGCCTCACGCGCCTTTTTGATCTGCTCATCGCCATCATCGACCAGGGACAGCAGCTCTTGCGAGCGATCGCGCATGGCAAAAACATCGTCCATGGTGGGACCCCACTGACGCAACAGGCCCTTGAGGTCGGAATATCGCTCACGCATGCGTGCGAGCTCGCGCGGGTCGAAGGCGACGCCATCGCGATAGGTACGAAGCTCGTTCGCGCAATCCTCAAGGGAGATACAGGCATCCGAAAGCGCATCGGCAATGTCGCCCAGTTTGCGATCGACGGTAGCCATTCGGGAAAGTTCTGCCACGGCGCTGTTCACGGCGTCGAGCGCTCCCCCTTCGGAGGCAAGCGATGCATGGGCATCGTTAGCTGTGGCAACCAGTACCTCGGCATGTTCGGAGCGCGGCAGCAGTTCCTCGAGTTCCTCATACTCGCCCGGTTTGGGGTCGACCTCGCCGATGCGCTCGAGCGCAAAGCGCGCTTCCTCGACGCGACTCCCCCGCGCACGTGAGGCCTCCTCGACGCGACGGACCTCCTTGGCAGCCGCGCGCGAGGCTTTAAAGCAAGCACGGTAGTGCTCGAGCGCCTCGAGCGCAGAGCGTCCCGCCCAGGCATCGACCATCGCAACGTGATGCGCCGGATCGAGCAAGCGCTGGTGCTCGTGCTGGCCGCACAGATCCATCATCACGCCGACGCGCTCCGAAAGCTCGCGCACACTGGCAATGCGACCGTCAATCTTCACGCGGCTGCGGCCCTCGGCAGAAAGGCTGCGCTGTACGGTGAACCCCTCCGTGTCGTGCGGTCCGTCGAAGAGTCGCGCCTCGACGCTCGCCAGTGCCTCGCCCTCGCGCACCGTCGACGAATCCGCACGCTCGCCCAAAATTAGCTTGAGGGCCGAGAGCAGCGCGGTCTTGCCGGCGCCAGTCTCGCCAGTCAGGACAGTCAGGCCGGCACTCGGCACCAGCGTCGCCTCGCGAATGAGTGCAATGTTATAAACCTGCAGCTCATCGATCATGACGGACTCCGTAGAATACGCGGCTCACCGAGTTATAGAAGCTCTCGGGGCCGTAATCCAGCAGCAACACATCTCCGGGCCCGCGGCGCACCGCCACGCTCTCAACGGTGCCATCGCAGGTAATAAACTGTCCATCGATAGCGATCGCCGGAACGCTCGGGCGATCATCGGACATAAAGATTTCGACGACATCACTCGGCGAGGTCAAAAAGGCACGAGCCTGAATGGTGTGCGGCGCAATGGGTACGCAGACCATGCCCGTATAGTCGGGGCTCACGATGGGGCCACCGGCACTGAGCGCGTAACCCGTAGAACCAGTCGCCGTGGACACGACCACGCCGTCGCCACGCAGACGGTCGATATGATGGCCGGACACCGTGATGTCGAACTCGACCATATCGGACAGCGGACCGCGGGTAAGCGCCATGTCGTTGAGGGCGAAGGTGCGCACGACATCCTTCGTACCGTCTTCGCGCACGGACACGATATCCGCGGCGATGGTGGCGCGACGGCTCACGTGCAGCTCACCGGACAGGGCGTCGCTCACGACCTGCAGGATGTCGCGCTCCTCGGGGCTCGCAGCAGTTAGAAAGCCCAGGTGACCATAGGAAAGACCGAGGATAGGAATCTCACGATGGTTGAGGATGCGGGCAGCGCGCAGCAACGTACCGTCGCCGCCGAGCGTAATGACCAGATCGGAGCCGTCAATATCAGGCGTGCTCTGAATCTCGGATCGCTGGTCGGCAGCCCATGCGACCTCATAGCCCTGGCGAGTCAGCCAAAGCTCGAGCATCAGGCCGCTCTCGACCGCCTCTTGCTTGTAGTAATTGGGAACCAGAAAGACCTTCATAGCGTTGCAGCTTTCTCGCTCATAACCGATACCTGGGATTGCAGCTCGTCTTGCGAGCGATCGCCGGGGTCAAATCTCGTGCCGTACAGGAAAAACTCAACGTTGCCCTTGGCACCATGAATGGGCGACACGCACACATCGACCGGGAGCAGGCCCTTGGCAGCAAAGAGTTCAACCGCCGCCACGAGTGTATCGCGGCGCACGGCGGGATCGGTCACAATGCCGCCCTCGCCCACCAGCGCCGCCGGAGCCTCAAACTGCGGCTTTACGAGCGTGCAGAATGCACCCGTAGGCGCCAGGCACGCCAGTACCGCATCGATAATGTTCGCGATGCTGGTAAACGAGACATCACACACAGCCAGGTCGATAGTGCCGGCATAGCCAAGCTCAGGCAGCTGCGTCACGTTTGTGCGCTCATGCAGCGTCACGCGATCGTCCTGGCGCAACGACCAATCGAACTGGGCGCGACCCACGTCCACCGAGACAACGGTCGCAGCTCCGCGCTTGAGCAGACAATCGGTAAAGCCGCCGGTAGAGCAGCCCACATCCAGACAGGCAAGGCCCGTCGGATTGATGCCAAACGCATCAAGCGCGCCCTCGAGCTTAAGACCGCCGCGGCCAACATAGGGAATGCGCCCCTTCACATGCAGCGGCAGCCCCGGGATCACCTTAAGGCCCGGCGAAGTCAAGCGCTCACCGCCACTCGAGACCAAGCCGGCCATAAGAGTGCGAAGGGCATCCGCGCGATCGGCGCAGATGCCCTGTGAAATCAGTTCGTCATCAAGACGCACGCGTTTCATGAATGCCATCAACCATTCGTATCCGGAGATGCGGCCTAGCTATCCTGGGATTCGTTTGCCGCATCCTCATCGTATTCCTGCTCGAGCTTGTCGGCCTCACGCGGCGTCAACTCAAACTTGTCGACCATATCGACCGCGCGGGAGCCCAGCTCAATCGCTTCGTCAAACAAATCGAGCGAACGCTCCAAGGAGGTATCCTTGGAGCGAACGGTAGCGATGATCTGATCCAGACGGTCCGAAATCTCATCAAAGTTACGGACAGAACCCTCTGGCATGGCTACTCCTCGACGGAGTCGGCCTCGACGGCCTCAGCAGCGTCCGCATCCTCGGCCAACACACCAGCCTCAGCCTGGGCAACCGCAACCTTAGCGGCAGCCTCGGCAGTCTGTGCCTCCTCGCGAGCGCGATCCTCGGCCAGCAGCTCCTGGTATAGGTCCTCGCCCGGCAGCTCCTCGCTGCGAGCGATCTTGCCCAGCACGCCGTTGACGAACGACGCGGACTGGTCGGTGCCATAGGCCTTGGCAAGCTCGACGGCCTCGTTGATCACGATGGCGTCCGAGACCTCCTCGTCGGTGAGGAAACGCATCTCGTAAACGGCGATACGCAGCAGATTGCGGTCGGCACCGGGCATGCGCATAAGATCCCAGTTCTTGGCAACGGAGCGCAGAGCGCAGTCGATGCGGTCGATATGCTCGTAGGCACCGCGGCACAGCTCCAGCGCATAGGGGTCGAGGGGACCCTTCGAGATCAGGAAATCACCCTCGAGGACGCGCTCGAGCGGGCTGTCCGTGGCCTCGGCCTGGAACAGCAGCTGCAGCGCCTGACTGCGGGCAAGCGTACGCCCGCGATAAACCTTAAGGCTCAAAGGTTACTCCTTGGGGAAAACGAGGCCGACGATGCAAACGTCAACACGCTCAACCTCAACGCCAACCTGGGCATCGATGGCAGCGACCACGGCAGCGCGAACGGCCTCGGCGAGTTTCTTGAACGGATAGCCAAAGAACACCACGACACGCACGGTGAGTGCGAGCTTGTCGCCAACGACCTCGGCCTCGACAGCCGGCTCGGAAGCCGGGGCCTTGGACGAGAGCATCATGGAGACAAGGTTGGTGGCAAGGTCCTTGACGCCAACGGAGGCGATGCCCTCGACATCCGACACGGCGCGCGAGACGATGGCGGTCAAAACATCGGGCGAAATGCCGATGCCGTCAATCTTGATTTCCTGGGGCATGAGTCCTCCTAGAAGAGTTGGTTGCTAGACGCGGGAGACGAACTTGCCGTCGCGGGTGTCAACCTTGATGACCTCGCCCTCGTTGAGGTACATGGGGACCTGGATGACAGCGCCGGTGTCGATCGTGGCCGGCTTGGTGGAACCCTGGACGGTATCGCCCTTAAAGCCCGGGTCGGTCTGGACGATGGTGGTCTCGATGAACATCGGCGGGGTCACGCCCATGAGCTCATCGTCGGCGAAGAGCAGCTGGCAGATGTCGTTCTCGCGCAGCCACTTGGAGTTCTCGCCCACCATGTCCTCGGGAACGGGAACCTGCTCATAGGACTCGTTGTCCATGAAGATGTAGTCGGTGCCATCGTTGTAGAGGTACTGGAACTCACGGGTGGTGAGCATGACGCTCTCGAACTTGGTGCCGGCGTTGCAGGTGTTCTCGACGACGCGGCCGCTCTTGATGTCGCGGGTCTTGTAGCGCACAAACGCGCCGCCCTTGCCCGGCTTGACATGCTGGAACTCGACGATGGTGTAGACCTTGTCCTTGATACGGAGACCGAGGCCGTTCTTGAAGTCGGCGGTAGAAATGGTAGGCATAGCGACCTTTCTTGTTATGGGCAGAACGCACAAGCGTCCAAATTACATACGACAGAAATTATACACTTGCAGACGGCGCCTGCGGCGAGCGCATAAAAAGAGAACGCGGGGCGTCCGAATCGATTCGGACGCCCCGCCCCAAAAATCTATCGAAATGGGCTAGCAATCGATGACGTGCAGGTCGTGCGGGGTCTTGGTGAAAGGCTCGTAGCCGTTCTCGGTGACCACGCCGTAATCCTCCAGGCGCACGCCGCCCACGCCGGGCAGGTAAACGCCGGGCTCCATGGTGACAACCGAGCCGATCGCGATGGTGTTCTTGCTGCGGTTGAAGTTGGGCAGCTCGTGGATGTCGATACCGACGCCGTGGCCCAGGCCATGATTGTAGTAATCGCCATAGCCGGCATCGCCGATGATCTTCTTGGAAAGCTTGAAGATGTCGTTACCCTCAACGCCCGGATGGATGGCGGCGACGCACTCCTCGTGCGTGCGGCGCACGAGCGCGTACAGGTCGAGCTGCTCCTGCGTGGGCTCGCCCATCACGACGGTGCGCGTCATGTCGGAGCGGTAATCGCAGTAGCCCGCGCCGTAATCCATGAGAACGAAATCGCCCTTCTCGATCACGCGATCGCTCGGCACGGCATGCGGGTTGGCGGTGTTGGGACCGCTCGCCACGATGGAGCCGAAGGCAAGGCTGTCGGCGCCGTTGGCGAACATAAAGTTCTCGAGCTCGTTGCGAACCTGCTTCTCGGTCATACCGGGCTTAATAAAGCCGAGCATATGCTGGAAAGCGGCATCGGTGATCGACTGCGCATGGCGCATAAGCTCAATCTCCTCGGCATCCTTGATGGCGCGCATCTTGCGGATGTCGTCGTGCATCAGCGGTAGGATGCAGGCGACGGAACGGTCCTCCAGGCCGCGCTGAATACCCTGGTAGAAGTTAATCTGCATATCGTCCTCGACAGCACAGACACGGCACTTGTTAGCCGCAATCTTGCCGGCGACCCAGCCGGGGATGGTACCCTCGTCCATGTCGTAAACCCAGGGGCTGCCGGCGGGCGTGTTCTCCTCAAAGCTGTTGAGGTAGCGCGAGTCGGTATGGAACAGGCACTGGTCGGCCGTAATAAACGCCGCGTGCGGGAATTCAAAGGTGTAATCGAAAACGCCCTTCACGCCCGTAAGCCAACGAAGATTGGCCTCGTCGCGCACCACGATGGCGTCGTAGCCACGCTCGGCCATCAGGGCACGGACACGCTCGATACGACCGGCAGGACCGGCAGCAAACTCAGACATGCAGATTCCTTTCTTGTTGTCTCTATATAGACGGGACGGGTCTCAACCGAACGACGGAATCGCATGCGATCCGCAACCGATTGGAAACCCGCCCCTCAACATGATACGAAAGAGGATGGAAGTCAATAAATCTTAGAGAAGTTCTTTACGAGAAGCCAAGTAGGCGTGAGCATGGCGCTTAAGAACCTCGTCCTCAACGTTCGTTAGGCGAATGGCGCCGAGTGCCGCGGGCAGCGGCAACATGCTGCGGTTCGAGCGTGCAAACTGCTGCTTGCGGAACTCCTCGATATATGCGGCAGACTCCAGATCGAAGGCAAGTTCCTCGATACCAAAGTCCTCCAAGCAGTCATCGACCTCAAAGACGTAATCGATATCGAAATCGCAGGCATCATGTGCAAGGCGTGCCTCAAAGCGAATGCCCTCGGACAACAGCTGGTAGGCAGGGGCCTGCGAAGCGGCATCGCCCAAGCAGGCGCGCAGGGTACGCTCCCCCGTCTTGCCAAAATCGAGCGCATGGCGAGCGCTCGGGTTCGTGGCCATCAGTACGTCCTTGCGGGCAGTCTGAGACCATTGAACGGCATTGACGAGCGCGACCTCCTCGCCCGCGAGAATCTCGGGGACGGTCTCAGTAAACTGATTCCAACGGGACTTACTGCTCGAAAGCATGGTGCCAACAAGTACCACATAGCCGAGCTTGAGGTCCTCGGGGTCCGCCTCGCGAACAAGGTCGAGGTCACACACGACCAAGCCCGGTTCGGGACGGAACGCGATAGCGGGAAGCGCATTCGACGACGAGGCAATGAGCGGCTTCATGGTCGTCGCGACCGTGAGCATGGCGTCAAAGGTCGTCGGCAGCAGCGCGCACTCGGTTCGGCCACACCACTGGTTGGCGCACCAGCTAACAACCGAGCAGGTTGCGGCATCGCCAACGGCGACAACCAGATCGTCGCAGGTAATGCCGTTGGCAGACAAGGCGCCAAAGATAGCATCGGCATCGGCCAGCGTGGCACCAGCAGGCGAAACCTCAAGGGAGAACTGCGACACGGCAAAACCGGCGTCGACCAGCGCATGCTCGACGACCTCATCAAAACGTTCTGACGAGGCGGAGTTCCAAACCACCATCGCGCGCTTAGGCTTGCCCACAGCCGAGGCAAACATACGCGACAGCTCATCGAACGCGCCCAATCCGACACGGACATCGACGCTGCGGTTTTGGAAATTGATCAGTTGGCGGCGAATCATAGCAGTCCACGCTCCAAAAGCATCTCGGCACAAAGGTAGGAAACGTCCTCGAAGGACTTGTTGCGAATATCAAGGGTAATATCGGCGGCCTGGCGATACAGCGGACGGCGATGCTCAAACAAGCGCGCGGCATGCTCGGGCGAGCGGAAATCGGGGCGCGTGTCGGACCGACGAATCTGGCGAATCGAATCCTCAAAGTCGCCCTCGAGGTACACGCACGTACCCATTTCGTGCATCAGCTCAATATTCACCGGCGTCTCGACGATACCGCCCCCGCACGAAACCAACAGACTGCGCTCGCTTTGGAGCGAACGGAGCGCCGAGGTCTCGAGCTCGCGAAAACGATCCTCACCCTCGGTCTCAAAAATCTCGGTTACCGACTTGCCGCAACGGCGGACGACTAGGCGGTCGGTATCGATAAAACGCCGCTTGAACATAGTGCCGACGTTGCGCGCGAGCGTCGATTTGCCCGCGCCCAAAAAGCCGATAAAGAAGATATGGTCGCAGCCGTGTTTGGTGTGCTGGGACATGACGAGACCTATTCCTCGCAGGGAAGGTCGCGCAGGGCCCGGCGCTCAAAGATACGGAAGATCTGCGTATACCACAGGTCCTGCGTGGCCTGCGGCTTTACCAGGATGGTATCGACGCCGGCGAAGTTGCCGCTCCACACGTCCGTGTAGAGCTGATCACCGATCAGCACCGCCTCGTCGGCCGTGGCGCCGAGGCGCTTAAGACCCGCCTTGAGGGCAAACGGCGCCGGCTTCATGGCATGGCTGATGGCCTCGAGTCCCAGCTCGCGTGCTGATGCCATGACCTGGTCGCGATGCCAGTTGTTGGACACCATGCACAGCTTAAAGCCTTTGGCGCGGGCGGTATCGAGCCAAGCGGAAACCGCAGCGGGAACCTGCTCGGTGTCACGCGGCACCAGGGTGTTATCGCGATCGAGCAGAATGGCGCGTTTGCCGTCGGCCCAAAGGGTATCAAGGTCGATGCGATCGACCGAGGCAACGTAACGTTTGGGGCTAAAAATCCTCATGCTAATTCCAAGACTGTTGATGCTCTTCGTAGGTTTGCGAGAAGTACTCCTCGTCCTGCGTAATGTAGAAATACAGGTCATCGGAGTCGGTCGGCTCAAGCGTGGCCTTGAGTGCCTCGAGCGACGGAGAGCAGATGGGCGTGGATGGCAGACCCTCATGCTTATAGGTGTTATACGGACTATCGCTCTGCAGGTCGTCGGCGGTAACCTCGCCACCGGTGACATACATCATGGTCGCATCGCTGTTGAGATAGCGCAGACCATCGAGCTTGCCGGCAAGACGGTTGTAGAAGACCGAGGCCACGTGCGCGCGCTGGTCGGCGTTGAGGCCCTCGCGCTCAACGATAGAGGCCAAGTTGACGATGTCGTAGTCGGACATCTCCACACCGTAGCGTTCCTTGATCTTGGCTTCGCAGCTCGCAAAGTCAAGCGACTTGTACTCGGTCTTAAACTGATCGAGCATAGCGCGAATCACGTCATCGACCGTCGGCGAATCGCCCAACGAATAAGTCTTGGGGAACAAGAAACCCTCAAGCGAGTCGTTGGCGGCGCCCTTAAGGAAGCTATAGTCGTCCACGTAGTTGGAGGCCTTAGCCTGGTTGAGGAAGTCTTCCTTAGAGATGCCATCGTAGGCCTGGGCCACACGATCGGCGACTTGATCGACCGTCAGGCCCTCAGGGATTGTTAGCGCATTGGAGCCCGCGTTGGGACCTTCCATGAGCTGCTGAACAACCTTGGTCGCGTCCATGAGTGTGGTGAACAAATAGGTACCAGGCTTGAGCGACATATCGGCGTTGAGCTTTTTCACCGCCGCATAGTAATCCTTGGGATTCTCGACGATATGGTTCTCGGAGAGAATCGAGGCGATCGTATCGCCCGAAGCACCGTCGGGAATGGTTACCGTAACCTGCTGACCAGCCGTGACCTTCGTATCCTCACCGGCAAAGAAGCCCTTGACGGCCGGCACGACAAAGAAAACGATCGCGACAAGCGCAAGCACCGCCACCACAACGCCGATGATCATGGGAACCGGAGAGCTCTTCTTTTGAGCACCGCGACGAGTATGCGTGTTGTAGCTCGAGCGGGTCGCCGGAGCAACGCCATGCGAACCGCGGGCGTGATGAGAATGCGATTGGGGGGCCTGCGTTCGCTGGGTAGGTGCCTGCTGCTTAAAGCGGGTACCGCCTGCAGGCTGGGCCGTACGAGCAGTGGGCTGCTGAGCCGCGTGAGAAGCCGGATGCTGAACCGAACGAGCAGAAGGCTGCTGACCCGTCCGTTGAACAGGTTGGGCCGAACGAGAGAAGGACTGCACCGGGCGCGCGGCAGGCTGAGCTGCGCGCTGCGTCGGCTGTGCCGGACGCTGGCCAGGCTGGGCAGGGCGCGACGCCGGCTGACGTGTACGATTCGGCTGGCGCGGATCGGAAGCACTAGGCATGCGAAACCTCCTCGTTTTTACGATCGAGCCACGTCTGCAAAAAAAGGCTGGCGGCAATCATGTCGATCTTGCCCCTCATCTGCTTTTCGTTGAGGCCCTGCTCGCGCAGGATACGCTTGGCCTCTTGCGAGGACAGACGCTCGTCCTCAAACTCCAGCGGAAGATCGAGCTCGTCGGCAATCTTTTGCGCCACGGCGGCAACGCGCTCGGCTTGGGGGCCGGGCTCACCGCCCATGGTCAGGGGACGTCCGCTTACCAGGATGTCGGGCTCATAGTCTTCGACCAGGTAGCGGAACGTCTTGGCCATACCGGTGACCTCGGCGGCCGGGAGCACCTTGACGGGCATCGCCATCTTGCCATCACGGCTCGAGACGGCGATGCCAATCCTGGTCTCCCCTATGTCCAGCGCAAGCGCGACCACAGTGACTTCTTAGATTCTTAGGCGCCGAGCGCGGTCTTGGCGGCCGCGAGGGCATCGGCGATGCCGGCAGCATTCTTGCCACCGGCCTGGGCCATGTTGGGACGGCCACCACCGCGACCGTCGACCAGACCCTCGATCTGCTTGATCACATTACCGGCGTGGAACCCGGCCTTCACGGCGTCATCGGAGCCGGCAGCGAGCAGGGCCGGAGTGCCCTTCTCAGTCACGCTGGCGACGACACAAGCGACAGGGCCGGCGACCTTCTGGTGCACGGTATCCCATACGTTGCGCAGGTCGGCAGCCTCAAGGCCCTGGAGCTCAGCAACGACGAGCTTGTAGCCACCGAGCTCGACAGCACCCTCGATGGAGCTGGAAATGGCGTCGGAGGAACCACCGGTCAGAGCCTTTTTGAGCTTGTTGGACGTCTCGCGCAGCTCGACCTGCAGGTTCTCCACACGGGCGGGAACCTCGTCGACGCGGCACTTGAGCCCAGCAGCGGCGGCGTCAACGAGTGCCAGGCGGTCGGCCATATAGTCGAGAGCACCCTTAGAGGTCACGGCCTCGATACGGCGGACGTTCGAGCCCGTAGAGGACTCGGAAATAATCTTGAACAGGCCGATCTCGGCGGTGTTGGCAGCGTGCGTGCCACCGCAGAGCTCGCGAGAGAACGGCTGGTCCTCGGCGCCCACGGAGACGACGCGGACGACATCGCCGTACTTCTCTCCAAACAGAGCAACAGCGCCGGCAGCCTTAGCCTCGTCGATGCCCATAACACGGGTCACGACCGGCTTGGAGGCGAAGATCTGCTGGTTGACCAAGTCCTCGACAGCCTTGAGCTGCTCGGAGGAAAGGGCCTCGAAGTGCGTAAAGTCAAAGCGCAGGTGCTCGGGCGTCACCAGCGAGCCGGCCTGGGAGACGTGCTCGCCCAGGACCTGCTTAAGGGCAGCGTCGAGCAGGTGCGTGGCGGTGTGGTTGCGGCGCAGGAAGCCACGGCGCTCGGCGTCGAGAGCGGCGGTCACAGCGGCACCGACAGTCAGCGTGCCATCGGCAACGTGCGCGACGTGGGCATACAGGCCGTTGTGGTTCTTGGTGTCGGCAACGGTCAGAACAACGCCCTCGGCGGAAAGCTTGCCGGCATCGCCCTGCTGACCACCCATCTCGGCATAGAACGGGGTGCGGTCGAGCACGACCTCGACATCCTCGCCCGCGGCTGCGGACTCGACGGACTCGCCGTTGCGCACGATGGCGACAACCTTGGCGCCCTCGATCACATCGTTGTCATAGCCGTCGAACTCGGTCGCTGCGACCTTGTCGGAAAGCTCGACCCACACGTCGTTGAAGCTACCCCAGGCGTCGCCCTTGGCGTTAGCGCGGGCGCGGGCCTTCTGGTCCTCCATGCAGGCAGTGAAGCCGTCCATGTCGACGTCGTGGCCAGCGGTGCCGGCGATCTCGACGGTCAGATCGATGGGGAAACCAAAGGTGTCGTGCAGCTTAAAGGCGACATCGCCCGGAAGCACAGCGCCCTCGGCAAGCGCTGCCAGGGCCTCGTCCAGGTACACGCGGCCGTTGTCGAGCGTCGTGGAGAAGCGCTCCTCCTCGGAGGCAACGATACCCTTGACGAGCGCGACGTTCTTGAGCAACTCGGGATAGGCCTCGCCCATTTGAGCGTTGACCTCGTCGATGAACTTGGTCAGGAAGGCGCCCTCGATGCCCAGCAGGCGACCGTGGAACACGGCACGGCGGAGCAGACGGCGAAGGACGTACTCGCGACCCTCGTTGCCGGGAAGGATGCCGTCCGAGATCATAAAGTCGACAGCACGGGAGTGGTCGGCGATGATGCGCAGGGAGCGGCTGGCGCCGGAGTAGTCATCGGCGTCATAGGTCTTGCCGCTAATCTCCTCACCGAGTTTGATGAGGTGCTGCATCAGATCGCCGTCGTAATTGGCGGTCTTGTGCTGCATGATGGCAGCCATGCGCTCCAGGCCCATGCCCGTATCGAGGTTGCGGTGCGGCAGCTCCGGCATGGAGCCGTCCTCCTGGCGGTCGTACTGGGTAAACACGAGGTTCCAGAACTCAAGGAAGCGGTCGCAGTCGCAGCCGGGCTTGCAGTCGGGGCTGCCGCAACCGACCTCCTCGCCCATGTCAAAGTAGATCTCGGAGCACGGACCGCAGGGGCCGGTGGGGCCAGCGGCCCAGAAGTTGTCGTCCTCGCCCAAGCGGGAGATGTGGTCCTCGGCAACGCCCAGGGAGCGCCACACGTCATGGGTCTCATCGTCCTCGGTAAAGACGGTAAAGTACAGGCGGTCGAGCGGCAGCTTGAACTCCTTGGTGATGAGCTCAAAGGCCCAGGCGCAAGCCTGCTCCTTGGAGACGCCGCCAAAAGAGAAATCGCCGAGCATCTCGAAGAACGACAGGTGACGGCCGTCCTCGCCGATGCAGTCGATGTCGTTGGTGCGGACGCACTTCTGGCAGGAGATCGCGCCAATCTCCTTCATGGTCTTCTTGCCCTGGTAGTACTCCTTAAACTGGTTCATGCCGGCGTTGGCAAGCAGCAGTGAAGGATCGTCGGGGACGAGGGACGAAGAAGGATAGAGCTTAAGACCGCGCTCCTCAAAGAAGTTGAGGAACTTGGAGCGGATCTCGGCCGTAGTCATTGACGGGTAGTCAGCACTCATAGAGGGAATCTCCTCGGTTTCACATCGAAACAGTTCAAACGTAACGATATTACCATCCCGCCGCGCAAGTGCAAAAAAGAGGGTCGCCAAACAGCGACCCTCCAGCGAAAGTGCACGTTATTTAGTACTGCGCGATCCTTTGAAAAAGGACTGCTGTATAATTGCATATAAGATTCACCCGGAAGGAGCGATCGATGAAAAGCAAACGATTTGTCCTGAATGCACTTCTGGTTGTAGCACTTTTAGCGCTCTTGGCCTTCTCATGCTGGTACGCAAACCAACCATCATTTGGATACGTATTGTATACAGTAATGTCCGGCGATAAGGCTTATTACACTCTACGCGCAATTGACGTTCTCTTTTTCTATGTAGCCGGCCCCTTATCAATCGCTTTGGTCGCGTTTCTTGTCATTTACAACTTCAAGAAACGTTAATAGAACCTATTTAGAATCCGAATCGTCCATGGAGCCGTCGATGCCGGTTTTGGTGTCGTCGTTCATATTGAAATCGTCGTCTTTGGCGAAGGGATTCTTGAAAAAGCCCGTAGCATCGGGCTGAAGGCCCGAGAGCTTCATCCAGGGATTATCGAGCTCGGGTTTGGACATGGCCTGGGCCTCGGGCGCAGTCTCGTTACCGATGAGCTCGGACTCATAGATGAAGGTGTCGTCGCCGAGCGCGTCGTAGGCGGCGACCGGGTTGCCATCGGCATCGCGGTACGGCGTGCCCTTAAACACGGCTCCGTCATAGGCCACAAGCTGACGGCCGGTCTCATTCTCGAAGTAGTACACGAAGATGCCCTTGAGGGCCGCACAAAGCGGGATGGCAATAATCATGCCGATGGGCCCCATGAGTGCCGAACCAATAACGAGAGCCGTAAGGCTCATAATGGGATGCACCTGCACTGAGCTCTGCATGACCTTAGGCGAAATCACATTGTCGGTGACGTTTTGCGCGACCATCGTCACGATGAGCGTCCATAACGCCAACATGGGGCTGAACATAAAGCCGAGTACCGTGGCGATTGCCGCGCTCACCCAGGGACCGACGACCGGAACCAAGTGCATGATGCCAGTGAAGATAGCCATGAGCGCCGCATACGGATGGCCGATAATCAGGAAGCCGATAAAGGCGAGGAAACCACCGCAGATGGACGTCACGACCATACCGCGCATGTAGCCGCCGACAGAGTGAGAAAGGATGGCGACCATAAAGCGGTACGAGGTCTCCTTCTCCTGACCGATGATGGTGCAAATCTCGTGATGCATGCGAGGGTAGTCGCAGGCCATCCAGTAGGCAAGCACCAGACCAAGGAAGATCACGAACAACTGCGAGGCCGTATTGGTGATGAGCGGGAACACACCGCGGCCAAGCTCGGCAGCAATCTGAGACACATACTTCGATGCCACGGTAACCAGCGACGAAAGATTATCGTCCAAATACTCCTTGAGCGGCGTGTTATTGAGCGTCTTGGCATGCGAGATCATCTCGTTGAGATCGCCACCCGCAACACGAAGCTGCTCGGGCAGGCGGCTCAGGACTTCCATGATCTGACCAAAGAGAATCGGCGACAAGATGCAAACGACACCGACGAGCACGGCAACAACAACAATAAGCGCGATAAGCGAACCGATGCCGCGATTCACGCCATGGTGCTCGAGCCAGTTGGTGATCGGGGACATCACAAAGGCAATGATGGAACCAACAGCGAGAAACTCGATAACCGGCGCCAGGATGCCCATAAGGTTAAAGATGACAGCGGCGATGACAATGCAGCCGACAACAGCCCAAATGCACAGCGTCAGAATGCGGGTGTCGCGCAGCACGCGATCGGTTTGTTGGGGGTGCTCACTCATGAACGAATCATCACTCCGTCGGGGTCGATCTTGTCCTGAATCTTCTTAAGCGTGCGGCGCAGCAGACGCGAAACCTGCACCTGAGAAATACCCAGCTTCTTGGCGATCTCGATCTGGGTCATGCCCTTCAGAAAGCGCAGCTCGATCACCTCGCGCTCGCGCGGCGAGAAATCACGGATGGCTTCCTCGATCACTAGGCGGTCATCAGTAAAGTCGAGCTCGTTGTCGTCGTCGGCGTAACGGTCGAGAATCGAAGGGGCATCGTCGGAATCGGACGCACCAGGAGCCTCGATGGGCACCGAGGTATAGGCCGAAGACGATTCCATAGCCTCGAGGACCTCATCGACAGTCACATCTAGATACTCAGCGATCTCCTCAACCTTGGGCGAACGCTGCAGCTCGTTGGTAAGTTTGTCAGTAGCCTGGTTGACCTTGGCCGAGAGCTCCTGCAGACGACGCGGTACGCGCACACTCCAGCCCTTGTCGCGAAAATGCCGTTTGATCTCGCCCAGGATAGTGGGTGTCGCAAACGTCGTGAACTCGAGTCCGCGCTCGGGATCAAAACGGTCGATAGCCTTGAGCAAGCCCAGATAGCCGACCTGCATGAGGTCGTCGAGCGGCTCGCCGCGATTCTTAAATTTGTTGGCAAGAAACCTTACCAGGTTCATATGGGACATGACGAGCTGCTCACGGGCGTCCGGATCACCGGTCTCCTTGTAACGACGAAACAGCTCGCGGGTTTTCTCCTTGTCCCAAGCGGTCTTGCCGCTCCGGGAACGTTCGGTCATATTAGATATCCGCCTTGAGGTCGAGGGAAAGCGTCAGGGGCGCCGTAGTCTTTTCGTAGGAGTCGCACACGCTCGCGAGGATGAGCTCGGCATACACCGCAGCCTGGTCGTCTTCATCGACCGTAGCCTGGTCGCCAAAGGTAATAGTCATGCCAACGTGGGTCTCATCGACATCGAATTTGATGGTGATGTCATCGCAGTCGACCGCGGTGCAACCAAAGATGAAAGCCTCCTCAGCAGCCATGCGGATGTCCTCGATGCGATCGACAGACATAGAGCACAGGGCACCAACGTTGGCTGCCGTCATGCGCACAAGGCGAGCGAGACGCGGGTCACCGGCAACGGTCAGCGTGATAGGGCAGGTTGCTTCGCTACTCATCGCAGGACTCCTCAGAGGTCTCGGCGGGCGTATAGGTGTAATACTGAGCCGGCTTGGATACAGACTTCTGACCATCATCGTCGCCCGCGGCGGCCTCGTCCTCGCCAATTAGGACGCGCTCGGTAGGCTGCTCGGCCTCCGCAGCGGCAGCGGCGAGCTTGCGATCGGCGTCGGCTGCAGGAGCCTTCACCTTATTGAAGAGCTTCTGCACAGCACCGGCGGCAGAGTCGGTCACGCTCGACACAGCATTGCTGGCCTCGGCCATGCTGCCCGTAACCTCGGAAATGTCGCGAACCACGGCTTCGACCTCTACGAGATTGGAGGTAAGGGCATCAACTGCCGTCTTGCTCGACTTAAGCAGCGGCTCCATCTGGGCAAGCGCCGGCGTAAGCTCATCGACAGCGCCATCGAGCTTTGCCACCACAGGCTGAGCCTCGGCGATGGTGTTGTTGAGGTCGTTCACGGTCTTATCGAGCGAGTCGACAACATTGCGGGTCTTGCGCAGGGTAAGCGCGAGCTCAGCGATGGCCCACACGCCGGCAACGGCGAGCAGCAGCAGGGCGATTTGAATGGGACTCATACAAGCCTCCCGGAAGAATCGAAATACAGACGCTTTTCATGGTACCCCAAAGGGGACCGAACATGCCAAGAGCAGCAACGTGGGACAAAATTATCAGCAGCTACCTCGGTGCATTCCCGCTGCGGTCTCGTTCGCTTTGCTCTACGCGCCACTCTTCCCAGCCGCGCCCGGCAGGCTGCCAAAATGCACCGCGTTCCAAGCCTTCGGGCAAATAGCGCTGATCGACCCAGCCTTCGGGATAATCATGTGGATACTTATACACACCGTATTCATCGCTGCCCGGGCGATGGCGATCGCGCAGATAACTCGGCACCTCGCGAAGCCCACTAGAATGGATATCGGCCAGCGCCGCATCGATCGAAGCCTCACACGCGTTGGATTTTGGCGCCAAGCACACATAGAGTGCAGCCTGAGCCAGGTTAATGCGGCACTCGGGATAGCCAATGACCTCGGCAGACTTAAACGCGGCATGCGCCACCAAAAGCGCCTGCGGGTCGGCGTTGCCAACATCCTCAGAAGCGTGAATCATAATGCGGCGAGCGATAAACTTAGGATCCTCCCCAGCATCGATCATGCGCGCGAGCCAATAGATCGTGGCATCGGGGTCACTACCGCGCATGGACTTGATGAACGCACTGATGATGTCGTAGTGCATGTCGCCGTTTTTGTCATACGTAAAGCCGCGACGCGGGTTGGCAATCTTCACGTCATCCACGGTGATGGGATAGCGCTCCCCCGCCGCAGGCGCTGGCGTTCCCTCGGTATCGGGACGCGTGACGGCAATCTCGCTCGCAAGCTCGAGCGTCGTGAGCGCCGAGCGAGCGTCACCCGCTGCCAGCGTGCAAATGGTCTTGACCGTATCCTCATCGGCCGAGAACTTTCCGTTCAAGCCCTGTGGTGCCTCGAGCGCACGCTCAATAAGCGTGGCGATATCCTCATCCTTCAGATGTTCAAGCTCCACCACGCGCCCGCGCGACAACAGTGCCGAGTTGACCTCAAAGTACGGGTTCTCTGTCGTAGCGCCAATCATAATGACGGTACGGTTCTCAACTGCATGCAGCAGGGCATCCTGCTGCGACTTAGAGAAGCGGTGAATCTCATCGATGAATAGAATGGTGCGGCGGTCGTACGTATTCAGGCGCGTCTTGGCCTCATCAATCACACGACGCAGGTCCTTCACGGTACCCGTGACGGCGCTGACCTCAACAAACTCGCTCTTGGTATGGTTGGCGATAATGTGGGCCAGCGTCGTCTTGCCCGTACCGGCAGGCCCGTACAGAATCACGCTCGAAAGCACGTCGTGCTCGATCGCGGCACGCAGCCATGAACCCTTACCGACGGCCTTTTGCTGGCCCACGTACTCGTCGAGCGAATTGGGGCGCATGCGCACCGCAAGCGGCGCATTCTGAAAGGAACGCTCGCGCGTCGAAGCAGAAAAAAGGTCGTCCATAGCCATCCCGTGTATCAATCAAAAACGTTTTCCACTAACAGTATACCGAATTAATACGAACTACCGTTCGTTAATATAGGTACGGTGCGGAAACTCCAGACCAGGGAACAGCTTGCTCGTCAGCTCGCAGAAATAACCGTCCGTCATGCTCGCGATATAATCCACCACGGCTTGATCCTTGTCGTCCTGCCAGGCATAGGTGCGATCATAGTAGGAAAGCTGCTGCTCAATGCGCGAAATATGGTGCTTAAAGATGTAAGAGGACTCGTCGCCACTGTTAAGATCCCGCAGGCAACGGTCGTAGAGCTTTACGAACGCCTCGCGCAGCTCCGCCTCGGAATCGCCTTCGATACCGCCCTTGCTATAGATCTTCTCGTAGTTCTCGCGCTTGGCTCGGCGAATTTCCTCAAACAGGTCCTCGCTCATCCCGATGCGCGGCTTACCATAGCTGTGCTCAACGATATCGATGGAGGCATGCGTGAGGATCCAACTGTTGTAGGCACCGCCCCGGCCATCATCAAAAGCGTCGGGCGAAAGCAGGCCCGCCGCGATCGCATCCTGACGGTCACGACCGACGTAGGCAAGAATATCCGAGATGCGAACGACGCAGCCCTCGAGCGTCATGGGGCGCAGATGCTCAATTGCGCTATAGCCCGTGGCAATGCAATCCTCAACCGTCTGGTCAAACTGGTCAAAGGAGCCCATGTCCGAGAGCTCAAACACACGCTGCTCGTACTCGCCGTTATGGCATAGCACGCCGTCGAGCGTCTGGAGCGACACGTTGCGGCCATACAACGCGTCGAGCACGCGAACCGACTGCACGTTATGGAAAAAATAACGCCCCGTACGCTCATGATAGATATCGTTGAGGAAGCGCTCGCCGGCATGGCCGAAAGGCGTGTGTCCCAAGTCGTGACCCAGGCCAATCGCCTCGATCAGATCGCAATTGAGCCCCAGGGCGCGACCGATATCGCGCGCAATGCGGGAGACGAGCTGCACGTGCAAACCGCGGCGTGACAGATCGTCATTGCTGCGGAAGCTAAAGACCTGCGTTTTGCCTGCATAACGGGTGTACGCCGGAAGATGAAGTATCTTTTCGGTATCGCGCATAAACGCCGGACGCATAAGCGTGCCTTTGTCGGCGGCGCGATCAATACGACGAATGACCTGATCATCGTTGCAACGATACGGGTTGACATAGCCCGAAGCACGATCGGCGGCAATGCGCTCGACAAGCTCGGGCGACAACGCCGAGGGAATACGGTCCATGCGCGCCTTAATGACGGCCGTTTCTTGATTAGATTCCATGGCATGCTCCTTAAAAAGGATGCGCAATCGGTTACAAAGTGCAGCCCACGACCTCGATTATGGCAAAAAT
Source organism: Collinsella sp. (assembly GCA_018377855.1). Taxonomy (GTDB): domain Bacteria; phylum Actinomycetota; class Coriobacteriia; order Coriobacteriales; family Coriobacteriaceae; genus Collinsella. Next base: position 66,876 of record JAGZYM010000009.1, on the reverse strand, counting down.
CGGCACTAAAAACGGGAGCAATGGCAGGGAGCGCGATTTTGCGATGAGGCAGGAGAGGGCCAGGACCAGGAGCGAAACGGCAAATGCCACGATGCCGCCCATAGGGTCGAGCGTGCAAAGCGCGAAGAGTGCTTTGGCGTCCCCCATGCCAATCCCCGGGGCTTGACGAAGGCGCCGCCAGAGCGACTCAGTAAGCACAAGGGCAAGGTAGACGATGACCGCAAGACCGGCATGATCAAGTGCAGTGTTAACGCCCCTGTCGAGCCAAACGCCCGCCAACGCCGCCACGGCACATGCGCCGGCAAGCCCATTGGGAAACCGTCGCTCTCGGGCATCAATTGCCACGCCGGCAAAGATGCAAATCCAAAACGGGATATAGACCATCGGACTCCTCCTCGAGCTGCATCGCAAAAGCAAAAACCACCACAAAGGTGCCTGTCCCCTTTGCGGTGGTTTTGGTGGTGGTTATTTGGCGCCTTGCATGACCTCGTCAAGGGTAACGTTGACGGCGTGCTGCGTCGGCACCCAGTCGACCTTCAGGAACAGCGCGGCCACCGTGATGGGGATATAGCTGAACATAAAGATCGGGAAGGTAAACAGGTTGGTCACCAGACGCCACTTTTGCGCGCAGTGAATGTGCTTGTACTCAAAGATAGTCGTGAGCAGCGCCAGGATAAAGAAGGTCTGATACATCATGGCGAAGGTCATAATGAGCGAAGCGGCGCACGCCTGCATCTCGACTTCGGTAGCCAAGAAACCATGCGAAAGGCCACCCACAATCAAGAACGTCGCATTAGCGAGCATCGAGATCAGCGATAGCAGCATACCCGGGGCGATCGTCATGAACATGTCGTAGGCGGCAAAGCGATGATAGCGGAACGTCGACTTGACCAGATGCTTACCGTAGGTAAAGAACACCTGGTAAAAGCCCTTGGTCCAGCGCATACGCTGCTTCCAGGATGCCTTGAACGTCACGGGTTGCTCGTCAAAGAACTCCGCCGGCGCATAGCCAATGCGAATACCGTGAATAGCGCAGAACGTGGTGAACTGAATGTCCTCGGTCAGCGTGTGGAACTGCCAACCGTGCATGCCCTCGATAACGCTGGCGGAGATGAGGTAGCCCGAACCCGAGACAGCGCAAGAAGTCTTGCAGATATTGCGCGCGTTGTTGAGAAAGCGCGCCTCACGCAGGTACCAAGTGGCATTAGCTGCCGAGATCCACGAGCTGCCGAAGTTCTTGGAGTTACGATAGCTCGTGACCACGTGGAATCCCTGGTCAAAGGCATCGTTCATCTTGGACACGTAATCGCGGGAGATGACGTTATCGGCATCGAAGATAAAGTAGCCCTCAAACGTGTCGGGATACTCGTTAAGGATGCGATCAAAACCAAAGTCCATGACCCAGCTCTTACCCTTGCGGGCCAGGTCGTTGCGCTCATAAACGATGGCGCCCGCCTCGCGCGCGAGCTGCGCCGTGTTGTCGGTGCAGGCATCGGCGACCACGAAGACCTCGATAAGCTCGGACGGATAATCCTGATCCTTGATGGAGCGAACGAGGTTGGCGATCACGGCCTCCTCGTTATGCGCCGCGATAAAGAAGGCATAGCGGTGAAGTTTTTTGGCCTTGGGAGGCGCGACCTCGCCACGAAGAGCGCCAATGACAAAGAAGACCACCTGGTACAGAAAGCAGACCGTGAGCAGCGTAACCACAATCTGGTTAAAGATCACGATGGGCGTGTTAGTTTGTAAAAAGGCGAGCATGCAGGCTCCCGAGAACGCGTTACGTAAACAACCGTATATCATACCGCAGGCTTACCGAGTTCAAGAAACCACCTAATACTGGCTAGGCTTCGAGCAGACCGAGCTGCGGGACGATGTCGTCGCCGGCGGCGGTGCGGCCAAGCGAGCGCGGGGCCAGGTCGTCAAGAACCGCAGCAAGATCCCAAGGCAGCTCGTCGCGGCATTCGATGCGCTCACAGGTCACGGGATGGTCGAATGCGACGCGCCAGGAATGAAGGAATTGCCTGGTCAGACCCTGATCGGCACGCGCATCGCACTTACCGTAGAGCGGATCGCCCACGCAGGCGTGGTTGATATGGCGCATATGCACGCGAATCTGATGTGTGCGGCCCGTAAACAGGTGGCACTCGACGAGCGTATAGCCGTCGTCGAAACGCGTGGAATCGAAGCGCTCGAGGACTTTAAAGGTCGTAATGGCCTGACGGGCAAAGGGGTCGTCCGAAACCGCCATCTTGACGCGGTCGCGCGTAGAACGGGCGATACCGGTATTGATGGTGCCCTCGTCCATGGCGATGTGCCCGTGAACGAGCGTGATATAGCGACGATCGAGCGTGCGCGTGCGAATGAGATTTTGAAGCGCGCGCTGCGTGTCGTCGTCCTTTGCCGCAAGCATGAGACCCGAGGTATCGCGATCCAAACGATGCACGATCCCGGGGCGGTCCTCACCCTGTACGGTACCAAGATGGTCGATGCCGCAGTGGTAGACCAGAGCGTTCGCAAGGGTGCCGCTCTCGTGGCCATGGGCGGGATGGCACACCAGGCCCCGCTGCTTGGAGAGCACGATAAGGTAGTCGTCCTCGTAGCGGATATCGAGGGGAATGGCCTCGGGAATCACGTCGGTCGGGTCGTGCGGCTCGGGCAAGTCGACCGAGATGCGATCGCCGGCGCGTACGGCGCACTTTTTAGAGAGACAAGTCTCACCGTTGACGGCAACGGCGCCTCCCTCGATCAGATGCGCGCAGGCAGAGCGCGTGGGACAGCCATCGTTGGCGCCCAAATAGGCGTCAAGACGCTGACCAGCGGAATCGTCGGCAACAAGAATATGGATGTCGGCCATTAACGCTCATTCCTTTCGCGAATCTTGCGGGCACGCTCCCCACGCTGCTTGGCCTTGCGCTTAGCGCGGGCCTCATCACGGGCATTGAGCTCGGCAGTCGCATCAACCTCGCGGGCCGCGGGGCTCAAGAACATGTATCCGAAGAGGGCGAGCACGACGCCCAAGGTAATGCCGATATCGGCCACATTGAAGACGGGGAAGTCGATGAAGGTGGTGGCAATAAAATCGGTCACGAAGCCAAAGGCCAAACGATCGATAGCGTTGCCGATAGCACCGCCCGCAACCATCGCCATGCCCACAACCTCAAGATGGGCGAGCTGGGGTGCACGAATGAGGTACACGGCAATAGCGACAATGACCGCCAGCGCCAGCACGGCAAACGCGATGCCATGCCCCTCGCCCATGCTAAAGGCAGCGCCGATATTGCGGACAAACAGGAAGTCGATCACGCCGGGGATGACGGTCACATGCAGTGCATCGCCCACGGCACGAACCGCAAGCTTGGTCAACTGGTCAACAAGCAGCACAACGAGCGCCACCCCACCAGCAACACCCAACCGCCAACGCAAAGACGGCGTCATATCCCCAGTACGACCCAAAGAAATCCCCTACCCTCAAGATCATCGAATTACGTTTAATACAAAGAACTATCTTATATTGCCATACGCAGAACGCACGACATATCCACCAACGCAAGCGAAATAACCAGCTAAAAACGAAAGCGACATTCCGAATAACGGAATGTCGCTTAATAGCTTTCGACTAAAAACGCAAGTCGAAAGAAAGCCTCTAGCTCCAGCAATGGAAACGCCGCGTTATCGTCACCAACAGCGAAAACGTCCCTAAGCGAGCAAGGTGACGTGAAAGAGGAGGGAAGCGTACTTTGGTACGCGACCGACGATTGAACGTCAGATTGCCGCTTAGGGGCGTTTGCAGCGTCGGTAGGTTACGGCGTTCTACGAACGCCGTAACCTACAAAGCGTCAGCGCAGCGCTTGCAGATATGAGCGTGGCCGTTGTACTCGCCAACGGTGGTGCGGTAGTTCCAGCAACGGTCGCAGCACTCGCCCTCGGCAGCTTCAATGGCAACGGAGAGTTCCTCGCCCTGGGTCAGCTCAACATCGGAGACGATGTAGAACTCGGCCAGGTCGACGGCCTTATCACCGGTCAGCAGCGCGTACATCTCGGCGGGAACGACCGCCTTGACGCGGACCTGCTGGCTCTTAGTGAAGGTGCCGGCAGAACGGGCATCCTCAAGGGCCTTGGTCACGGCGCTACGGAGCTCGAGCGAAGCCTCGAGCACGCCCTCAAACTCATTGGCCTCGTCGACCGTGATGGGCGACTTGTACCAATCGAGCAGCGCGGCGTACTTCTGGTGATCGACGCAGCCGGCGGGCGCATATGCCATGGCCTCGTCGACGGTATAGGACAGGATCGGCTGCAGGTCGCGCATGAGCATCGAGAAGAGCTCGGCCAGCACGGTCTGGGCACTGCGGCGCTCGAGCGAGCCGGGCTTGTCGCAGTACAGACGATCCTTCAGGGCGTCGAGATACACGTTGGAAAGCTCGGTAACCACGAAGTCATAGAGCGCACGGTAGGCGCGCGGGAACTCATAGCTGGCGTAGGCGTCGTCGACCTCGGCCTGGACCTGGGTCAGACGGGCAACCATGAGCTTGTCGAGCGGCAGCAGGTCGGCAAAGGCGACGCCGTCGGTCTCGGGCTCAAACTGACCCTCGAGCTCGGAGAGCAAGAAGCGCAGCGTGTTGCGGAAACGACGATAGGCATCGGACGTACGAGCGAGAATCTCATGGTCGATGGAGACGTCGGAGCTGGTGTCGACGGAGGCAACCCAGAGACGGATGATGTCAGCGCCCATCTCGTCGCAGACCTTGTTGGGGTCGATGACGTTGCCGAGCGACTTGGACATCTTGCGGCCCTGGCCATCGAGCGTGAAGCCCTGCGAGACGACCGCCTTGTACGGAGCATGGCCGTTGGCACCCACCGAGGTGAGCAGCGAGCTCTGGAACCAACCGCGATGCTGGTCGGAGCCCTCGAGATACACGTCAGCCGGGTACTCAAGCTCGGGTCGATACTCGCAGACGGCCTTCCAGGACACGCCGGAGTCCCACCACACGTCGAGAATGTCCTTATCAGCCTTGAGGTGATGGCCGCCACACTTGGGGCAAACGCAAGCCTCGCCCAGGTAACTCTCGGGAGCGTCGGTGAACCAGGCGTCGGAGCCCTTCTCGTGGAAGAGCTTGATGACGGCGTCGAGCGTGGCGTCGTTCATGACCTTCTCGCCGCAGTCGGCGCAAGTGTAGCTGGGGATAGGCACGCCCCAGTTGCGCTGACGGCTGATGCACCAGTCGGGACGCTGCTCGACCATGGCGCCGATGCGGTTGGCCGCGTGGGCCGGATACCACTTGACGTTCTCGCGGACCTCTTTGCCAGCCTGCTCGCGCAAACCGGTCTTGTCCATCGAGACAAACCACTGGTCGGTAGCACGGAAGAGCACCGGGTGCTTGCAACGCCAGCAGTGCGGATAGCTGTGCGTGATCTTCTTCTCGAGGACTAGGGTACCGCGCTCGCGCAGGAACTCGATGATGTGCGGGTTGGCCTCATCGGTGTCCATACCGCTGAAGGGGCCACCGGTGCCAAACTCCTCGCCGGTGTAGAACTTGCCGTCGTCATCGACCGGCATGCAGATGTCGGTGATGCCCTCCTTGAGGCAGGCAAAGTAGTCGTCGACGCCGTGGCCGGGCGAGTTGTGGACAATACCGGTACCGTCATCGACACCGACGTAATCGGCCAGCAGCGCCACGCCCTCGACACCGTCGAAGATCGGCTGCTTGTAGTGGATGTGGTGGAAGGTCTCGGCGGGAACCACATAGGGCTTGCCGTCGACCAAAACCGGAGTGTACTCCCAGCCAAACTCCTCGCAGCACTTAGGAGCCAGGTCCTCGAGCATGACCTCGGCGCGGCCGTCGTGCTCAACGGCGACGTAGGCGGCGCCGGGCTTGAGGGAAACTGCCTGGTCGGAGGGGATGGTCCACGGCGTGGTCGTCCAGATGATAAAGTCGACCGGGCCGTCGAAGTTCTCGAGACCGGCGGGCTTGGAGGTCATCTCAAAGCGCACGAAGATGGACGGGCTCGTCTCGTCGGAGTACTCGATCTCAGCCTCGGCCAGCGCGGTGTGGCAGTGCTTGCACCAGTGGACGGGCTTGTGGCCGCGATAGATCATGCCCTTGTCGAACATGGCCTTGAAGACCTCAATGTCGGCGGCGTCATGCTGGTGATAGAGCGTCAGATACGGGTTGTCCCAGTCGCCAAGCACGCCAAGGCGACGGAAGCCAGCCTTCTGGAGCTCGATGTTCTCGACAGCGAACTTGTTGCAAAGCTCGCGGATCTTAGCCGTGGAGGTCTGGTTGAACTTCTCGGTGCCGAGCTTCTCCTCGACCTTATGTTCGATCGGCTGACCGTGGCAGTCCCAACCGGGAACATAGGGAACCTCATAGCCCTGCATCATCCAGTAACGGTTGATCATGTCCTTGGAGATCTTGTTCATGGCGTGGCCGATGTGGATCGGGCCGTTGGCGTACGGAGGGCCGTCGTGCAGCACGAACTTCTTGTGACCCTCGTTCTTCTTTAGAACTTGCTCGTAGACCTTGTTGTCCTGCCAGTCCTTGAGTCGCTTTGGCTCGGACTTGGAAAGACCGGCACGCATGGGAAATCCGGTTTTGGGCAGATTCATCGTCTGCTTGTACTCGTTTGCCACGGTACCCCTTTCTTGTCATGGGCGCGCACGCCCTCTGGGCACCAAAAAAGCGCCCGTCCCTACAAGCTGGGACGAAGCGCCACAAAACGGACAGTCTATCCGTAAAAGCTCTTCGCTTAACCACCCAGCTTAGATGCCCTCGCTCGCGTCGCCGCGCGCTCGCATCCGTTACTCGGCTGGTCTGTATCGACGACCATCTCGGCGATGTCTACTAAGACGAACCTGCGCGGCACGTCCGTTGGGACCGCAGCTCCGGGGTGATTTTCATCGGTCGCATGCACGGGTTCTCAGCGCTCCCCGCTCTCTGTAGCATGCGGACGGCCGACTACTCGTCCCCATCAACGCTTATGCGGAGTATGCTAGCACGTTCAGCGCCGGCGAAAAACCCTCAACACTGGTTTTATACGTTCGAAATTTCTCGCGGCTGTGGACCTTCTCTTGGAGCAAAATACCTGAAAGCACTTTATCGAACGAAAGAAGGTTGCTATGCGCACGATTGGAATGAGCGACTACACCGTTGGCGAGGATTGTTTTACCGAGTTGCCCGCCGCGCTGGCAGAGTACGGAACGACCAAGGTCGCCATCATCGGCGGCAAGCGAGCCCTGGCTGCGGCGCTGCCGGGCATCGAGGCTGCGCTGGCAGGCACCGACGTCGAGATTCTGGAGACGCGCGTCTACGGCACCAACAGCACGCGCGCCAATATCGCCAAGGTCGTGAACTCCCCCGCTTGCCAGCAGGCAGACGTGCTTATCGCCTGTGGCGGCGGCAAGGCACTCGACACCGTGAAGACCGCAGCCATCGAGCTCAAGAAGATCGTCTTCACCGTCCCGACGATCTGTTCCAACTGCTCGGCCGCGACCGCCATTGCCGTCGTGTACAACGACGACGGCTCGCTCGAGGGATATTCGTACCCCAACCGACCTGCGCATATCTTCATCAACCCCAAGATTATCGCCGAAGCTCCGGCGGAGTACTTTTGGGCCGGCGTGGGCGACGCCCTGTCCAAGCAGCCCGAGGTCGAGTACGCCACGAGCGCCGGCAACCTGGAGCACACCGCCGGCCTTGGCCTGGCACTCGCCCACACCTGCTCCGAGCCTCTGTTTACTTATGGCGTCCAGGGTCTTGAGGACGTGCGCCGGAATCTGTCGAGCGAGGCCGTCAAGCAGATCGCGCTCGACATCGTGGTCAACACGGGCTATGTCTCGAACCTGACCAACCAAAACGATTACTACTACAACTCGAGCGTGGCGCACGCGTTCTACAATGCGACGTGCAGCATTCCGCGCGAGGGAACCTATCTGCACGGTGAGGTCGTGAGCCTGGGCGTGCTCGTGCTGTTTGCCTATACGGGCGATACCGAGAGCCTTGAACGCTACGCCGCCTTTAACAAGCAGATGGGCCTGCCCGTAACGCTTGAGCAGGTCGGACTTTCCGAGGCCGACATCCCTGCCCTGTGCGAATACGCACACGCCACCAACGAGTGGAAGCAAGGCAACCCGGAGCCCTTCACCGACGAAAAGTTCGCCGCCGCCATCAAGGCCGCCAACGCCTACGGCCACACGCTCTAGGCCTAGCCCAAAACCACCACAAGGGAGCAGTGCCCTTGTGGTGGTTTTTTATTGCTCCAGCATGCTGGGGTCGAACTCGCTAGCTGGTATAACGCGATAGCCGTGACGCAGCAACAGATCAACGAAGACGCCGTTGCCCACGGTGAGCGTACCGCTAAAGGTACCGTCGTAGATGCGACCCGCGCCGCACGAGGGACTGCGGTCCTGCAAGACGCACGCAGCAATCTCGGACGGGCCGCCCGCCTGCTCGCACATATCGAGCGCACGTTGGGCACCCAGGCGAAATTCGCGATCAACCGAGATGCCCTCGCAGGTACGAACCTCGCCGTTCACAATCTCGGACGGCTTGCGCGGCGTGGGCAGGCCGCCAAAGACCTCGGGGCACACGAGGAGGACCTCGGTCCCCGTGCGCTCGCAAGCCTCGACCAACGCGCGGTGGTAGTTATCGAGCCCGTTATACTTGCAGCTCTCGCCCATCAAGCAGGCGCTCACCACGATCTTCATATACAACACTCCCCACGCAAAACGCCCCATTTGAGATGGACACTCAAATGGGGCGATTGACACTGCGCAACTAGTATTACTGTTGCTTGGGCATCAGCGGATTCTCGCGCGTGAGGAGGTTCATGAACTCCTCGCCCGTGATGGTCTCCTTCTTATACAGATAACGAGCCAGCTCGTGGAGCTTAAACTTGTTCTCCTTCAGAATCTGCAAAGCGCGGTCGTGCGCATCCTCGATCAGCTTGGCGACAATCGCGTCCACACGTTCGGCCGTACCGGGGGCGCAGGTGAGCGACGTGTCCTGATTGAGATACGCGTTCTGCACGGTACCGAGCGCCATCATGCCAAACTCGTCGGACATACCAAAGCGCGTCACCATATTACGGGCGAGCTTGGTGGCCTGCTCGATATCGTTGGCGGCGCCGGTCGTCATCTCGCCAAAGATGAGCTCCTCGGCCGCGCGACCACCGCAGTAGACGGCGAGCTTATCCAGGACCTCCTGGCGCGTGGTCAGGAAGCGCTCGTCCTCCTCGACCTGCATGGTGTAGCCCAGGGCACCGCTCGTGCGCGGAACGATGGTGATCTTCGTGACCGGCGCAGAGCCCTTCTGGCGAGCGGCAACAATGGCATGGCCGATCTCATGGTAGGAAACGACCTGCTTCTCGTGGTCGGAAAGCACCGTGGACTTACGCTGTTGGCCGGCAATGACGACCTCCACCGACTCCTCGAAGTCGTCCTGGGTTGCACGCTTGCGACCTTCGCGAACGGCGCGCAGGGCGCCCTCGTTGATGATATTGGCCAGGTCGGCGCCCGAGGCACCGGGCGTGGCGCGGGCAATCGCGGTCAGGTCGATCGGCGGCTCGGTCTTCACGCTCTTGGCATGCAGCTCGAGGATGTTCTTGCGGCCGGTCAGATCGGGCAGCTCGACGGGGATGCGGCGGTCAAAACGACCGGGGCGCAGTAGAGCGGGATCGAGACTGTCGGGGCGGTTGGTTGCGGCAAGGACAACGATACCCTTATGGTTATCGAAGCCATCCATCTCGGTCAGCAACTGATTGAGCGTCTGCTCGCGCTCGTCGTTGCCGCTAAAGCCGCCGCCATCGCGCTTCTTACCGATGGTATCGATCTCATCGATAAAGACGATACACGGTGCCTTTTCCTTGGCCTGCTTAAACAGGTCACGAACCTTAGCAGCGCCGCGACCGACAAACATCTCAACGAACTCAGAGCCCGAAATGCTAAAGAACGGAACACCGGCCTCGCCGGCAACAGCCTTGGCAAGCAGGGTCTTACCGGTACCCGGAGGGCCAACAAGGAGAGCACCACGCGGCAGCTTGGCGCCGATCTCCTCGTAGCGCTGCGGCTTCTCCAGAAAGTCGACGACCTCCTTGAGAGACTCCTTGGCCTCTTCCTGACCGGCGACGTCCTTAAAGGTCACGCCCACGTCCTTGGAGGCGATCACGCGCGCGCCGGACTTACCCAGTCCGCCGCCGCCAAAACCGCCACCGCCAAAGTTCATCGACGGGCCGTCATCGCCCATAGCCTTCTTCATGCGGCGGTTGAGCCACCAACCGATGAGGAAGAAAATCGCCATGGGAAGAATGAGTGTGAGCAGGTAGTAGGTCATCAAACCCGAGTTTTTATCGGGAACGACCGACTCCAGCGAAGCGCCAGACTCAAGCACGCGATCGGTAAAGCCCGCGTCATTCGGCACACCGGTCGTCTTGTAGGCGATGTTCTCGTCCTCGCCCTTCTTGGTGTAATAAATCGAGTAATCGTCCGTGTTGTACTCGACCTTGTCGACGCTCTTCTTATCGAGCGCTTTGACAAACGTCGAGTAATCGGTCTTCGTAATCTGCTGCGTGTGACCGATGTTAGGGAACAGAACGGTCGAGAGCACGAGGTAGACGACGAAGGCGATGAGCACGTAGAGAATCATATTCCGTCTACGTTTGTTGTCATCCATCTCCATCTGCTTGAACTCCATCTACTGGGGTTGATAATGCTTTCTAGAATACCCAACCCGGACGGCGATAAACCGACGCCGGGCACGAAAGGACAGAGATGGCATCACTGTAAGTCGGCAAGGTTCAAATCTATACAGGCGACGGCAAGGGCAAGACGACGGCTGCGCTGGGGCTCGCGCTGCGCGCGACGGGCTACGGGCTCGACGTTCTTAGGCTGCAGTTTGCCAAGAAACTGCACTGCGCCGAACACGATGCCGCGCCGCGCCTGGGGCTGCGCATCGTACAAGCTGACCGCGACGCGCCCGAGGCTTGCGCCGCACAGATCATGGAGCTCGCATGCGAGCAGATATCACAGGTCGACGTTCTGATTTTGGACGAACTCGGCGAGGCCATGCGCCGCGGCTTCGTGACACGCGAGGATGTCGAAGCGCTGATCGCGATAAAGCCCGCCACCACGGAACTCGTGCTCACCGGCCGCGGGCTGCTGCCGTTGGCCGACCTCGCGGACTTAGTCACCGAAATACGTCCCATCAAACACTACTTCGACGAAGGCCTCCTAGCCCGCCAAGGCATCGAATACTAATTGATTCGTTTTCCGCCAACACCTACAGCTCATAAGGAAGTTGCGGTGGAATAGTACTTGTTTGACGGTCCGCAAGGGCTTTTCAGGAACTATTTCACCGCAACTTATCAGGGGTATCTGACGGATGAGCTAGGCGGTGGCGCGACCTAGCCAGTTGCCGCTGTGGTGGTAGATGGTGAACATGGTTGCGGTGATGAGCCAGGTTACGGGGTAAACCAGCAGTAGATGCTCGAGCGACGGATCGAAGGGCATGATCGCAAACACCCAGATCACCCTCAAGACAACGGTGCCAAAGATGGTGAGCATCATAGGCTGCAAACTCACGCCGGCGCCGCGGATGGAACCCGAGGCGTTCTCGATAATCGAGAAAATCGCATAGAACGGCGCAATGAAATGGAGGATAGTCGTGGTGTACGCCGAAATCGAAGCATCGTCGACAAACAAACGCGACAGCGGGCCCGAGAACACCAGCAGCACGGCAGACAGGCCACCAATGAGCATAAACGACAGCACGAGCGACGTATGGTAGCCCTTGCGCATGCGCTCGTAGTTGCGCGCGCCAAAGTTCTGCGCCGAGAACGTAGTGATCGATACGCCGAGCGCCTCGGTCACCATCCAGATAATGCCATCCAGGCGCCCAGATAGACCCCAAGCAGTCGTGACATCGGCGCCAAACGAATTAACCGACACCTGGATCAGCACGTTCGAGATCGAATAGGCAGCCGATTGAAAACCGAGTGGCAGACCACACGAGATCATACTCTTGCAAATACCGCGATCGATACCGAGCTTAGACAGCGAAAGACGCCATGCACCCGGAGCGCGCATCATGCGCAACACGATCATCGTTGCATTGGAGCAAATGGTCAGCGCCACCGCGATGCCGCAGCCCAGCGCCTCCATATGCAACACAGCGACAAAAATGATATCCAGCACCACGTTAACCAGGCAGCCAGAGGCAATGATCACGGCGGGGCCGCGCGTGTCGCCCACGGCACGCAGCAGTGCGGTTCCCATATTCAGCAGCAGTGCCGCAACCATCGCGGCAAAATAACAACGAGCATAGGCCACGCCCTCGGCCAATAGTTCATGCGGCGTGTTCATAAGCACCAGCATGGGCTCAACGAACACTATGCCAAGAATCGAGAAAGCGATACCGCCCACCAGCGCGAGCGTCATGGCTGTATGGACCGAACGACTCAGTCGCTCATCATCGTGCTGGCCAAAATACTGACCGGTAATGACCGCGCAGCCGGCGCCGACGCCAACGCAAAAGCCAATGCAGAGCTCGGTGAGCACCATCGTGGCTTGAATGCCACCCAGCGCGAGCTTGCCGCCAAACTGGCCAACGATATACGTACCGATAAGCGTGTAGGCCTGCTGAAAAAACGAACTAAAAAAGATGGGAACGCACAGCGACAGCAGCTGTTGCCAAATGACACCCTGCGTTACATCGATAGCCGTAGATTTCTTAGCCACACGCCCTCCCCGCCAACGTATGTTAAACAACAAAACGGCAATTTAAGACCAAAGCAAATACCAGCTTAGCACCGACCGGCGTCGACCGAAACACCCCGAATCAGAGCCCAGTGCAAAATATCTGCCTAGTGATACAAACCCGGCTGGTAGTGATACTCATTGCTCACGTGCGGGCACAGCTGCCAAAAGGCGACGGCGCTCGCCGCGGCCACGTTGAGCGAATCGACCCCGTGCGCCATCGGAATGCGCACCGCGTGGTCACAGCCGGCAATGGTCTTGGCGCCCAAGCCGGCACCCTCGGTGCCCATAAAAATCGCCAAGCGATCAATCTTCCGCAGTACAGGATCATCAAGCGAAACAGAGTCGTCCGTCAACGCCATAGCGGCACACGAAAAACCGGCATCGTGCAACGCGCTCAGACCATCATGCGGCCACACACGAGCCTCGCTGCCAATGCGCGTCCACGGCACCTGAAACACGGTGCCCATGCTCACGCGGGCCGAGCGACGATACAGTGGATCGCAGCACGTCGGGCTGACCAAAATACCGTCAACGTTCAATGCGGCAGCCGAGCGGAAAATCGCGCCAACATTGGTGTGATCGACAATACCCTCAAGCACGCACACGCGCACCGGACGACCCCCCGCCGCCTCGACAACGCCGCCCAAGAACTCATCAACCGGAATCTGACGCGGGCGACGGAACGCCGCCAGCGCGCCGCGCGTCACGTTAAAGCCCGTCAACTGCTCCATGAGTTCCATGGAGGCCACGAACACGGGAAACGGACCCGCTCCCTCGCGCACGACAAGCTGGTCAAACAGCGGCATCATCTGGTCGAGCCAGCGCTCGCCCAGAAGAAAGCTCACCGGCTCATATCCGGCGCGAACCGCACGCTCGATGACCTTGGCACTCTCAGCGATAAAAATGCCCTTCTGCGGCTCCAGCACGCAGCGAAGCTCACGCTCGGTCAGTCGCACGTAGGCATCGAGCCGCTCGTCCTCGAGCGAATCAATTCGCAGAACCTCAACGGCATCAGTCATAGCAGCCAGCCCGCACCCTTCTTTACAGCACATCTATACCAAACGAGGCGACGCTAAGCGCCGCCCCATGCATTCAATCAACCCGATGATACCGTTCACGCCAGACGATTTACGCCTCGATGCGACGATACGTCACGAACTCATAATCGACGCCCTCGTCACCCTCACCGGCGGCAATCGTCGCGACCCCGCTACGCTGCGCAATCTCCCACGCAGGATCGGCTTCCAAATCGGGAAAGTACGTATCCACGACATGGACGCAGTGGTTATGCGTGACCTCGGCCTCGACGCAATACGGCAAAAAATGCCGATAGACATCGCCGCCACCGATCACCCAGGCAACGGGCTCATCGGCAACCGCGGCGAGCGCCTCGTCGATACTATGCACCACGTCGACGCCCTCGGGGGCAAAGCTCTCGTCGCGGGTGAGCACGATATTGCGGCGGTTCTTGAGCGGACGCCCGCCGGGAAAACTCAGCAGGGTCTTGCGTCCCATGATAACCGGGCAGCCCTTGGTGCAGGCCACAAAATGGCGCATATCGGCGCGATTGGACACCACCATGTCGCCCTCGCACCCAATGCCCCAATCGTCACACACGGCGACGATAGCAGATAGCTTACACGTCATGAGCACCACCTACACCGCAATGGGAATGTTCTTGACCTGCGGGCCGTGCTCATAGCCCTCGACGATCAGGTCATCGGTCGTAAACGCATAGAAGTCATGCACATCGGGGTTGAGCGTTACCTTGGGTGCCGCAAACTGCGGACGCTCGATAAGCTCGCGGACGATATCGACATGACGATCATAGATATGGGCGTCGGCGATCACGTGCAACAGCTCACCGGGAATCATATCGACCGACTGCGCGACCATCATCAGCAAAATGGCGTACTGGCACACGTTCCAGTTGTTCGCGGCCAAAATGTCCTGGCTGCGCTGGTTGAGAATCATGTTGAGCGTCGGCTTGTCGTCCTGAGGACGCTGCGTCACGTTATAGGTCACGCTATAGGCGCACGGATAAAGGTGCATCTCGGACAGATCGCTAAACACGTACGTATTGGTCATAATGCGGCGACTATACGGCGTGTGCTTAAGGTCGTACAGCACACGGTCCATCTGGTCGAAGTCGCCCTCGGCGTAATGGCTCTTCTGACCAATCTGATAGCCGTAGGCTTTACCGATGGAACCGGTCTCATCGGCCCACTCATCCCAGATATGGCTGTTGAGATCATGCACGTTATTGGACTTCTTTTGATAGATCCACAGAATCTCGTCCATGGCAGACTTAAGCGCCGTACGACGCAGGGTGAGCGCGGGGAACTCCTCGCGCAGATCATAGCGCGCCGTGACACCAAAGTTTTTAATGGTATAGGCAGGGGTGCCGTCCTCCCACACCGGACGGACCTTTTGGCCCTCGGTGGTGGTGCCATGATCCAAGATATCGCGGCACATGGTTACAAACTGCTGATCAGCTTTGCTCATTGACCCTCCTGTCAGTCGCCTATAAGCGAGATTTATTGTAGCCCAGGCGCGCAAGTGTCGAATTGGACACTTAGTCCGGCACACGCAATGCACGGCAGCGCGGCTCCGCAAGCGGCAACGAGGCATCTTAGCCTTTTTCTGACATATGCCAGAAATGCCTTGCGCCCAACGACTAACGCGTTATCCTATTGTTGACATATGTCAGATAAGGAGTGTGCATGGCAGGAAGACGCGAAAAACTGCGCCGCGTCGGGATCATCCCCGAATACCGCGGCTTCACCCCCGATGGCCTGGCCAGCGGTGATGCCATCGACATGACCGTCGACGAGCTTGAGGTGCTGCGCCTGTGCGACCTGGAAGGTCTCAACCAAGAGGCGGTCGCCCAGCAGATGGGCATCGCCCGTGCAACGGTGGCGGCCATTTGCAGCCGCGCGCATCGCAAGGTGGCCGATGCGCTGGTCAACGGACGAGCGCTCGTCATCGAGGGCGGCAATTTCGCGTACTCCCCCATCGCCTCGACGACGGCCGCATGGCCAGCAAAGGAGGTCGGCACCATGAGGGTGGCAACGACGTACGACAACGGCAACATCTTTATGCACTTTGGCCGCAGCGAGCAGTTCAAGATCTACGACATTCAGGACGGCAAGGTGCTCAACGAGCAGGTCGTGGGCACCGGCGGCACCGGCCACGGCGCGCTGGCGGGCCTGCTCGCCAACGGCGGTGTGGACACGCTCATCTGCGGCGGCATCGGCGGTGGCGCCATCAACGCGCTTGCCCAAGCCGGCATCACGGTATACGCAGGTGCCCAGGGCAGCTGCGACGCTTGCGTCGAAGCCCTTATTGCCGGCACGCTCGCACAGAACGGCGAGGCCACATGCGGCTGCCACGGCCATGACCACGGCCACGCCCACGAACACGGCGAGTCCTGCAGCTGCCACGACCATCACGAGCACGAGGGCCACGAGGGCTGTGGCTGCCACTAACGGCACGACACCGCGAGCTCGGGGCGCGACGCTGAACGCAACCCAACAATCAAAGCCAACAACAAAGGCCACCCGGTAGCTTCCGAGTGGCCTTTGCCATATCAAACTGGAATTAGAGCTCTATTTCTTATTACGCATCTGCGCTTCCATCTGGCGCAGCAGGTCCATATCGGACTTGGGGCCGCCCGTTCCCAGGCCGCCCATGCCGCCCAGCCCCATGGCATCCAGACCGGGAATATTGGGCATGCGCATCTTTTTGCCCTTCTTACCCTTCTTGCCCTTCTTGCCGCCGGCCTGCGCCTGATTGGCCATCGTGCGCATGCGGCCCATCATCTTGTTCATCTCGCCCCACTGCTTCATAAGGCTATTGACCTCGGTGGGGGTCACGCCGGCGCCCTTGGCAATGCGGGCACGGCGCTGACCGTTGATGATGGAGGGACGCAGGCGCTCCTCCTTGGTCATCGACATGATGATGGCCTCGTTCTTGTCGAAGATGCCCTCGTCCAGGTTGCCGCCCATCTGGTTGAGCGCGCGCTGGCCACCGGGAAGCATACCCAGAATGCCCTTCATGCCGCCCATCTTCTTGACGGCCTTCATCTGGTCGAGCATATCGTTCATGGTAAAGCCCTCGCGCAGCATGCGCTCGGCGGCCTCGAGCTGCTCGGCATCGGCGGCCTCCTGGGCCTTCTCGATGATGCCGACGACATCGCCCATGCCCAAGATGCGCTTGGCCATGCGGTCCGGGTAAAACGGCTCCAGCGAATCGGGCTTCTCGCCCATGCTCACGAACTTGATGGGCTTGCCGGTCACCTGGCGCACAGAAAGCGCGCCGCCGCCACGGGCGTCGCCATCGAGCTTGGAGATGATCACGCCGTCAAAGTCGGTGCGCTCGGCGAAGGTCGAGACAACGTTGACGATATCCTGGCCCGTCATGGCATCGACGACCATCAGCACCTGATCGGGCTTGACGGCTTTCTTGATGTCCACGGCCTCCTGCATCATTTGCTCGTCGATCTGCAGGCGGCCGGCGGTATCGACGATGACCACATCGCGCAGGTGGTCGACAGCCTCCTGGATGGCGCCCTTGGCGATATCGACCGGGTGCTCGCCGTCACCGCGGAAGACCGGAACGCCGATCTCTCCACCGAGCGTGGCCAGCTGGTCGGCAGCGGCAGGGCGGTAGACATCGCACGCGGCGAGCAGGGGCGAGCGGCCCTGCTTCTTGAGCAGGTAGGCCAGCTTTACGGCCGCCGTGGTCTTACCGGAACCCTGCAGACCCACGAGCATGATGACATTGGGGATGCGGTTGCTAAAGACGAGCTTGCTCTCGGTGGAGCCGAGCATCTCGGTGAGCTCGTCGAGCACGATCTTGACGACGTTTTGCGCCGGCGACAGCGACTCCATGACCTCGGCGGTCATGCAGCGCTCCTTGGTCTTGGCGACAAACTCCTTGACGACCTTGAAGTTGACGTCGGCCTCAAGCAGCGCCATGCGAATGTCGCGCATGGCCGAGGTGATATCGGCCTCGGTCAGCTTACCCTTGCCGCGCAAGCGGTCAAATGTGTCGTTGAGGCGATCGCTCAGGGAATCAAACACTGGTTACTCCTTAGTTGGACTCGCCCACCAGGGCGCGGCAGAAATCTTTGGCATTGAACTCCTGCAGGTCATCGACCTGCTCGCCCACGCCGATGCGCAGGATCGGGAGCTTGAGCTTCTCGGCCACGGCCATGGCGATGCCGCCCTTAGCCGTGCCGTCGAGCTTAGTCATGATAATACCGTCCAGGCCCAGCGCCTCGTTAAACTCGAGCGCCTGGTTCAGACCGTTTTGGCCCGTCGCGGCGTCGATCACAAGCACGACCGAAACCGGCATGGGACCGGCGGCCATATTGGCGGCGCGCTTACGGGTCACATTGACCACCTTGGCAAGCTCGCGCATGAGCTCAGGGCTCGTGTGTAGACGGCCGGCGGTATCGATAAGCACCAGGTCGCTGCCGCGCTTGTCGGCCTCGTCGAGCACGTCGTAGCAAACACTTGCCGGGTCGGAGCCGCGGTCGCGCTTGATGACGGGGACGCCAGCGCGCTGGCCCCACACATCAAGCTGCTCGATGGCGGCGGCGCGGAAGGTGTCGGCCGAACCGATCACCACGTTCTTGCCGCGGGCAGCCATGGCGCTCGCGATCTTACCGACCGTCGTGGTCTTGCCGGCACCGTTAATGCCCACAAACAGCACGCAGCTCGGCGTATCGGAGAACGGATCTCGCTCGATGGGCACAAAGTGCTGCTCAAGCTGCTCGGCCAGGGCGCGGCGAAGCTGCGGAGCGGTCTTGAGGTTCTTCTTGGCCGCGGCATCGCGCAGGTCATCGGAGACCTTGATAGCGACCTCGGCGCCCATGTCACCCATTACGAGGGTGTCCTCCAGGTCCTCCCAAAAATCCTCGTCGACCTCACCGCCAAAGTAGAAGACCTCGTTGAGGGCCTCGCGGCTGCGCTCAAGTCCGCGCGAGAGAGCATCGAAGAATCCCATTATGCATTCACGACCTTTCCGGTTTCGCGATCGAGTCTTTGCGAGACGACGCGACTGACGCCGTCGGCTTGCATCGAGACGCCATAGAGGACGTCAGCGTCCTCCATAGTACGGCGCTGATGCGAGATAACCAAGAGCTGCGTATCGGAACGCAGCACATCGAGGGCTCCGATGAGCTTGGACAGGTTAGCGTCATCAAGCGCCGCCTCGACCTCGTCCAGCACATAGAACGGAACCGTACGTGTGCGGTACACGGCAAAAAGCAGGGCGAGCGCCGTCAGACTCTTCTCGCCGCCCGACATGAGCATCATCTTGGTGATGCGCTTGCCGCGCGGCTGCGCCACGACCTCGATACCCGTCTCGGCAGGATGCTCGGGATCGGTCATCTCCAGATGAGCCTGGCCGCCCGGGAAGAGCATAGCGAAGATCTCGCGGAAGTTCGCGTCGACCTTCTCAAACGTCACCAGGAAGGCCTTCCGCATCTTGCGATCAATGGCCACCGTGATCTTGGTGAGCGCCTTGCGCGCGCTCTCCAGATCGGCCAGCTGTTCCTCGATGTAGTCGGCGCGGCGCTTGAGCTGCTCGTACTCCTCCATGGCAACTTGGTTAACGGGACCAAGGTTGTTGATCTGGCGCACAAGCTGGTTGAGTTCGCGCTCGGCGGCATCGCGGTCCGTGGGCACCGGAAGCATGAGCGCTTCCTCGAGCACCGTCGTGCCATCGGCGGTAATGGCCTTGATGGCAGCCTCGACCTGCACCTCGAGCTTGCCACGCGCGACCTTGAACTCGTTTTGCGCGGCGGAGGCGGTATCGACTCGCTCCTTAGCGCGGGCAACCTCTGCCTTGGCATCCTCGATGGTCTTCTTGAGCGAAGCGGAGTCCGCCTCCTCCAGAGAGGCCTGGTCACGCAGGCGCGCTGCCCAATCCGACGCGCGTTCCAACAGGGCAGAATAGCGTTCGTGCATGGGGTCGACGCGCAGGCGCAGCAGCTCGAGCGAGCGCGAAGCCTGGCGTGTTCCGCGGATACGACGGTCGATGCCCTCAAGACGATGCTCAAGGTCGGGCACGCGGCCCTTCAGCGAACGCAGGCGCTCGCTCGTCTGGGCCAGGCGCACCTTGGCATCGGCGAGCTTACCGGCGGCCTCGGAATCGTCACGGCGAACGCGATCGAGCTCATCGTTGGCCTCGGCAATCTGGAGACCCAGGTCGCTTGCCTGTGCACGCGCCTCGTCACGCGAACGGGTGAGCTCGTCAACGCGCGGGCGCGCGGCACGAACGGCCTCGGCAGCCTGCTCGCGGCGCTTGGAGATGCGCACGCGCTCGACCTCGGCATTGTTGGCGCTTTGCTCCAAGCGGCCGATCTCGGAGAGCAGCGAGCGGCGCTCGCCCTCAAGACGGGCGATCTCACCGGCGGCATCGCCCTCGGCGGCACGGGCCTCCTCGACGGCAACGTTGGCCTCGACGACTTGGTCCGAAGCATGCTCAAAGATGGCAGCCAGATCGGGTTCCAGGCCCTCGAGCTCACGGATGCGGCGCTTGCGCTCCAAGGCACCCAAAGCCTCGCCGGCATCAAGCCCCACGCGCACCAGGCCGCCGCAGGCGACGCGGGCGCCATCGGGGGTCACGTAAGTCACGCCTTCAACGACCGGCGCCGACAGCGCGGCAGCAAGATCGTCAACGACGTAATAGCCGCCGAGCAGCGCCTCGACGACGGGACCGTAGCCTGCGCGCACGGACAGACGATCAACCAGACGGGTACCGGAGGCGCCCTCAGCGGCGGTAGAGCCGCTCACGCCGCGCGCCACCAGCAGTGCCTCGCCCGAGGCCTTCTTTTGGTCCAGAGCCGCACGACCGGCACGCTCAAGCGTGGCGGCGTCATCAAACAGCAGCGCATCGATATCGCCGGCGAGCAATTGCTCAACCAGGCCCTCAAGCTCGCGCGGGGCCTCCAGCACGTCGCCCAGACGACCCAAGACATCGTCGCCCAGCGCACCCACCAGACGGCTCACGAGCGGCGAGCTGTCGGCCATGCGGGCATCGAGTTTCTTTTGGCTGGCAAGCTCCGAGCGCACCTCGGATAACTTGTTGCGTGCCTCGCTCTCACGGGCACGCAGGTCCTTCAGGGCCGCGCGTGCCGTCTCGGTGGCCTCACGCGCATCGACCTGAGCCTGGCGCGCTTCCTCAAGAGCGCCCTCAAGCTCCTCGGCGCGGTCGCGACGGCTCTCGAGCGAAGCCATGACCTCCTCGAGCTGCTCGTCGATCTGCTCCAGGCGCGAGGCATACATGTTGTCCTCGACCTCGGCATTGCTCAGCGAGTCCTTCACCTTGGCGAGCTCGAGCGCGGCGTTGTCGGCCACGCGCTGCACATCGCGTTGCTCACGCGTAAGCTGCGAAATCTGATTGTCGAGCGCCACGCGCCGCTCGTGGAGCTCTGCGGCGGCAGGACCAGCGGCGTCAACGTCCTCCTGGGCCTGCATGTGCGCGCCGGTCACTTCCTCAAGCTGCGCACGCGCGTCCTCGAGCTCCTCGACCACGCGACGACGCTGATGCTCGGAGCTCGAAATCTGCCCGCGCATGTCAGACAGGCGCGACACCATGTTGTGACCCTTTTCCTCGAGCAGGCGCATGTCGGAGTTAATACGGCCGACCACATCTTGCATATGGCGGCGCTGCTCGCCCAAGTCGCCCACAAACAGGCCCTTTTCCTCAAGCATAACCTGGAGCTTCTCGAGCTCGCGCTCTTTCTCACCCAGGCGGTACTGCGCAAGCTCCAGCTCGGCAGCACCTTCCTTGGAGCGGCTCTCCAGGTCGTTCCACTGCGACTGCAGCGAACGAAGCTCATCGACAGCCAGCATCTGCGTAAGCTCGTTCGCGCGCGAGGACAGCTCTTTGTACTTGCGCGCGCGATCGACCTGACGCTCCAGCGGTCGCAGCTGACGGGCGATTTCCTTATTGATGTCGCGGGCACGCATCAGGTGCTCGTCCATCGACTTAATCTTTTTGAGCGCTCGCTCCTTGCGGCGCTTGTGCTTGGAAATGCCGGCGGCCTCCTCGATGAGGGCGCGACGCTCCTCGGGGCGGCTCTGCAAAATGGCGTCGAGCTTGCCCTGGCTGATGATGGAATGCGTATCCTTGCCCAGGCCCGAATCGTGCAGGATGTCCTGAATGTCCATCAGGCGGCACGGACTCGAGTTGATGAGGTACTCGCTTTCGCCCGAGCGATACATGCGACGGGTGATGGCGACCTCGTCAAAGTCGACGGGCAACATATGGTCCGAGTTATCGAGCACCAGCGTGACCTCGGCGACACCCACCGGCTTGCGCGCCGACGAGCCCGAGAAGATGACATCCTCCATGGCCTGGCCGCGCAGCTGCTTGGCGCTCTGCTCGCCCAGGACCCACAGAATCGAGTCAGAGATGTTCGATTTTCCCGAGCCGTTTGGACCGACGATGACGGTCAGGCCCGGCTCAAACGTCATATGGGCGCGGTCGGCAAACGACTTGAACCCCTTGAGCGTAAGGGACTTGAGATACACGGTTCCTCGCTTACACGTGCTTCTTGTTCAGAATCACGCCGTTGGTGGTGTAACCCATGCGGTCGAGCGCTTCAAGCGCGGCAGCTCCCTCGGCTTCCTTCTTTGAGGAGCCGGAGCCGCGACCCTGGCGAATACCATCGATCAAAACCACAGCGGTAAAGGTGGGCGCATGCGCCGGGCCCTCGGAGCCAACGAGCTTGTACGCCGGGGGCTCGTGACCGTCGGCTTGCACGCACTCCTGCAAAAACGACTTGGGGTTCGCAGGATGCTCGGCACGCTCGGAAGCCAAATGCGGCTTAAGCGTACGGTGAATGAACTCCGCCGCAACGTCCCAGCCGGCATCCAGGTACAGCGCGCCCACGAGCGACTCATAGACGTTCTCGAGGGCCGAATGCAGGCCGCGCGCACCGGTACCGGTCTCGGAGGCACCAAAGATAATGATGTCGTCGATGCCCAACTCGTGAGAAACCTCGGATAGCGTGGCGCCCGAGACGAGCGACACCTTCAAGCGAGTGAGCTTGCCCTCGTCAAACTCGGGATAGGACTCAAACAGGGAGCGTGCGACCACAGCGCCCAAAATGGAATCGCCCAAGAACTCAAGGCGCTCATAGCTGGCAGAAACCGGCTGGCCCTCGACTGCCGAGGGATGCGTAAGGGCCGCGCGCAGCAGCACCTTATTGTTGAACTCGTGGCCCAGGATTTCCTGGGCGCGCGTAAGTCGTTCGGATAAAGCCAAGACTTAGGCCTCCTTGGCAGCTTCGATAGCGTCGACGGCGTCGGCGACAGAGTTGAGCGAGAGCAGGGTCTCGTCATCGATCTCGAGGTTGAACTCGTCCTCGATAGCCGTAACCAGCTGCAGGCGCTCGAGCGAGTTGGCATCGAGGTCGTCAAAGGTGGTCTCCTCGCTAATTTCGGCAACATCGACGCCCAGAACGTCAGCAGCGACCTCGGCGATCTTGTCGAAGATTTCGGAGCGGTCCATAGCGCTTCCTCTCATAGTACATGAATACCAAAAGAATGGTACCGCCCGGGCGGTACCAAGACACGGTTCTGATTCTACCCCACGACGTGCGCCGCGAAGCACATAACAGCGCTCTAACTCGCTCTTACAAAACGATACTGTCCATAGAGTTGGCGACATTCTCGACCAGCCCGGCGCGCACGGCTTCGGCCGCCGCGAGCGTACCGTTTTTGACAGCCTCGACCGAGGTGGCGCCATGGCCGATCAGGACCACGCCGCGCAGGCCCAGAAGAATCGCGCCGCCCTTGGCGTCGCCAGAGAGCTTGGCCTTAATCTCGCGCATCTGCTTTTTGATGAGCAGCGCGGCGATCTTGGTGCCGAGCGAGGCCATAAAGGCGCCCTTGAGCTCCTGCAGCAAAAACTTGGCAGCGCCCTCGGTAGCTTTGAGAGCGATATTACCCGACATGCCATCGGCAACGACGACATCGAAGTTACCTGAGGTGAGGTCGGTGCCCTCGCAGTTACCAACAAAGCCGGGAACGGCGGCCTTCATAGCAGGGAAACAGGCCTTGGTAAAGTTGGAGCCCTTCTCATCCTCGGTGCCATTGGCAAGCAGGCCCACGCGAGGATGCTCGATGCCCAGGACGACGCGGGCATAGGCGCTACCCATCTGGGCAAAACGCACCATGTCATCGACCTCCACATCGGGGTTGGCACCCATGTCGCACAGCACCGTCAGACCGCCGGCGCGATTGGGCAGCGCATTGGTCAGACAGGGACGCACCGGCTGCTTCTTGCCTTCGGCCTGATACCTAAACGGCGTCACATAGGCGGTGGCGGCGGCGGTCATGGCACCGGTGGAGCCGGCGGAGAAGAACGCATCCGCGTTGCCCTTCTTAATGGCGCGGCAAGAAAGCACGATCGACGACTTACGCTTGGTCATCACGGCGCGAATGGGATCGTCATCCATGGCGATAACGTCAGGCGCCTCAAGGGCCTCAACACGTGCATGGGAAGCTGCAAAGGGATTGACGATTTCGGCGGGACCAGCTGCCAAGACCTCGATATCGGGATCGGCGGCAAGTGCAGCCTCAATACCGTCGAGGACAACCTGCGGCTTCTCGTCTCCACCCACAACGTCTACACAAACGCGAACGTTACTCATATACATGCTCCTTATACAAAAATGGCCGACTCAATGAGCCGGCCATTGTGGTTCCAGTTGGAACGGCATCGTATCCAGAGTATACCGTTACTCGGTAACGATAACCTCGCGGTCCTTGTAGAAACCGCAGCTAGGGCACACGTGGTGCGGGAGCTTGACAGCACCGCAACGGGGGCACGTGGACTGAGCCGCAGCCGAGATCTTCATGTTGGCGGAACGGCGGGTGTGAGTGCGGATACGACCCTGCTTTTGTTTAGGTACGGGCATAGTGACCTTCCTTATGAACTATCCAGTGTGGCGATTACGCGCAAGTAGCGATACTACCACAGTTTTACTCGTCAAGCTTGAGATTCTTCAATGCTGCAAATGGATTTTCCGTGGCTTCGGCCCATTCGGCCTCGGCTTGGGCAGCACAATCGCATTGCTCCACGTTGAGATTGGCGCCGCAAACGGGACAAAGACCGCGGCAATCGGGCTTGCAGAGCACAACAAACGGCGTGTCCATGACAACGGCGTCGTTGATGGGCTCGCCCAGATCGACGACGCGATCCTCGCCCAGGAGCTCATAGCCGTCTTCGTAGGCCTCGGGGTCCTCGGGCTCATGGAAGAGATAGAACTCCTCGATCTCGCCGGCAATGTCAAACGAGGCAGGCTCCAGGCAACGGTCGCACTCGCCGGTGGCGTGCGCGCGAACCATGCCGGTAAGCAGAACACCGGTGCCGGCATTGGTAAAGACCACGTCATAGTCGATACCGTCCTGCAGCTGGTACTCTTTCTCGCCCACCGTGTAGGCAGCGACATCGACCTTACCGGTCAGCGGATACGAGTCTCCGGGAAACTCGAGCTGCTCGGAAAGATCGACGGTAACGCTCGGGAACTCAGCCATTACCACTGACCATTCTGCTGGGCGGCGCCCTCATTGAGCTGCTGGCGGCAACGGGTGACGGTGCCGGTCAGACTCTTGAGGTTCTCCTCCAGGTGCGTAAAGACCTGCTCGGCGTAATCCTCGGCAGCATAGCGCGTCTCGCGCTCATACTGCTGGGCACGGTCGCGGATATCGTCGGCCTGCTGCTGCGCAAGGCGAACAATTTCCTGCTCACCGGCAATAGTGAGGGCCTGCTGCTGAGCGTCGGCGATGATGGAATCGGCCTGAGCGGCGGCGGAAGCCATAAGCTCCTCGCGCTCTTTGAGGATACGGCGGGACTTCTGCCATTCCTCGGGATAGCTCATGCGGATCTCATCGAGGATGTTAAAGAAGACGTCGGCATCGATGACCTTCATCTGGGCGTTCTTGCCGAACGGCGTCTTAGCCTCTTGGATGAGCCCCTCGAGCTCGTCGACAAGGCTCACGATCCTGTCGCCAGGAAAATTCTCGCCCGGCATCCGGTCTCCTTTCATAGGTAACATATCATCGTGCTAGTTTACCACATGCCACCTGGCAATAAAAAACGTCACGAAAAGCGATGTTTAAGCGCCTCGACCACATTAGCCGGCACAAACGTCGAAACATCACTACCGAGCGAGGCGATCTGGCGTACAACCGAGCTCGAGATGTAGCCATACTGCGGAGCACTCATGACAAAGATGGACTCCAGCTCGTTATCCAAGCGGTAGTTGAGGTCGGCTTGCTGCAGCTCATACTCAAAGTCGGTCATGGCGCGTAGGCCCTTGACCACGGCACCGGCACCCTGCTCGCGAGCAAAGTCGACGAGCAGTCCGGTAAAGGGCAGGACCTCGACGCCATCGATATCACCGAGTGCCTCACGGGCCAGCGCCACGCGTTCATCGAGCGTAAACGTGGTGCCCACGCCGTTTTTGCCCTGCGACTCGGCAACGGCCACGATCACACTGGGAAAAATGCGGCGGGCGCGGCGGATGACGTCGATATGGCCAAACGTGATGGGATCGAAGGTACCCGGAACGATGACGCGGTTAATGGTGTCACTCATGGGCATCCTCCTGAAACGTCGTGCCGTCGCTGTCATCGGCATCGGTGGCGATGTCGTCATCCTCGCCCTCGCCGACCCAACGGAGCAGATCGACCGAGGTGATGCCATAGCGTTTCTCACGCACGGTTACAAAGCCGGCAGGATGTGCACCCGCGTCGGCGGCAGCATGCTCAAACAGAGCATAGGCGCCCGGGGTGAGCAGACCCTGCTGGGCCAGGTTCTGCAGCAGCTCATCGACCGGCTTGGCACCAAAAGCATAGGGCGGGTCGAGCAAGACCAGATCGAAGGGGCCGCCCGGCACGCGGCCGCGCGAAGCGCTCGCAAGGACATCGCCCGTCACCACACGCCAACGAGCGCGATCGCGACAGAGCGACTCGATATTCTTGGTTATGAGCCTCGCGGCATTGCGATCGATCTCGAACGTCGTGAGCGAACGGGCGCCCCGCGAGAGCATCTCGATGCCTAGGGCACCGGAGCCGCCAAAGGCATCCAGTACGCGAACCTCGTCCAAATCAAAGCCGAAGGCCGATAGGACCATGGATGCACACGCCTCGCGCACGCGGTCGGTCGTCGGACGCGTAACATCGCGACCGCGCGGTTCTTCGATCTTGCGACCGCGCCATTCACCGCCGATGATTCTCATCCTCCGCTGACCTCCTTAAAAATATGTCGATATCGCTTGGCGACCGCATCGCGCAGGGGACGCGTCGCCACAGAGTCAAGATTACTAGCATACCGCAAGAGCTCGACCGCGTCCAAATGCGCCCACTCGATGAGCTCCTCATCGGCATCAAGGTCGACAAAACGCAGGGTCACGCCACCATGCTGACGGTAACCCAAGATTTCGCCCTCGTGGCGAAGTCGCAGGTCCATCTGTGCAAGCGTAAAGCCATCTGCGGTCTTCTCGAGCGACCGCAGGCGATCTTGTGCCGCCGATGTACCGCCGTTGCCCTTGGAGTGCGTCATGACCAGGCATGTGCCCGCCACGGTACCACGGCCCACACGTCCACGAAGCTGATGCAGGGCGGCCAAACCAAAGCGCTCACCGTTCTCGATGACCATCACGGTGGCATTGGGCACGTCGACGCCCACCTCGACCACGGTGGTCGAGACGAGCACGTCAATCTCGCCGCGTTTAAAGGCGTCGATCACGCGATCCTTCTCCCCCGCCCGCATGCGGCCGTGGAGGCGCTCGACAGTAAGACCCGGCAGCGCCAGGCGCAGGCGGTCGAGCTCGGTTGCCGTATCGTGCAGCGGCACGGGGACGGTCACGCGGCCCTCGTCGTCACGGGCGATACCGGGCACATCCTCGAGCTCGTCGGCCGAGTCACTCGGCTCCACAAGCGGACAGATCACGTAGGCCTGCTGGCCCTTCTCGTGTGCCTCACGGATGGCACCATAGGCCAGGTCGCGGCTCGACTCGGTAAGGACGCGCGTCGTCACGCCGGCACCCGGGACGGGACGATGGCGAATGATGCTCGTATCCAGGTCGCCGTAGACCGAGAGCGCCAGCGTGCGCGGGATGGGCGTCGCCGTCATGACGAGCAGGTCCGCGCCGGGACCCTTCGCGCGCAAGGCATTGCGCTGGCCCACGCCAAAGCGGTGTTGTTCGTCGATGACCACGAGCGACAAGTGCTTAAAATTCACGTCTTCGGAAAGCACGGCATGCGTACCAAAGAGCACGTCAAGCTCGCCCGATTCCAACTGCGAATGGATGAGCTCGCGCTCCGCCGCCGGCGTGGCGCCCGTCAGGAGCGCCCAAGACATGCCGGCCTGAGAGAGCAAAGGGCCGGTCTTATCGGCATACTGACGAGCCAGCACGCCCGTAGGCGCCATGACGCAGGCCTGGGTGCCGCTATCGACGGCTACGGCCAACGCACAGGCGGCAACGGCCGTCTTGCCGGTACCGACATCGCCCAGCAGCAGACGGTTCATGACGCGCGTATCATCGCACATATCGTGCAAAATATCCTGGAATGCGGCCTCCTGCTCGTCGCTCAGCGAAAACAGCAGGGCCTGCCTAAGAGCAACAAGGTGCTCACCCGCGGTGTGGGCGTAGGGAACCACCTCGACCAAGCCGCCGTCATTGCGCAGACGAAGCGCGAGCTGCAGGTACAGGCATTCCTCATAGGCCAAACGGCGGCGCGCAATGTCGCGCTCGGCCATACTCGAGGGAAAGTGAATCGAACGAAGCGCACGGGCATTGCTCATGAGCTTGCGCTTTGCGCGCAGCGGTGCCGGGATGGGATCAAAGGGATTGCCGACGAGCTCAAGAGCACCGCTCACAATGCGACGCATCCATGCCTGGCTTACGCCATCACTTACGTAGTGGACCGGCAAAATGGTACCCGCGGCACGACCATCCTCAAGCTTTTCAAAATGCGGCGAGGCCATCTGCTTAAAGCCGTAGGCAAACTCGACCTTACCCATCACGGCCAGACGGTCACCCCGCTTAAGCTGCTGGGCAATCCAGGGCTGGCGGAAAAAGGCGACCTGCAGCACACCCGTGTCATCCACGAGCGATACCTCGGTCACCTGCATGCGCGGACGAGGCTGCTTTTGAACAATGCGGTCGACCGTGGCAACGATGGTGCACACGGTCCCGATGGGCGCCATCTCGATGGACCATGAGCGGGTAAAGTCCAGATATCGATGCGGGATATGGAGAAGGAGGTCCCCCACCGTCCGGATTCCCAGACGGCGAAGGGCCTCCTCACGTTTACCCGAAACATATTTGAGTCGCGCGATATCCTCGCCGAGCGCATTGCTCTGGGCAAAGCGCTCCGAGACGCGCGGCACGGAGCATAGCTCGGACATGCTCAGATGCCTACTCGATCGAGAAGATCACGGGATAGAGCGGCTGCTCGCCACGATGGGCATCAATCTCCAAGTCGGGCTGAGCCTCCTCGATGGCGTCGACGATCTCCTGGAAGGCCTCGTCGGACAGCTCCTCGCCGGCCAGAATCGTCAGCGCGTCGCCTTCCTCTTCCTCCTGCATACGGTTGATGCAGTCGAGGGTGACCTGTTTCACATCGGAGCCGACCACGTCGATGGAACCGGCGATGATGCCCATGACGTCACCGGAGTGAATCGGAGAGCCGTCCGAGGCGCTGGAATCGCGCACGGCGCGGGTGACCTCGCCATCGCGGACCTCGCTGATGGCGTCGACCATGGCGGCGACGGCGTCCTCGAGCTCGGAATCGGGCAGGACGGCGAACAGCGCGGAGAACGCCTGGGGAACGGTCTTGGTGGGAACGACGGCGACCTTCTTATCGGTGCAGGCAGAGGCAGCGGCCTCGGCAGCCATGCGGATGTTGCCGTTGTTGGGCAGGATGATGACCGAGGTCGCGTTGACCTGGTCGACGGCGCCCAGCAGATCGGCGGTCGAGGGGTTCATGGTCTGGCCACCCGAGACGATCACGTCAACGCCGAGGGACTTGAGGATGTCGGCCTCGCCCGAACCGGCGGCAACGGCGACAAAGCCCAGCGCCTTGGCGGGCTCGGCGGCCTTTTCCTGATCCTCGTGGATCTTGGCGGTACGGTCGTGGGCCTCCATCTCCATGTTGTGGATAAAGACCTCATAGATCTGACCGAGCTGCAGCATGTGCTCGAGCACCAGGTTGGGGGTGTTGGAGTGCACATGGATCTTGTAGTCGGGATAGGCGCCCACGAGAAGCTCGCAGTCGCCCATGGAACCCAGGAACTTAAGGCACTCGTCCTCGTCAAACGGGGCGTCGGCCTTAAACAGGAACTCGTTGCAGTAGCGGAACTCCGAGCCCTCCCAATCGTCGTTGGCCTCGATCTCAACGCGACCAAGGGCCGCGTCGCGGGCAGAGACAGCGGAATCAAACGTGGCGGAGAAATCCTCGACAACGGTGCTGCGGCCAAGTGCTGCAGCCACAAAGTTCTCAAGGAAGATGGCGAAGCCAAAGGCGCCGGAGTCGACCACGCCGTTCTCCTTCAGAACGGGCAGCAGGTCGGGCGTGCGGGCGACGGACTGGTACGCCTCGACGACGATAGCATCGAGCGCATCCTCGGCCGAGAACTTCTTCTTCTCGCACTCATCGGCCTTGGTCGAGACATCGCGCAGGACCGTGAGGATCGTGCCCTCGATGGGCTTGCGGACAGCCTGGAAGGCAACCTTGACGGCACGACGGAAGGCGAAGGCAATGTTGGCGGACGTAATAGGCTCGTCGGCAGAGACAAGACCCTCGGCCACGCCGCGCAGAATCTGCGAGGTGATGACTCCGGAGTTACCGCGGGCACCCATCAGGGAGCCGTGGGTGATGGCGCCGGCGATGGCCTCCATATCGGCATCGGCGGGAAGGGCGGAAAGCTCCTTGGTCACCGAGGCGAGCGTGAGCGACATGTTGGTGCCGGTGTCGCCGTCGGGTACGGGGAAGACGTTGAGCTTGTTGATCTCCTCGGCCTTGTCGGAAACGGCAGCCGCAGCGATCGGAAAACAGGTGCGAATGGTCTTTGCAATCATGGGTATTTGAATCTCCGTTTTCGGATGCTAGTTCAGACGGCTCTTGAGCGCGTCGATATGGATGCCGATCTTAAGGCTGGCGGGATCGATCTGGGCGATCTCCTGCAGGGTAAAGGCAACGGAGCTCGAAAGATTGTGGCAGACGGACTTCATGTTGACGCCGTTCTCGAGCACGACGTGAAGATCGACCGTAAGGCCGTTCTCGTCGGCGGAGACAAGCACGCCCTTGCGGAGGCGCTGACCGGCAAGCAGGCGCACGCTCTCGGCGCCCTGGAGCTGTTCGGCCATACCGACGACGCCATAGCACGTCATCGCGGCATAACCGGCAATATCGGCAATAACGTCGTTCGAGACGCTCAGGCTGCCGTTAATGGTCTCAGACACAAGAATCTCCTTATCTGGTGCTCGCGGCACCATCTCGTGGGAGCAATCATTGGAATATTCTACAACGACCGCGCCATGTTGAGGTGGCGGGCCTCGGGATTACATCCTCGACACGAAATGTTGATACGGTAACGTTCGCGAACAGCGATCGCGGCATGAAAAAACCCGCCGCATAAGCGACGGGTTTTACAACCTGGCTCCCCGGGTAGGACTCGAACCTACAACAGCGCGGTTAACAGCCGCGTGCTCTACCATTGAGCTACCGAGGAATTTAAAGCCCAACAGAAAGGGCTGAAAAATTCTGGCTCCCCGGGTAGGACTCGAACCTACAACAGCGCGGTTAACAGCCGCGTGCTCTACCATTGAGCTACCGAGGAATAGGTGCGTGCTCTCAAGCAACGAAATTTATTATACGGACGAATCAGCTCAGGGCAAGAACTTTTTTAAGAAATTTTCCGACCTAGTCATTGGGGACGTTCTTAAACGACCAGTCATTCAAGAACGTCCCCAACGACTACATGAAAGCGCCCTCAAGCGGATGTGCTTGAGGACGCCTCTTGCTTGACTAGCTTTCGATATAGTCCTTGAGCTTGCTCGAGCGGCTCGGGTGGCGAAGCTTGGCCAGAGTCTTGGACTCGATCTGGCGGATGCGCTCGCGCGTGACGCCAAACTCGCGGCCGACCTCCTCGAGCGTACGGGGATGTCCGTCGACAAGGCCAAAGCGCAGCTCGATAACCTTGCGCTCACGATCGGCAAGCGAATCGAGCACCTGGGTGAGCTGCTCCTGCAGCATGGAGAAGCTGGCCGCATCGGGCGGAACGATAGCCTGGGAGTCCTCGATGAAATCGCCCAGCTGGGAATCCTCTTCCTCGCCGATGGGGGTCTCGAGCGACACGGGCTCCTGCGAGATCTTCTGGATCTCGCGAACGCGGTCGGCGCTCATGTCCATCTCGGCACCGATCTCCTCGGGGGTCGGGTCGCGACCCAGGTCCTGAAGGAGCTGGCGCTGCACACGGACGAGCTTGTTGATGGTCTCGACCATGTGCACGGGAATACGGATGGTACGGGCCTGGTCGGCGATAGCGCGCGTAATGGCCTGACGGATCCACCACGTGGCGTACGTGGAGAACTTAAAGCCCTTCTGGTAGTCGAACTTCTCGACGGCGCGGATCAGACCGAGGTTGCCCTCCTGAATAAGGTCCAGGAACAGCATGCCGCGACCGACATAGCGCTTGGCGATGGAGACGACCAGACGCAGGTTTGCGCTGATGAGTGCCTGCTTGGCTTCGAGACCCACGTTCTCAATGCGCGTAAGACGACGCATTTCGGTACGCGTGAGCTCGAGCTCGCCTGCCTCGGCAGCCTCGAGCTTCTCGGTGGCCTCAAGACCGGCCTCAATCTTCATGGCCAGATCGACCTCTTCGGAGGCGGTCAGCAGGTCGACCTTGCCGATCTCCTTGAGGTACATACGGACCGGGTCGCCGGTCAGCATCACCGTGGAGGCATCGATGCCGCGCACGCGGGAGCGTGAACGGGACGTGCGCACGGTGCGCTTCTTCTTGCTCTTGGAAGAACCCATCTCGGCGTCGGCCTGACGGGCCATCTTGAGCTCGTGATCGTCGAGCGAGCCGGAATCGTGCTCGTCGTCGTCATCGAAATCGTCGGTATCGGTATCGTTATCGTCATCGTCGACGTCCATGGGGGCGTCGTCGTTACCGCTCGCGGAGATAATCTGGATGCCGCTGTTGCGCAGCGCGGAATACACCGCGGTGAGCTGCTCGTCAGAAACATCGATATCCTTCAGGGCGACCTGAATCTCGTCCTCGGTTACCGAAGTCCTGTTTGAGCCGTTGCCCATGAGCTTTGCAACGTAGGATTCCAGCCCAGTACCCGTGCTCTCAGTCTTTTTTGGCACAGATTCTCCCTTCATAGTCCACAGGACTCAATACTTTAGCACACACATTAACGTCTATACCCAAAAAGAGGGCTGGATATAGGCGAGAATACGCTGGTTGACCACAACATCTAGGCTTGTTCGGTGCCTGCGGCCTCCAGGCCAATCAAACGGAACGGGTCCGCCACGCCGCCGATTGACTTTTGCAGTTCGCGCTGACGCTGCGAATCCTGCGCGGCCTGCATGGTTAGCGCGCGACGGGCCTCATCATCGAGTGAACGGTCCTGGCGCAGCTTGGCCTGTGCGGCACGCATGCGACGCTTGATGGTGTAGAGCTCAAGCGTATCAAGCATAAACACGATGTTCGTCTCGGTGGGGTGCTTGCTCGTCGCGGAGATGCGCCCGGCACTCACAAGCGTTGCCGCATCGGGACACACTGAGCGCGCCGCATCCATGCAGGCTGCAGGATCGGTTCCCGGCGGCGTTGCCAGAACGGCCCATGCAATGGACTCGTGACGCGGGTCAACCCACTCGATGGAGCAGATGCGGTCGGCATACGTGCGGAACAGGTCGGGGTAGCTCGTGAGCATCGTCAACAGCTCGCGCTCCCCTGCCAAGGACTTGCGTTCAAGATCGGTAAGAACCATCGGCGCCGCCGCAGCCGGTGCGCCCGAACCGTCAGCCACAGGCACAGCGCCCATACCATCAGGCACATCGATCGGCGGCAGGTCGTCGACGACCTCCACGGGCGCGGCGCCGTAGGCATCGAGCGGGACGTAGTCGTACGGCTCTTCTTCGACCGGCGCGGACACCGGCGGCGTCGCGCCCGATGCCCAAGCACCGCGACCGGCATCGCGAGAACCCGACGCCCGACCGCCCGCGCTACCGGACCGCTCAGTCTGTGCCCGCTGGCGCTCATAGTTCTGCTCACGACGTCGTTCCGCATCCTCGCGCTTGGCGACATCGCGAAACACACGACCCGAGCTCGCGCGCACCGTCTCCAGATCCAAACCCAGCAGATCGGCAATCTGGATAAAGTACGTATCGATCATATAGCTATCGCGCAGCGGATAGATGAGCGTGAGAGCGTCCTCCAGCGCCTTGGCGCGACCGCCCGGCGTGGTGATATCGCTCGACTCCTGCAGCGAACGGTACACGAAGTCCATGAGCGGCTCGGCAGCGTCGATGCGCGCCTGCAGTGCCTCACCACCATGCGCCGTGATGAACTCCATGGGATCGTTACCGTCGGGCAGCACCACGCAGCGCAGGTCCATAGAATCCTGCTCGATAAACTGAATCGCACGGCGAGCAGCCTTTTGACCGGCGGCATCGCCGTCAAACATATACACGATGCGCTTGGCAAAACGAGTGAGCGTCTTGACGTGATGCTCCGTGAGCGCGGTGCCCAGCGTAGCGACAACGTTTTTAATCCCCGCCTCCCAACAGGCGATGCAGTCGGTATAGCCCTCCACCACGATGGCAGTATCCTGCGCGACGATAAACTCCTTGGCCCAATTAAAACCGTAGAGGTTTCGTTTTTTATGAAACACGCTCGTCTCGGCGGTATTGAGGTACTTAGGCTGGCCGTCGCCCATAATACGACCGCCAAAGGCAATATTGTGACCCTGCTCGTCAAAGATGGGAAACATCACGCGGTCGTAAAAGCGGTCGGCAAGCTGCCCGCGCCCGCGGCTCACGGCAACGTTCGCATCGATCATCTCCTGCGGGGTAAAACCCGCCTGGGACAGGTGCGACACCAGCGCGTTACGGCCCGGTGCAAAGCCCAGGCAGTAGCGGCGGCAGACGTCGCCACCCATGCCGCGGCTGGCAAAGTACTCGCGCGGACGGCCGTCCTTACCGCGCATAAGCATGGTGTGGTAGAACTGGGCGGTCTCGGCGCACAAATCGTAGATGCGGGCACGCTTGGTGCCGCGCTCGCGGCGATCTCCGGTGTCATGCAGCTCAATACCCGCGCGATCGGCCAAATAACGGATTGACTCGGGAAAGCTCAGGTTCTCGCGCTTCATGATATACGTGAAAACGTCGCCACCCTCGCCGCAACCAAAGCAATGCCACACCTGCGTGGCGGGGATAATGTGGAAGGACGGCGTCTTCTCGCCATGGAAGGGGCAGCATCCCCAAAACTCATGGCCGCGAGGCTTGAGCTCGACCGTTTCCTGCACGATGGCAACCAGGTCAGACGCAGCGCGTACCTGGTCTTTTTCCTCATCGCTAATCACGGATGCTCACCCCCTGATCGCCCAAGTTGTGACGAATATCCTCGATATTACCCTCGACGGTCGCGATCAACTCATCCAGCGAATCGAACACGCGCGACGGACGCAGCCAACGCGTAAACGCCAGCGAAACAGAAGAGCCGTACAGGTCGCCCGTATAACCAATTAAATTAGCCTCGAGATGCGCCGAAGCGACATCGTCGGCATACGTCGGCGGCAGTCCGACGTTCACGGCAGCGGGCCACGCGGTGTCATCGACCAGCACCAGACCCTCATACACGCCATCGGCAGGCACCTGAATACCGTCGGGAACCTGCAGGTTTGCCGTGGGAAAGCCCATGCCAGAGCCCTCGTGACGGCCGCGAATAACACCGCCACGCACCATATACGGACGGCCGAGTAACTCAGCAGCAAGCTCCACATGGCCCTGTCCCAGCTCATGACGAATGCGGGTGGCGCAAATGGCCTCACCGCCCTCGCAAAGCAAGTCGTGCCCGCATACGTCAACGCCGCGCTCGGCACCCCAGGCGCGCATCTCGTCAACACCAGAAGCACCGCCACGACCCAGCCTAAAGTCGCTGCCAACGCGAATCGATCGAATGTCGACCAGACGCGACACCAGCGAGAGAAAAGCAACATGGTCAAGCGCCGCAACCTCAGGCGTAAAGGGAACGGCCACCACCGCATCGACCCCAGTTTGAGCCAGGGCATGCAGACGGTCGGCCGTCGTCATCAATTTTTGAGCGGGCGAAGGGCTCACCACGACGTCCGGGTCGGGATCGAAGGTA
Organism: Collinsella sp.; assembly: GCA_018377855.1. Taxonomy (GTDB): domain Bacteria; phylum Actinomycetota; class Coriobacteriia; order Coriobacteriales; family Coriobacteriaceae; genus Collinsella. The sequence continues at coordinate 30,710 of JAGZYM010000009.1, read as the reverse complement.
ACTACGACCGCCTTGCAGCCATGGGCACGGGCATCACGGACAAGCGCCGCAATGAGCTCCTGGTGTCCACGGTGCACGCCATCGAACACGCCGATGGCAATCGATGCGGCACCCAGGTGCTCACACTTATCAAACACATCGGCAGTAACGATGCGAGCCTCGTCCGACTCGCCCGCGAAAAAGATACGCGCGAGCTCGCGAGCGGACAACATCATCGAACACCGCCGATTGCCTGCGGAAACACGTGCTCCATGACAAAGCGGCCACCCTCAATGCGGGCGAGCGCCTTGAGTCCCCCATCGAGCACCAGCGCAAACGGCGCCTTCGAGGCATCGAAATCGGCAAGCGCACGCTCAACGGGAATGCGTCGGCCGCAGAGAAGGTCGTCGGCAAGATTGCCCGGCAAGTCAACACGTGTGGCGCCCAGGGCCGCAATGGGATCCAGGGCAAAGCCAGCCGCGGACTCGGGAGAAAGCTCCTCGACCGCATGACAAGCGCCAATGGAAACAACACCGGAGGCCGTGCGGCGCAGCGCGGAAATATGCGCGGCGCTATCGCAAGCGCGGCCCAGGTCGCGAGCGAGCGCACGGATATAGGTGCCCTTGCTCACCGAGAACGCCACGGTCCACACACACGTATCACCTTCGCCGCCCACGGCGATCAGGTCGGCGGCATAGACCTCGACGGGGCGCGGAGGTAGGTCCACCGCATTGCCCTCGCGAGCAGACTTGTAGGCGCGAACGCCATTGACCGAGATAGCAGAAAACGCCGGCGGCACCTGCATCTGCGGACCCAGCATGGCGACCAAGCGCTCACGCGCATAGGCAGGATCGCGGAGCTCGTCGGCAACAGCCACCGTGCGGACCGCCTCGCCCTCCGCATCATCGGTATTGGTCTCGACGCCAAACGAGATATCGGCAACGTAGCTTTTGGTATCAAGCGTAAGCATGCCCAGCAGACGTGTGGCCTGACCCACGCCCACCACCATGACGCCCGATGCCATGGGGTCGAGCGTTCCGGCATGACCGACGCGCCGCTCATGGAGGGCGCGTCGGCATTGCGAAACCACGTCGTGGGACGTGCAGCCCACCGGCTTATCGACGGCGAGCAGCATATTCAATTGAGAAGGCGTACGACGAGCCATGTACCATCCAAAATGTTAGAGCTCGACGGTCACCGAAGCGGGATCCTCCCCCACCAGCTCGGCCAGCATGGGAAGTGCCACGGCGAGCGTCTCGCGAATCGTTCCGTTGTTGGAAAAGCCGGCGGCGGCATGATGCCCGCCACCGCCAAAGTTGGCAGCGATCTCGGACACATCGAGGTCACCCTTGGAGCGCAGGTTGCCGCGCACCTTGGTATCGCCGTCGATGCCCTTTAAGAACAGGCAGACCTCGACGCCCATCACCGAACGCACCACATCGACCAGACCGTCACATTCATCCGAGGTGACGCCGCAGGCCTCAAGGTCGCTCTGGAAGGCATAGCTATACGCCACGCGCCCGTGCGCGACCGTCTTGATACGGCCCATGACAATGGACTTGAGGTGCAAAAACTCGACGCGCATGCTCTGATAGACCTCGAGTGCGACACGAGCCGGATTGGCGCCATGCGCCACCAGGCGCGAAGCAGCATGGAACGCGGCAGCATCGGCGTTCTGGTACTGGAAACGACCGGTGTCGGTCACCAAGCCACACAGCAGGCAGGTCGCAACGCCATCACGTGCGACAATGCCGCAATTGTCCAAAAAGCGGTCGATGATCATGGCGCAGGCTGCGGCGCCGACGCACCTCAGGCTCAGCTCGGCAAATTCCTCGCGCGCCGGATGGTGATCGAAGCACACCACATGCGACGAGCGGCGGAGCACCTCGGCTGAGTTGTTCAGACGCTCGACGACCGGCACGTCCACCGAGATGAACAGGTCCGGATTGCCGGTATACGCAGATGCCGGCACCAGACGGTCGGCACCCTCCATAAAGCGGTAGATGCGCGGAACCGGGTCATCGTCTGCCAGCAGCAGGGCAATGTCCTTGTTGGGGAAAAACTTCATAAGCGATAAGCCCAGACCCAGCACGGAGCCCAGGGCGTCACCATCGGGAGACGTATGTCCCGAAATCGCAATGGAGGACGCATCCTCGATGAGCTCGAGGATGCGTCGCTGAATATCTGCAGACTCGCACGATGCGAGGTCGGCGGAATTACTCATCTAAAGCTGCCTCCTGGGCGGCATCCGCTATGGGATAGCCGTCCTCGTCCTTTTCGATCGCAAGCGTGGCGGGAACGTTTTCCAGCGCACGCGTGATGCGCTCGGCCTCATCGGTCGAGCGATCGATGCGAAAATCGAGCTCGGGCGTGACGCGCCAATCGAGCGAGCGGGCCAACAGGCTACGAATGCGGCCCTTGGCGCTGGCGAGCGCCTCCATGACCTCATCGTAGCGGCTCGCGTCGCACGACACGTACACGCGCGCGAACGAACGGTCCACCGCGACCTCGACCGCGGTCAGAGTGACCAGGTCGAGACGCGGATCGGAAACCTCAAAGAGCAGGATATAACCGAGCTTCTCGCGAAGCTGCTCGCCCAAACGGCGGGTTGCCTGCGTTTGCTTCATAGCGCTACCCCCTACTCGGTACGGGCAACCTGGTCGATGCGGTAGCCCTCAATGGTGTCGCCAGGCTTGATGTCCTGGAAGTTCTCCAGGCCAATACCGCCCTCGGAGCCGCTCTTGAGGCTCTTGGCCTCGTCCTTGTAGTGGCGCATCGAGGCGATCTTGCCGTTGAAGACCACGATGCCGTCGCGCACCAGGCGTACGGAATCGGTCGCGGCGATCTCGCCCTCTTCGACGCGGACACCGGCGGCGATACCGACCTTGGGCACCTTGAAGGTGTCCAGAACGGTCGCAGTACCCGTGGAGACCTCGACCTCGGTGGGCTTGAGCATACCGATGCGGGCAGCGTCGAGGTCCTCGAGGCACTTGTAGATGACGTCGTAGCAACGGATCTCGACGCCCTCGCGCTCGGCAGCGGAGCGGGCCTTGCCGTCGGGACGGACGCCAAAGCCGATGATGATGGCGTTGGAGGCGTCGGCCAGGACGACGTCGGTCTCGTTGATGGCACCAACGGCGGAGTGGATCGTGTTGATGCGCACCTCAGACTGATCCATCTTGTCAAGAGAGTCCTGAAGGGCCTCGATGGAGCCCTGGACGTCGGCCTTGATGATCAGGTTGAGCTCCTTGACCTCGGCGTCGGCGATGGTCTCGAAGAGGTTCTCGAGCGTGACGTGCTTCACGCGGCTCTGCTCCTCGATACGGGCCTTGAGCGAACGCTCATCGGCCAGGGCGCGAGCCTCGCGCTCGTCCTCGAACACACGGAACTCGTCGCCGGCGTTGGGCACGGACTGCAGGCCCAGGATCTCGACGGCGTCGGAGGGGCCGGCCTCGGTGACGGCGTTGCCCTTGGGATCGAGCATGGCGCGGACGCGGCCGTAGGTAAGACCGGCGACCAGCGTATCGCCCACGTGCAGGGTACCGCGGGTCACGAGCACCGTGGCAACCGAGCCGCGGCCCTTGTCGAGCTTGGCCTCGAGGACGTTACCGGAGGCAAAGGTGTCGGGGTTGGCCTTGAGTTCGAGAACGTCGGCCTGGAGCAGCACGGTCTCGAGCAGGTCGTCGATACCGATCTTCTGCTTGGCCGAGATGTTGACGAACATGTTCTGTCCGCCCCACTCCTCGGGGATGATGCCGTACTCGGTGAGCTCCTGGCGCACGCGGTCGGGGTTGGCGCCCGGCTTATCGATCTTGTTGACGGCGACGACGATGGGTACGCCGGCGGCCTTGGCGTGGTTGATCGACTCGATGGTCTGAGGCATGACGCCGTCGTCGGCAGCAACGATCAGGATGACGATGTCGGTCACCTTGGCGCCACGGGCACGCATGGCCGTAAAGGTAGCGTGACCCGGGGTATCGATGAAGGTGATCTTGCGGTCGTTGATCATGACCTGCGAAGCGCCGATGGCCTGCGTAATGCCGCCCGCCTCGCCGGCAGCAACGCCGGTGTGACGGATGGCGTCGAGCAGCGACGTCTTGCCGTGGTCGACGTGACCCATGACGGTGACGACCGGGGCGCGCGGCTTAAGGTCGGCGGGATCGTCGTAGAACGAGAAGGTGTTCTCCTCCTCGGGGGTGATGATCTTGATCTGACGGCCCAGGTCGTCGGCAACGAGCTCGACGAGGTCGTCGGACATGGACTGCGTCATCGTAAGCGGCGTGCCCAGCAGGAACAGGCGCTTGATGATGTCGTTGGCCGGAACGTCGAGCGCCTCGGCGAGCTCCTGGACGGTAACTCCCTGGGAGACCTTGATGGCGTCGAGCTCCTCGGGGTTCACGCCCTGGGCCAGCGCCTCCTCAATCTTGCGCTCCTCCTGAGCCTTAGCAGCCTCGCGCTCGCGCTTCTCCTTGCGCTTCTTGCGGCGACCGGTGGACTCGCGAGAGGCCTCCTCGACGGCGGCGCGGGCCTCCTCGAGCACCTTCTCGCGGCTGTACTCCTCGGCCTCACGAGCCATGCGGCTGTAGTGGTCCTCATCGTTGCCGTGACCGCCCTTGCGCTTCTTGCCCTTACCCTGCTTATCGGGGTTGGGGAAGTCCATGCCGGCAGCGACGTTGTTGCTGGCGTTGGTGCGATGGCTGTGCGGACGGCTCTCGGAGGCATTGCGATCGGAGTTGTTGTCGGAGGCGTTGCGATCGTTACGACGGCCACCGCGACGGTCGTTGTTGCCGCTACGACGGTTGCCGCGCTCAGAGGCGCGCTCGGCCTTGGCCTTCTCCTCGGCGTCCTTCTTCTCCTTGAGCACGGTCTCCTGTGCGGCGATCTGGTCGAGCAGCGAGCGGAAGCGCGAACCGGAGTCGGAAGCGGGGACGGCGCGGCGCTGGGCCTCGCGGGCAGCCTCCTCCTTCTCGCGGGCAAGGCGCTCCTGCTCAGCCTTCTTCTTGGCCTCGGCCTCGGCACGGGCGGCCTCCTCGGCAGCCTGGGCGGCGGCGAACTGGCGGCGCTCCTCCTCGCGTGCCTTCTCGGCGGCGATGCGCTCACGCTCGGCCTCGGCAGCGCGCGCTGCCTCCTCGGCGGCGGCTGCCTCCTCCTCGGCCTGCTTGGCGGCCTCGACTTCCTTGGCGCGGGCCTCGATCACCGAGGCGAGCTGCTTGCGGACCATGGCGACGTAAGCGTCCTCCAGGGCGGAGGAAGCGGACTTAGCGGGAATCTTCATTTCGGCAAGATGACCCATCAGTTCCTTGGAGGTCATGCCGAACTCTTTGGCCAGGGTGGACACACGGACTTTTGCCATATGACTTCACCTACCCTTTCTGGCACCTTGGGTGCCTAGAGACTGAACGAGCGTGGAAGACGCGCCGGGACCCGCCCGGCGCGAACGCGCGCTAGATCAGGTCCTCCGCATCATCGAAGGCGTCGGTGTCGTGGACACCGCAGAAACGGGAGCCGGGACGAGCCTGGTTGCGGCACTGGATACCGTCCTCGGACACGTACTCGCAGCGGCGGACGTCCTCGTCCTCCTCGTCACCGATCAGGTCGGCGGCGGGCTCCTCGTGAACGGGAACGTTCTTGAGGATGTCGGCGGCAAGCGTCTCGGACTTGATGTCGATGTGCCAGCCGGTCAGGCGCGCGGCGAGGCGGGCGTTCTGGCCCTCCTTGCCGATGGCGAGGGACAGCTGGTCGTCGGGCACGATGACGCCGGCGTAGGCCTTCTCCTCGTCGATGAGGACGCGGGTGACCTTAGCGGGCGAAAGGGCGTTGGCAACGTAGACGGCAGGATCGGCATCCCACAGGATGACGTCGACGCGCTCGCCACGGAGCTCGCCCACGACAGCGCGAACACGGCTGCCCTTGGGGCCGACGCAGGCGCCCACGGGATCCAGACGGTCGTCGAGCGAGTGGACGGCGACCTTGGAGCGCTGGCCGGGCTCGCGGGCGATCGACTTGATCTGGACGGTGCCCTCATAGATCTCGGGCACCTCCTGCTCAAACAGACGACGCATGAGCTCGGGGTGGGTACGGGAGATGACAATCGGCGGACGGCTGTGCTCGCCACGAACCGGCTGCAGGTTGGAGTTGGGGTCGCGAACGTCGATGATCACGGCCTTGATGTGCTGGTTGTGCAGGTAGCGCTCGCCCATCGGACGCTCGTTGCGCTCGTTCTCGTAACGGCGCTGGTCGAAGTGCGGCAGCTCGGCCTCGACGCCCTCGCGGATCTTGACAATCGTGAAGTCGGGTGTGGACTGCAGCACGGTACCGCTGATGAGGTCACCGATGCGGCCGGAGAACTCCTCGTAGATCTGCTCGCGGGCGGAGTTGCGCACGATGGCGTTGATCTCGGCCTTGGCGTGCTGGGCAGCGATGCGGCTCGTGTTCTTGGGGGTGACGTCAATCTCCTCGAACTCGGTGAAGTTGCCCTCCTCGTCCATGGAATCGTCGATCGGCTCCAAGCGGTAGACGTAGATCTTGCCGGTGGTGCGGTCGATGGTCACCTTGGCGCCCCACTCAAGATGCAGGATCTCGGCATAGCTCTTGGCGAGCGACTGCTCCAGGCGGTCGATCAGGTAGAGCTGGTCGATGTGCTTCTCCTGGCAAAGCTCCATCAGGGCGGACATCATGTCGGATGCTGCCATCTTACTTTCCTTCCTTCGCGGGCTTGAAGTCGTAGGTGGGCTTCAACTTGCACTTTTTAACATCAGAGAAATCGAGGGTAACGGACTCGCCGCCCTCGAGCTCGAGGGTCACGTTCGTCTCGGTGGCGGCGGCAATCTTACCGGCGTACTTGCGACGGCCCTCGGTAGCGGTGGAGGTGAGCTCGCAGTTCTCGCCCACAAAGCGGGTAAAGTCGCACGGGCGGCGCAGCGGGCGCGCCATACCCGGGCTCGACACCTCGAGCGTATAGCTCGAAGAGATGGGGTCGAGCTCCTCAATCACATCGCCGACCCACTTGGTGTTGGCCGTGACGTCGTTGAGCGAAAGGCTCTGACCCTCGGCACCCTCGATACGCACGCGCACGCAGGGGGCCTTGGTGGCACCCACGAGCTCGACGTCGACGATGTCGACATCGTGCTGGGGAGCGACGGCCTCGAGCGCGTCGATGATCGCCTGCTCGGTCTTGGTCTTGACCATTGCGGCACCTCCATCCATACAAAAAAGAAGCGGGGCCGAAACCCCACTTCTTTCAATTACAACTTCATTTGCAAGCAAACTATACCAATAGCTGCGGAAACGTGCAAGCACAGTACGAATCTGCAGGTCAGCGTGCGCACAGCTTCTCCACAAGAATAGGACAATTGACCGAAGACACCATGGCAGGTACATGCAAAACGAGGGACGGCCCAAACGGACCGTCCCTCGTTTATTGCATGTCAGCTTTGCGCGCAGCGCTTACTTGACCACCAGGTTGACCAGCTTGCCGGGCACGCAGATGGCCTTGACGACCGTCTTGCCCTCGAGCCACTTGGCGACGGCGGCCTCGGCGGCAGCCTGCATCTCCTCGTTGGAGGCATCGCGGGCAACGTCGACGCGGCCGCGGACCTTGCCGAGCACCTGGACCACGATCTGCACCGTGTCCTCAACGGACTCGGCCAGGTCGAACTCGGGCCAGGCGGCGGTGTAGGCGTTGCCCTCGCAGCCGAGGGCCTCGTGCCACAGCTCGTCGGCCCAGAACGGGCAGATGGGGGCAAGGACGCTCACGATATCCTTAGCCACGCCGTAGCACAGCGCCTTGTCGCGGGCGGTACCCTCGGTGGCGTTGAGGTAGGCGCTCGCCGCGTTGACGAGCTCCATGACGGCCGAGATCGCGGTGTTGAACTGGCCGCGATCGAAGTCCTCGGTGCACTTGGCGATGGTGCGGTGACGCTCGCGATAGAGCTTCATCGCAACCTCGTCGAGCGCGGACTTGTCGAAGGCCACGTTGGCGTCACCGGACTGGACGAGCTGCCAAACGATACGCCAGGCGCGCTTGATGAAGCGGTTGGCGCCCTCAACGGCCTTGGGATCCCAGTCGAAGTCCTTCTCGGGCGGAGCGATAAACAGGATCGCCAAACGCATGGTGTCGGCGCCGTAGGGCTCGATAACCGAGCTCGGGGGCACGACATTGCCCTTGGACTTGGACATGGTGTCGCCGTTCTCGTCCTTGACCATGCCCTGGCACAGCAGGTTGGTGAAGGGCTCGTCCACGCTCAGCAGGCCCAGGTCGCGCAGCGCCTTGGTAAAGAAGCGACTGTAGAGCAGGTGCAGAATGGCGTGCTCGATGCCGCCAATGTAGTTATCGACGGGCATCCAACGGTCGGCGGCCTCTCGGGAGAAGGGCAGCTTGGTGTTGTGCGGATCGGTATAGCGCAGGTAATACCAGCTGGAGCAGGTGAAGGTGTCCATGGTATCGGTCTCACGCTTGGCCGGGCGGCCGCACACCGGGCAGGTGGTCTCGTAGAACTCCTTGCACTCGGCAAGGGTCTCGCCGGCGCCCAGGTCAAGGTTCTCGGGCAGCGTCACCGGCAGCTGATCCTCGGGCACGGGCACGATGCCGCAGTGCTCGCAGTGGATGGCCGGGATGGGGTTGCCCCAATAGCGCTGGCGGCTGATGAGCCAGTCGCGCAGACGAAACTCGACCTTGCGACGACCACAGCCCATGGCCTCGAGGTCGGCCACGATTGCAGCCTCGCCCTCGGAGTGCTTACCACCGCGCATGCCGGTGTACTTGCCGGACTGGACGAGGGTGCCCTCGGCAGCGTGAGCGCAATCCCAGTCGACGGTCTCGGCATGGAAGGTATCGATGGTCTCGCCGCTGGCCTCGACGGCAGCGCGATCGTCATCGTCTAGGATGATCGGCACGATCGGCAGGTCGTACTTACGGGCAAACTCAAAGTCGCGCTGGTCGCCACAGGGAACGGCCATGACGGCACCGGTACCGTAGTCGGCGACGACATAATCGGCAACCCACACGGGGACCTTCTCGCCGTTGACGGGGTTTACCACATAGCGGCCCGTAAAGGCACCGTGCTTCTCGAGGGTGCCCTGGGCACGCTCGACGGCAGAGATATGCTTGGAGTCCTCGACGATCTTGGTGACGGCCTCCTCGTACTCCGTGCCCTCGACGAGCTCATGCAGGCCGGCGTACTCGGGAGCCAGGACAAAGAAGGAGACGCCAAAAAGGGTGTCGGCACGCGTGGTAAAGACGGTGATCTTGCCCTCATCGCCCTCGATGGGCTCGCCATCCTGGTCGCACAGGGTAAAGTCGACCTCGGCGCCCTCGGAGCGACCGATCCAGTTGGCCTGCATCTGCTTAACGCGCTCGGGCCAGCCGGGGAGCTTCTCCAGGTCGTCGAGCAGCTCCTGAGAGTACTCGGTAATCTTGTAGTACCACTGCTCAAGGTCGCGCTTCTCAGGCTCGGTGCCGCAGCGCCAGCACTTGCCCTCGGTAACCTGCTCGTTAGCCAGAACGGTCTTGCAGGTGGGGCACCAGTTGACCGGGTTCTTCTTGCGGTAGACCAGGCCCTTTTCCCACATCTTCTCAAAGATCCACTGGCCCCAGCGGTAATAATCGGGGCTGCAGGTCTTGACCATGCGATCCAGATCGTAGGAGAAGCCCATGCGCTTCATCGTGGCGAGCGCCTGGTCCATGTTCTTATACGTCCAGGCGGCAGCCTGCGTGTTGTGCTTGATGGCGGCGTTCTCGGCAGGCAGGCCAAAGGCGTCAAAGCCGATGGGATGCAGCACGTCGTAGCCGCGCATGCGGGCCTGACGGGCCATGGCATCGCCGATGGTATAGTTGCGAGCGTGGCCCATGTGCAGGTCGCCCGACGGATACGGGAACATCTCGAGCACGTACTTCTTGGGCTTGCTGTCGTCGGTGTCGACGGCAAAGAGGTTGGAGTCCTCCCAGGCCTTCATCCACCGGGACTCAATGGCCTGCGCGTCGTAGACAGGGATCTCGTCCTTATGATCTGTGCAATCGCACATATCAGCTCCTTTAATCTTGGCTGGGGTCGGTCGGCTTAGCTTTATTCGCTACTGCGGACAGTCCTGCGCAAGACGAAGAGCACATTAAGTGCTCTTCTTTGCGTGCGGAACTTGTAGCAAACAAAGCTAAGCCGACCGACCCTAAGGTTAACTTGACTGATGATAACAAATACGACAAGCGAGATGCCTGCGACTTGCAGGCATCTCGCTTTATCTAAATAACGTGGTTGGGAATCAACCTTTGATATGCAGCTCTTACCTTATCGATAGGAAACGCTCTGCTGAGAATCCTTGACGACTACGTCGTGGGCGCCGCCTTCGACGATCGAGGTCGAGCTTACCAGGGTCAGGCGTGCCTTTTCCTGGAGCTCGGGGATCGAGAGGGCACCGCAGTTGCACATCGTGGACTTGACCTTGTAGAGCGTGCCGCCCACACCATCCTTGAGGGAGCCGGCGTAAGGAACGTAGGAGTCGACGCCCTCGACGAAGCTGAGCTTTGCGGCGCCGCCCAGGTCGTAACGCTGCCAGTTGCGGGCACGCGCAGAACCCTCGCCCCAGTACTCCTTCATGTACTGGCCGTTGACGTTGACGCGCTCGGTCGGGCTCTCGTCAAAGCGGGCGAAATAGCGGCCCAGCATCATAAAGTCGGCACCCATGGCAAGGGCGAGCGTCATGTGGTAGTCGTAGACGATACCGCCGTCAGAGCACACGGGCACGTAGACACCGGTCTCCTCGTAGTACTCGTCACGGGCGCGGCAGACGTCGATCAGCGCGGTGGCCTGGCCGCGGCCGATACCCTTGGTCTCGCGGGTAATGCAGATGGAGCCGCCGCCGATACCGACCTTGATGAAGTCGGCACCGCAGTCGGCCAGGAAGCGGAAGCCCTCGGCGTCGACGACGTTGCCGGCACCGACCTTGACGTCCTCGCCGTAGTTGGCGCGAATCCACTCGATGGTGCGCTTCTGCCACTCGCTGAAGCCCTCGGAGGAGTCGATGCACAGGACATCGGCGCCGGCCTCGATGAGCAGCGGCACGCGCTCGGCATAGTCGCGGGTGTTGATACCGGCGCCGACCATGTAGCGCTTGTCGTTATCGAGCAGCTCGTTGGGGTTGGTCTTGTGGCTGTCGTAGTCCTTGCGGAAGACGATGCCCATGAGGTGATCGTTGTCGTCGACGATGGGCAGGGCGTTGAGCTTGTTGTCCCAGATGACGTCGTTGGCAACCTTGAGGCTGATGTTCTTGTCGCCCACGATGAGCTGCTCACGCGGGGTCATGAACTCGGAGACCTTCGTCTGGTGGTCATCGCGGCTGGGGCGATAGTCACGGCTGGTGACGATGCCCAGGAGCTTACCCTTGGGAGTGCCGTCGTCGGTAACCGGCATGGTGGAGTGACCGGTCTTCTCCTTGAGCTCAATGACCTGCTCCATGGTCATGTCGGGGGTCAGCGTGGAATCGGACTGAACGAAACCGGCCTTGTGATCCTTGACGGCCTTGACCATAGCGGCCTCGGACTCGGCGCTCTGGGAACCGTAAATGAAGGACAGGCCACCCTCGGTAGCGAGCGCGACACCCATATCGACGCCCGAGACGGACTGCATGATGGCGGAAACCATGGGGATGTTCAGGGTGATTGCCGGCTTCTCACCGCGCTTAAAGCGGGTTAGCGGCGTCTTAAGAGAGACGTTGTTGGGGATGCACTGCGAGGACGAGTAACCAGGGACCAGCAGATACTCCGAAAACGTGTGGGACTCACCGGGAAAGAACGTAGCCATGTTTCTCCTTTTTCCATGCGACCGGTCGGCTGCAGGCCTCGTAGGACCCAACCCAACCTTGGGCGCCCAATACTGGGGAAGTATCTTAACGCACTTTGACTGCTACAATGCATGTTTTAAGAAGAGCACACGAGGGTTTGACGCAGGCTTTGCGTTTGCCCAGCAAACACTTTAGCGGGAAGACGTGGAGCACATGGAGTACAAGACGACGGCAAAGTTGGTCATTCAAGCGTGCGACAAAGATCTGCCGGGCGTGTTCGGCCACGGCTGCGTCTTGCTGCTGCAGGGCATCGCCCGCGAGCACTCGCTCAACCGCGCCGCCAAGAGCATGGGCATGGCGTACTCCAAGGCCTGGCGCATTGTGAACGAGGCCGAAGGACAGCTGGGCTGCAAGCTCATCGAGCGCGACGGAGCCCGCGGATCCACCCTCACCCCCGCCGGCGAGCGAGCCATAGCGGCCTACGAGGAGCTGCAGACCGACATCAACAACGTCATCGCCACCAAAGCCAACGCCCTCATCGCCAGCATCAAAAAGTAGCTCATTTGGGACGGGGCCTTATAGCCACACAACCCCATCTCATAAGTTGCGGTGAAATAGGGACTGTTTATGCGGTTAAAGCCGTAAATCAATCCATATTTCACCGCAACTTATGAAGTCGAGGATGATTTAGCTAGTTGCGGAGGGCATTATCTAGGGTGGCGGCCACGATCAAGGGGTCGTCGGTGCCGGCGAAGAGGCGGACGGTGCTCCCCTGCTTGCCGCGTGGGGCCGAAAGGCGCGTCGTTGCGCCGCCAGCCGGCGATGTGCGGAACTCCCCCGGCAAAGCATCAAAGAGATCGCCCGCACTGCGCTCGATAAGATCAAACTCAGCTGCCGGGCCAAAGCCGTGCTCGAGGATTCCCGTTGCAACCGCATGGTCGGGATGCGAACTCAGCCCGGGATAGCGCACGTTGCGCACCATCTCGTTGGCGGCCAGATACTCGGCCAGAGCACGGGCGCGGTCGAAGTGTGCCTGCATGCGGGTATCGAGCGAGTCCAGCCCGCGCTCCAGCACACCAGCCTCGTCAGTAGGCAAATCAAGCTTGCCCAAGCCACAGCCCTCAAACAGGACATGCACGCACTCAGCCGCGGCATCCACACGATGGCGCTTGAGCTGCGAGCGCGCGACCGATACGGCAACCAACTTGCGTGAAGCGTTACCGGCGCACACACGGTCGAGCGCTTCGAGCGACAGCACGGCACCCAAGCGCAACGGATCGCAGCCAAAAGCCGACGCCACGGTGTTGTCCACAACCAGCAGCGCATGGGCCTCGCGAGCCGCTCGACCCAGCGTACGCAGATCGGGCACGCGCAGTCCAAACCCGCCGATGGAGTTGACGAACCACCACAGGTGCGGCCCCTCGACCTCAAACGAAGCATCAAAGCCCTCGGACGCAGCGGCAAACGCCTCGGCGGACGGCGAGCCCACGAGCACAACATCGCAGCCATCAAAGCCGCTCGCAAACGCATCGGCAAAGTCATCCGCAAAGGCCACCAGGCGATCGCCGGGCCGTACAATCCCCAGCAACGACAGCGCTGCCGGCACATGCGACGCCGCAAGCAACCGCGCCTCACGCGCGCTGGCCCTCAAAGCCCAGGCCTCTTCTAGCTGCTGTACGCCCATACGGCACCTTCCCTCCAAAACAAAAACCCACGATGCGGATGTTTCCCACATCGTAGGCTACGGCTGCAGTATAGCGCCGATATGCGACGAATCGCCTAGATGTTGAGCGCGTGGTAGGTCACATTCGCGCCCGGAGCGTCAACGGTCACGCCATAGGCCTCGGGATAGATGCGCGTCGAAAACACGAGCGAGCCATCGTTCACAAACACCTCGACCGACGAGACATCGCCAACAATGCGCACGTTACGAACCTCGTCGACGGACTCCCAGCGCACAGTACGACCGCAGCCGGCAGAAGCGCGGCCCTCATCGGTAAATCGCATCTCAAAGCGCGGGGGCAGTTCGTCCTCAGCGGGCACAAACGCCAGCTTCAGCTCGCCATCAACGGTCGCGGTAAACGCGCCGTCGACACCGTCAACAACAACATCAAAGCAGGTATCGCCGGCAACCTCCAACGAGCCCGCCCCCACACGCACCGAGGCATAATGGTGCTCAATCTCGCGCGCCGGCTGCTGCAGCACCACGCCGTCGACACCGGCTGTGAGCTCACGCGGCACCGTCATGCAGTGCTGCCAGCCGCACGCTACGGTGGGCGCGTTGTCATAGGTCGGCTCATCGGGCATGCCCATCCAGCCGATCAAAATGTGGCGACCATCCTCGGACGTAAACTCCTGAGGAGCATAGAAGTCAAAACCGGCGTCCCACAGGCGGAACTCGCCCAGCTCATAAGCGTCCTTGCCACCAGTGATGTCGCCCGATACAGGCATGTAGCCAGCGGCATACACGTTGCCGCGGTCCCAACGGCCGCCCTCGAGGCCCTGGGGCGAGAAGGACAGCCACTTCGCCGGCACACCGCCATCCGACTCAAGCTCAAGGTATCCCGGGCACTCCCACATAAAGCCAAAGCGCTCGGGCGTGGAAACGCGGCTTTCGAGCTCCCAGCTCAGCATATCGGCCGAGCCATACACCAAGATCTCGCCCACATCGCGCCCGGCACCTTCGCCGTGCATCGCACAAAAACGGCTTTCGACATGCGGCCCGTCCACGCGACGACGCGCGCCCAGCACCATGTGGTAACGCCCATCATCATCGCGCCACACCTTGGGATCACGCACGTGGCAGGTCAGATCGTCGGGATAATCCTCGGACGCCAGCACCACGCGCTTTTGGCTGAACTCCCGACCGGCAAGGCCATCAACGCTCTCGACATAAACAGTATCGGCGCGACGGCCGGTATTGACGTAGTCGTACGTGCCGTCCGCATCGGAAAGCTTAACGTTGCCCGTATAGAGCACGCGAATGCGGCCGTCCTCGGCAAGCGCGGAGCCTGAATACACGCCATGGCAATCGAACGGCTCGTCGGGCAGCAGCGGGGCGCCAACATATTCCCAGTTCATAAGGTCGCGGCTTGTGGCATGGCCCCACATCTTTACGCCGCCGTTCACATCAAACGGGGCATACTGGAAGTACGCGTGAAACACGCCGCCCGCTTGGCAAAGACCGTTGGGGTCGTTGAGCCAGCCCGCCGGCGGCATAATATGGAAGCGCTGGCCATACGCGCCATGACCGCACTCAGAGGCGGCGGCGTCAACAGCGGCGACCAGCTTTGCAAGGTCGCGACCAAGTGCATTAGACATATCAAAGTCCTAACGGATCGAAAGTAACAAGACACCAGAGATCGGCACCAGATACGGGAAACGCCCGCGAGCATACGACCCGCGGGCATCCCCTCAATCAAAAGCTCTTAGGCCTGCTCGGAAGTCTTGGACTCGTCCTTGTACAGGACAAACGAGACGGCAAAGGAAACCAGCGCGGCGACCGCAAACATGATCGCGTACTGCACGGGCTGGGCCAGGCACAGCAGGATACCGAAGATACCCGTAACGCCCGTGCCGGAGGCAGCCAGCGAAGTGAGCGCGCAGACCAGGGCGCCGCAGCCACCGCCGATGCAACCGGCGATGAAGGGCTTAAAGAAGCGCAGGTTCACACCAAAGATGGCAGGCTCGGTAATGCCCATGAAGGCGGACAGAGCCGAAGGAAGCGCCAGGCCCTTGATCTTGGCATCGCGGGTCTTAAAGGCAACGGCGAGTGCGGCACCACCCTGGGCGATGTTGGCGGCACTGGCGATGGGCAGCCAATAGGTCACGCCGTACTGGGCGAGCTGGCCCAGGTCGATGGCGGTGTACATCTGATGGATACCGGTGACGACCGTAGGCGCATAGAACAGGCCGACGATAAAGGAACCGATGCCGAAGGGCAGGGTGAGCAGGGCCTGGATCAGACCGAGGACGGCGTTCTCGGCCCAGACAAAGATGGGGCCGACGGCAACGAGCGTCACGAGCACGGTCACGAACACCGAGACGAGCGGGGTCACAAAGAGGTCGAACATCTCGGGAACGGTCTTGTGCAGGCGCTTCTCGAGGAAGGCCAGAATGGCGCAGGCGATAACGATGGGGATCACGTGGCCCTGATAGCCGACCCACTCAAAGCTGTACACGCCGGGAATGACGGTGACCATAGTCTGCACGCCCTCGGAGGCAACCGTGTAGGCGCTCTGCAGCGAGGAGTTGATGAACGCACCGCCGACGACAGCGCCCAGATACGGGTTGGCGCCAAAGGCCTTAGCCGCGGAGTAGCCGATCAGAATCTGCAGAATGCCAAAGGACGTGCCCGAGACCAGGTCGGCAATCTTGTAAATAAAGTTATTGGTGTCGAGCGCGACAAAGCCGTTGGAGGCCATAAAGTTGAGGGCGCTCATAATGCCCAGCAGCAGACCCGAAGCCACGATGGCGGGGATGATGGGAACAAAGACGTCGCCGAGCACCTTAATGGCACGCATAAAGATGTTCTGCTGCTGTGCCGCGGCCTCCTTGACCTCGGCCTTGGTGGCAGCCTCGACGCCGCTGAGCGCGATGAACTCTTCGTAGACCTTGTTGACGGTGCCGGTGCCAAAAATAATCTGGAGCTGGCCCTGGGCCTCAAAGACGCCCTTGGCGCCGTCGATATTCTCGAGGGCATCCTTGTCGACCTTGGCGTTATCGGCAATCACCAGGCGCAGACGCGTGGCGCAGTGTGCGGCCGAAACAACGTTGCCGGCGCCACCGATGTTGTCGAGCACCTCTTGGGCTGATTTGCGGTAGTCCATGACTTCCCTTTCCTCAAACGGGCGCACGTGCACCCGGCCGTCTTTGACACTTACACTGTAATCGATTTCAGTTTCATATGTCTGTAATCGTTTTCATAGTAGGGTGAACGGTAGGAAATAGCCGGCGAATGGTAGTTTTGAGACAAACATAAGGGCTCAGAGGCAGGCAGACGTGCCCAAAATCTAGACATTCATAAGCTGATGGCCGAGTTTGAGCGTCTTTAGACCGCTCTCCCCCTCCACGCCATCGAGCGTGTTGAGCAACATATTGGTCGCCTCGACACCGCTGGTCAGGTAGCCGTAATGCACGGTGGGAATGCCGCCCGTCAGCGCGCGCAAAAACGCGTTGTCGCCGAAACCGCTCACGCGGTGCATGCCCTCGCCCATGCCGCGAACCTCATCGATGGCACGCAGCGCGCCCGCCGCCATGGTGTCGGTCGCGCAGGCGATAAACGAAACATCGGGCACTTCGCCCAGCAGCTCACGCGACGCACGATAGCCGGAATCGAGGGTAAAGGACCCGCGGCGAATCAGCTCGGGATCGAGCGCAACACCCGCGGCGCGTAAGCCCGCTTCAAAACCACGACGACGGTCGTAACCGGCGGCACGGTCTTCCTCGGTAACACCGATATAGGCAATCTTGCCCTCAACATGCTTCGCGAGCGCCTGGCCCAGCTCAAAGGCGGCCTCGTAATCGTCATGGTAGACGCAAGCCGCGCCCTCGACGTTTTGACCGATCAGCACAATGGGCACACGGCAAGACACAATGGCCGCACGATGTTCGTCGGTGATCATGGTCGCCACGAGCACGATGCCATCGACCGGGTGGTTCTGGAACAGGTCGAGATACTCGAGCTCACGCTCGGCCACGTTATCAGTATTCGCGAGCAGCATCTGGTAGCCACGGCGACCGAGCACCTGGCCAATACCGGCGGTAATGCGGCTCACGGATTCCGAGTTAATCTTAGGCACGATGACGCCGATGAGCTTGGTGGAACCGGTGCGCAGCGCGCGAGCCTGACTAGATCGCACGTATCCGGTCAGCTCAATCGCCTGCTTAATGCGCTCGGCCTTGTCCGCCGAGATATATCCACCGTTGAGGTAGCGCGAGACCGCGGCGCTCGAAACGCCAGCCAACTCGGCCACATCTTTCATCTTTACCACGAGCACCCCTGTCATTGAAATCGCTTTCACCATGATACCCGTGACGGCGCTTCGGATAAATCAATATCACCCAGGTCGAGCAAACGTCAGCGAGCGGGCAGCTGCCGTGGCGAGGTGCCGCGAAAGAGGAGCGAAGCGTACTTCATGTACGCGAGCGACGGTTTGAGCGGCAGATCGCCCGGCAGATGCCCGCGCAGCGTCGAGCGGTCCGGCGTTCGTTAGAACGCCGGAACATAGTTATCCATGATACTCGCCGTTGTACTGGATGAGGGTCAGGTCCTCAACGCCATCGAGCGTGCGAATCGCGTCGGCATAGGGCATGTCCACGCCGTCCGAGAATACCTCCACGGCCATCTCGACTTTGTCGCCGCGCATAGTCTTGGACTTAACGGTGAACTTGGTGCGCCCAAATGCACGCACGATATCGTCGCCGGTGGTCTGGCCCGTGTAGTGAATGACCATCATGTACACGCGCGACTTGTCCTGGTGGCTCGCAAAGCCGGCGATCATCACCACGATCACCACCGCCGTGAGCCCCACGAGCGCATACATGCCGGCGCCGGCCGTAATGCCCGTGGTAATGGCCCAAAACAGATACAGCAGGTCGAGCGGGTCCTTGACCGCCGTACGGTAGCGGACGATGGACAGAGCACCGACCATACCGAGCGAGATGACCACGTTCGTCGAGATCGCGAGCGTGACCATGCAGGTAAGCACGCACATGCCCACGAGCGTCACGGCAAAGCTACGCGAATACACCACGCCGGTAAAAAAGCGCTTGTACACGTAATAGATCAGGATGCCCATGGCGAGCGCCACGAGCAGCGAAAGGCCGATCTTGGCAGGGTCGACCTGGCCAAACGCCTCCAAGACGGAGTTCTTAAAAAAGTCCCTGGTGCTCATGGTCTAAATATCCCCTCGGTTCTCAAAATCCGATTCCCAGTAGTTAAAACCGCGCAGGTAGGCGGTCTTTTCGTAACACAGGCAGTACTTGGAGACCGCCGTAAGCTCGGCCGCGCCCGGCGGCACCATATCGCGCACGAGCTGCGGGCAAAACTCCGTAAACTTGACCTCCATCACCAGCTTGCCGGGCTCCAGGACCGGCAGCGCGGGCAGCGTCGCGTCAAAGATATCGAAGCTTCCCACCGCGGCACGCACGTTCATGTCAAACGTAATGCGCACGGTGCCCTCATCCATCACCCACGGCTCGCGCTCGTAGTCCACGATGGTCCGCGGGCGCATCATGTTGCAGATGCACTCGATGTAGAACTCGCGACAGATCGGATAGGGGCTCCTCAGCAAAAAGCCGTAGTCGCCAGCCAGAATCTGCTCAAACTCGCCACGTGTGAGCGGCGCGTCCTCCTTATAGATCCAGCTACCGTACTTCTTTTTGCGCTCGAGCTTAATCACCTTGTCGCTGCCGTTATAGATGCGAACGCGAAACTTTTTGCGCATGAGAATGCCGGCGTCTTTTTCCTCGTAGGCCGAGTTGCAGTAGTCGTCAAAGTACAGGCTGCGAATGGTGTAACCGCCCGCCCGCGCATGCTTGTCCAGTTTAAATACCGGCGCCATGCGACAGGCAAGCGCGGCGTGCTCGCCCTCGTTAATGAGATATTTGAGCTCGTGGCGGTAACGCTCCTGCGTGGTACGCACAGGCGGAGCCGCCAAGCGCTCAAGCAGCGCGCTAGTCCTCCTCATACGTGTCCTCCACGACCTTACCGCCGTCTTGCACGTAAAAACACTTCATGCCGTAGTGCTTGCCGTCGTCAGTCACATAGTAGTCAAACGCATCTTGCGTAAAGCCGTCGGAGTTGGTGGCACGCACGCGCACAAAATACTGGCCGGCATCGGGCGCATCGCAGGTCACCTCGGGAAGCAGCACGTCCTCGGCCTTAAAGACAACGTCGCTTATGGCATAGTCGCGCGCTAGCTCTACAGTGTAGCGAATGTCGCGCGCCTTAAAGTCGTAGGACGCATCCCAGTTAATGCGCAGCTTACCGTTATCGATCTGCGGCACGCCGATGTAGAACGGCATGGGCTTTTTAAAACTCTCGCGAAAGCTCTTGTAGTTCTCCTCGATCTCGGAGGGAATCGCCGCGGCGATCTGCTCGTATTGGTCCTTGGTGACAGGCAGATTGTCGATATCGGGCGAAGCAAAGACCAGGGATTCAGTCACCTCGCGGTAGTGCTTGATCATCTTGGTCAGGCGAGTCTCGGTCAAATACGAGCGCAAGTCCTTGACGGCACGGTCGAGTTCGCTGCGGAACGACTTGCTGCGCAACGCGCGGTTAAACAGCACGTTACCCCAGTAGTTGCTTGCGCCGCGCTCCCAGCTCGCGTAGTCCGAAAACCCGGTAAGAGAAAGCTCCAGCTTACGCAGCATGCCGTCGTTATCCCAATCTAAAAAGTACCAGGTATTTGAGTTAAGCGGGCTGTACAGATAGCAGTTACGGTTCTGCGTATCGCAATTTCCCGTCAAGATCTGAAACGCCATCCAATAGACCAGGTTCTCGGTATCGAAGTAGGTGTCGAGCACATCGTCGATCTTTTGCGTATCGTCGTTGAGCGCATCGAGCATCTCGATTAACTTGGTATGGTCCGAATCGCCCTTGATCTCGAGCATGCCCTCAAACGCCGTCTGGTTATAGTCGGGGTCATCCGCCAGCTTAATGGTATCTTCGAAGCGATGGAAATCAAAGCTGTTCACCTTATACAGGTGCCCGCTCTTATCCAGGCCATGTGCCTTAAGCGCCGTCTTGTTGAGCTGCTCCACCTGCGTAAACAGTCCGTAGTCCTCAAAGGTGTCGTTAGATTTTTCGGTCTGGTCGCACACCCACAGGTGCACAAACTGCGTGCGAAGGCCCATCATCTGGGGAATCCCACAAATCAGGTCGTAGGCCATCTTGTTGCGAAAGCGCATGCCCTCGCCCATATGCTTATTGAGCGCAATCGCGCGCTGCTGACGCCAGGTGCCCTTACCCTTCTTGAGCTCAACCTTATAATTCTTCTGCGCGTAGCCGCTCGACGTCTGGCCGCGCACCTGCACGGTGGCATTGGGCGCTTCCTCGCCATAGCCGACCTCGCCGGCCACCGGGCCGTCTTCGTCGCCCGGCTGCAGCAGGCCCATAACCTGATAGCGCGTCACGCCCATGCCGGCATAGTCATACACCGAGTACGTGTTGATCTCGGCCCAGCTGTGGTCGGTGTTCTCGGAGCTGTTGCCGCGCGAGACCGTCAGGTACATGGTCACAATACCCGAGTCGTCGTAGACCTCGTACAGCTCGTCCTTATCGCGTAGGTGCTTAGTCCCGTCCGAGGCCTCGGCCTTTTTGATCTCGTCCTGCTTTTTGACTTTTTTGGTCGAGGAGTCTTCCTGCACCGAGCAGCCCGAAAGCAACAGCACACCGGCAGCCGCCTCAAACAGACGGCGGCGAGACATCATTCTATCGGTCATCAGGACCTCCGCATTGCTTTTGGTACAAGCGAACCACCGCGCGCTCAAACGCGCCATGCGGCTCGCCCTGCTGACGGCGTTCCTCATAGCGCTGCTCGGCACGGTCGAGCAAGCGGCCCAGCCGTGTAAAGCGACCCGTTTTGTCGGTCGCCACAATGGGCTGCTGGCTCAGGATACGATACGGCAAGTTGGCGGTATAGGTATCGAGTCGCAGCAGCGCCACGATAAAAAACACCGCCGCACCCAACAAAAAGCCAAAGCCGTAAAACTGCTGCGGCAAAAGCAACGACACCGCAGTCGCCAGCCCAGCCACACCGGCAAACAGACCCGAAGCCAGCACGGCCCCCTTATAGTCGGTAAAGTACAGCAAGATAAGCATCACCGTATTGCCCACGGCATACAGGCCATAGCCCACGCACAGCGTACGAAAATAACCGTGCATCAGGTTGTTAAAGCCCAACGGCAGGGCCGACAGCACCGTGGTCTCGAGCGAAATGACCGCAGCAGTCACAAACAGCTGCTTGAGCGCACAAAAGCGCAGTTCTCGATTGAGCGTGGCAAGCATTTCCTCCTCGGCCACCACAATGTCGCCCACCACGCCACCGTCGTTGAACAGGCTGTAGTAGTCGCGATAGCGCGGATAAAAGTTGACCTCGACCGAGACCACAAAGTTGACGGACGTGACCAGGATCGTCAAAAACGCGATGAGCGCCGGCACATCGTGGTAGGGCGCACCATAAAACAAGCCCTTGACCTGCACGCCAATGGGACCGGCCCAAATTATCACCAAGTGCGCAAAGAGACCCAGGTTGGTAAACAAGCCCGTGAGCGCCAGCGGCATAAACTGATCGAGCCACTGCAAAAAGAGCCAGGGGCTGCGGTCGCTCTGAGGAAAATAACGGTACAGCAGCACCACGTCCCAGGCGAGCATGACGCCGTAGCCCAGAGCAATTGACGCCAACAGGCCCTCGACCGGCGGCAGTCCCATCGCCAGCGCGGCCAGGGCGCACAGGCACGCCACGCCAATGGCAGCCGCAAAGCTGCATAGGATACCGCGGTAATCCTTGATGGCCGTGAGGTAACTCATGCCGTTCCAGTTGACGATCATAATGTTGAACAGCCACAGGCACAGCAGCCCCTGCAGCAGCGTGGCGCCCGAGAACAGCAGGAAGACGCCGTAGAGCACCGTGCCCGCAACGAGCATGACAGCATTGGAGCCCCAAAACGAGGGCAGAATCTCGTCCTCGCGCTCGGCAAACAACATATCAGCCAAAAAGCGCGTGACCGGCATGGAGAAAAAGCTCGTGAGCGTGAGCGACGCCAGCAGCGTATAGGTCACCATGCACACCAGCAGGTCTTGGTTGGCGCGTCCCACGCCCCACAGACCGCACAGCACCAAGATACCCACCTGGAGCAGCACGCCCAGCAGCATCGGGCCCGTGCACACAATGCCGGCGTAGCCATAGGCGCGCATCGTGGCAAACAGGCCCTTGCGCCTAAACAGGCGCTTGAGCTCAAAACCGATTCCGGCCACCGGCTACTCCCCCTCTCTGGGCAGGTCAAACGCTTGCGCCGTCACGTCGTACAGCGCGCGATAGTTGGCGAGCATCTGCTCGTGCAAAAAGTACGTGGCAACGCGACGCTTGCCTCGCTCCCCCATCTCAATGCGACGGGCGCGGCTTGTGCACATGCGTTCCATGGCATCGGCCAAGCCCTTGCGATACATAGGCGGCGTCACAAAACCTGCCACGCCAAAGTCATCGCCCGGAGCGCCTTCGAGCAACTCACGGCAGCAGCCCACCTCGGTCGTCACGCAGGGACGACACGCGGCAAGCGACTCCAGCACGCTGAGCGGCTGGCCCTCGGAGATGCTCGTCAAAATGGTAAAGTCGAGCTTTTCCATGTACTCGACCACGTTGACGCGGCCGGTAAAGATCAGGTCGCGCACGCCCAGGGTTTCGACCAGCGCGTGGCACTCGGCGCCGTACTCTTCGTCGTCCACGCCGCCCATGATGTGCAGGCGCACCTTGGGCAGGCGCTCGTGCAGCTCAAAAAAGGCATAGATCATAGTCTTGACGTCCTTGATGGGCGCCAGGCGCACCACCGCGCCAATGTCCACCCAGCCGTCATCGGGCTTTAAGGGAATGTCCTTAAAGCAGTCGAACTGGATGCCGTTGGGGATGACCAGACATTTGTCTGCATCGCAACCCATATCGATCTGCGTCTTGCGGGCGTTATGGAACAAACTCGTCACGCGGAAGGCGCGGCGGTAGATCTCCTCCGAAAGCAGGTAGAAAAAGCGAATCCAGCGGTCCTTAAACGACGGCACCACCCAGTCGGCGCGAATGATCTCTTCCTCGCGCTCGCGGGTATAGATGCCGTGCTCGGTGAGCAGCACCGGCGCATGGTGAACGCTTGAGCCCAGGCAGGCGAGCAGGCCGCCGTAGCCGGTCGAGATAGCGTGGTACACATCGGCAACCGGCACCTCGCTGCCCAGCAGGTAGAGCACCGGCAACAGCATAGAGCGCATGGTGTGGAATGCGTCGGCGAAGGGCGTGTAGGGGTACTCGGCAAGGCACACGTCGCGGAAGATATCCATAAACGTGCGGCTCTGCAAAAACGAGAGCGGATGCACGCGACGGCGCTGGAAGATATCGAACAGCACGTCCCAGTCCGGATTGGAGAGCGACACCAGGCGGCGTAGCGCCTCGCGCTCGCGGTCGTTAAAACTGGCTTCATGTTGCTCGCCCGAAAGCCGCAGGGCATCGTCCAGGAACACCTCGTGCACCTCGACCACGTTGCTGGGCAGCTCGTAGACAAATTTGCCGCGGTCGGCAGCATGCGCGCCAATCACCCACAGCACGAACTCGTGCTCGGGCATGGCCTGGATATAGCCATGCATCCAGGTAGATACGCCGCCGTGCACATAAGGGTAGCAACCCTCGAGTACCAAGCAGATTCTCATCTGTCGCCACCCTCCTTGCGCTCGATCGTCAGGGTATTATCATTTGCCTTGAGCAGATACAGATCGCCCGTAAGGTGCGTCAGTTCGCCACCCGTCACCGCACCCGGCTCGCCATTATTGGCGCGGAACATGAGCCACGCCTCGTCGTGGAAATTGCCCAGGCTGAGCGTCCAGGCATCCGCACCGGTATCCACGCTCACCGTAACCGACGAAAAGCGCTGGATGGCGCCCGAGCATTCCGAGCCGGTCTGGCGACGCAGGCCGGGCGCAAACTTGGTAAGCCAGTCCAGGTAGTCGGTCAGGCCGCCCTTGTAGACCTCCCAGCCCTCCGTAGCGCCGCGATCGGGGTCCAAAAGGTCGTCCGGGTGCATAAAGTGCGTGCTTACGTAGTGCATGTTGAGCTCGGATACGGCAGCCAGGCGCATATAGGAATCGCCGACCATACCGCCCGAGACAATGCGCGGCTGCTCCACAATGCCATCGCTCGCCACGCCAAACTCCTGCACGTACGGCAGGTCGGTGCCATCCTCAAAATACGTACTGGCGATGGTCTTAATGCGCGGAACGTCGGTGCCGATAAGCTTGCGCGCACGGGCCGAAAGGATATTCGACGGCGGCACGTAGACCGAGCCGTGCGCGTTGGGCAGCACCTCGTCCTGGAAAGCGATAAGCTCGTTGAGCGATGCGACAAGCGTTTCCTTGTTCTTCCACGTCTTGTAGTCGTACAACGTGCCGTAGTCGGTGTCCCAGAGCGCGAGCGGCTGATGGTTGTAGCCGTGAAAGCCCAGCTCGCCGCCCATCTGCAGCAGCATGCCGCCAAAATAGCGGAACTGCGTGGTATCGGGTTGGCGCGCGGGCTCGGTCTGGTTGACCGCGTCCTCGTAGTTTTCGATCATCACGCCGGTATAGCGAATGCCATATTTTTGCGCGAGCTTTTGCAGATCGGGCCACCAGACCTTGGTGTAAAAAACGGCAATGGAAAGGCCGTAGTCACGCTTGATATAAGTACCGTCGCCCGAGGGCACGGGGCTAGGAAAGTCGTCCAAATAGAACACGGCGCTGTTGATGACCGGATAGGCCGTGGCATCACCCAGCAGGCTGATCGCCGCGGCGTAAAAACCGCGCATGACCTTGTCGTAGATGCCAATGTTGCACACCACGGTGTGACCACTGCCGCAATCGTTAGACCAAATGAGCGGCGTGCCCGCATCGCCGGTCTTAGCCCACACGTGCGCCGTCTCGCGCAATGAAACCGAGAGCGAAGAATAGAAGGGATCCGAGAACTCGTAGCGCTCTCCCCCGCCCAGCATAAAGTCCTCGCTCGGCACAATGCTTTCGGCTTTTACATAGTCATATCCGGCCGATTCAATGCCAAGCTTGGAGGCAATCACTTGCAGATAGCTCGAGTTATCCGGCGGCATGGCGAGCATAAGCGAACCGCCGGCACTCACCCAACTCATAATGTCGGTCAGATGCTTACCGAGCCCATCGAGCGACGGCATGAGCAAAATCACGCGATCGAAGGAAGTCAGCGAGGGAATGGCATCCGCACCATCCAGGGCAAGGTCCACGTCGCGGTGCGCGATCTTCATTTCGAGCAGGATCTGGTCGAACTGTTCCTTTACGTCCTCGACGCCAGCTTGATCGGAATCGGTAATGACCAGGCACGTGGGCTTTTGGCCAAAGATTGCCGAGGAGGCCGGCACCGCATCGTTGGCGGCAAGCATCCCCAGCTTATGCTGGCCCGCACTGTACTGCACGCCGGCACGCTCCACCAGCAGCACGGCGGCCATGACGATAAAAACAGCCCACACCACGAGGAGTCCCATCCAACGAAAGCGGCCTGCTCGGTCGCGGATATGTTGCACCACGCTCATCTGGCCTCCTCCCCGTCGCGCCAAAACGCCAACTTTTCGCGGTTGTCGGCGCTTAAATACACATGTTGCTTGTCAATCGCATCGATCACACGGTGGACTTCGTCACCGTCGCGGCGCATCACGGCCAGGCGCAGGCAAAGCATCCAAACCTCCTGCTCGTCGGGCACGTCGAGCACCAGCTGGTCGGTCACGGCCTGCGCCTCGTCGATCTGTCCGACATCGGCCAGAGCCGTCGCGTATCGAATGCGCAGCTCAAGGGTATCCTCGCGCTCGCAGCGACGCGCAAGCAGGCGCGCGTACTGTTGGCGCTGAATCTGAGCCACGCGCCCCTCAGCCAAACCCGAGCCCAAGTATTCACCAAGAAAATCGCAGTATTCGTTGAGGTTTTGCGCACTCGGGTCCGTCTTAAAGGCACGCTCCAGCTGCTGCAGTTTAAGGTCGGACTCCTTGGAGATTTGCGCCACCGCCGTCGCGGCATAGTGCGCCACCTCAACGTCGTCGTTAAGCTTAGCCGCCTGTAGCTGCGCCAGGTACGCGTCGGGCTCCTCGGTGAGCATGGAAAGCATTAGACGGCGCCGGTATGCCGGGTCGTTGACGATGAGCGCCTCCTCGAGCGGCACTACGCCTGCATCGTCCTCACCACTCGGTACCGACATACTGCGATGGAGCTCGTCGTTGAAGCGCAGCGACTCCAGCGCAGACTCTTTCAGTCCCTCGCCAAACATCGCGCTGCGGATCGATAACAGAACCACCAGCAACGGGCCCCACAGCGGCACCAGCACTATCACAGCCAGCATGTGCCCGCGCACCGGCAGCAGGCCCAGCTTCATGAGCGTCCACAGCATCAGGCAAACCAGCGCATGAATCAGCAGCAAGACAGCAGCAACGACAAGCGAGATCAAGCGGCACCCCCCTCACCGTCACCGGTGTAAGAAATGTGCTGCAACAGCTCCACAATGTCCTCGCCGTCGACGGGCTCCACCACAATATGCTTTGCGCTCAGGCGCTCGCGGATAATGGGCAGATCGCACGCCTTTGCCTGGCGCATAAGCAGATAGAGCACGTCGCCGTCGACCAAGCCCGCCGCGTCGCTCTCGCGGATTGCCGACCCAATTGCGCCCACCAGCTCGCCGACAGGCTCCACGCCCGGTACCACGCGCAGGAGCAAAAAACTCCCCATCTTGCTATCTGCCAGCGCCTGCTCCGCCGCGAGCTCTTGGCCAAAGGCAGCCTGCTTGAGCACGCAAGTACCGTCAACGCAGCGTTTATCCTGCGCCACCGCCTCATAGTCAAAGGCACGGCCCAGCGCGATTTCGACCAGCCCGCACAAGATGCGGAACAGGTTTTGATAATAGAGGGTCATTTGGTTTTCGGCCGCACTACGCACAAAGATCAACACGGCGGGTGCCCCGTCGCGCTCGATCGCGTATCCAAACATGGGAAGCCCCGGCGTCAGCTCGCGGTTCACCCACAGGTTCGAACGACCCCCGTCGCCCAAAAGAGGTGCAAGCTGCTCAAGCGTGAGCGAGCGTACGGCATCTTCGGCAATCGCGGGACTTGCTGCCACCAGGCGTGCAAATGCCCCGCCCGAAACATGGTAGATCGCCACCGAATCGTTCTCGAGGATCTCGCCCAGAAGCTCGCAGCACTTGCGATAGATGTCGCGTGGGTTGAGCACGTCGAGCTCCTGCGTCACGGCAAAGATCTTGCCAAAGCTGTCGTGGCAACCCACGATCTGGCGCCTGTACGCACGCTTGTCCTCGATCGCGTCGTGGTAGAGCTGTGTGAGGAACGTATTGCGGTTGCGCACGAGCTCGTTTTGATCGCGCTCCGCCCTAATGGCCTCGCTGTTGCGCAGCTGCACATAGCCGCACACGGCACCCACCACAAAGTACGCAATAAACGGCAGCCAGTTGGACGGCTCGTAGAACAGGCCCTGGAAGGTATAGCCGTACTGAGTAAAGTAGCTCGCGGCCAAACCCACCGACGCCAGCAGCGCCGCAACCAGGCCAAAGTCCAAGCCATACAGCGTGCCGATCAACACCACGTAGAGCAGGCGATAATCGAGCACGTTGAGCTGGGCCGATTGTGAGAACAGATGCTCCAGCACCTCGAACAGAACCCAGGCAACGCCCGTCTCCAGGCATTTGATGGGCAGCGAGCGCATCTGGATGCGGTCCATGGCGGCACGCAGCGGGTTGATCTTTTTGATGCGTCCAGCGCCCCAGCGAGCTTGAATGGTCGAGAGATCGCGCAGCAAGTCATAGCGCTGAAACCAGCCATAGCGCACGCGAGCGACGTCGCTGGCGGGCAGGGCGTAGCCGGCAGAATCGCCATAGGCAACGGCAAGGCCGGGGAACAGCGCCTTGAGGGCGTCGCCCACCTCACCCGCCGCGTGATGGAAGGTATCGGCAACGTCGAGCGTCTCAAAGTTACCATCCCAGCTATCGAAGATACGGCGTACCAGCACCGCAAGCTCCTCGGCACACAGCAGGGGAAACGCCGCATCCTGCGCGCCCTGCAGAGCGACCGATCCGGTTGAGCACGCGTCGAACAACGGCACCAAAAACGGATCTTCCAGCGCGGCGGAGGCAGTGTACAGGAAGGGCACGCGCAGGATCTTGGTCTGAACGCCCTCGCGAGCAGCGTAGTAGCGGCACAGGTAGTTGGCTGCGTGCGCGATAATGCCCTTGCCCGTTCGCCCCGCGGCGTCGGTGGCACCCTCGGCACCCGCGGGCCCCGCTACATACAGCAGTTGGACCCGGCGACCCGCGCACGCACGAAAGACCGAGCGCAACAGCTCGATATCGCCCACGGCATCGGTATGCGGGGTAAGGTAATTGGAAAGGTAGACCATGCGGTCGAACTCGTAGGCCTGATCCAGGTGTTGCAGAAGCTCTTTCCACGAGGAATGGGGCGACGACTCGTCGCGGTACGCGTCCTGCGCGGCTACGACCTGCACATGGTCCCCGGGGAACGCCTTGGCACAAAAGTCATCGTCAACATATGCGGTGTTGCCAACAACCAGCACCTCCATGGCGCACCCCTCCCCTTAATTCCACATTTGTCATAGTCAAACATGCGTATTGTACGCTGTCAACGCGAGCTGGAGCGCCTTTAAGGCTGTTTTAAGAACTTTTTTAAAGGATGTGGGAGTGGCAACTCGTCCGACTCAGGCTCATTGAGAGGCTGCTATTCGCTCTGAAAAGGCACATCGCAATCTGCTGACAGCTCTGCAGGGAGAATGGCAGGCAATGCACATTGCTCTCGCACGGAATAGTTGGATGAAAGAAACGGCAGTTCTTTGGAATAGCTGACGATAACCTGCGGAACGATCTTAATGCCCAGAGCAAGTTCGAACTTTGCAATCGTCTTTAGAGTCATATTAGGTTGAGAATTCAAGAGCTTAGAAAGCGACTGAAGGCTTATGCCCATACGATTTGCCAGCTCACTTTTGCTCAATCCCAAACGTTTCATTTCGCGATGAACAATAAACTCAATATCTAGTGCATGTTCATAAGCGCGCGTTTCGCTACTTTCTGTTTCGGCATAAAAATCAGATAGATCTTCTTTATTCATTGTATTCTCCGTTTCAGAAGCCAGGCATAAAAGTCAGCGCCCAGGCTCCAGTAGCTGACGCGCTATTACGGCCGATCATTGTTCGAGCGGTTAATTTCCGCTTAGGGTCTGACAACATTTTCTGGAATTGAGAGTTGTCGGGAAAAGCCGTCAATTCCCAAAACGGTCGGCCCTTGGGGTCTCTGTATTCGACAGGTTCATATCCTTCTACCAAGGGCCATCTCCCAGTTCTAGATGAACTTAACTTATAGGTTAAGCTCATCCATTTAAATACATATAACGAGGTCCAGACAAGATTCCTCTGCCCCAATCGATAAACAAACCAGTCGAGCTTATGCAAAATCCGTAAGTGTGTGGCAAATTCTAGACACGTCAACCACACTGGATAGTGACAAAGTTTCTACCTGCGAGTTCTTTTCATGAAAAGGACGATGTGCTCAAAGGTTCCGAAATTTGCCGCATACTTCCGTCGGTCATTTCCGGAAGTGCGGTGAAAAAACCGAGATCGACAGACCAGACCCCTGTTTTAGCTTTCCGCGACCTGCGGTTTTGTTGCCGAAATTCGGTTTATGCTCGGAGGTTTCCGATTTTTTCCCCGCACTTCCGAAAAGCACGCTTAAACCGCGCGTCCCGAAGCGGAAAACCGCCGGATATTTGTTTCTCCCGAAATGAGATCCTTGTTTTGCCTGGCCGAATCTTACATCCAAACAAAAAAAGAGGACCGACGCATCAGCCCTCTTCAGGTGTCGCCCGAAGGCTTCCAGCGCAATTGATTTAATTCTAATCGATATCACTTGTTTGACCACGATCACGTCAACCAGTAGAAGCCGCCCATGCTCGATCATTCCATTGCCGGGATGGTGCTTGGCCAGTACGTCACACATTGCATACATGAAAAAAGGGCAACACTCTCAGTTTGAAAGCGTCACCCTTAAAGTTCCCAAAGAGCTTTTGTACTGCGGGAAGATACTCTACACCATCTTCCCTTGAGGTTGATTTCCGATCTCAGCCGAACACATTGAGCAAATAGGCCATTCCCGCAGTTAGCCGAACGCCCCCGCGGCCCCTCCTGGGGTCCGGGGGCGGCA
>JAGZYM010000026.1:0-20903 GCA_018377855.1 Collinsella sp. | reverse complement strand
CCTGTTCTCGATGTGCATCCTGGAGGAGATGCAGTGGAAGCGCACCCGCTACATCACCTCGGCCGACTTCTTCCACGGCACCCTCGAGCTCGTGGAGCCCGGCGTCCCCGTGTTCCTGTTCATGGGCGAGGACGAGAACCGCAAGCTCGACGAGCGCGTCCGCGCCTTCCTCAACCGCGGCGTGACCGGCGACACCGACATCAACATCATCGACACCGCCGAGTTCGCGATCCCCGGCCTTGACGACGAGTTCCGCGTCATCGTGTCTCCGTGGATTCTCTCCTCGCTGATCACCGATCGCCTTGCCGCTTACTACGAGACGGTCACCAAGCACAACCTCAACTACCGTCGTTACTATCACCAGTTCGACTACTAATAGTTGACCACTCATTTAAGAAGCACCCTGCCCGGGCGCATGCGTCCGGGCATTTTTATGCCGAAATTCGCAAGGAAGGGGAATCGAATGAGGCAGTTTATCGTGGCGTCCCATGCTCATTTTGCGTCTGGAATCGTCGAGAGCATCGGCCTGCTTTCCGGCGAGCGCGAAAACGTCCATGCGCTCTCTATGTATGTCGACGGAAACGAGGACCTGACCAAGGAGGCCGCAGCGATTCTGGACGGCTTTGCCGCGGACGATGAGGTCGTCGTGTGCACCGACCTCTTTGGCGGCAGCGTCAACAACGAGTTCACCAAGATCGTCCAGACGCGTCCTAACACGCACCTCGTGACCAACATGAACCTGCCGCTCCTTATTCAGCTGCTGTTCGTGCCCGAATCCACCCCGATCGATGAGGCCATTCGCCAGATCGTCGAGGCGGACGACACCAAGGTCAAGTACGTCAACGACCTGCTGGGGCAGGCCGAACTCGATGAGTTTTAACCACTAGGGAGCACATCATGATTCAGATGATTCGCGTGGACTATCGACTGCTTCACGGCCAGGTTGCCGTTAGCTGGACCTCGGCTCTGGGTGCCGACTGCATCTTGTTGGTGAGCGACACGGTCCTCAATGACAAGCTTCGTCTGCAGGCCCTGTCCCTTGCAAAGCCGGAGGGCTGCAAGGTCGTTGTCAAAAACACCGAGGATGCCGTCAAGGCGCTCCAGAGCGGAGTGACCGACAAGTACAAGCTCTTCGTGGTTTGCGAGACGATCCAGCAGGCCGGTGCCGTCGCCAAGGCGATGGGAGTCAAGAAGATCAACCTCGGCAACGTTGCCTTTAGCGAGAATGCCCGCCAGGTCTCGACGAGCGTGTTCCTTACGCCCGAAAACGAGGCATACGTCAAAGAGCTGCTCGGCGAGGGCTATGAACTGTTCATTCAGATGATTCCGGCAGATGCGAAGACTGACGCCGCGAAGGTTATCGGTTAGGGGCTGTCATGGTTATCAAGACAATCCTGATTTTCCTGATTGCCCTTTTGGGCTATTCCGAGTGGCTGACGGGCACGAGCTACCTCCAGCGCCCGATCGTGCTCGGACCTCTGGTTGGCCTTGTCATGGGCGACATGGTGACCGGTACGATCATGGGCGCCACGATGGAGCTTGCCATGGTCGGCGCCATCTCGGTCGGCGCCTATAACCCGCCCGATACGATTTCCGGCACTATCCTGGGCGTATCTCTTGCCATGCAGGCCGGCGCGGACGCTTCGGCGGCCCTGACCCTGGGCATTCCCATCGCAACGATCGTCCTGGCGCTCGATACTGCCCTGGGCCAGCCGGTGATGCTGCTGCTGGTGCACCGTATCGACAAAAACGTCGAGGACGGAGACACCAAGGCCATCACGCGCAACATGCTCATCGCCGGCTACGCGCAGAGCTGGTGCGGCCTGCTGATTATTCCCCTGGCATTCTTCTTTGGCGCCGATGCTGTTGCCAGCCTGCTCAACATCATCCCCGATTTCGTTCAGACCGGTATGGATGTCGCCGCCGCCTTCTTGCCCGCACTCGGTTTTGCAATGCTGGCTCAGATGATTATGAACAAGACGGTGGCGCCGTTCTTCTTCGCTGGCTTCTTCCTCGTCGCCTACTTTGGCATTAGCACGACGGGCGTGGCGATCTTTGCCGCGATCATCGTCGTCGCGATGACGGTTTTGGGTGACAAGAAAAAGGCGGAGCAGCCCGCAGTGGCAACCGATGATCCTGCGATTGGGAGTGGGTTCGATGAGTTTTAAGTTTGAGTCTTCTTACGACGGGCTGATTTCCCGCGCAGACCTTAAGAAGCTGTTCTGGCGCTCGATTCCCTATGAGCATTCCTGGAACTACGAGCGTATGGGCCATATCGGCTTTATGTGGGCCCTTATGCCGATCCTTCGCAAGCTGTATCCGCAGGATGCGGACTTTAAGGCCGCCCTCAAGCGCCATATGGAGCTCTATAACGTCACGCCGTACATCTCGACGCTCCCCATGTCCATCGCCGCTGCAATGGAGGAGGTCAACGCTACTGACGATAGCTTTGACACGAGCGCGATCTCTAATGTCAAGCTTGCTTTGATGGGGCCGCTGTCCGGCGTGGGCGATGCCTTCTACTGGGGCACGCTGCGAATTTTGGCAACGGGTGTCGGCACGTCGCTGGCGCTACAGGGCTCTATTCTTGGCCCGATTTTGTTCCTGCTCGTGTTCAATGTCCCTCACTACATCATCCGTTACCTGCTGACGTTTGTGGGGTATCGCTTTGGCTCGGACATGATCAGCAAGGTCCAGGAATCGGGCATTATGGACACGATCGTCAAGATGGCCTCTATCATGGGCGCCATGGTGATCGGCGCTATGACCATGGAGATGGTCACCGTGGACATTCCGCTCATGGTCGGTGCGGGCGATGGTGCTCAGACGCTGGCCGAGCTGCTCAACGGAATCTTCCCGGGCTTTGTCACGATGGGGCTGTTTGGAATCGTCTATCTCATGCTCAAAAAGAAGATGAATCCGCTGGTCATCATGCTCGTGATCCTGCTCGTGAGTATCGCTGGCGCGTTCTTTGGAGTGCTTGGTGTCCAGTAGAGTATCCGTCATAATGAGAACAATGTAAGAGGGGGCGTCGCGCACACTGTGCTGCGGCGCCCTTTTGCCGAAAGGTGGACAAGATGGAGTATCCGCAGCTTGCCGTTATGAATATCAGCCATCGCTACTTTGATCTTGAGGAGTTCTTTTCTTCGGCGTCGGCTTCGGGCTACACGTGTTGCGAGCTTTGGACCGGGGCGATGCATCTGTATGTCGATTGCCATGGATACGATTCGCTCGAGCGGGTACGGGAGCTGTCGCAGCGGTATGGGGTTCGGATTGTGGGACTTTGTCCCGAACAGAACAACCCCAAGCCGTGGAATATCGCGGCGCGCGGGAATGAGGCGCGTGCCCGCACGCTCGCGTACTTTAAGAACGTTGTAGATATCGCGGCGGAACTTGGAGCCGAGCAGGTCATGGTCTCGAGCGGCTGGGCATTTTTGAACGAGCCGATCGAGGACGCGTGGGGTCGCAGCGCCTCGATGCTGCGTGCGATTGCCGAGCATGCGGGAGAGTGCGGTGTGCGACTGGTGCTCGAGGCCCTACAGCCGGTTGAGTCGATGATCGTGAACTCGGCGGCCGATACGAAGCGCATGATCGAGGCAGTTGATCATCCGGCACTTAAGGCGTGTCTGGATTTGGGCGCTATGGCGGTGGCAGGGGATACCATCGACGATTATTTCGATCTGCTTGGCGATGATGTCGCCCACGTGCATTTTGTCGATGTTGCGGCAGATGGCACGACGCATCTTGCCTGGGGTGACGGCGACCGCGATATGCGCGCCGACCTGGATAGGCTGGTGGCGCGCGGCTATCGCGGAGTTGTTTCGGCCGAGACCTATGACTGGCGCTATTTTGCCGACCCCGCAGCTGCCGATGCGCAGGTAATGGCAGAGTATCGTCGTGCGATTGGCGTCTAGGTGGGGTTGGGTTGCGACAATCCGCTCCTATGTTTCCAAATGAATACGGTGTGAGCCGAGGAGGACGATTCTCCCCGCAAACACTCTAGTATGCTAAAGTACCCAGAAAACCGGCGGAGCTATGCCGGTCTTCTGTTCCATACGAAACACAGCATGAGGAGGCTCACCAGATGACGGCCACACCGTGGGGATTCCGGGACATATTGCCCGAGGAGGCTCAGGCGCGCGAGGAGATTGCGCTGACGGTGAAGGGCTGCTTTAGGGAGCATAATTATCTGCCGGTTGAGACGCCGCTGCTCGAGGACAAGGGCTCGCTCGAGGAGGGCGGCCGTATCGCGGACACGCCGTTTAAGCTTTTTGACGATGACGGCCGCTTGTTGGTGGTTCGTCCCGACAATACGTTGCCGATCGTGCGTTTGGTCTCGACCCGCATGCGCGCGGCCGACTTGCCGCTGCGCCTGCGCTATGAGGCGCCGGTGGTTCGCGAATGCCAGCGCAATGCCGGCGGTTCGCGTCAATTTACCCAGCTGGGTTTTGAGCTCATCGGCGCGGGCGATACCGCGGGCGATGTCGAGATCGTCTCGCTGGTGGCCGAGGCCGTTCGCAAGTTGGCGCTGCCCGATGCGCGCATTATCGCAGGTAGCGTGCGCCCGTTTAAGGAGCTGCTCGCGGCGTGCGAGGATCGCGAGCTGGCTGCCGAGGCTCTGCGCTGCGTGCACGCCAACGACTTTGTGGGCCTCGATGCCCGCGTGGCGGCAAGCGCCGAGACCGATGCCGTTAAGGCCGCCGTCAGCGAACTGCCGCGCTTGCATGGTGGGGCCGAAGTGCTCGATCGCGTGGATGCGCTGCTGGCGGCTGCCGGTATTGTCGCGCCGCTCACGCGTGAGCTGCGCGCGCTGGTCGAGGGCCTGGCGCCCGAGGACGCTCAGGTGCTGTCCTTCGACTTTTCCATTATGAATTCTTTCGATTACTACACGGGCCTGGTCTTTAAGGCCTATGCCGGTGGCCTGCCCGATCCGGTGGGCTCGGGCGGTCGCTACGACTCTATCTTTACCGGCGCGTTCGGCGACGGCATCGAGGTGCCGGCGGCGGGCTTCGCCTTTTCGCTCGAGCGTCTGGAGGCCGCGTGCACCTCTGCCGAGGACGCCGCCTCCGATGGTGACCACGCCGTGGGCCGCGGCGCCGAAGGCCCGCTACGCATCGCCGTGCCCAAGGGCTCGCTTAAGGCCGACACGCTCGACGTGCTCGAGGCCGCGGGCCTGGACGTCTCTGAGCTGCGCGACCCCGGCCGTCACCTGATTGTGCGCGGTCGCGACACGCGTGCCGGCGAGGGCACGGTCGGCGATATCGAGTTTGTCATCGTGCGTCCCAGCGACGCGCCCGCTTTTGTGGGCTGTGGTGGTGCCGATTGCGGCATCTGTGGCTGGGACTCGCTCATCGAGGCAGACCTCAACTTGCTGCAGCTGGTCGATCTGGGCTACGGCCTGTGCACGTTTATCGAGGCAGAGCCCGCGTGGCGCGCTGGCCAGGCCGAGCGCAACTATGCCCGTCGCGGGTCGCTTCGTGTGGCCACCAAGTATCCGCGCATCGCGAGCGCCTGGTATGCCGAGCGTGGCGTGAATGCCGATATCGTCTCGCTGCACGGCAATATCGAGCTGGGCCCCATCGTCGGTATGACCGACCGTATCGTGGACATTACCGCCACGGGCGCCACCCTGCGCGATAACGACCTGGTTATTACTGGTCGCATTATGGACTGCACGGCGCGCTTCTTTGTCAATCCGGGTGCCGCGCGCCTGGATCCGCGCGTACGCAATCTGGCAGATCGCTTGGCAGCTGCTGTTAAGGACAAGCATTTTGAGCCCGTCGCGGGCTCGGCACAATAGCGCGAGCACGCACGGGCGCCCCAACGTACGGGCTGCGGGCCGACTGGCGCCGCCGCCCGGCCTTTCGTTTTTCGAACACAACCTCGACCGATAGGGGATACCGATATGAAGACCATCGAGCTTGCTCCCGGTGAGCGCCTCGTTACCAACCAGCTCAACCGAAAGGGCGTGCTGCCGCAAAACATCGTCGACGCCG
This sequence comes from Collinsella sp., assembly GCA_018377855.1. Taxonomy (GTDB): domain Bacteria; phylum Actinomycetota; class Coriobacteriia; order Coriobacteriales; family Coriobacteriaceae; genus Collinsella. The sequence continues at coordinate 14,907 of JAGZYM010000026.1, read as the reverse complement.
CGCGCGATATCGTGGCCAACGTGCGTGCCAACGGCGATGCCGCGGTGCGCGACTATTGCCAGCGCTTTGACGGCGTTGAGCTGCAGAGCTTCCGTCTGCCGCAAGAGCAGATCGATGCCGCGCTCGAGGGCCTCGATCCCGCTTTTGTCGCGGCGCTCGAAAAGGCTGCACGCCAGATTCGCGAGTTCCACCAGCGCGAGGTCGAGCAGAGCTGGTTTACCACGCGCCCGGACGGCACGATGCTCGGCGTTAAGGTGACCCCGCTTGCCGCGGCTGGCATCTACGTGCCGGGCGGCCGTGCGCAGTATCCCTCCACCGTGCTTATGAACGCCATTCCCGCCAAGGTCGCCGGCGTTGAGCGCGTGGTCATGGTGACCCCGCCGCAAAAGGACGGCCTGATCAGCCCCTACACACTCGCCGCGGCAAAGCTCGGCGGCGTGGACGAGATCTATATGGTGGGCGGCGCCCAGGCCGTGGCCGCACTGGCGTACGGTACCGAGACCATTCCGCGCGTCGACAAAATCACCGGCCCGGGCAACGCCTTTGTCGCCGCTGCCAAACAGATTGTCTCGGGTGACGTGGGTATCGATATGGTCGCCGGTCCCTCCGAGGTCTGCGTGCTGGCCGATGCTACGGCCAAGCCCATGGTGGTCGCGGCCGACCTGATGGCCCAGGCCGAGCACGATCCGCTGGCAGCCTGCTATCTGGTGACCTGCGACGAGCGGTTTGCGCGTGAGGTCGAGGCGGGTATCGATATTCTGGTAGCGCAGTCGCCACGCGCCGAAATCACGCGTGCTTCGCTCGACAATGAGGGCACCATCGTGGTGGCCGCCGACATGGCTGCCGCCGTCGAGGCGGTGAACACCGTGGCGCCCGAGCACCTGGAGCTGCACTGCAAGGACGCGATGGGCCTGCTCGGCGGCATTCGCAACGCCGGCGCCATCTTTGTGGGCGCTTGGAGCTCCGAGCCGCTCGGCGATTACGTTGCCGGCCCCAATCACACGCTGCCGACCGGCGGCACGGCCATGTTCTCCAACCCGCTTTCGGTGGAGGAGTTCGTCAAGCGCTCGAGCGTCATTTGCTATACGCCCGAGGGCCTGCTCTCCGATGCTCCCGCTACGCAACGTTTGGCCGAGGCCGAGGGCCTGTGGGCACACGCGCTTTCCGCCGCACTGCGTCGCCGTGTGCTGGAGCAGGGCGAGGATGCCGTGAGCGCCGAGTCTCTGGCCGCGGCCGACCTGACCAAGGTCGCCTGGCCGGGCGACGCCGTGGCGACGGTTGCCGAGGGCGTTGACCTGGCGGCTGCGGGCGCGGATGGCGTTGGCGCGACTGGTAAGGAGGCCTAATATGGCCGAGCTGACGCCCCACATGAAGGAGCTCGTCCAGCCTTACCTGGCCGGTATTGAGCCCTACGATCCCAACTTTACGCCTACGCGCATCAACCTTTCGGCCAACGAGAACACCTATCCCGTGCCGACCGGCGTGCGCGAGGCGGTCGACGCTGCCCTGGCTGCCACACCGCTCAATCGCTATCCCGATCCCATGTCGAACGACCTGCGCGACGAGCTTGCTGCCTGGCATGGCGTGGCGCGCGAGAATGTCTGCGTGGGAAACGGCGGCGACGAGCTGCTCTATAACTACCTGTTGGCGTTTGGCGGCGTGGGACGGACCCTGCTCAACTGCCCGCCGTGCTTTAGCGAGTACGCGTTCTTTGCGTCGCTCTGCCAGACCGAGGTGCGTGACGTGTGGCGCGACCCCGCGACCTTTGAGCTCGACCAGACAGCCGTGCTTGCGGCAGCGCCCGAGTGCAACCTGGCAATCGTGACCTCGCCCAATAACCCCACGGGCGACGTGGCGCCGCTCGACTTTATCGCGGCGCTGTGCGATGCGTGCCCCGGCATGGTGATGGTCGACGAGGCCTACGTTGAGTTTGCCGACGATTCGTTTGGCGCGGCCACCACGGCGCAGGGGCTTATCGCCGAGCATCCCAACCTGGTGATTCTGCATACGCTGTCCAAGGCGTTTGGCGCCGCCGGCACGCGTCTGGGCTATGTGATCGCGGCGCCCGAGGTCATCGACGTGTTCGCGGCGATTCGCCAGATCTATTCGGTCAACGTGCTGAGCCAAGCCGCCGCGCTTGCCTGCGTGCGTGCCCGCGATGCGTACGCGCCCGTGGTGGCACAGGTTGCATCCGAGCGCGAGAGCGAGCTGTGCGCCCTGCGTGCAATGGCTGCCGAGGGCCTGCCCGTGGAGGCGTGGCCGAGCGCGGCGAACTTTGTGCTCGTGCGCACGCCGCATGCCACGCGCGTGCGCGAACGTCTGCGCGATGAGTATTCGATTTTGGTGCGCGACTTTAGCTATGCGCCGGGGCTTGCGGACTGTCTGCGCATTACCGTGGGTACCCCGCAGGAAAATGATGAGGTGCTGGCTGCGTTTGCCGCGCTGGTGAAGGAGGAGATGTAGATGGGCCGCTATGCCGAGGTAACCCGTAAGACGGGGGAGACCGATATTGTCGTAAAGCTCGACCTGGATGGAACCGGTGCGTGCGATATCTCGACCGGCGTGCCGTTTTTCGACCACATGCTCAACGCCTTTGGCCGCCATGGTCTGTTCGATTTGACGGTGCGCGCGGTGGGCGACGTGGAAGTCGACGCGCACCACACCGTCGAGGATACGGGCATCGTGCTGGGCGAGGCGTTTTGCCAAGCGCTGGGTGACAAGGCGGGCATTACGCGCTTTGCCGACGCGGCGATTGCCATGGACGAGACGCTCGTGATGGCCGCCGTGGATATCTCGGGCCGTGGCCAGGCCTATTGCGAGCTGCCCGTGCCGACCGAGCGCGTGGGCAGCTTTGATACCGAGCTGGCCGTCGAGTTCTTCTACGCCTTTGCGCGCGATGCCAAACTAACGCTGCACGTGCACGAGCTGGCGGGCGGCAATTCGCACCACATTATCGAGGCCGCCTTTAAGGCCGTGGGCCGCACGATGCGCCACGCCTGCGAGCTCGATCCCCGCGTGCAGGGCATCCCCAGCACCAAGGGCTCACTGTAACCTGCCAAAAAGGGACAGGTTTATTTTGGCAGGTTTTGAAGGAGATAAGGGAGGGTCGCGTGGGCGAACCGAAGATCGTGGTGGTCGACTACCACAAGGGCAACTTGTCGAGCGTCGTGCGCGGGCTTGCGCGCGCCGGTGCCGCCGCCTGCACATCGGACGACCCGGAGCAGATTCGCAACGCCGACGGCCTGGTCATCCCGGGCGTGGGCGCGTTCTATGACGCGATCGCCTTTATGCGCCAGAGCGGCGAGGAGGCGGCCGTGCTCGACGCCGTTGCCGCTGGAACTCCGCTGCTCGGCATCTGCCTGGGCCTTCAATTATTTTTTGAGCGCGGCAACGAGGGCGTGCCTGCGGACGAGGGCGCAGTTGCCGACGGCAACACCCCCGAGCAGGCCGGTGGCCCCTGGGTCGATGGCCTGGGTATTATGCGCGGTTCGTGCGCGCGTCTGGAGTCGAGCCGCCTGAAGGTGCCGCACGTGGGGTGGGACCAGGTGCACATGACGCCTGCCGGTGCGGCCGATCCGCTGCTCGCCGGTTTTGCCGAGGGCGCCAATATGTACTTCACCCACAGCTATGCGGTGGCCGACGATGCCGATGCCGCCGATGTTCTGGCACGCACGCACTACACGCGGAGCTTCCCGTGCATCGTGCGCCACGGCAACGTGTGGGGCTGCCAGTTCCATCCCGAGAAATCCTCTGCGCTGGGTCAGCGCATTCTTAAGAACTTCGTGAGCATCGTCGAGGGGGCCGGCCGATGATTCTGTTTCCCGCAATCGATTTGATCGGCGGCAAGGTCGTGCGCCTGGAGCGCGGCGACCGGAGCCGCTGCAAGGTATATTCCGACGACCCCGTGGCCGTTGCCCGCTCCTTTGCCGAGCAGGGCACGAGCTGGGTGCACGTCGTCGACCTGTCCGCTGCCTTTGGCGAGGACGAGGACGCGTGCGCTGCCAACTCGGCGGCGATAAAGGCTATCTGCGGCGTCGACGGTCTGTCCGTGGACGTGGGCGGCGGCGTTCGCTCGCTCGCGCGCATCGACGAGCTTGCCGGCTATGGCGCGCGTCGCATCGCGCTGGGCACGGTGATCGTGACCGAGCCGGGATTTGCCGAGGTGGCGGCTCGCGGCTTTGGCGAGCTGCTGGTGGCAGATATCGCCGCACGCGACGGCCAGGTCAAGGTGAACGGCTGGCGCGACGGCGCGGGCGTGGCACTCGACGATGCCGTGGCGCAGCTTTCCGAGCTGGGCTTTAAGCATCTGGTGTATACCGACATCGCGCGCGATGGCATGCAGACGGGCATCGATGTGGCGGCGTATCGTCATGTGGCCGAGGTCGCGGGCTTTCCCGTCGTGGCTTCGGGTGGTATCTCGACGCTCGACGATATCCGCGCACTGGCCGCGGTGGGTGAGGATGCTATTGAGGGCGCCATTACCGGCCGTGCGCTCTACGAGGGCAACTTTACGCTGGCCCAGGCGCTAGCCGCCGCCCGAGGGGAGGAGTAGCCCATGCTTACCAAACGCGTGATTCCCTGCTTGGACGTCAAGGACGGCCGCGTGGTCAAGGGCGTCAACTTTGTGAGCCTGCGCGATGCGGGCGACCCGGTGGAGCTAGCCCGCGCCTACGACCGCGAGGGTGCGGACGAGGTTGTCTTCCTGGACATTACCGCCACGAGCGACAACCGCGCGACGACCATCGAGATGGCGGCGCATGCGGCCGAGGAGCTCGCTATTCCCTATACCGTGGGCGGCGGCTTTCGCGACCTGGCGGGCATGCGCACCATGGTTGCAGCCGGCGCCGACAAGGTGTCGCTTAACTCTGCCGCCGTGCGCGATCCGTCGTTGATTAGCCAGGCTGCCGCGGCGTTTGGCAGCCAGGCCGTGGTCGTGGCGATCGATGCCAAGCGCGTCGGTTTGCCCGGCGCATCTGGTGCCGACAAGTGGGAGGTCTTTACCGCAGGCGGCCGCAACGCCACGGGTATCGACGCGGTGGCGTGGGCCGAGGAGGCGGCCCGTCGCGGCGCCGGCGAGATCTTGCTCACCAGTATGGACCGCGACGGCACCAAGGCCGGCTTTGACCTGGCGCTCACCCGCGCCGTGGCGCGCGCGGTGCCGATTCCCGTCATCGCGAGCGGCGGCGTGGGCACGCTCGAGCATTTTGCTGAGGGTGTGATCGAGGGCGAAGCCGACGCCGTACTGGCGGCAAGCGTCTTTCACTTTGGGACGTTCAGCATTCGCCAGGTGAAGGAGTATATGGCGTCGCAGGGCATTCCTGTGAGATTGGACTTCTAATGCTGCGGCTTGTCCAGGCACCCGACCTTCCGGCTCCAACCCTCCTCGCGTACTTAAGTACGCGTCGTCGGGCTTGTCGCTCGGAATCTCGGGCACCTGGACAACCCTCGCCGACCGGCGATGTTTAAATTGGGGAATTGAAATGAGAGAAATTACTACTCCAGCGGATCTTAAATACGACGCCAAAGGATTGATTCCTTGTGTGGTTCAGCAATATGACACCGGCGAGGTGCTTATGGTTGCTTGGATGAACGAGGAGTCGGTGGGGTTGACGCTCAAGACCGGCACCACGTGGTTTTGGAGCCGCAGTCGCCAGGAGCTCTGGAACAAGGGCGCGACGAGCGGCAATATGCAAGCGGTCAAGGAGCTCTGGGCCGACTGCGATAGCGATACGCTGCTGGTCAAGGTTGACTCGCCGGGCCCGGCTTGCCACACCGGCAACCGTACCTGCTTCTTTAAGAAACTCGCGTAGGGCGGGCGCTCGATTAGACGCTCGGCCACCAGAAAGGATTGAACTATGGGTGTGCGCACCGCAAACATTCAGGATGGAAATATCGGTGAGACGCTGACAGGTCTGGCCGAGGTGATTCACGGTCGTCGTGATGCATCGCCGCAGGAGAGCTATACCGCGCGTCTGCTGACCGACGTCGAGGATGAGCTGCTCAAGAAGCTTGCCGAGGAGTCGAGCGAGGTGATCATGGCCTGCAAGGATAACGATCACGATCACATCCGCTACGAGGCCGGCGACCTGGTCTACCACCTGCTCGTAACCCTTGAGCGCTACGGTATCACCCTCGACGAGCTTGCCGGCGAACTCAACGCCCGCCGCCACTAGTCATTGGGGACGTTCTTAAACGACTAGTTAGGCGAGGGGTGTGGACTCCCATTCTCCGGTGAGGTGGGGGATGTCGAAGGTTCGATAACCGCAGTCGTAGGCGTGGGCCTGGGCCTCGCGGATGATCCAGCAGATATCACAGGCGCGGTGCGCGTCCGAGCCAAAGGTGATCGGCACTTCGGCATGGGCAAAGCGGCGCAAAAGGCCGGTCGCGGGGTAGTAGTCGTCGAGCCCCTTGCGCGGTGCGGCCGTCGAGACCTCAACGCGGCGGCCCGTGTCGTGTGCACACTCTGCCATCTGCTTCCAGAGCGGTGCGGGGTCAAAATCGGGTGCAAAGCCTTCCTTCGAAAAGCGCATGACCAGGTCGGGATGAGCCATCACATCAAAGTTAAGCGGGCTCTCGCAGGCGCGGCACCAGTCATCGACATAGCGCTCCCACACGCCGCGTACCCCCAGGTTTTCCCAAACGTGCAAGTTGGTGTCATCGTCGATCCAGCCGCAGCGCGAATCGGGCGTATCGGGACGAGCGACGTCCTCCGTTCCCGCCGTACCCGCGGCACCGGCCATGATATCGCCTGGGTTGCCAATCCAGTGCACACTGCCCAGGCGCACGACGGCGCCCTGGGACCAGCGCTCAACCAAAGGCTCGCAGCCCTCGTACCAATCGCATTCGAAACCGTAGATAAAGGTGAGTTCTGGCGCAATCTGAGCGGCAAGATTGCGAGCGTCCTCAAAAGCCAGACGATGCGCCGGGAGGTCGCCCTCAGTAACCTGCACCTCGCAGTTAGCATCCATGCTGGCGGGCAGGGTGAGATGGTCGGTCGAGACCATGACGCGGCAGCCGGCCGCAGCAGCGGCACGGACGTTGTCCTCAAACGAGGCATGCCCGTCCGAAAACGAGGTGTGGGTATGGCAATCGACCAGCGGGCACATGGGCATAGCGGCTCCTTTGCGTCAAGCGAATCCGCTTCATTGTAATGGCGCAGCTCTCAACACGCCGGGCACGCCGGGGATCGAAATCGATTGGAAAGGTTGCGCGGCGCGTGGTGCGGCCTCGCTTGCTCTCAAAACGTGTACGTCAGCCTCCAAAACCGACAAATAATGACATGTTTGGAGGCTGACGTACACGTTTGGATGGGGGCGAGGGCGGCGACGGACGAAAGTCACGCTTGTGCCACGTCCGATGTGCTAGCGTTTGGATGAACAAAACGAGCCCGCGCGGAAAGGAGCCGGACCGTATGCCATGCGATAGCACATCCCCGCTGTCCCGCGAGACCGATGCGCCCGAAACCATCGTCAAGCTGGAATGCGACATCGACGACGCGTCGCCTGAGGTACTCGCCTACGCCGCCGACCGCCTGCGCGAGGCGGGTGCGCGCGAGGTGCACTGGCTGCCCCTCTATTGTAAGAAAGGCCGCCCCGGCTGGCAGCTGCAGGTAATCTGCACCTACGAGGATATCGAGCGCCTGCAGACGATCATCTTCTTGGAAACCACGACCAACGGCATTCGTCGCCAGGTTATGGAGCGCGTTTGCCTACCACGCCGCTTTGAGCGCGTAACGACGCCATGGGGCGAGGTGTTCGTCAAGGTGGCCACCCTGCCCGACGGCAGCGAGCGTGCAGCGCCCGAGTACGAGGACTGCGCCCGCCTCGCCCGCGAGCACGGCGTGCCGCTCCAGCGCGTGATGCAGGCGGCCCAGAGCGCGGCACTGCGATTTGAATAGCGCGGCCGGCGACATCCCGTGCCCAGCCGCATTAACCCCATCCCGAAAGGATCCCCCATGAAATACCTCATCGCCTCCGACATCCACGGCTCTGCATATTGGGCCGAGCGCCTGGTCGCCGCCATCGAGTCCGAGCAGCCCGACCGCATCGTCCTGCTGGGCGACCTGCTCTACCACGGTCCGCGCAACGACCTGCCGCGCGATTACGCCCCCAAGCGCGTAATCCCGCTGCTCAACGCCCTGGCCGACCGCATCATCGCGGTACGCGGCAACTGCGATGCCGAGGTCGACCAGATGGTGCTCGACTTCCCCGTCATGGCCGACTACGCCACGCTGTTCGACGAGACCGGCCGCGAGCTGTTCCTGACGCACGGCCACGTCTTTGGCGCCGGCATGCACAACAGCGTCGACCACGCGCCCGCGTTGCCCGAGGGCTCCGCGCTCGTCTACGGTCACACGCACATCAAGGTTAACGAGGCAAGCGAGGCGCACCCGGGCCTGTGGCTCTTCAACCCCGGCAGCGTGAGCATCCCCAAGGACGGCACGCACAGCTACGGCATCTACGAGGGCGGTGCGTTCCGCCACGTGATCCTGGAGGAGGAATAACCATGGCGCAGCACATGGCTCAGCAAAATGCCGAGGGCTCGCGCGATCTGTCCACGCTGGTCGACGCGTCGGCCGAGCTGCAGCATCTGGTGCAGACCATCTGGCGTCTGCGTCAGCCCGATGGCTGCCCGTGGGACCGCGAACAGACGCACCGCAGCATTGGCAAGAACATGATCGAGGAAGCCTACGAGGCGCTCGATTGCATCGAGGCGGACGACGCGGCGCATCTGCGCGAGGAGCTGGGCGATGTGCTCATGCAGGTGGTGCTGCATGCGCAAATTGCGGCGGATGCCGGCGAGTTTACGCTGGCCGACGTGGCGCGCGATATCGACGCCAAGCTCATTCGCCGTCATCCGCACGTGTTTGGCGATGTGGATGCCGACAGCTCCGACGAGGTACTCAAGATTTGGGACGAGGTCAAGCTTGCCGAGAGGGCTGCCAAGGACAAGGCCGTGGCGGCGGGCGAGGCTGCGCCCGAGGGCCTGCTCGACGGCGTGCCCACGCATCTGCCGGCGCTGATGCAGGCTCAGAAGGTGTCGCGCAAGGCGGCTGCCGTGGGCTTTGAGTGGGAGACGGTCCAGGACGTGTGGGACGAGGTCGCCGAGGAACGTGCCGAGTTTGAGGCCGAGGCCCCCGGAACGCCCGAGCGCGAAATGGAGTTTGGCGATCTGCTCTTTGCCCTGGTCAACGTCGCGCGCAAAGAGGGGATCGACGCCGAGAGCGCCCTGCGCGCCAGCACGGCAAAGTTCCGCCGCCGCTGGGCCGCGATGGAGCAGATGGCGGCCGATGCTCACGTGGATCTTGCCGAGCTTTCGACCCACGGCCTCAACGACCTGTGGGATGCCGCAAAGGCGGAGGAGTAAGACTGCTGGAACGACGGGCTGACACGCCTCATCGTTCCCGCTAAATTTTTCGAAAATCAAGTGTATCCCTCGGCTAACTTAGGGCATAATGCAAAAAGTGCGACATGGCTAACTTACGGAGACGCACCGATGGTGCACGGTCAGCCGGTCGCTTGCATCCACTACGTTTCCAAGTGAGAGGGAGACAACATGAGCGATATTTTGGACGTCTACGGTCGCGAGGTGCTCGACAGTCGCGGCAATCCCACCGTCGAGGTCGAGGTCGTGCTCGAGGGCGGCAGCTTTGGCCGCGCAATGGTGCCTTCGGGTGCTTCGACCGGCGCCTTTGAGGCCTGCGAGCTGCGCGATGGCGACAAGGGCCGCTACCTGGGCAAGGGCGTTTCGCAGGCCGTCGAGCATGTCAACAACGAGTGCGCTAACGCCGTCGTGGGCCTCGACGCCTTCGACCAGCGCGCCGTCGATGCCGCGCTGATTGCCGCGGACGGTACCCCCAACAAGACCAAGCTCGGTGCCAACGCCATCCTGGGCGTGTCGCTGGCCGTCGCCCGCGCCGCTGCCGAGTCGGCGGGCCTGTCACTGTACCAGTACCTGGGCGGCGTCAACGCCCATCTGCTGCCCACGCCCATGATGAACATCCTCAACGGCGGCGTGCATGCCGACAATAACGTTGACTTCCAGGAGTTTATGATCATGCCGGTGGGCGCCCCGAGCTTTGCCGAGGGCCTGCGTTGGTGCGCTGAGGTCTACCACACCCTCAAGGGCGTGCTGCACGAGGCCGGCCTGGGCGGCGGCGTGGGCGACGAGGGCGGCTTTGCGCCCAACCTCAAGACCAATGCCGAGCCGTTCGAGTACATCACCAAGGCCGTGGAGAAGGCCGGCTTTAAGCCCGGCGTCGACTTCATGTACGCCATGGACCCGGCCTCGACCGAGTTCTACAACGCCGAGACCGGCATGTACGAGCTCAAGGGCGAGGGTGTTGAGTACACGAGTGCCCAGATGGTCGATTACTGGGAGAAGCTCGTCGACACCTATCCCATCATCTCCATCGAGGACGGCATGGCCGAGGAGGACTGGGACGGCTGGGTCGAGCTTACCCGTCGCATTGGCAACAAGGTGCAGCTGGTGGGCGACGACCTGTTCGTCACCAACACCGAGCGCCTCAAGAAGGGCATCGAGCTGGGTGCCGCCAACGCGATCCTGGTCAAGGTCAACCAGATCGGCACGCTCACCGAGTCGCTGGAGGCCATCGAAACCGCCAAGGAGGCCGGCTACGCTTGCATTGTGAGCCACCGTTCTGGCGAGACCGAGGACTCCACGATCGCCGACCTGGTCGTGGGCGTCAACGCCGGCCAGATCAAGTCGGGCGCCCCGTGCCGCAGCGATCGCATCGCCAAGTACAACCAGCTCATCCGCATCGAGGACGAGCTCGAGGGCAGCGCGCGCTACGCCGGCAAGTCTGCGTTCTACAACATTCGCTAGGCAGCAGCGTGTGCGGGGGCGGGGCTGACTCGGATCCGCCTCGCCCCCGCCGGGCACTGTTGAGCACCATTGGGCGCTGGGCCATATGACTCAGCGCCTTTTTTATGTCGAGCAAAGGCTGGCGAAGGCGGCGCGGGCGCTCGTGCTATAACTAGAATACTTAGCGCAAACAAACCTCAACCGCACAAGGCGCACATGGATCAGATTTACGACAACAGGTACTATTCCGCCGGTTCGCGTGAGCCGTCGCCTCGCCGTGCGCGCACAGTGCAGCTCGGTGGGTCCGCCTACGCCGGCGCCGACCGCTCCACGCAGCGCCCGACAAGTACCTCGCGCCCCAATGCTCATGTGAATACTTCGGCAGATGGACCGGTGCGCCCGGCACGTTCGTCGCATGCGTCGCGTCCCTCGGCCCAGATGCACGACAGGTCGAGCAGGCCCTCGAGCCGTCTTTCGGGCTCGGACTTTATGCGCTACGCCAATGACAATGCGGTGGTCAAGGCGATCTATGACTTTACGCATGGCTCTCTGCGCCCGCTGTTTATCGGCATTGTCGTGGCGCTGGCGCTCGTGAGCCTGTATTTTCCCGTACGCGACCTGTACGTGGCTAAGCGCTCGAGCGACATCTTGGCCAAGCAGGTCGAGATTCGTCAGCAATACAATGATGAGATGAAAAAAGACACTGATAAGTGGTTCTCGGAAGAGGGCATTAAGGATTCGGCACGGGGCCTGGGCATGGCGATGCCCGGCGAGAAGAGGATTGAAGTGCTGGGCCTGGACGATGATTCGGATTCGTCGTCGAGCAAAAAGTCCTCAAACGCCAAGAATGCCAGCGAAGTGGCCAAAGAGATCGAAGAGGTCGGCAAGGACGCACCGTGGTACATCAAGACGCTCGATATGCTGTTTGGATTTAACGGCGTCGAGGGCCAGACGGTCGCGTCCAGCGGCGAGTAGGCGAGTAGCGCCCGGAGGGGAGCCCGCAATGGCAGATTGCAAACGATATAAGGTGGCCGCGATCGACCTGGGAACGGTGTCGTCGCGACTGGTGCTGGCGCAGGTCGAGGGCGGGGCGATCGTGGGATCGTCCAAGCATACCGAGATTACCGATCTGGGCGAGGGCGTCGACGCGACGGGCCGCTTTTGCGAGGCGGCTGTCGAGCGTGTGCTCGCTGCGTGTCGCATATTTGTGGATGAGGCGCGTGCCTTTGGGGCCGCGTGCGTCTGCACCACCTGCACGAGTGCCGCGCGCGATGCGTCCAACGCCGCGCTGCTGCTGGACGGCCTGCGCGGGCTGGGGCTCGAACCGCAGGTGATTCCGGGCGAGGTTGAGGCGCGCCTGACATTTTTTGGCGTGGCGCACGACTTTGCCGGTGAACGCATTATCGTCGCCGATTCGGGCGGCGGCTCCACGGAGCTCGCGACGGGCGTGTACGCACCAGAGCGTGGGGTCTTTGCGCTGGAGGGAACGCGCTCACTGGACATCGGTTGCCGTCGTGTGACGGAGCGCTTTTTCTCGGCGTTGCCGCCCGCGGACGACGAGCTTGCGGTTGCTGCCGCGTGGGCGGGCGAGCAGTTCTCCGCCTATTTTGAGGGCCTACCGAGCAATTTTGAGCGTGCAGAGCGTCTGGTCGCGGTGGGCGGTACCGTCACCACGCTCGTGGCGCTGGTCCACGAGCTGGAGCCGTACGACTCGAGCTTTGTGCACCTGCGCGAGCTTTCGATGGAGCAGATCTCGGCCGCTATCGAGCGCATGTCTGCGTTGGATGTTGCAGGCATTGCCGCGTTGCCGGGCGTGCAGCCCAAGCGCGCGGGCGTGATTCTGGCCGGCGCCGTGGTGATCCGCGAGCTCATGCGTGCCGGCGGCTACGATGCGCTCACCGTAAGCGAGAACAGCCTCCTCGCCGGCATGGCCGCCACCATCAACGAGACTCTCGACGGCACAACCCCCACCATCGGCTGGACCCCGAGCCTGAGTGCTCTTTAACCGTCTTCCTCTGAGTTGCGGTGAAATAGTTCCTAAATAAGCTGGTAAACGGTATAAACAGGATCTATTCCACCGCAACTTAGAGCCCCGCCGGCGTGTAAAAGAAACGAGCCCGCATCCCCGGGGGACACGAGCTCGTAAACAATACGTGGTAGGGGCGGTGGGACGTCCGCGTATTTGCTGCGCAAATCCGCACCGGCTTCGGCCGCCTGCCGGCGCCCTCGCCGGCTCGCTGCGGACGCTGCGCGTCCGCTTGACGCTCGCCCCCTCGCGGGTTCGAGTCCCACCGGCATCTAAAAGAAGCGAGCCCACATCCCTGGGGAACACGGGCTCGTAAACAATACGTGGTAGGGGCGGTGGGACTCGAACCCACAATCCTTGCGGCGAGGGATTTTAAGTCCCCTGCGTATGCCAATTCCGCCACGCCCCCGTGAGACTAGAAGTCTAGCACAAGCCGTCCGCTACGCGTTGACGGCCATCGAGTGTTGGCCCGACTTTTCCAAGTACTCGGCATACTTGGCCTCGTCGCCCTTGTTTTGGTATTGCAGGGCCAGCAGGTACTCCAGACGGCAGCGCTTGACCGGGTCGTTGCCGACACCCTCGAGCATGCGCTCCAGCTCGGGAATGTCGTTGTGGCGCTTGAGGATCATCGTGTCGTACATCAGCTGGCACTCGTGCGCAACTGCCTCGGCCTGACCGCCCTCAAAGCCCCTGATCTCGTGCAGCAGCTCTTTGGACTTTTTGCGGTCCTCCTGGCCAACGTAGTAGTTAAAGGCCTTAATGACCAGGTCGACGCGTTGCATCTTGGGCAGGTTGAGTCCCAGCAGCAGGTCGAACATCTCGCTGGCGCGCTCGTGGTCCTCGCGCAGCAGATAGGAGTTCAGGCGCAGGTAGTCGCGGTTATAGCGCGGGTACAGCATGCTGGTGAGTTTGGCGTCGAGCAAACGATCGAACTCGTCCCACTGCTTGGCAGCCATAAGCTGCTGCAAGCGCTTGAACGTGGTGCGTTTTTTGACGCTAAAGAACACCGACACGGCGATGCAGATGATAACGACGGCGGTCCAGAGGGTGCGGGAATCGGGCATATTGGGGTCCTTAGTCGCTCATAAAGCGAGCGGTATGACAACACGTACTAGATGTATTATACGCAGCGCGCAAGCAAACTGGCATAAAAGTGCATCGAGGCCGAGCGCCATCGCTCGCTGCGGTACACTTACCTAAAGTAAACCATGAAGGGAGATATTACCTATGAAGAAGATCGTTTTGGCTTGCGGTGCTGGCGCTGCTACTTCCACGCTCGTTGCCCAGAAGGTCGCTACCATGCTCGACGCCAACGGTTATGCCGGCAAGTATGAGATCGTGCAGTGCGCCATCTCCGAGGCCAAGGACGCTTGCGACGAGGGCGCCGACCTGCTGATCGCCACCACCGTTGCCCCCGAGGGCCTCACCTGCCCGTACGTGAGCGGCGTGCCCTTCATGACCGGCATGAACCGCGTCGCTGCCGAGAAGGCCGTTCTCGACGTTATGGCTCAGTAGGCGCTGCCTGTATGAATGAGCAGAACGCCAATCCGGTCGAGCTCTTTGGCATGCGCGTTGCCCATGTGGGCATTAACGCCACTGACCCGGCAGATGCCTTGGAGATCGCGGAGCTGTTCTCGACGATGATGGGCCTGCCCGTTATCGAGACCCCCGTTTCGTACTTTAATGATTCGCTGGTCGAGATCATGAAGCAGAACGGTCGTGGCACCAAGGGCCACATCGGCTTTGCCGTTAACGACATCGATGCAGCTGAGAAGTGGTTTGCCGAGCGCGGGCTCGAGGTCAACGAGGAGTCGCGCGCGCTGCTGCCCGACGGCGGCACCAAGCTCGTGTACTTTAAGCGCGAGTTCGCCGGTTTCGCCGTGCACCTGTGCCGCGAATAGCGCACAAGCTGCCATAGCTAGCAAAAAGGGATAGGGCCGCGTGGCCCTATCCCTTTATTTAATATGAGAAAGCCATTGTCAATAGGCATGTTCGTTTGAGCCCGGTTTAAAACCGGGCTTTTTCGTTTCCCGTCGGGAGGGCCCGCGCACGCTGCA
>JAGZYM010000044.1:0-3039 GCA_018377855.1 Collinsella sp. | reverse complement strand
CGCACGGGCCGATACTCAAAGCCCATTGTGGCACCCCGAGCCCGCGGAAAGAAACTGCAACGCGGGGGAGGCGACCCCAATGGCTTTCTCATATCGTCTATGCCGAGGGGCTTCCTAGCGCGGCAGGCGAATCGTAAAGCGGCTGCCGACGCCCTCGACCGAGGTCACGCCGATGACGCCGCCATGGCTATCGACGATCCACTTGGCAATGGCAAGCCCCAGACCCGAGCCCTGCGCGCCGGCATCGCGTGCGTTGTCGGCGCGGTAGAACCGTTCAAACGCGTGAGCTGCGGATTCCTGGTTCATGCCGATGCCCTCGTCCTCAACACTTATGTCGATCGTGCCCGCGCCCGCATCCGGCGTTATGCCAAATGTGACGGTCGTTCCCGCATCCGAGTACTTGGCGGCGTTTTGCACGATCACACGCAGGGCTTGCTTCACGAGCGCCACGTCGACGGGCGCATCGCAGCGCGGGTCGCTGACAAGCGCGGCGTCGTATGCCAGCTGATACGTGTGCGCGGTATCGATCATCTGCGATTCCTCGCATACCTCGCCGACCAGTGCGGCCAGGTTGGTATCCGCACGCCGCAGGACCGTGCGTCCGGCATCGCCGCGCGCCAAAAACAGCAGCTGCTCCACGAGCTCCTGCATGTGCTCGCTTTCGGCCTTGAGGGACGCGATGGATTCTGCCAGCACGTCCGGGTCGTCTTTGCCCCAGCGGTCGAGCATGTTTACGTAGCCCTGAATCACCGCGATGGGCGTGCGCAGCTCGTGGCTTGCATCGTTGACAAAGCGCATCTGCTGCAGCTTGGCCTCTTGCATCTGGCGCAGCAGGCGGTTGAGTGCGACCTCGATGCTTGCCAGGTCGGCATCGCCGGTGGTGACGCTTGGTGAGTCGACGCTTGCGCGCACGATGGCCTGCTCCAGCGTTTCCATCTTGCCGCCGGAGAGCTGCATGCGGCCGAGCTCGTCCACGCGCAAGGCCAGATCGTTGAGAGGCGCCATGGTGCGGCGTACGCGCCTCGCGCCGCCGAGCATGTTGAGTACGCTGATGACCTGCCAACCCACAACGGCAAGGTAGAGAGGCCATAACGTGACGAGGTCCTGTGCGAGGGGGAAAGTCTTGGTGGTACGCGCAAACTCGACGGTATAAGTGAGCGTTGTCAGGTCCCAGCCGCGCGCGGGCTTCAGCGACATGCCGCGAACGGTGGCGCTGGGGATCCATCCTGCGGTAAACGTGTCGTCGGGCAGTGTCTGGTTGTATCCATAGACGAGGATCGCCGCCGCAATCACTACCAGCAACAGATCGAGCCAGATGTAGCTCATCAGACGGCGCCACATATAGCTCCAGTTGATGGCGCGGGCGATGGAGGTGACGCGCTTGGCCTCGGCGTTACGCACGGCAGACATAGCCCACCCCGCGCACGGTCTGGATGATGCGGGCGCTGCCGGCGTCCTCGATCTTGGCACGCAGGTGCGCGATGTGTACGTCGACGTTGTTGGTGTCGCCCACGTATTCGTAGCCCAGCGCTTCGTGCGCGATGCGCTCGCGCGTGAGCACGGTCTCGGCATGCGCCATAAGCAGGGCGAGGACGTCGAACTCGCGGGCCGTGAGCACGATGGGTGAGCCTCCGACCGTGACTTCGCGGCGGTCGGGATCGAGCACAACCGATCCCACGGTGAGTGCGGCGGGGGAGGGCGAGGCGGATGCCTGGGTCGAGCCGCTGACCGGGGGCATCGCGACGGCGCCGACGTCCGCGCCGCCCGCCATGCCCGCCTCAACGCCACCAACGCCCGAAGCCGCCCGCACGGCCTCCGAGCGCTTCAGCGCCACGCGGATCCGTGCGAACAGCTCCTCGATCGCAAACGGCTTGGTCAAGTAATCGTCGGCGCCGGCATCGAGCCCGGCCACCTTGTCCATCACGGCGTCGCGCGCGGTGACCATGATCACCGGCACATCCTTGTGCTTGCGTACGCGCCGCAGCACCTCCATGCCGTTGAGCTGCGGCAACAGCACGTCGAGCAGAATCAAATCGTAGTCGCGCTCCAGTGCCAGGTCCACGGCGGTGCGGCCGTCGGCGGCATGTTCCACCTGGTAGCCCTCGTGCTCCAGCTCGAGCGTCACAAAGCGGGCGATTTTCTCCTCGTCCTCTACGATCAGGATCCGTGCCATGCGTGCCCCCGTCTGTGATTACTTGTCGTCGTTCAGATTTTGCTTGATGTCGTCCGCGGCATCGGCAGCGTGATTCATAAGGTTGTTGATGCTGCCGGGTACGTCGCCGTCGCTATCGATGCGGTAACGCATGCCAAAGAACAGGCCAATCAGCATCAGCCATATCGTGGCGCCCCAGGCAAACAGCGCGACGATGGGGATCAGGATGGGAATGTTGAGGATGATCGCGTCGCGGCGCGTGGCGATAAACTTGGTGTCCAGGCTCAGGCGGAAGAGCTTTTTGAGGTACTCCCACACGCTGTCCATCTTCTTGGAGAAGTCGGTCTTTTCGCTCGACTTTTCGTAGGCTGCCTGCGCGGCGACCATCTCGGCCGAGGGCTCATCGGCTGGCGCGGACTCGGTGGCGGCGTGCGCCGACGTGGTCTGGGTCTTGCCCTGCGACTCGAGCCAAATGATGGCGTCCAAAACGTTGCCGTCGGCAGCGTCGAGCGCCGCCTTGGCATCGGTGTAGCTCACGTTGCACTTGGTGCGGATGGTTTCAACTTTTTCGAGGTCGTCCATGACCTGTCCTTTCGTTCGATGGGCGCGACGCTGGGCGATTTGCCCGGGCGCGAACGTTGCGTTCGGCGGCCTGCGTTGCGCGGCGCCGCCCCGCCCTTGGTCGAACTCTATAGTGCAGGTTATAGATTAAGCGATTCTTGAGCCAAGATTAATGTTGGATGAGTTTTTGGGTGGGATGAAGTTGATATTCAAGGAGGCGGCCGCTTGGTTGATTTCCGATCTCAGCCGAACACATTGAGCAAATAGGCCATTCCCGCAGTTAGCCGAACGCCCCCGCGGCCCCTCCTGGGGTCCGGGGGCGGCAT
>JAGZYM010000025.1:0-23865 GCA_018377855.1 Collinsella sp. | reverse complement strand
GCGGATCAAGAAGTCCCTCGGGTGGCTGAGCCCGATGGAGTACCGCAGGAAGCTTGGATACGCCTAGGCGCGGTCCAAGAAATCGTCCGCACCCCCAACCGCCCAGTAATCCGCTGGGGGCGGAGGAAAACGGATCACTTATCCGCTCGCCGATTTGTGTCTTGAAAAATGTATATAACGACTATAACGTAGTACGAAACATATTGGAAACAATACCGAGGAGGCTGCGTTGAAGAAGAGCAATCTGGGCTATGTGCTGGTGCTGATCGCCGCGCTTATGTGGGGCAGCATCGGAATCTTTGTAAACGGCATCTCGGCCATGGGCGTTTCGTCCCAGAGCATGGCTGCCTTTCGCTTGTTGGTCGGAGCGCTTATCTTGGCGCCGGTCCTGATGTTTATGGGCTGCCGTCCGGGTGAGGGGTCTACCGTGGCTCAGGGTCCGCTGGCCCTGTTCAAGGCAAGCCCTAAAGAGCTTGTTCCTTGTGCGCTTGTTGGCATCGTCGGTTTGGCCGCCGCTAACACCTGCTATTACGAGTGCATGGGCGAGGTGGGCATGTCCACGGCCTCGGTGCTGCTCTACACCTCGCCGGTGTTTGGCGTCATGCTCGGCCGCGTGCTTTATCGCGAGGACGTGACCCCCAACAAGCTCGTTGCCATTGTCTTTAACATCGTAGGCTGCGTGCTTGCAGTGACCAATGGCGACCTTTCCGGTTTTCATTTTTCGGTTTGGGGCGTCACGTCGGGCGTGATTGCAGGCCTTTGTGGTGCGTCGCTCGCGGTGTTTAGCCGAATAGCAACCAAGACGGTCCACCCGCTGGCTGTCACGTTTTGGGGCTTTGTTTTTGGCGGTGCGGTTATGGCAGCTATCGCGGCTCCGTGGCCGGATGTCGCCGCGGCAATGTCGCCACAGCTGCTGCTGCTGTTCCTTGGCTTTGGACTCATCCCCACAGCCGTTGCTTACATCTTATATATGCAGGGTCTGTCCATGGGGCTCGAGACATCGAAAGTTCCCGTCGTAATGTCTTTCGAGACGGTCGTCACCGTACTGGTGGGCATTGGTGTCTACGCCGAGCCCGCCGGCGCGATTAAAGTCCTGGGCATCGTGTTGGTGCTCGCGTCCATCCTGATTATGAACACCGACTTCTCCAAGCTGCGCAACAGTGTGTTTGTCGGTCATGTCATTGAGAGCATGACCTTTAAGCCCAACGCGTGGTGGACCGAAAAATCTCAGGACATGGATCTGTTTAAAGAACGCACCGGCATTGCGCTGGAACCCACCGTACAGGAAAGCCCCTGGTACTTCGTGCGATAGGGGATTGGCGAGGCGTCTGATCTGGGGTTATCCAGTCAGCGCCGGCCAACCCAGCCCCAACGTTTCAAGTACGTTAAACCCGTCAACGGTCGATTTTCATCCGCGAACGGTCTTTATACTAATTAGCAATATCCGCAACGTATAAGACGTTATAATGACCATAACGAAAAGGAGGAGGCAAGATGAATCAGATCATTCTCGCATCTCATGGCGGCCTGGCCGCAGGCGCCAAAGACACGCTCGAGATGGTTCTCGGCGACGTGTCGAACGTCCACGTCGTGTCGCTTGCTCGTGACGACAAGGAGCCCATCACCAATAAGGTTGAGGCTATGATCGCCACGTTCAACGCGGACGACACCGTCTATGTGCTGACCGATATGCTCGGCAGCTCGGTCAACAACAACATGGTCGAGCTTTCCAAGAACGGCACGAAGTTCACGGTTGTCAGCGGTTTCAACATCCCGTTGGCGCTCACGCTTGCTATGAGCCCCGCCCCCGTCAAGGGCGCCGAGCTCGCGGCCCTCATCAACGAGGCCCGCACCGGTCTGACCAACCCCAACGCACCGGTCGAGGCCGCCGCGGCTCCCGCCAAGAAGGCCAAGGCGTCCCGTCACAGCTCCGGTCCCGCCAAGATCGTCCTCGCACGTCTTGACTACCGTCTGCTGCACGGCCAGGTCGTCTTTACCTGGACCACCAAGGTTCAGGCCGAGCGCATCATCGTCGTCGACAACGCTGCCGCCAACGATGACATCAAGAAGGGCGCTCTTAAGCTGGCCAAGCCCCAGGGCGTGCGCCTGAACGTCTTCACCGTCGAGCGTGCCCTCGCCAAGATGGACAAGCTCAACACCCTCGGCGAGCGCGTCATGTTCGTCTTTGGCAACACGGCCGAGATGCTGCAGTTCTGCCAGGGCTACAAGCTCGACGCCATCAACCTGGGCGCCACCGCCAACCACGACGGTGCCGATCAGGTCGGCGGCAAGGACAGCTCCGTCTTCCTCGACGCCAACCAGAAGGCCGACGTCAACCAGCTGCTCGACATGGGCATCAAGCTCTACGTCCAGCAGACCCCTACGTATCAGAGCGTCGACATCGACGCCAAGCTGTAATCAACCAGGCTTTTGCCTGACTGAAAGGAGAAGGGTATGAATACGTTCATCAGTGCGGTGCTCGTCGGCCTCGTCGGCGTGTTCTGCATGTGGGACTCCCGCCTGCTCGGTCGTCTTAACTTCGAGCAGCCCCTCGTTGGCGCTACGCTCGTCGGTCTGCTGCTGGGCGATGTGCCCACCGGCCTTGCCGTCGGTGCCGCCGTCGAGCTCGTGTCCATGGGCCTGGTGCAGGTCGGCGCTGCCGTTCCGCCCGATATGGTCCTGGGCGGCATCGTGGCCGCTGCCTTCGCATGCCTGACCGATGCTTCCGCCGAGACCGCCATGACGATCGCCATCCCGGTCGCCGTCCTGGGTCAGCTCCTCGGCATTGTCTTCCGTTCCATCATCGCCGCCCTCACCCATGTGGCAGATAGCGCGATCGATAACGGAAAGTTCAAGACCGCCTACCGTATGCACATCTGCGCCGGCTCCGGTCTGTACGCCGTCATGTACTTCCTGCCGATCTTCCTCGCCGTTTTTGTTGGCACCGACCTGGTTCAGGCCATCGTCAACATGGTTCCCGAGTGGCTGTCCACTGGTCTTAACGTTTCGACCAAGATCATGACCGCCTACGGCTTGGCCCTGCTGCTCACCATGATGATCAAGAAGGGTATGACTCCGTTCCTGTTCATCGGTTTCCTGCTCGCCGCTTACCTCAACCTGTCCGTCATCGCGGTCGCTCTGATCGGTGTGTGCCTGGCTGTCGTCTTCATGGGCTTCAAGTTCAACGGTTCCCATGCAGCCGCCGGTGTCGATTCCGACTACGATCCGCTCGAAGACGACGAAGACTAAGGAGGAACACACTATGGCAACCGCAACCAAGGACGTGTCCCTGAACAAGAAGGTCAGCCAGTTCTTCTGGCGCTCCTGGGCCATCCAGGCCTCTTGGAACTACGAGCGTCAGATGAACATGGGCTTCCTCTACGGCATGGTTCCCACGCTCGATCGCCTCTATCCGGACGAGTCCGACCCCAAGCAGCTCGCTGCTAAGAAAGAGGCTTACCACCGTCACATGGCGTTCTACAACTGCACCCCGCAGACGAGCGCCTTTATCCTGGGCCTCACCGCCTCCATGGAGGAGGAGTACGCCAAGGATCCCGAGAACTTCGATCCCGATTCGATCAACGCGGTCAAGACCTCCCTCATGGGTCCGCTTTCCGGCATCGGCGACTCCTTCTTCCAGGGCACCATCCGCGTTATCGCCTTTGGCCTGGGCGTTCAGCTGGCTCAGCAGGGCTCCATCATGGGCCCGATCCTGGCCATGCTCATTTCCATCGTGCCCTCCGTGCTGATCACTTGGTTCGCAGCCAAGATGGGCTATCAGGGCGGTCACGAGTACCTGAGCAAGCTTCAGGGCGGCGACCTCATGGAGAAGCTCATGTATGTCTGCGGCATCGTGGGTCTTATGTCCGTGGGCGGCATGATCGCTACGCTGATCGGCGCCACCACCCCGCTGCAGTTCGCTGAGGGCACCGTCGTTATCCAGGACATCCTGGACGGCATGATGCCCCAGATGATCTCCCTTGGCCTCACCGGCCTTATGTACTGGCTCATCAAGAAGAACGTCAACACCGGTTGGCTTCTCGTGATCGCCATCGTGGGCGGCATCGCCCTCTCCGCGGCCGGCATCCTGGCCTAGCCGCGACCAAGCGTCCAACCGCTTTCCCCCGGGGGCCTGCCTGGCATCCCATACCCCAGGCAGGCTTCCATCCCTATACGTGACAAAGGGCAGTCCCTTTGTCACATCCTCAACGGGCCGGCGACTCGGTCCAAATCACGGTAACCCTGCGTGCGCCCGGCAATGTGGCGCCGCAAAAATCGAAAGGAATGTGTCAGATGTACGAGATCGACCTTAACCTCCCTAAGCAGATCGTCGCTGACGTCCTGTCCAACCACGAGATCCACAGCGTCGCCTTCGTCGGCTGCGGTGCTTCCATGTCCGACCTGTACCCCGCCAAGTACTTCCTGGCCAACAACACGGACAAGCTGAACGTTCAGATCTTCACCGCTAACGAGTTCAACTACGACACGCCCTCCTGGGTCAACGAGCACACCTTCGTGATCACCTGCTCCCTCGGTGGCTCCACGCCCGAGACCGTCGAGGCCAACAAGACCGCCAAGAAGCACAACTGCCCGGTCGTCTCCCTCACCAACAAGGCTGGCTCCGCTCTGACCGTCGACGCCGACCACGTCATCGTCCACGGCTTCCACGCCAACTACGCTGCCAAGTGCGAGAAGCCCGGCTACGCCATCGCTCTTGCTCTCGAGATCCTTCAGCAGACCGAGGGCTATGACCACTACGAGGACATGATCACCGGTCTCACCAACATCTTCGATCTCTGCGAGAACGCCGCTCAGCACTGCAAGAAGCTCGCCAAGAAGTTCGCCGAGGACTTCAAGGACGACAAGATGATCTACTTCATGGCTTCCGGTGCCTCCGAGAAGATGGCTTATTCTCACGCCGCCTTCCTGTTCACCGAGATGCAGTGGATCGACGCCGCCGCCTACAACACCGGCGAGTACTTCCACGGCCCGTTCGAGGTTTCCACCGAGGGTAAGCCCTACGTCTTCTTCATGTCCGATGGCGCCACCCGTCCGATGGACGCCCGCGCCCTCACCTTCCTTGAGCGCATGGGCGCCAAGGTCGCTCTGATCGACTCCAAGGACTACGGCCTGGCTGACGCCGTGCCCGCGAGCGTCATCACCTACTTCAACCCGCTGCTGCACCTCGCCGTTATGCGCGAGTACGGCAACCAGATCGCCGAGGCCCGTCAGCACCCGCTGACCATGCGTCGCTACATGTGGAAGCTTTCCTACTAATCACAAGTAAGTAGACCTTACGGGTTGATTGAAAGGGGATGGGGTTTGCGCCCCGTCCCCTTTTTGCTTTGGGGGCGTGTCTGTCGAGTCATAAAACCCCAGATAAAACCTACCAAAATAAACCTGTCCCTTTTGGCAGGTGGGAGGAGATGCGTATGATCAAGGCAGTGCTGTTTGACATGGACGGCGTACTGGTCGATACCGAGTGGTTCTACAATCGTCGCCGCGTGGCGTTTATGGAGGAGAAGGGCTTCCACTTTGACGAGATCCCCGATCTTTCGGGGTCTAACGAGCCCGCCATTTGGAAGGCGCTGGTGCCCGACGATATTGAGCTGCGCGAGCGCCTGCGCGTGGAGTACAAGCAGGTCTACAGCCCGGACCACCCCGTTCCGTATGCCGAGCTGCTCAACGAGCAGACGGAGCCGGTGATGCGTGAGCTGCACGAGCGCGGCGTGAAGTGCGCCATCGCGAGCTCGTCCTATCGCGAGTTGATTGACGAGCTGGTGGAGATTGCCGGTATCGCTGACGTGCTGGACTACACCATCAGTGGTCACGAGTGCAGTGCGTTTAAGCCCGACCCCGAGATCTACCTGCGTGCCATGGAGGCGCTGGGGGTGGAGCCTGCCGAGTGCCTGGTTATCGAGGACTCGCCTTTGGGCATCGAGGCCGGCAAACGCTCCGGCGCCCGCGTCCTGGCGTTGCGTCCGCACGAGGGCGTCAACCTGGACCAGTCCGCCGCCGACGTTGTCATCGACAACCTGACCGACATCCTATCTGCCATCTAGCAGCAAAACCACCACGAAGGTGCCTGTCCCCTTTGTGGTGGTCCATGCTACAATCGCGGGCATGCCCCACAACCACATCTGCCTTCGAAAGGAGCCTACGTGGCGAACGCCATCGATCAGCTCACGGACCGCGTGCTCATGCTCGGCCGTCTCACCATCGTTCGCCGCGCTATTACCGCCGTGGCGGTCACAATTTCCGCCATTCTCCAGACATTTCTGATCCAGGCGTTCATCCAGCCCGCCGACTTGCTTCCGAGCGGTCTTACCGGCGTCGCGGTCCTGCTCGATCGCGTTACCTCGCTCGGCGGCGTTCACATCGACATCTCGCTCGGTATGCTCGCGCTCAACATCCCCGTGGCGCTCCTATGCTGGAGCGGCATTAGCAAGCGCTTCGTCATCTTCTCGATGATGCAGGTCGTGCTCTCATCGCTGTTCCTCAACGTCTTTCACTTCGCACCGTTTTTGGGCGACAAGATTATGCTCATCATTTTTGGCGGCGTGGTCTCGGGTCTGGGCGCTGCCATCGCGCTTAAGTCCGGCGCATCCACCGGCGGTACCGACTTTATCGCGCTGTGGGTTTCCAACCACACGGGCAAGACCATCTGGGGCGTCATCTTTGGTTTCAACTGCTTTATCCTGGCGATCTTTGGCTTTATGTTTGGCTGGGACAAGGCGGCGTACTCCATCGTGTTCCAGTTTATTTCGACCAAGACCATCGACAGCTTCTATCGTCGCTACGACCGCGTGACGCTGCAGATCACGACGCGCAAGGCGGACGAGGTCATGACCGCCTATGTTGACCATTTTCAGCACGGCATTAGCTGCGCCGAGGTCATTGGCGGATACAGCCGCGAGAAGATGTACCTGCTGCACGCCGTTGTATCGACCTACGAGAGCCAGGACATTATCAAGCTGGTGTGCGACATTGATCCCGGCGCCGTGATCAACGTGTTCCACACGCTCAACTTTGTGGGCGGCTGGTGGGGCGGGCATGTCGACGAGCCCATGCCCACGGCCGTACCCGATCCCGACAAGCCCGCGCGCATGGCCAGCAGGCAGGCGCGCCTCAGTGAACAGGACAGCCTGCAGCAGGACGACGGCAGGTAAGGATTTGCTGTATGCGGTGTATCGTTTTATCAATATGAGGTAACATGAAACTAGACGTTATATACGTATTAGTTATTTCAATATTTCGATAGGAGCGATTAGATATGCCTGCGCCCAAAAATGCACCGCTTTACCAGCAGATTTACGACGAGATCAAGGATGCGATCGAGAAAGGTGTTTATGCACCCAAGGAGCGTATTCCGTCCGAGCTTGAGCTAGCCGAGCAGTACGACGTGAGCCGCATTACGGTGCGCCGCGCCGTCGAGGAGCTGTGCTCCGATGGCTACCTGGTTAAGCAGCAGGGCCGTGGCACCTTTGTCTCCACGCCGCACATCAACCGCCAGTTCCACGCTTCGACACTGCAGACGTTTACCGCGCTGTGTGCCGATAATGACATGAAGGCGGGCGCGCATGTGGTCGATCGCCAGATTGTGCCGGCACGTCAAAACGAGATGGAGTTCTTTGGCCTGCAGAAGGACGCGCTGCTGCTGCACATCAAGCGCGTGCGTACGGCCGACGGCGAGCCCATTTTTGAGGAGAACATCTTTGTGCCGTTTGACGCCTACCGTGAGCTGTTGACGGCCGATCTTGAGGACAAGTCGATTTTTGCCGAGGTCGAGCGTGTTGGCGGAACGCCGATTGTCTCGGTTGGTTACCGCACGGTCGAGGCCGTTCGTGCCAATACCGAGCAGGCGGCCGAGTTGGGCATTGCTCCGCACGATCCACTGCTCAACCTGCGTGCCGGCTTTATCGGCCCCAATGGCGAGCCGGTCCTGATGGGTAAGCAGTACTACGTGGGATCGCGCTACGTTATGGTTATGTAGGGTTGGTTCCGCCGTTCTGACGAACGGCGGACCGGTCGACGCTGCGCCTTTGGTTACGCGGTTTTACCAAACCGCGTAACGGCTCGACGCTGCAAACGCCCCTAAGCGGCAATCTGACGTTCAATCGTCGGTCGCGTACCGAAGTACGCTTCCCTCCTCTTTCACGTCACCTTGCTCGCTTAGGGGCGTTTTCGCTGGCTTATGCTCAACCTGCGGCGTTTCCGTGCTTGTCAAGAGATGAAACATCGGCGTTGCTGGGCCGGCACTTGGGGACGTTCCTTTTCTGCCGGCACCTGGGGACGCTCCTTAGTCGTTGGGGACGTTCTTAAATGGCTAGTCATTCAAGAACGTCCCCAATGACTACCCGCAGAATGAGCGTGGCTGACAGCCGGGCGACGCCGGTCCGCGTGGCGGCGTATAATCGGCGGCAGATGATTCTGACGTTAGGAAACCATGACCGATAGCATGCAGCAGATGGCGCTCGACACGCTCGGCGCCTATTTTGGCTACACCTCGTTTCGCCCGGGGCAGGACCGCATGGTCGATGCGATTCTTGCCGGCCGCGATGCGCTGGGCGTTATGCCCACGGGCGCCGGCAAGTCCATTTGCTATCAGGTGCCCGCGCTCATGCTGCCCGGCATCACCTTTGTGGTGAGCCCGCTGCTGTCGCTGATGGAGGACCAGACCCGTGCGTTGCTCGCGGCGGGTGCGCGACCCAGCTATCTCAACTCCAGCCTTACCCCGGCCCAGCAAAACACCGTGCTCAAGCGGGCGCGCGAGGGCCGCTACCAGCTTATGTACGTGGCACCAGAGCGTCTGCTCGAGCCGCGCTTTTTAGCCTTTGCGCAGGAGGCTGCAGCGGACGGCGGCATTGGCGTGCCGCTCGTGGCCATTGACGAGGCGCACTGCGTGAGCCAATGGGGCCAGGATTTCCGCCCCGCTTACCTGCAGATTCGCGAGTTCATCGATTCCCTGCCGCAGCGCCCCGTCGTGGCGGCCTTTACCGCTACGGCGACCGAGCGCGTGCGTGCGGACATTCAGCAGATGCTCGGCCTGCAAAACCCCGCGACGGTGGTGACGGGCTTCGATCGCAAGAACCTCTACTTTGGCTGCGAGGAGATGGGCGACAAGGCCAAGACCGCCTGGGTGCGCGACTACGTGATCGCGCATTCGGGCGAGAGCGGCATCGTGTATTGCTCGACCCGCAAGACGGTCGACGCGCTGGCCGCGGAGCTTGCCGAGGCACTGGGCCCCAGCGGCATTCGCGTGGGCCGCTACCATGCCGGCATGGGCAACGACGCCCGCCGCCAGAGTCAGCGTGCCTTTATCGACGACGACATCCAGGTGATGGTTGCTACCAACGCCTTTGGCATGGGCATCGACAAGCCCAACGTGCGCTACGTGATTCACAACAACGTGCCCGAGAGCATCGAGGCATACTACCAAGAGGCGGGCCGCGCTGGCCGCGATGGCGACCCGGCCAGCTGCCACTTGCTGTGGAACGGTAACGATTTTCGCATGCGCCGCTTTCTGATCGATCGCGGCGATGCTGCCGACGAGGCGCTCGATGACGAGCAGCGCGCGTGGGCGCTCCAGAACCGTTATCGCCTGCTCAGCCAGATGGAGGGCTACTGCAATACCACCGGCTGCCTGCGCGAATACATGCTGCGCTACTTTGGCGACGAAGCCGCGGCCGAGCATGCGGCAGCCGCCGCGGGCGGCACCGCAGACGACGCCGAGGGCTGCGGCAACTGCAGCAACTGCCTTACGCAGTTCGAGGTCGAGGACGTCACCGATATGGCCCGCGCCGCCGTGCGTTATGTGGCCACGCGTCCCATGCGCTTTGGCAAGTCGCTCATCGCCGATGTGCTTCACGGCGGCAACACCGAGCGCATTCGCCAGATGCATCTGGACGAGGACCGCGGCTACGGTGAGCTGTCGAGCGAATCGGTCGGGCGCATCAAGGACATCATCGGCCAGCTGTGCGGCCGCGGCTACCTGGCCACCTCGCAGGGGCAGTACCCGGTCGTGGGGCTGGGCCCGCGTGCCACTGAGGTCGAGGATGAGGCGTTTGCCTTTACCGTCAAGCGTCGCGCGTCCAAGCGCAAGGCCTCGGCCCGCGCCCGCCGCGCCGTCGATCTGCTGCGCGAGGAGGCCGAGCTGGATCAGCGCCCGCGCGTGGGCGACGACGCCGAGCTGTTCGAGCGTCTGCGCGCCCTCCGCAAGGAGATCTCGACGGAGCTGGAGATGGCGCCGTATATGGTTTTTTCCGACAAGGCCCTGCGCGGCCTGTGCCGCCTGCGTCCACAGACGCGCGACGAGCTGATCCAGGTCAACGGTATCGGCGAGAAAAAGGCCGACGCCTTTGGCGAGCAGTTTATGGCGGCGATTGAAGAGTTTGAGTCCGAGCATGCGCGGGATGGAGCGTAACGATGGCTTTCGATAGCAAGACCGACCGTACTGACGTGTCCGCCGTGCCGCTGTACCAGCAGGTCATGGACGACCTAAAGGGCGAGATCGCGCGCGGCGTGTACGCTGCCGGCTCGCGCATTCCTTCCGAGATGGAGCTCGCGAAGTCCTACGGCGTGGGGCGCGTCACCGTGCGTCGCGCCATCGAGGAGCTGTCGCGTGCGGGGTATCTCAACCGCCAGCAGGGGAGGGGCACCTTTGTGTGCGCTCCCAAGCTCAAGCGCAAGATTCGCCAGAAGGGTGACGTCCAGAGCTTTACTGAGGGTTGTGCTGCCAACGACATGGTGCCGGGTGCGCGTCTGGTGTCGCGCACGGTGGTTGCGGCGACGCGCGAGGACGCGGCGTTTTTTGGGGTGGAACCCGGCTGCGAGCTCATCGTTGTCGAGCGCGTGCGCACGGCAGACGGCGTGCCCGTCATGCTCGAGAACAACGCCTTTGTGCTGGCCGACCATCCCTACCTGCAGACGCTTGCCGACAAGGACCTCACGGACAATTCCATCTTTGCACTCGTTGCCGAGCATTCGGGCCGCGCGCCGCTCAAGTCCGACCCTTGTACCGTGGAGATTGCGCTTGCCGATGTTCAGGCAGCCTCACTGCTGGAGGTGCCGGTCGGCGAGCCGCTCTTTTATATGGAGGCGTACTTTACCGACGAGGACGAGCGGCCCCTGCTGCTCGGACGCCAAAAGATCGTGGGCTCGCGCTACGTGTTCGACATCTAACGTCCATAGATAGAACAACATAGAACAACTTTGGTGAAATGACTTCACGGGCGTTGCTACACGTGTTATAAATAGGACAACATAGAACGACAACAGGTACGAGCTGCCGTCGCTCAAAGCTGCCCCACAAGGAGGAACATCAGGATGAACGCACATGATCTGGTTCAGGAAATCATCGAGCGCAAGGGCAAGATCGAGAACGTCTTTTGGATCGCTTGTGGCGGTTCGATGATCGACCTGATGCCGGCCAACGAGCTGCTCAAGCGCGAGGCCACCACGTTTTCCTCGACGGTCTACACGGCACGCGAGTTTTGCCTGATGGCCCCCAAGAGCCTTGGCGAGAAGTCTCTCGTTATTGCATGCAGCCACAGCGGCAACACGCAGGAGGTCGTCGACGGCTGCGAGATGGCGTTGGCTGCCGGCGCCGAGGTCGTCGCCATGACCGACTGCGAGGGCTCCAAGATCGACAACGGCAAGTGGACCACCTGGGTCTATCCGTGGGGCGAAGGCGTGCCGCAGGCCGAGGTGCCTCAGGGTATCGGCGCTCTGATCGCCGCCGAGCTGCTCGACCAGCAGGAAGGCTACGAGGCACTCGCCGACATGTACGAGGGCCTCAAGCAGATGGATGCCCTGCTGCCCGCTGCCCGCGAGAAGGTCAACGCCGAGCTGGGCGATCGCTTTGCCGAGCTCTGCCAGCAGCACAAGTTCTTCTATATCCTGGGCTCCGGACCCAACTTTAGCCAGACCTACGCCATGGCAATTTGCTCGCTCATGGAGATGCAGTGGCAGCACTGCTGCTACATCCACTCCGGCGAGTACTTCCACGGCCCGTTCGAAGCCACCGAGCCCGGCGTGTTCTACTTTGTGCAGCTTGGCGCCGGCGAGTGCCGCCCCATGGAGGAGCGCGCTCTTGCGTTCCTTAACACGCACACCGATACAGTCATGGTGCTCGATGCGCTCGAGTACGGTGTGGGCGAAGTGCCTGCCAGCGTGCGTTCGTTCCTGGAGCCGATCTTCTTCTACAACATGAGCTGCGAGCTGCGCGCCGCCCGCGGCAAGGTCTTCGACCACAGCCCCGAGGTTCGTCGCTACATGGGCATCGAGCAGTACTAATATACCGGGAATAACCTCTCATGACGGGGTCTGCGCTGCGCGCGGGTCCCGTTTTGCGTTGCGGCGGCCGGATCCGTGTCTGCGCGAAAAACGAAGGTGAATACTTTTCCGCGAAGTGAACGACCTATTTTGGACCCCCGAAGCATCCGCACTTTTTTGCGGCAAAACCGCAGGAAAACCTCGACGAAACCGCAGGAAAAAACGCCTGAAAAGTGTCGATGCTTCGGGGGTCCGTTTTTGCTCGTTCACATCGCGGAAAAGTATTCACCTTCGATTCGCAAACGTGTTGCATGAGCAAAAAAGCGGGCCGCGCCGGGGATTTCCGGCGCGGCCCGCTTAGTATCGTGCTTCGATTCGCAAGGTTGCGGCAGCCAGCGGCCTACTTTGCGTCGTAGGCCTCGGCGTCCCACCAGTCGAGCTGGGCGATGTTGTCGCGGATGTGCTGGCAGCTCTTGTGGAAGCCCTCGAGCTCATACTCGGACAGGTCGAGCGTGTAGACCTCCTCGACGCCCTCGGCACCGATTACGCACGGCAGGGAGGTAAAGATGCCCTCCTCGCCATACTGGCCGGTCATGAGCGTGGAGGCGGAAAGCACGGCGTGCTCGTTGTGCAGCACGGCGGCGCAGACGCGCGCGGCGGAGTTGGCGACGGCGTACTCGGTGCACTGCTTGCCCTGGTAGGTCACATAGCCGCCCTTGCGTGCAAGCTCCTCGACCTCCATGTGGTCAAAGGCGTACTTGTCGGGGTTCTCGGCCTGAAGCTCGTTGAGGCTCTTGCCGGCGATGGTTGCGGCCTTAAAGGCGGCCAGCTGGCTAAAGCCGTGCTCGCCGATCATGTAGGCGTCGATGGACTTGGGGCTCACGCCGACCTTCTTGGAGATCTCGGTGCGCAGGCGGGCGGAATCCAGACCGCAGCCGGAGCCGATGATCTTCTTGGGATCGTAGCCGGTCAGGTGCCACAGTTCGGTGCACACGACGTCGCAGGGGTTGGAGATGGAGACGAAGATGCCGTTGAAGCCGGCGTCGACGATGCGCTTGGCAAAGGAGCGGGCGGCGTCGGTGGTAAAGAACAGCTCGCCGTCGCGGTTGCCTGCGGCCAGCGCGACCTTGCCGGCAGCGTTGACGATGACGTCGCAGCAGGCCAGCTCCTCGTAGTGGTCGTAGCAGTTGACGATCTTGGTGTTATAGGGCACAAACGAAAGGGAGTCGCGCAGGTCCTGGACCTCGGAAGTCACCTTGGCCTCGTTGATATCGCACAGGTACAGCTCGTCGGCAATGCCCTGCATAAGCAGGCTGTTGGCGACATGTGCTCCTACGTGGCCCTGGCCGACCACACCGATCTTACGCATCTGGTACATATATGTATCCTTTCGGCCGAGTTTTTCGCGTCGAACCATTGTAGCGTCCTGCTGTCACTTTGCTAGGCTAAAGCGCCGCAGATTTTTGGGACATGCCTTAATCTCTACTTTTGGGGTGATTTGGGCCGCTGACGGCATCGCTGGGCGATGTGCTCGCGCGGATAGGGCTGCTCGTTGTACCATAGCTGCAACTGACTCGTAAGGAGCATCCATGCCCATTCGCATCCCCGACGCCCTCCCTGCCGCCGCGCAGCTCGAGAGCGAGAACATCTTTGTCATGACCGAGTACCGCGCGCTGCACCAAGACATCCGCCCGCTGCGCGTGCTCATCCTCAACCTCATGCCCACCAAGATCGCCACCGAGACGCAGATCATGCGCAAGCTCTCCAACACGCCGCTACAGGTGGAGGTGGACCTGCTGCGCACCAAGACGCACGAGGCCACGCACGTGAGCGCTGGCCACCTGGAGACGTTCTACCGCACGTTCGACGACATCCGCGATATCCACTACGACGGCCTGATCATCACGGGCGCGCCGGTGGAGCAGATGCCGTTCGAGGAGGTCGACTACTGGCCCGAGCTCTGCCAGATCATGGACTGGTCCACCACGCACGTGCACTCTACGCTGCACATTTGTTGGGGCGCGCAGGCGGGCCTGTATCACCACTACGGTATCCAGAAGCACGACCTGCCGGCAAAGGCGAGCGGCGTGTTCGAGCATCATCTGGTGAAGCCGCAAAGCCCGCTGGTCCGTGGTTTTGACGACCGCTTTTATGCCGTGCATTCGCGCAACACCGATGTGCGCCGCGAGGACGTGGAGGCCGAGCCGCAGCTTGAGGTCGTGGCTGTGTCCGATGAGGTGGGCCTGTACATCGTCAAATCGACCGACAGCCGTCGCTTCTTTGTCTTTGGCCATCCCGAGTACGATACCGACACGCTGCGTCTGGAGTACGAGCGCGACGTGAAGCGCGGCCTTAACCCTCAGGTGCCGGCGCATTACTTCCCAGGTGACGACCCCACCGCCGAGCCGCGCAACGTCTGGCGCAGCCAGGCTCAGTTGCTCTATACCAACTGGCTCAACTACTACGTCTACCAGACCACGCCCTACGATCTAGCCCGCGCCGGCGAGGAGCACTAGGCTACGGCTGTTGCTGTGCCGGCGGCGTGACGAGCGTGGATATCCGGACGGACGAGCGTGGATTTTCGGACATTTACAAATCGAGCGTGGATAATCTCCCACTTTTGGCTTGAAACTAGGCTCAAAACGGGAGATTATCCACGCTCATTTTTTAGGCATGTAGATGCCGATGGCTCGGCTAAGCGACGGTGCGTGCAGAGGCAAAGTCGCATTTGGCGTAGTCTTGAATCTCGACGGGTTTTTCTTTCTGATAATCCGATGGACCAAGGCCTCAAAATGTGGAGACAGGGACCCCTCGACAACCGCCCTGCCTGCAGATATAAGCCATCAGCCTAAAACGTCCAAAACCGTCAAGCATTTGGTCAGCGCCTGGACGGTATTTGGTCAGACTTCGCATGAAACCGTCTGGTACGTTTGCGCCGTTCCAAGATTTGGGAGGCGACATGGGAAACATGACGGCGAATCAAAGGCTTGCAAGCCACATTAAAGCATGCGAACAGCAGATGAGCTGCGTGTACGCGCGCACGGCGGCGGAGGCAAAGCAGATTGAGCGGCGGGCGGAGGCGGGAAGTCTCGAAGCGGTCATGCCGGGGCTGTATGCGCGTCCGGAATACTGGTCCGAGCTCAAGTTTCGGCAGCGTTATCTGCATCGGGTGCGGGCGCTTGCGCAAAAGCACCCCGACTGGACATTTTGCTCCTATACGGCGGCTGTTATCTATGGCCTTTCGGTTTCGCATGCCAATTTGACGCACATCCATATCGCCGCGATGCCAGCCCAATCGACGACGCCGGGCTCTCAGGTCATTCGTCATCGCTATGCTCGTCAAACACGAGCCACCCAGATGGATATCGCCGTAACCGATATCGATCAAACGATTACGGATTGCTTGGTCGATGCATCGTTTGTCGAGGGGCTGATCATCGCGGATTCGGCGCTCCATGAGCAACTTTTGTCGAAGGAGCATCTCGTTGAGACTGTCGACAAGCTTGGCCTGAATCGTCGCGGCGTTGTGACGGCGCGCAGGGTTGCACGATGTGCCGATGGGCTGTCGGAAAGCGGCGGCGAGTCCAAGGCGCGTGCCCTGATGATCGAGCGCGGCTGGCAGACGCCGGAGCTGCAAGTTGAGCTGTTCGACCCGGTTGAGCCGGGACGACCGTATCGCGTCGACTACTTGTGGCGCGTGGGCGACCGGCTGATTATCGGGGAGTTCGACGGATTCGTTAAAAGCGAGAAGGCGGCGGAGGAGGGCAAGCTCGCGAAGGCGCAGTTCGATGAGCGCCAGCGCGAGTCGAGGCTTTCGCTGCTTGATAACTGCAAAATCGTGCGCTTGTGCTGGGATGATCTAAGGGATCCGACAAAACTCGATCGCAAGCTCAAGGTCGCCGGCGTGCCGCGTGCGTGCTGAGGCAGTTGCAGGGCGTTTGGCTGCACAAGCGTGGAAAATCGGACGGACGAGCGTGGATTTTCGGACGCTTGTTGAATGAGCATGGATAATCTCCCGTTTTTGGCTCGTAAGGGGGCTCAAAGTGGGAGATTTTCCACGCTCATCTTGCGGGTGCGATACAGCGGCGGCTAGGCGCTGACGATGTTGGGCAGCGGCAGATCGTGGGCGTCGGTGGGAACGTGGTCGACACGCTGCTCGTCAAAGGCGATGCCGACGATTTGACATGTGGGCGAGAGCATGGGCAGGTAGCGGTCGTAGCAGCCTCCGCCGTAGCCCAGGCGCGCGCCGGTGCGGTCGAAAGCCACGAGCGGCACGATAATCATGTCGAGCTCGGCGGCGGGCACGATGGGGAAGTGGTCGCTGTCGATGTCCGTGGCTGCGAAGGCCCGCGTAGGGTGGGCGATAAACGGGGCCTCGGACGCATCACCGGCAGAGACTGCCCGCATGCACATGCGCTGGCCGCATGCGGCGGCGTCGCTTGCCGAGAACATGCACGGATAGGCCACGCGCCAGCCACGTTTGGCGGCCGCAGCGGCAAACGCGGCGGGGTCGACTTCGGAACCCATGGCGGCATAGACGGCAACGGTGCGTTGGCCCGCAGTGCCGCTGGACTCCATCAGCTCAACAAGCCGCGCGCATACAACAGCGGACTTTGCCGCCCGCACATCCAAATCAAGAGCATCGCGCCGAGCAATCACCGCCCGCCGCAACTCAGCCTTATCCATCCCAGCCTCATCTCCCAAACCTACCAAAAAGGGACAGGTTTATTTTGGCAGGTTTTATCTGGGCAAACGCGATATGGGCAGTAAAGCCACCGCAAATATGCCTGTGAACTGCGCCCTTTGTGGTTGTTTGGGCCTATGCGTTAATGCTATAACGCCGCGGCGATTGCTTCAGTCACAAACTTATTGAGTGACTCACCCTTCTTTGCCGCTGCCAGCGCTGCTTGCTTGTGGAGCTCAGAGCCCGTTCTTACATTGAACGAGCCCTTAAAAGCCCGCTCGGGTTCCTTGCCCTTCTCGGCGCAAAACTCAAGGTAATCGTCAACGGCGTCGTGGAAGCATTGCTCCACTTCTTCAGCCGTGGAGCCCTCAAATACGATTGCATCCCTAATGCCGGTGACCATACCTGTTAGCACATGCTGTTCGGCATCGAACTCGACTGGGGCGAAATAACCCTTGTATGCCAAAACGTTACTCATGACTACCTCCGACATCTTGCAGAAATCGAACGATGTTTCGAATGGTCCCCGCTGTCAATTCGTCAGATGGATGTGGCGCGTGCATTACGAACATCCTGCCATCTGACGGCCTGTAGAAGCGAACGCGCGATCCGGATGTCTTGCCTTTGTTATCCATTTCAAAGCCATATGAAGCCATGACTTTTAAAAAATCGGTATACCGATACGTCGAAGGGCAGCTAAGCAGTTGGGTGATGAGTTTATCGGTCCGCGTCATCCCGCCTCACATTCTGCAACTATATCCTAGTTGCAATTTAAGTCCGATGCAAGCACCCCTACTATAGAACATGTGTACGTATAGAACAAGTGTTCGAACTAACACAAAGGCACCTGTGAACTGCGCCCCTTTGCGATGGTTTGGGCTGAATGTTGCGCAACAAGGGCTGCATTTTTGGGTTTACCTTCATGGTGGAAGGAATAAACCGAAAGGAGCCCGCCATGTTTTGTCGCTCGTGTGGCACGCCGCTTGTCAACGACGCCCTCTTATGCCCCGTATGCGGCGCGCCCGTAGCGCCCGACCAGGTTGCGGCTGCGCAGCAACCCCAGCCTGCCGCGCCCGCTCCTCAGCAATACGTGCCCGCGCAGCAGCCCGCGCGGCGCAAGCGTTCCAAGAAGCCCCTCATCGCCCTTGCCGCGGTACTTGTCGTGGCGGCGGGCATCGGCGGTGGCGCGCTGTTCTACTTCACCCAGGTCGCGACCACGCCCATCGACGAGAAAACCTTTCCCGACAGCGGCATGCGTGCACTTGTCTCGACCAAGTACGACACTAACGGTGACGGCCGCATCTCACGTGACGAAGCCAAGGCGGTGACGTCGGTCGAGCTGGACGGCATCGCGTCGACGCAGGGCCTGGGCAAGACATTCCCCAATATCGTTACAGTGGAGTCCGGCGACGACAAACTCGTCAACCTGGACCTTTCGGGCTGCGGCGACCTTAAGACCGTCGAGCTTAACTCGGCGAGTAACGTCACCGTCGTTAACCTGGACGGTTGCGACAACATCGAGAAGCTCGACCTCAAAAATGCCGAAAACCTTAAAAGCGTCGATCTTTCGGGCAAAAAGAAGCTCGCCTCGTTGGAACTGCCGCAGGATACGAAGGTTAGCGGCATTAAGGACACGCAGCTTGACGAGCTGTGGCTGCCGGTGTCCTACGAAGGCACCGATAAATCGGACCAGTACGGCGATATCTACGAGATCGAGCGTGACGAGAACGGTTACGTCACGGGCTTCACGTCTGCCGTCAAGCAAGGTGGCGGCGTAAGTTACAGCGTCGAGCACGATGAGTCGCATCGCATTTCGGAGATTGAGGAAGACCTGGCGGGCGGTTACGAGAACGTCAACACGTTTACGTACGACGCCGACGGTAACGTCACGCGCATCGACTGCGATGCCGACATGAGCGATTCGTCGAGCACCACGACGTTTACCTACGACGCGGACGGAAACCTGATCAATAAGACGACCCGTGCGGGTTACGGTGAGAGCGCGAGCACGTATATTTATCAGGACGGCAACATGGTGACCAACACCGATACCAGCCCGGCCAATCCTCGGACGGTCGTGTATTCGTACGGATACGACAAGGATCGTGTGACGTCCTTTACGCTGGACTGCCAGGGCGACACGGTGGGAACTACGTGGACGATTACCGCGGGCTACGAGTATGACAAGGACGGCAACATTTCGCGTATCTCGCCTGTGGCATATGACTCGCACGGCAACGACTACGGCTCGCTGAACTCGTACGCAGCGGTGGATTATTCGTACAGCGACGGAAAGCTCGACAGGATCGATTCCGAGCGCGGCGGCTATGCGGAGTTTTACTACGACGACCACGGCAATCTGACGTCGGTCGACGAGTATGCCGGGCGCGGTTCGGATGCCGAGTTTGAGTTTGAGCACGAGGTCGAGTACCAGCGCTACTTCTGCAGCAAGCACGAGAAGAACAAGCCGGAGGAGTGGATTCGTCTGGATGCAGAGTACGACGTCGACCAGGGTAGCTGGAGCAATGACTCCGACTATGGTCGCGAATGCTTTGCAACCATGTACGAGCTCGATCCGCTGGCGGCCAGGCTGAACCCGTTTATCAAGTAGCAGCCCACTCGCAAACCACCCAAAGGGACAGACGCCTTTGGGTGGTTTTTGCTGAAGGGCGGGTGTCTGCGCCGGTTTGTCTCGATCTGTAACAGTAACTCGGCAAAAATGGGCCTAGCTGTTACAGATCGAGACAAAGAGCCGGCGCCATTCGGAAACGTCTTGATCTGTAACATCTGGAGCCGATATTGCCGCCTAGATGTTACAGATCGAGACAAAACTTGTGGGACGGGCTAAGCTGCCCCGCCCAAGCGGCGGCAAAAGAAAAGGTAGATTTTCAGGCATGTCCCAAAAATCTACCTTTGTGCGTTAGCCCAGCAGGTCGACGACGTTAAAGCCGGCATTGCTCTTGGCGATGACGTCGCGTCCGCCAAAGACGCAGGTGGGCGACGCGGCTGCGATGCGCGTCACGTCGGCGCCGAGCGAGCGCAGCTCAGCGGGTGTGGCCGCGAGCATCTGGGCGCGACGCTCCTCGCGCGCGTGCGGATCGAGCCCAGCCAGGTAGGTCGTGTTGCGGCGCTTGGTGAGCGCGTACGGCTTCACCGGCGCGTCCATGCCGCTCACGCAGCTCACGATAAAGCCCTCGAAGGCGGCCTCGTCGGGCTCAAAGCTGCCGAGCCAGGCGCCCGCGCGTTCCACGCGCTCAATCGAAGGATCGACCGCCGGGTCGCGGTAGGTGTAGAACGCCGTCTGGCGCTCGCCGGCAGCGCGGAATCCGCAGCCGTACGCACCGCCCTTCACGCGGATCTCGTTCCACAGGTAGTCGTAGGAGAGCGCGTTGGCAGCCACGGCCCAGGCGCCTGTCACGTCAATGCCCAGACGGCGCGGGTCGCAGGCGCGCGCAGCAAAGCAGATGTCGCTGGGGATGACGAACGCCTCGTGACGGTCGCGCGGCTCCGGCACCACGAGCGTGCCGCTGCCAGCGCCGTCGCCCGCGCCAAGCCCCAGGTCGCCCGCGGCGTCCCAGTACGCGTTAAAGTCCTCATCGCTGCCGGTAAAGCTCGCCAGGCAGCCATCGGCCACAAAGATGCGGTCTGCCAGCTCGGCAAGCTTGGCGCGCAGGTCGTCCAGTCGCTCGTCAAAGTGCTCGAGCAGATCGCGCAGGAACAGGTAGAAGTCTACGCCCGAAAGCTGCTCGCGTACCACGGCCGAAGGCGAGCTGTAGCTCATCGCGCGACCGAGCGCCGCCGAGTGTCCGTTGTTGATAAAGCTTTGCTCAAGCCCAATGCGAATCTGCGTGAGAACGTCGCGCACGCGGTCGGCGTCGGCATCGAGCAAAAGCGTGCTCGACCACACCTCGCGCGGCAGGCTTGCCAGCGCATCGATCTTCTCGGACAGGGCGCCGGCGCTCACCAGCAGGTAGGGGCGCACGCCGTCCACGTCGGGCTGGGTCATGACCTCGGTCGTAAAGCTCAAAAAGCCCAGCTTGCCGGCGAGCAGGTTGTCGAGCTCCTCGGCCGAGTGCTCGCTCGTGGGCAGCTGTTTGAGCAGACGACAGAGCAGCGTCACATAGGGCAGGTCCTCAAACGCGACGCAGCTCAGGTCGAAATACTGCATGGCGTAGGCCAAACGGTTGGTGGGGATGCCATGGCGCAGGCAGGGGATGGGCGCGGTCGTGTCTACGACCAGCGGCGGCTCGGGGCGCGCCTCGCCAATGTCGGACACGCGCAGGCGCGGCAGCGTGGCCTTGGCCTCGGGTGTGTCCTCCGCCTCCTGCGCGGCACGCAGCGCGGCCGTGCGTTCGACCACGTCGGCCAGCTCGGCATCGGTCATGGCGTCGCGCTTGGCAGCTAGCTCGGCGGCTTCGGCGCCCTCTGCACCCTCGGCAGCGTCTACCGGAACCAGCTCGACCAGCGCCATGTGGTCGTTCTCCAGCACCAGCTCGCGCAGCAGGTCCTCAAAGTAGCTGCCGTCCAGCTCGCCGCGCAGCTCCTCGTACACCGGGCCGTACTTGAGCGCCAGCGTCGCAGCGTCGTCATCGTAGAGCCACGTGCTCAGCGCGTCGCACGCAATGGCCACGCCGTCGGCGATACCGTAGTCGCGCTGGCGCAGGTCGTATTCGTTGCTGCTGATGATGGCCTCCAGGCGCTCGCGCGGAACGCCGTGCTCGCACAAGTCGTGGCAGGCGTCCTGGAACACGCGACGCAGCTCGCGCGCCACGCCGGGCTGCGCGTTTTGCAGCATGATGAGCTCGTAGGGCTGCAGGCTCTCGGCCGCGGTGTAGCTCACCACGTTGCCGCCCAGACCCGCCGCCAGAATGGCCTTCTTAACCGGTGCTTCGTTGGAGCCCAGCAGTGCCTCGAACAGGATGTCCGCCGCGATCGTGCGCTTACGGTCGAGCGCGCTGCCCAGCACAAGACCCAGGCCCGCCAGGGCGTTCTCGGGCGTAGTGGCCATCTCGACGCGCTTATACTCGCAGGTCACAGGCGCCTGCACGTCCAGCGGATTGGGCGCCAGCGCGGACGGGTCCTCGCCGGCGGCAACGGCAGCGTCCATGCGGCGGCTCGCGGCACTCGACTGCGACAGATAGCGCTCGTCCAAAAACGCCAGCGCGCGGTCCACATCTAGGTCGCCGTAGAGCGTTATATAAGAGTTGGAAGGATTGTAGTGGCGCGCGTGCGTATCCAGGAACTGCTCGTAGGTGAGCGCGGGGATCGCGCGCGGGTCGCCGCCGCTCTCGTGCGCATAGGCGGTGTCAGGATAGAGCGCGGCGTTAACAGCATCGTCCAGCACGCTCATGGGGTCGGACAGCGCGCCCTTCATCTCGTTGAACACCACGCCGTTATAACGCAGCGTGCCCTCGCGCAGGCTCGCGGAGTTGTCGCCGCCCTCGCCCTCGACGCCCTGCGGCAGGTCCAGCTCGTAGTGCCAGCCCTCCTGCTCAAAAATGGTGGGCTTGGTGTAGATGGCCGGGTTGAACACTGCGTCCAGGTACACGTCCATCAGGTTGTACAGATCCTGCTCGTTGGTGGTGGCAACGGGGTAGATGGTCTTGTCGGGGTAGGTCATGGCGTTGAGGAACGTCTGCATGGAGCTCTTGATCAGGTCCACGAACGGCTCCTTGACGGGGAACTTGGCCGATCCGCACAGCACCGAGTGCTCAAGAATATGGAACACGCCGGTGGAATCGGCCGGCGGCGTCTTAAAGCCAATGGCAAAGGCCTTGTTCTCGTCGTCGCATGCCAGGTACAGAAGGCGAGCGCCCGAGGCGGTGTGGCGCAGCACGTAGGCGTCCGAGTCGAGCTCGGGCACGGTTTCGCAGCGCTCGACGGCAAAGCCGTGGCAGGTGGTACCGGGCGCCAGCAGTGCGGCGGCAGCGGCGCGCGGGTCGGTTGAGGTGGTGGGCATATGCAGTCTCCTTTGACGCCCCAGCGGGGGCGAATCGAGTCGAATCCTCGAGAGTATACCCATATGGGGCCGCGGCTCTGCGGCGAACTGAAGACGATGCCAGCGGATTGGGCATAGGCCCCGCGTGTCCCGCCAAATGAGCGTGGATTTTCGGACGAAATAATCCGTCGCAGGCCCAAATGTCGTCCAATTATCCACTCCCGCACACCTTTCGTCTCCAACCGTGAGATGAGAGATAGACGAGAGACGTATACGAAAGATGGCTGTACAGCAAAGAGCCAAACAATTAATAGTGCTGTTAATAGTGCTGTTTGGTTGGTGATTGTTTTTTCAGTAAAAACATTTACGAATAAAGCAAGTTGCAAACAGCTGCCCCTTATTTCGTGCGCATTTTTATGGCGAGAAATTGCCGCCATATGATCGGACGAGTTTCAACGATTGCGATTTAGTATTTGGCGCGGATGCGGTCGATTCCGATGAAACGCTAGTTGACCACGCGGTAGATTGTGCTTTCTCCCAGACGCCCCGGCAATGCGCAATAAGCCAGATAACGAAGCGATTGCCGGTGCGTCTATCCATAGGGAATTCCGGGAAAGCTTCTGCGGGCAGTCAAAAGATTCGTCGGCCTCAAGCGGATTAAAGGTATTTGCATAAGACGTCATTTAACCAGAGACGATGCACATTGAATCGTTCAATGAACTTGAGCGCTGTGTCCAACAACGCCGATTGTTGTTTTAAGGGGCTTGAGGAAAGAACAGAAGCAAAATAATACTTGCATAGTTAGTTATATAAAGTATTATAACGTTATGGGATGAATGAAGGGTTCATCTAAGTGAGTTAGGAGTAAGGGATGTTCAATTTCGATGAGCCTCGTTACGAGAAGGTTGTGAGCGATGCCCTCGCTCTCCGTCCTCAGATTGAGGCTGCCGTGGACGAGGTCTGCGAGCAG
>JAGZYM010000008.1:0-109822 GCA_018377855.1 Collinsella sp. | reverse complement strand
CGCCGAGAGTACTGCGGGGTCAGCCCGTGGGAGGCCAGGGCGCCGCTGACCGGTGGACGGCACCGAGCCGTACGCTTGAACTTAGAAGGGGGAGGCCTCGCGGCCTCCCCCTTTTTGCGTTATATACATGTTGTGCTTTGGGACCTAGCTTCCCCGTATGCGCTCTTACTGTTTGGCTGTTTTTTGAGTCCATCTAGTTTATTTGAGCGATAATTACTCGCATTGGCGTTAGGGAGGGCTTGATGTTTACCGTATTTGTCTTGGGCAATATTGCTTCGGGTAAGTCGACTGCCTGCCGCTATTTCGAATCTCGTGGCGCTATGCTTATCGATCTGGATGAGCTTGCAAAATCGCTGTATGTGCCGGGCTCTGATATCGTCAATGCTCTCGCGGATGAATTCGGTTGGGACATTTTGGATGAGGAAGGCGGCATTCGCCGCAGTATCCTCGCTTCTCGAGCTTTCGCTTCTCCTGATTCGGTCGCACGGCTCAATGGCATCGTGCATCCCGTTCTGATTGAACAGCTTTCGCTTAGGATTCTCGATCCGGTTTGTTGTACGGTTTCATCTCCCCGTTATCCCTTTGCGGTGGTCGAGGTTTCAGCTCCGACTGGTTTTGAGGATGCATTTGGCTTGGCTGATGAAATTCTGGTCATTAGCGCCCCTTTGTCAGTTCGTCGCGAGCGCGCTATTCAACGTGGCATGGAGCCATCTGATTTCGATGCCCGTTCTGCTTGCCAGCCCGATGAGTCTGCGCTGTGCAATCTCGCTACAACGGTGATTGATAATTCGGCAGCCGATAATTCGCTCTTTGAGCAGCTTGACTCATGGCTTGCATGCCACGGGTTTATAGATACTCCGGATAAGGAGGAGGCCGATGCCTAAGGCACGTTTCTTTACGTGGTATCGCGTGGCGCCACTTGCCGTTGTGTTCGTCTTCGGCCTTATTTCGCTCGTCTACTCGTGTGCTCCTGCCGCTTTCTTTAAGCCGCTGTATCCGATTGACTACGAGGCGTATGTAAAGCAATCCAGTATTTCGCATAATCTGGATCCGTATCTGGTGTGCGCTGTCATTAAGTCGGAATCGAATTGGGATCCCGAGGCCGAGTCGAATCAGGGTGCTCAGGGATTGATGCAGCTGATGCCCGAGACTGCCCAGGACATGATCGCCAAGGGCCTTGTCGACGGAGGGGAGTATTCGGTCGACAATCTTAACGATCCGGCTACGAATATCGAGTTTGGCTGCGCATACCTCTCGTATCTTCTCGCCTATTTCAACGGGTCGACGGATAGTGCCATCGCCGCCTATAACGCCGGTATGGGCAATGTCGACGGATGGGCGCAGCAGAACACGTCACTCCATAATGCGATTACCTTCCCTGAAACTCAGGCTTATCTGATTCGCGTCAATAATGCCTGGGTTCGATATAAGACTCTCTATCCCGATCGGTTCGTATAGGACTAAGCCCACCGCCTGCGTATACTGCAGATGTACGAGTTAGGAGTATCCATGGCGGAATTTGAAGTAGAACGCGTTGGTGGTGAACTTAAGCGCTTTGGCGTTGAGGGCGCTGATGTGCCGTTTAAGGTCGTGTCTCCATACGAGCCCGCTGGTTCCCAGCCTAAGGCCATTGAGTCACTTGTGCGGGGCGTGAGGGACGGAGACCGCTATCAGGTTTTGCTGGGCGTGACTGGTTCGGGCAAGACCTTCACGATGGCAAAGACTATTGAGGCCCTGGGAAAGCCGACGCTGGTCATGGCCCCCAATAAAACGCTCGCTGCTCAGCTTGCGAGCGAGCTCAAAGA
This sequence comes from Collinsella sp., assembly GCA_018377855.1. Lineage (GTDB taxonomy): Bacteria > Actinomycetota > Coriobacteriia > Coriobacteriales > Coriobacteriaceae > Collinsella. The sequence continues at coordinate 108,017 of JAGZYM010000008.1, read as the reverse complement.
GTTCTTTCCCAACAACGCTGTGGTCTACTTCGTCTCGTACTACGACTACTATCAGCCCGAGGCGTATGTGCCGCAAAGCGATACATATATCGAGAAAGACTCCTCGATTAACGAAGAGGTCGAGATGCTGCGCCATCAGGCGACCGCGTCACTGCTCTCTCGACGTGATGTGATCGTTGTCGCATCGGTCTCGTGTATCTATGGCATTGGCTCTCCTGAGGACTATGCGGGTCTGGCTCCAAACGTCGACAAGAAGGTGCCGCTCGAGCGCGATGACTTTATCCATGCGCTTATCGACATTCAATATGATCGCAATGACTATGACCTGGCGCGTGGCACGTTCCGCGTGCGCGGCGATGTTGTCGACGTGTATCCGCCTTATGCTGAGCATCCGTTGCGGTTTGAGTTCTTTGGCGACGAGGTCGAGCTGATTGCCGAGATCGATGAGGTCACCGGTGAGATGCTTCGTGAGTACGAGGCCATCCCCGTATGGCCGGCATCACACTATGTGACCGAGAAGCCGAAGGTCAAGGCGGCTCTGAAATCGATCAGCGAAGAGTGCGAGAAGCGCGTGGCGGAGCTCAAGGCGACCGACAAGTTGCTCGAGGCGCAGCGTCTGCAACAGCGCACCGATTATGATCTTGAGATGCTCGAGACGATGGGCTTTTGCAACGGCATCGAGAACTACTCGCGTCATCTGGACGGTCGCAAGCCGGGTGAGCCGCCGTTTACCCTAATCGATTACTTTCCCAAGGATATGCTCTGCATCATCGATGAGAGCCATGTGACGGTGCCGCAGATTCGCGGCATGCACGAAGGTGACCGCTCGCGTAAGGTGACGCTGGTGGAACACGGTTTTCGCCTGCCCTCGGCGCTCGATAACCGCCCGCTTCGTTTCGATGAGTTTGAGGCAAGGATCCCCCAGTTTATCTATGTTTCGGCCACGCCGGGCGACTACGAGCTGCGGGTGAGCCAAAACGACGTGGAGCAGATTATTCGTCCGACCGGCCTGCTCGACCCCAAGATTGACGTGCGTCCAGTTCGCGGTCAGATTGACGATCTTGAGGACGAGATTCGCGAGCGCGTTGCCCGCAAGGAGCGCGTGCTGGTGACCACGTTGACCAAACGCATGGCCGAGGACCTGACCGACCATCTACTTGATGCGGGCATTAAGGTCAATTACATGCACTCTGATACGGCGACAATGGACCGTGTCGAGATCCTGCGAACGCTGCGCGAGGGCAAGATCGATGTTCTCGTTGGCATCAACCTGCTCCGCGAGGGCTTGGATCTTCCCGAGGTCTCACTGGTGGCAATTCTCGATGCCGATAAGGAAGGCTTCTTGCGCAACCGCCGTTCGCTGATTCAGACGATTGGCCGTGCGGCCCGTAACGCCGATGGCGAAGTCATCATGTATGCAGACGTTGTGACCGATTCGATGAAAGAGGCCATCGAGGAGACGCAGCGCCGTCGCGAGATTCAGATGGCATATAACGAAGAACATGGCATTGTGCCCAAGACAGTGCGCAAGGCCATCAACGACATCTCAAGTTTTATTGCCGAGGCCGAAAAAACTGTGGGCTCCAAGGGACGCTCGAAGGGCGACTCTCTTGGCCATGGCGCATTCTATACGCCCGATGAGTCGGGCGAGGGCGGTGTGCCGGAAACGGTGGCGCCCGAGCAGACACTTGCGGAGCAGTTGGAAGAACTGCCGCATGACGAGCTTGTGCGGATCGTCGAAACCATGGAAGAGGATATGCGTAACGCTTCTGCCGCTATGGACTTTGAGGAGGCGGCGCGCCTGCGCGATGTTGTCGTTCAGATTCGGGCGATGCTCGAGGGTGCGTCTGAGGACGAGACGATCGAGCGCTTACGCTCGCAGGCCCGCAAGGGTTCCACGTTCGCATCGGGCAGAAAACGCCAGGGTGCACGGTTTAAGAAATAGCCGCGAACAGGCCCCGAGTTCCCTGTGGAGCTCGGGGCCTATGTCTTTTGCGCGCTGGAATTTGTGCGTTAGAGGTCTGCGATCAGGGCTTCAGCACAACGGATGCCGTCGGTGGCCGCGCTCATGATGCCGCCGGCATATCCAGCTCCCTCACCACAAGGGTAGAGGCCCGGGGTCGACACGGCATGGCACGTTCGGTCTCGGGTGACAGTGACCGGTGAGCTCGAACGAGTCTCCACGCCGGTAAGAACGGCATCGGGACGGTCGTAGCCTCGTAGCTTTTTTCCGAGTAGGGGAAGTCCCAGGCGGAGCGACTCGACGATATGCTGCGGTAGGGCTTCGTCAATTGCCGTCCAGGTCACACCGAGCGGATAGGTGGGCTTTACCTTTCCGGGCGCCTTGCTGGCGCGTCCTGCGAGGAAATCTCCGACGAGTTGTGCCGGTGCGTTCCAGTTGGAACCGCCCAGGCGATAGGCGGCCGCCTCGCAGGCACGCTGGAGCTCGATGCCGGCGAGCGGGTCATCGTTGGGAAGGTCCTCAGGCGTGACGTTAACGAGCAGGGCGGCATTTGCGTTGCGTCCGTCGCGGGCATTGAGACTGGCCCCGTTGACGCACAGATGGCACGGTTCTGAAGAGGCGGCAACAACCTGTCCGCCGGGGCACATGCAAAACGAGAACACGCTGCGGCCGTTGGGAAGATGGGCGACGAGCTTGTAGGGGGCTGCCCCGAGCGCTGGATGTCCCGCCGAGGCTCCATATTGGGCTCTGTCGATGTCGCGTTGCGGATGCTCGATGCGAACGCCCATGGCAAAGGTCTTTTGTGCGAGGGCCACGTTGTGGTCCTTAAGGAGCTCAAAAATATCGCGAGCAGAATGCCCGCAGGCGAGGATGAGGTGCTTTGTCTCGATTGACTCGTAAGCGGCGTCTTGGGACGATTGGACATCAATGCCGGTGATGGCGCCAGACACGTCGATGCGAATGTCGACGAGCTTCGTTCGATAACGGACGACACCTCCGAGCTGCTCGATGCGCTGGGATATAGCGGTGACAACCGTGGGAAGGATGTCGGAGCCAATGTGCGGCTTGGCATCCCACAGAATATCGCGGGGCGCACCCGCCTCGACGAAGGTTTCGAGGATAAGGCGATGGGCGGGATTTTTTGTTCCCGTATTGAGCTTGCCGTCCGAGAAGGTCCCCGCGCCGCCCAGACCAAACTGAATATTGCTCTCGGGGTCGAGGATGCGCTCCTTTAGAAAGAGGTCGATCGCCTGCGAGCGGCGAAATGCCGGGTCGCCGCGCTCGATAAGCAAGGGCTTAAGACCTGCTTCGGCGAGCGTGAGCGCAGCGAAAAGGCCGGCGCATCCGGCGCCGACAACGACAGGGCGTTCTTGAGGTGCGTCGGAGACGGGGGAGGGGAATGAAGGCTCATCGTCTTCTATCGCGCGTACGCGCGAGCGGTCACGCTCGGCAACGCTGTCGACCGCTTCTTGCTCGAGGTGGGGACTAGTCAGCTCAACACGAAAGCTCAGGATAAAATGGACGTCTCGTTTTTTGCGAGCGTCGATTGACTTGCGGTGGAGCTCGATGGACTTGATCTCGGAGTCCTTGCAACGTAGGACGCGCTTGGCGACTCGCTTGCCAACAATGAGACAGGCATTTTCATCGCCGGCTTCATCGAGCGACGCGTTGACTTGGGTGATTTCGATCATCGAGGTCTCCTTAGAGGCAAGAAAGAGGCCGTCCGGTATTCCAGACGGCCCGAATGCGTTTTTGATTATAGACTGAGCGGCTACAGGCTGCTTGCAGCGCGAGTGCCCGAGAGCCAGGCCCACGCAAGGTTAAAGCCTCCGCAATCGGCGTCGATGTCGAGCGCTTCGCCGCAGACGTAAAGCGGGGCGTCGACAACGCTGCACGCGCGTAGACTGGGTGTTGAGATGCTCTCGACAGATACGCCACCACGCGTGACCTGCGCCGAGCGCTCCTCGGCTGTTCCCTCGACGAGCAACTTAAAGTGCTTGAGGACCGAGACCAGGTGGATGACATCGTTGGAGCCTGGATGGCACTGCTCGAACGCCGTGCAGACGACGCGGGAGAGTTGCGGGGCGAGCATGCCGTCGAGCCAACGGGGATCGCGGGGCGAAAAGCCGCCGAGCAGCTCAACGCGTCGGTTGAGCATATCGAGCAGCTTGCCTTTGGAGAGGTCGGGGAAAACGTCGAGTAGGATCGTATCGCCGCGCTGGATACGACGGGAGAGGTTGAAGACAGCGACGCCCGAGATGCCGAAGGCTCGAAACAGGACTTCACCGTCTTCGTGCCAGAGCTCATTATGATTGCGGGCGAGCGTCAAGCGGGCGCGGACGCGCAGGCCATCCAACGTCTTGAGTGCCGTCCGATCGCCGACGACCGTTGCCGATACGGGGCAGAGGATGGGGCGCAGCGAAGTGAGGGGGAGGCGAAACGTATCGGCGATACCGGTGGGGTTGCCGCCCGTGGCGATAATTACGGCATGTGCCTGCAGGGCCTCGTTCTTGCGAGGGACATCGGCGAGCGCTTTCCGAAGCGAGCGGAGCTCCGATTTTCGGTCGTCGTGCTTTTTTGCCTTGAGCACCCGCGCTGGACGGTCTATTTGGAGTGCCCAGCCTTCGGAAGCTTTGTGCGCCGAGGCAACGTTGGCTCCGCAGATTAAGGTGATACCTAGGCGGTCGCAAACGTTGAGAAGCGCGTCGCGCACCGATTCAGCGCGAAGGGAGCGCGGGTACAGCCGGCCTTCCTCGGAGGTTGTCATGATACCCAGCGAGGAGAAGAAACCCATAAGCTCTTGTTCGGGCTGGGGGCCCATGACGGATTCGACGAATGCGGGGTGGTTATACCGCTGAGGATCAATCGATTCGTTGGAGAGGTTGCAGCGGCCGTTACCGGTCGCAAGGAGCTTAAGGCCACAGGCGACATCGCGCTCAACGATGCAGACGCTTTTGCCAGCGCGTGCGGCCGTAATGGCAGCGGCGAGGCCTGAAGCCCCGCCGCCGATTACCAGGACGTCATAGAAGGCGCTCGCGTTCACTTAGGCCTCGTCGGTCTCGTGCGGGGTAATGGCCTCGACGGCAGAGACTGCCTTGGGCAACATGTCATCGGGCAGCGCGGTCTCGACCTCGCCCTTATCGCAGGCCTCGGCGAGTGCCGGATTAATGGGAAGCTGGCCCAAGATGTCGAAGTTATAGCGATCTGCGACCTCGGGGAGCTTGCTCTTGCCAAAGACCTCAATCTTCTTGCCGCAGTCGGGGCACTCAATATAGCTCATGTTCTCGACAATGCCCAGAATGGGGACGTTCATCTTCTCGGCCATGTTGACCGCCTTGGCGACGATCATCGAGACCAGATCCTGCGGGCTCGTGACGATGACGATGCCGTCGACGGGCAGCGACTGGAAGACGGTGAGCGCGACGTCGCCTGTTCCCGGAGGCATGTCGACCAGCAGGTAGTCGATGGGGCCCCACGAGGTCTCGCTCCAGAACTGCCTAATGGCGCCTGCGATGACCGGACCGCGCCAAAGGACGGGGTCGGTCTCGTTTTGGAGCAGCAGGTTGGAGCTCATGACCTTGACGCCGTGCTCGGAGATTTCGGGCAGCATAAGGTTGCCAAGGGCATGGACGTGGCGTCCGCTCATACCGAACATCTTGGGGATGGAGGGACCGGTGATGTCGGCATCGAGGACGCCGACCTTGTGGCCGTGACGGGCAAGCTCGGTGGCGATGGCACCGGTGACAAACGACTTGCCGACACCGCCCTTGCCGGAAAGCACGGCGATGACGCGTTTGACCTCGGACAGCGTGTTCTCCTCAAATTGCGACGGCGACGTTTGTCCGCCGGCGGCCTGTGCGTGCTCGCAACCCATGTATGACTCCTTTGTATATGTTGGGGCCGGGGCCCCGTGATGTGACACGAGCGTCATTGTACCCTCGTTTGCGAGCGGGAGTCATTTGCGATGCATTTGGGCCGAGCGTGCTTGCAATACGATGGGTCCAAGCGAATGGGCGGGCTTACTGAACTTTGCTGGCAAACTCGAGGTATTGCATGCGCTGCAGCTTGTCGATCGTCGAGGCGTATGGGCTGTCTTCAGATTCCAAGTCGTAGCGCAGCCCGTCGGCACCAAGGTAGCCGGCGACATTGATGGTGGGCACATCTGACCTTGTTGCAAGCAGGGCCTTTTGATAGTCGGTGAGCGGGGCGCCGATCTTATTAAGGGTAATGGCTGCAATCTCGTTTGCCCCGACGGTGTCGTAGACGTTGAGCTCGGTATTGCCGGCGATTTCATAGTTAGCCCAGACGAAATAGGTCGACTGATAGATACGGAAAGCGTGGCTTGCCGTATCTTCCTGAGGGTACAGCTCATCGTTGAGAGTCGTTGCGGCGCTCGGCTGATGGTCGCCAAAAAAGACAAGGACAACCGGTCTGCTGATATTGCGGAGCTCGTTGATAAAATACTCGAGGTCCCGGTCGGACGCGTTGATGCAGGTAAGATAGGTGTTGAGCGCGCTATTGGCGCCCTCGCTGGCTCCCTCGACCCAATAGTTTGTCAGCTCTTCGGCGGGAACGGTGCCATAGTCGTAGCCGCCGTGATTTTGCATCGTGACGTCAAAGATGAACTGCGGCGCTTCGTCGGTTCTAAGCAGGTCGAGTATCTTGTCGTAGGTGGCGTAGTCGCATACGCCGGCATGGTAACAGGGCGCACCTTCGAAATCGCCGATTGAAAGAAAGTCTCCAAAGCCCAGCTGCTGATAGATCTTATCTCGATGGTAGTTGACGGGGTTTTGCGGGTGCATAGCGGTAGCGGTATACCCAAGCTCTTTAAGGTCCTTTGCCAGGCTGTTGACGCCATTCATCTGATACAGCTGATAGGGGATCTTGCCTAATCCGACAAAGGCCGTTGTCGCTCCGGTCAAAAATTCGAATTCGGAGTTTGCCGTTCCGCCACCGGTGACCGAAGCGAGCATGGTGCCGCGAACAAGTGTGTCGGGAAGCGAGTTGTAGAATGCGGGGCCGGTGTACCCGGCCGCCTGGAGCTGCTCAAAGCACGAAAGGTCGCTAAAACTCTCGTTCATGACGGCAACAATCGTCGGCTTGATTTCATTGAACTGGGCAACGGCAGCCGCGCGCTGCTCGCTCGAGCCATACGTGCTGTCGTAGGCGGCGGCGAGCTCCTGCTCGATGCTCTGCGCCTCATCGGGCGTATAGCCTTCGGGCTTCTCAATGGGCAACTCGTTGGCCATTTCGGTGAACGAAGTGATAAAACCCTGAGACGTATATGTGGTGATGGGCTGCCAACGGTCAAATCCAAAATCCAGCGCCTGCTCCAAGTCGATGCTGGAAAAGCCCGAGAGCTCCACAACGGTCACTAGCAGAAAAGCGCAGAGGTTAGCGGCGATTGCGGGGAAGACATGGGTGGGCGTACGGAGCTTTCGCGGTCGGATAAGCGAAAGAAGCCCCAGGGAAATCTCCAGCAGGGCGAGAGAGGTTACGATTCCGGCGGTAAAGGTAAACTCGTATCCCTCGCTCACTTCCATTGCGGTGCCGAGGGCCAAGATATCGCTTGGCAGGATGGCTTCGCCTTTAAACGTTATGACGAAGTGCTCGGCAATGCCAAGGATGCAACAGGCGACGGGCACGAGGGCCATGACGCCTCCATGACGCTGTCCCAGCAAATAAAGGGAGAGCAGAACCGTCGCGAGCAGCCCGACGGAAAACCCGAATGAGTTGGCGGGAATGCGATAGAACGTTTCGTTACAGGCAATTTCGAGTGAAACGAACGAGAGCGCTGAAACAGCGGCGATGACAAGGATGTCACGGCAAATACAGGCAACCGTTCCCGTCGCAAGATCGGTTTGGTCGATAAGTCCCGAAACCAAGGGCTCGACAAGAAGTATGACGGCGGCAGCACCGAGCGCCGAATAAGAAAGGACCCATAGGGAATTGTCCTCATTTACGAGCAATTGATTCGTAATCCATGCAGCTACCATGCCGAGCGGGATGAGGAGCGTCGCGCACCAAAAGACGCGGGCAATGGGCGGCTTTTCATTGTGTTTGATTGAAAAATACACGCGCACGACGACGGTGGCCACGATAAGGACGGCGATGAATATGGGCAGATTGGCCATGTCGCTCGAAGTGATTTCAAGGGGGATATCTTCGGTCATGGACGTTCCTCTGTTACAGCAAATTAAGTTCAGTAGTAGATTACTGTAACCTTTCCACGGCATTTCGAGAAACAAAGCATCCGATACGCAAAGCTAAAGGTCTGCGAATCTTGTATTACGAACATCTGTGCGCGTCGAGTGCGCTAAACTCATCGACAGTATGATTCGATGCAATAGGAGGCAAGGAGCTTCCATGTCTGATTCTTCTATCGTTATTCGCGGCGCTCGTGAGCACAACCTCCGTGATATCGATGTTTCCATTCCGCGTGACCAACTCGTGGTCATTACCGGTCTTTCTGGCTCGGGCAAGAGTTCGCTGGCATTTGACACTATCTATGCCGAGGGCCAGCGTCGATACGTCGAGAGCCTTTCGAGCTATGCGCGCCAGTTCTTGGGCCAGATGGACAAACCCGACTTGGATTCAATCGACGGCCTTTCGCCGGCGGTGTCGATCGACCAAAAGACGACGTCTAAAAACCCTCGCTCGACGGTTGGCACCGTAACCGAGATTTATGACTATCTGCGCCTGCTGTTCGCCCGTGTGGGCACCCCGCACTGTCCCGAATGCGGCCGCGTCATTGAGCGTCAGACGACCGACCAGGTTGCCGACAAGGTCTTGGCGGCGGGGGAGGGCCGCCGCGCGTTTGTGCTGGCACCGGTGGTGCGCGGGCGAAAAGGCGAGTACACCAAACTGTTTGAGGACCTTCGCGCCGAGGGCTTTAGCCGCGTGCGTGTCGACGGTGAAGTGCGCTCGCTCGACGATCCGATCGATCTGGACAAGAAGTTCAAGCACGATATCGAGGTCGTAGTCGATCGCATCGTGATCCGTGAGAACTCTCTGGGCCGTATCGCCGAGTCTGTTGAGCAGGCGACCGCGCTGGCTCACGGCAATGTAAACGTGTACATGCTGCCCGATCGTGATGCTCCCGAGGGGACCGAGGGCGAGCTGCTGGAGTATTCGTTGGCCTTGGCGTGCCCGGAGCATGGTCACTCCATTGACGATCTTCAGCCGCGTGATTTTTCGTTCAACGCTCCCTATGGCGCATGTCCTGAGTGCGACGGCCTGGGCTTTAAGAAAACCGTTGATGCCGAGGCGTTGATCGAGGACCCCTCGAAGTCCATTGCCGACGGAGTCTTTGGTAGCCTGTTTGGCAACTCGAACTACTATCCGCAGATTTTTGCTGCGGTCTGCAAACACTTTAAGGTGAGCACCGATACGCCGTGGGAGGACTTGCCCCCTCGCGTGCGTCGTGCATTCTTGGATGGCCTGGGCGATACGAAGATCTCGGTCGACTACCAAAAGCTCGACGGACGTCGCAGCCAGTGGGATACCAAGTTTTCGGGCGTTCGCAACATCCTGTACGAACGCTATACCGAGACGACGAACGAGAACACCAAGGCGCGCCTGGAGAAGTACATTCGCGAGGAGCCGTGCTCGAGCTGCCACGGCGCTCGTTTGCGCCCTGAGATGCTCGCCGTCACCGTGGGCGGCAAGTCCATTTACGAGGTTTGTTGCCTGTCGTGCCGTGAATCGCTCGAGTTTTTTGAGGGCCTGGAACTCACCGAGCGCCAACAGTTTATCGGCGGCCGTATCGTCAAGGAAATCCTGGAGCGCTTGCGTTTTCTGGTCGATGTTGGACTCGACTATCTGACGCTCGATCGTGCCTCGGCGACGCTTTCCGGTGGCGAGGCGCAGCGTATTCGCCTGGCAACGCAGATCGGCGCGGGTCTCATGGGCGTGCTCTATATTCTGGACGAGCCCTCGATCGGTCTTCATCAGCGTGACAACGAGCGCTTGATCAAGACGCTCGAGCGCCTGCGCGATATCGGCAATACCGTTATCGTCGTCGAACACGACGAGGATACAATCCGTGCCGCCGATTACGTGATCGACATGGGGCCCGGCGCCGGCGTCAACGGCGGACACGTAGTCGCGGCGGGAACGCCTGCCGATATCATGGCGTGTCCTGAGTCGATGACGGGCGCTTATCTGACCGGCAAACGAATGATCCGGGTGCCTGATGAACGGCGCAAGCCCGGTCGCGGCTGCCTTAAAATTACGGGCGCTCGAGCCAACAACCTCAAAAACGTTACTGCCAAAATCGAGTTTGGTACGCTTACGGTTGTTACCGGCGTGTCGGGATCGGGCAAGAGCTCCCTGGTTACCGATACCATTGCGCCTGTCCTTACGAATGCCATTCACCGTTCGACGCGCCCTGTGGGTCCATATAAGAAAATCGAGGGCATCGAGTGTATCGATAAGGTTATCGATATCGACCAGTCGCCGATTGGCCGCACGCCGCGTTCCAACCCTGCTACCTATATCGGCCTGTGGGATGATCTTCGCGCGCTGTTTGCGAGTACGCCGGAGTCGAAGGCGCGCGGCTACTCGCCGGGTCGTTTCTCCTTTAATGTGAGTGGCGGGCGCTGTGAGGCGTGCAAGGGCGACGGGCAGATCAAGATCGAGATGCACTTCCTTCCTGATATCTACGTTCCCTGCGAAGTTTGCGGCGGTAAACGCTACAACCGCGAGACACTCGAGGTCACCTACCGTGGCAAGACCATCTCGGACGTGCTCGACATGAGCGTCACCGAGGCGCTGGCCTTCTTTGGGAATATCCCGCAGATTAAGCGCAAGCTCCAGACGCTGTACGATGTAGGCTTGGGCTACGTGAGCCTGGGCCAGCCCGCCACGACGCTTTCGGGCGGCGAGGCGCAGCGTGTGAAACTCGCCAAGGAGCTTCATCGACGCCAGACGGGCAAGACGTTCTATATTTTGGACGAGCCGACGACCGGCCTTCATTTTGAGGACGTCCGCCAGCTGCTCGATGTGCTGCAGCGCTTGGTCGATGCGGGCAACACGGTGCTGGTGATTGAACACAACCTTGATGTCATCAAGGTTGCCGACCGCCTGATCGATATGGGTCCCGAGGGCGGTAACGGCGGCGGAACCGTCGTGGTTTCGGGCACACCGGAGCAGGTTGCGGACTGTCCGCAGAGTTATACGGGCAAGTTTTTGGCGCCTTTGCTCAGGCGTGACCGGGAGCGTCAGGCTCAACTTGATGCTCAATAAATAGGCGATTCAGTTTATGGGCGCCATCGACTCCTTGTGATTCGATGGCGCTTGCTGTGCCGAAGTGACGTATGCAGCCGAATTGGACATATACTTAATCTTTGCGTCCGAATGCGAGGGAAAGGATATGTCATGGCAAAGGCTGTAAAGACGCCAAAAACCAATGCGATGCGCGAGCTGGAAAGCGCCGGCATTTCCTATGTTCTACATACGTACGAAGACGATGGTGATGAGTCGGTGGGCCTGGGGGTCGCGATTTCGGAGCAGCTTGGCGAGGAGCCCGGTCAAGGATTTAAGACCTTGGTCTGCGTGACGCCGTCCAACGACCATGTCGTGTGCTGCATCCCTGTTGCCGATGAGCTCGATCTAAAGTCCGCCGCGCGTGCCGCGGGGGAGAAGTCCTTGGTTATGATGCATGTGAAGGATTTGCTTGCGGCGACTGGCTACGTTCGCGGCGGCTGCAGCCCGGTCGGTATGAAAAAACGCTACCGGACGCTCATTGATGAGACGTGTGTCCTTTGGGATACCATTTTTATTTCGGGAGGCAAGCGTGGTTATCAGCTCGAGCTTGCACCCGATGATTTAATTGCATTTTGCGGGGCGACGGTTGCCGCGATTACGAGAGAGGACTGAGCGATGCCGCAGGAAGAATTGAAGCGCGGAGCTCATTTTGCAAAAGAATCTGCGCCTCAGACACCCTCATCCGAAGCTTCTTCGTCGCGAGATGACACTGACGACATGGGCTCGTCGGACTACTCCACGGTTGGTCGTTCCGCCGGGCTTATGACCATCCTGACTATCGTGTCTCGCGTCACCGGTTTTATCCGCACGTGGGCAATGGCGGCCGCTATCGGCATGTCGCTACTCTCGTCCTCCTATCAGGTCGCCAACAACCTGCCCAATATGCTCTACGAACTCGTGATGGGTGGCATGCTCGTGACGGCGTTTTTGCCCGTGTACATGGGCGTGAGGCGTGAGCAGGGTCGCGAGGCCTCGAACGAGTACGTGGGCAACCTGCTCGGCATTCTGCTTTTAGTGCTGGGTGGCATTTCGTTGCTGGGGACCGTGTTCGCCCCGGGCTTTATCTGGACGCAATCGTTCCTTTCGGGTGACGGTGGCAGCATGGATACCGCTGCGTTCATGTTCCGTTTCTTTGCCATCCAGATTCTGTTTTATGGTTTGGGCTCGGTGTTCTCGGGCGTTCTCAACGCACACCGCGACTACTTTTGGTCGACGTTTGCCCCGGTCCTCAACAATGTGATCGTCATTGCGAGCTTTATGGGTTTTGCGCCCGTGTCCGCACAGTTTGGCGAACGTGCCGGCATCATCTTGATTGCGGCCGGTACGACCCTCGGTGTCTTTGTTCAGATGGCATGTCAGATTCCCGCGCTTGGCAAGCACGGCGTGCATCCCCATATCCATATCGACTTTAAGGACCCCGCGCTGCGCCAGACGATTGCGCTCGGTATCCCGACGCTGCTCGCCACGGTGTGCATGTTTGTCTCGACTTCTATCACCAACGCTGCCGCGCTGGTGGTCCAGCCCGAGACGGGTCCTTCCGTCATCGCCTATGCGCGCCTGTGGTACACGCTGCCCTACGCGCTGATTGCCGCCTCGCTTTCGACGGCGCTCTATACCGAGCTCTCTCATGACGCACAGGAGAAGGATTACGACAGCGTTCGCACGGGCATTTCGCGTGGCGTCGCCCAGATGCTGTTCTTCCTGATTCCGTTCGCACTGTACCTGATTGTCTTCGCACGTCCGCTCAATATGATCTACTGTGCTGGCAAGTTCGATGAATCCGGCGTGGCGCTGGTGTCCGAGTACCTTGTCTACCTGGCGCTCTCGCTGCCGCTCTACGGCGTGGTCGTGTTGATGCAGAAGAGCTTCTCTGCCTTGCTCGACATGAAGCCCTATAGCCGCTATTGCCTGTATTCCGCCATCGGCCAGGCCGGCTCGGTTCTGCTGTTTGGCGTTGTGCTGGGCTTCGGTATGCCGGCAATCGCGCTTTCGTATGTCGTCGACTACGTGATCTTGGTCGGCTGTTCGCTGTGGTGGCTGCGTCGTCGCCTGCGTGGCCTTCAGGTCAAATCTATCCTACATGGCGGTTTCTTTGGCCTTTTGCTCGGTGGCCTAGGTGCTGCCGCAGGCGCCGGCGTCATGTGGGCGCTTGAACACTTTGTCGGGGCACTTGGCGGCTCGATTCTGATTACTCTTGGCTACGTTTGCGTTGCGGGTGTCGCCTCGCTTGTTGTTACCTTTGGCCTTGCCGTCGTCCTTAAGATGCCCGAGGTCTCGGCGCTGCTTCGTCGCAAGTAGGTGCGCGTGGCCGGTCACGACAACATACCAACGCTTGCCGAGCAGGTTTCGCGCGTTCCCACACAGCCCGGATGCTACCTTTGGAAGGATGCCAAGGGCGATGTCATCTACGTGGGCAAGGCAAAAAACTTGCGTTCCCGTATGCGCCAGTACGTGACACTGCAGGATGAGCGTCAAAAGATCCCGCTGATGATGCAGCTGGTGGCGAGCTTTGACTATATCGTGGTGGAGACCGAGCACGAGGCGTTGGTGCTCGAGCGCAATTTGATTGGTCAGTACCATCCGTACTTTAACGTCGACCTCAAGGATGACAAGAGCTACCCCTTTATCGCCATTACAAAGGGCGACCTGTATCCCGCTATCAAATATACGCGCGAGCGTCATAAGCCGGGAACGCGTTATTTTGGTCCCTATACCGATAGCCGTGCGGCACGTGAGACGATAGATACGCTGCGCAAGGTTATCCCCATCTGCTCCGCATCCTGTGCGGAGTGGCGTCGTTGTCGTCGTATCGTCGAGTCCCACAGGGGCGAGGAAGACATCGTCAATATGATTTGCGCGCAAAACGGGCGTCCCTGCTTTGACTACCATGTCGGGCGCGGCCCGGGTGCGTGTGTCGGCGCGATTTCTCCTACGGACTATGCCAAGAACGTCAAACGTGTCGAACGTTTTTTGTCGGGCCATCGCAAGGATGTCGTCGATGAGCTGACCTCCGAGATGACGGATGCCGCCGAGGCGCTCGACTTTGAGCGCGCGGCACGCGTCAAACGTCGTTTGGAGGTCATCAGGGGTCTGGACGACCGTCAGCAAGTCGTTTTTCCCTCCAGTGTCGATATCGATGTCATCGGTTTCTATCGCGAGGAGACCATCTCCGCCGCTTGCGTCTTTGTCGTGCGTGAGGGTCGAACGGTTCGAACCTGCGAGTTTATTCTCGATAAGGGTTTGGATGTCGACGAAGAGGAGCTTCAATCGGGCTTTCTTAAGCGCTATTACGACGAGACGGCTGATATTCCAGCTGAGATAAACCTCTCTGTCGAGCTTGAGGATGCGGAGGCGCTGGGGGAGTGGCTTGCAGGCAAGCGCGAGCGTTCCTGCCATCTCCATAGGCCGCAGCGTGGCGAAAAGCACCGTTTGCTCGATATGGCATCCAAAAATGCGCGCCATGCCCTCATGCGCTACATGATGCGAACGGGGTACGCTGACGACCGCACCAATCAAGCGCTCCTGGAGCTCGAAAGCGCGCTGGCGCTGCCGGCGCCGCCGATGCGTATCGAGTGCTTCGATATCTCGACGCTGCATGGAACCTTTACCGTCGCCTCGATGGTGGTGTTTACCAACGGACGCGCCGACAAGAGCCAGTACCGTCGTTTTAAAATTCAGGCCGAATTGGACGAGGCAAACGACTTCGTGTCGATGTCCGAGGTTTTGGGACGACGCTATGCTCCCGAGCGCATGGCCGACGAGCGTTTTGGCTCGCGCCCCGATTTGCTCGTTGTCGATGGCGGTAAGCCGCAATTGACCGCTGCGATCAAGCAACTTGAGGCTCTTGGGCTCGATATACCAGTTTGTGGCTTGGCAAAGGCCGATGAGGAAGTTTTTGTGCCTTGGGACGAGACTCCCGTCGTGCTGCCGACCGGGTCTGCTTCGCTCTATCTAATTAAACAGGTGCGCGATGAATCGCACCGTTTTGCAATCACATTCCATCGTGAGTTGCGCGATAAAGCCATGACAGTTTCGGTACTCGATGACGTTCCAGGCGTGGGACCCACCAGAAAACGTGCCCTTATGCGCCATTTTGGTTCGATGAAGCGTTTGCGCGCGGCGAGCGAGCAAGAGATCGCGGAAGTTCGCGGCATACCTGCCGATGTTGCCAAGGCGGTCCACGAGGCGCTCGTTGCGTGGAATGCCGAGCGCGCCGAGGCGGCGGCTGGCCATTCCGATAGCTAAACACGAGCCTAAACTACTGATATACATGATTGCGTGATTTTCAACCATTTATTTCGCCATGATTGCATGCTGGTTTCGGGTTTTATTAACGCTAAAACGTTTGACTAGTCATGGTGAACAACCCTGCTATCCTGCGGGTTGACGAAGACTGATATCTCACCTCGTCGATACATACTGTCTGGCGAATCATTTGTCAATGAATTCGGTGAACGGTAGTAAATACCGTTCAAGCGTATGTATGTATCGGTCGCCGAGCGCGGCACCTCAGTTGGGTTCGTCGGTAGGTAAGGTATATATCGTCCGCAAGTTGCGCGGGGGCAAGTCTAGGTGCTCCCGAGTAAGATTCTCTATTGATAGGAGAAGACATGGCCATCATCAACAAGGGTATGTCCAGGCGTTCGTTCCTCGGCCTCACCGGCAGCGTCGCTGCTGTCGCCGGCCTTGGTCTCACTGGCTGCGGTGGCAGCTCTAGCGACGAAGGTTCCGCTTCCGGCTCCACCGATTCCGCCAACCGTGGCGGCGGCGTGATCACCGCTGGTTCCGCTTACGCTCCGTCCAGCTTCGATCCCGCCAGCACCGGCTCCGCTGTGGGCCTGGGTGCTAACTGGCACGTCGTCGAGGGCCTCTACGGCATCGATTACCACGACTACAGCACCTTCAACGAGCTCGCCACAGACGATCCCAAGTCTGTGGACGACACCACTTTCGAGGTCACCATCCGCAAGGGCGCCAAGTTCTCCGATGGCACCGAGGTCACCGCTGACGATGTCGTTGCCTCCTACACCGCTTGCGCCGCTTCCGCTACCTATGCTCCGTTCTTCCAGCCCTTCGAGTCCATCGAGGCCAAGGACGCCAGCACCGTGACGGTCAAGACTAAGGTCCCCAACTTCTCCCTGCTCAAGGATCGTCTGGCCATCGTCCGCGTTACCCCGGCCACCCAGACCGAGGAGGATCGCGCCAAGCAGCCGATCGGTTCCGGCCCCTGGATGTACGACTCTATCTCCGATACCGAGATCACCTTGGTTCCCAACCCCGAGTACAACGGTGAGTATGCTGCCGAGGATAAGAAGATCCAGTACAGCATCCTGACCGACCCCACCGCTCGCGTTACCGCTCAGCAGGAGGGCTCCACGCTCGTTATGGAGCTCGTTACCGCTGACGCCGTCGACCAGCTCGAGAGCGCCGGCTGCAAGATCG
Source organism: Collinsella sp. (assembly GCA_018377855.1). GTDB lineage: Bacteria > Actinomycetota > Coriobacteriia > Coriobacteriales > Coriobacteriaceae > Collinsella. Next base: position 91,345 of record JAGZYM010000008.1, on the reverse strand, counting down.
ATAACGTTCAGGGTTTCGGCACCCGCTTCATCATGTTCAACGTCGCCAAGGAGCCTTGGAACAACGTCAAGGTCCGTCAGGCTGTCATGTATGCGCTCGACACCGAGAAGATGGTCAGCAACACCTTCGCCGGCCTTGCCACCGCTGCCAGCTGCTACCTGCCCAAGAGCTTCACCAACTATCATGAGGCTTCCACGGTGTACAAGACCGACGCCAAGAAGGCTAAGAAGCTCATCGAGGAGTCTGGCATCACCCCGGGTGCCATCACCCTGCGCACCACCGACAACGAGCAGATTAAGGGCATGGCCGCCCAGGTCAAGAACGACCTCGACGCTCTCGGCTTCGATGTGACCATCCAGACCGATACCTCGCCGGCCACTTACGCTGCCATCGACGGCGGCGAGGCCTACGATATCCTCCTTGCCCCTGGCGATCCTTCCTGCTTCGGCGCCGACCCCGACCTGCTGCTCAACTGGTGGTACGGCGACAACGTCTGGATGCAGACCCGTTGCCCGTGGAAGGAGTCCGCTGAGTGGCAGAAGCTCCACGGCCTCATGGACGAGGCTCTTGCCGCCGAGGGCGACGAGCAGCAGAAGAAGTGGAACGAGTGCTTCGACATCATTGCCGACAACGCCGTTCTGTACCCCGTTGTCCACGTCAAGACCGTCTCCGCTTCCTGGGACGATCCGTCCACTGCACCCAACGGCGAGGCCCTCGATGGCTTCAAGGGCATCGGCACGACGAGCATGTCCTTCAGGGGCGTTGCGACCGTCAAGGCGTAAGACTCGCTTGAGTCTGTATGCAGGATGTCGGTCGTTGGGACCGTATCCTCATAGTTGAAACAAAGACCCGGGCGGCAACGATGTCGCTCGGGTCTTGTAATGAGTATCCGTACTCATATACCAGTTGGTCCTACCGACAAAAGAAAGGGGAGAGAACGTGAACAACTTGCTACGTTTGATTGGAAGGCGTCTTGTGGCGCTGCCGATCATGGCATTGGGCGTCACCGTCCTGGTGTTCTTCCTTATGTCGTTCTCCAAGACCGACCCCGCCTACACGGCGTTGGGTGACGGTGCCTCGCCCGAGGCGGTTGCCGAGTACCATGAGAAGTATGGTCTGGACGACCCCTGGCCCGTGCGCTACGTGCGCTATATGGGCGATTTGATCCATGGCGACATGGGCACCTATGGTGCTGCTCGCAACTCCGTTGCCAAGCGCATCTCCACGGCCCTGCCCGTCACGATGCAGCTGACCTTTATCGGTCTTGCTATCGGTGCGGTCGTTTCGTTTTTGCTCGGCGTCATCGCGGCACTGTATCGCGACAAATGGCCGGACCAAGTGATCCGCGTCTTTTCCATCGCCGGCTTGGCAACCCCGTCGTTCTGGCTTGCCGTTCTGTTGATCCTGCTGTTCTCTTCCTACCTTAAGGTGCTCCCGGCATCGGGTGCTCTGCCTCACTTCACCACGAATCCGGTTGGCTATCTGGGACGTATGATCATGCCCGCCATCGCCTTGGCATTTCCGCTGACGGGCCAGATGACTCGTATCGTGCGTACCGCCATGGTCGAGGAGCTCGACAAGGATTATGTCCGTATGGCTCGCGGCGCCGGCGTTCCCGAGAAGGTCGTCGTCGGCATCAACGTTCTTCGCAATGCGCTGATCACCCCGGTCACCACCCTCGGTCTTAAGATCGGTTACCTCATGGGCGGCGCTGTCGTCATCGAGGTTATCTTCAACCTCCCCGGCATGGGCACCGCGATTCTGCAGGGCGTTCAGGGCAACGAGGCGAACCTGGTTCAGGGCGTCGTTATCGTCGTTGCTCTTGCCTTCATCATCATCAACATCGTGGTTGACATGCTCTACCTGCTCATCAACCCGCGCATCAGGACGGTGTAGATTATGGTAAAGATTCGAGAGAAGCAAACCGAGCAGCTCGAGAAGGCTGCCTCCAAGGGGCTCAAGCTCGGTGGCTGGAAGAAGATGACGCTGTCTTCTAAGATTGCCGCCGTCGTGCTGGTGCTGGTCGCCCTGACTGCGATCCTGGCGCCCCTTCTTGCCCCCTATAGCCCGGTCGAGATCTTTACGGCTCGCCAGGCTCCCGGCAACGGATTTATCTTCGGTACCGACGATAAGGGTCGCGACATTCTGTCGCGTATGCTCTACGGTGGTCGTTACTCGCTGATTATCGGCTTTGGCGCCACTGCCATGGCTCTGGTCTGCGGCTCGGTCGTGGGCGCCCTTGCAGCGGTTTCGCGCAAGGCCGTCTCCGAGACGATCATGCGTATCCTGGACATCATCATGTCCATCCCGGGCATCGCCCTCGCGGCCGTCTTCGTCTCCATCCTGGGCAACTCCGTGCCGTCGATTATCTTCGCCATCGGCTTTATGTACACTCCGCAGATTGCCCGTATCGTGCGCGCCAACATCGTGTCCGAGTACGGCGAGGACTATGTCCGCGCGGTCATCGTTTCCGGCGCCAAGGCTCCGTGGATTTTGATCAAGCATGTTCTGCGTAACTGCATCGCCCCGATCATGGTCTTCACCGTTACCCTGGTCGCCGACGCCATCATCTTCGAGGCCTCGCTGACCTTCATCGGCGCTGGTATCCAGGAGCCCACCGCTACCTGGGGCAACATCCTCGCCGACGCCCGCGGCGGCGTGCTCGCCGGCCGTTGGTGGCAGGCGCTGTTCCCGGGCCTGGCCATCATGATCACCTGCCTGGCGCTCAACATCCTCTCCGAGGGCATTACCGACGCCATGGCCGCTGCTCCCTCCGCCGCCCTGGATCCTACCGATTCCTCCAAGCGTCGCGAGGCCGACCTGCTGGTCTCCGACCCCGTTCGCGCCTACAAGGAGCAGGCCCAGTCCCTCTCCGCTCGCCTTGGCGCCCTGCGCGATGTCGAGCTCAAGCGTGACGATCGCCACGTGCCCGACGAGTCTGTCGAACCGATTCTCTCGGTCCGTGACTTCTGCATTCAGTTTGAGCATCACGGTGATATCAACGTCGTCGACCATGTCAACTTTGACGTTCGTCCTGGTCAGACCATGGGCCTGGTGGGCGAGTCCGGTTGCGGTAAGTCCATCACCACGCTGGCCATCATGGGCCTGACCGATGAGGACGAGCACCTTTCCGGCGAGGTCCTCTGGGAGGGCCGTGACCTGCTCAAGATGAGCAAGAAGGAGTGGTTCGGCCTGCGTGGTACCGATATCGCTATGGTCTATCAGGACGCCCTGTCCTCGCTCAACCCCTCCATGCTCATCTCTGCCCAGATGAAGCAGCTCACCAAGCGCGGCGGAACCCGCAGCGCCGAGGAGCTCCTGGAGCTCGTCGGCCTCGATCCCAAGCGCACGCTCGAGAGCTATCCGCACGAGCTTTCCGGCGGCCAGCGTCAGCGTGTCCTGATCGCTATGGCCCTTACCCGCGACCCCAAGCTGGTCATCTGCGACGAGCCCACGACCGCTCTGGACGTTACCGTCCAGAAGCAGGTCATCAAGCTGCTCAACGATCTTCAGGCCAAGCTCGGCTTTGCCATGATCTTCGTTTCGCATGACCTGGCTCTGGTCGCCGAGGTCGCCCATAACATCACGGTTATGTACGCTGGCCAGGTTATCGAGCAGGCGCCCACCAAGGAGCTGCTCACTAACCCGATCCACGAGTACACCCGCGGTCTTCTGGGTTCCGTTCTGTCCATCGAGAGCGGTTCGGGCCGCCTGCACCAGGTGCCCGGCGCCGTTCCGAGCCCGCGCGATTTCCCCAAGGGCGATCGCTTCGCGCCCCGCTCGAGCCACCCGCGTATTGGCCTGGACACCCGTCCGGTCTTCAAGCGCGTGCCCGGCACCGAGCACTTCTATTCCGAGCTCCCCGACGAGGTGCTCAAGGCAAATGGTTTGACCCCTCACGCGGAGGTGATGTAGATGAGCGATACCGCAGTCAACGGCGTCGAGCCGATCATCTTCCTTGATGACGTCCACGTCACCTTTAGGACCCGTACCGGCTCGATTCTGCACCCCAACCTGGTTCACGCCGTCCAGGGTGTAACGATTAAGCTCATGCCCGGTCAGACGATCGGCATCGTCGGCGAGTCCGGTTGCGGTAAGTCCACCACCGCTAACGTCATGTGCGGCCTGCAGGCCCCCACGAGCGGCAAGGTCTACTTTAAGGGCAAGGACGTTACCAAACGTACCGCCGAGGACCGTCGCCACATGGGTCGCGTCATCTCGGTCGTGTTCCAGAACCCGGCCACGGCGCTCAACCCCCGCATGGTCGTTCGCGAGCAGCTGCTCGACCCCATGCGCGTCCACAACCTGGGTACCGAGGCCGAGCAGGAGAAGCGCGTCAAGGAACTCTTGGAGCTCACCGGTCTGCCCAGCTCCGCTGCCGAGGTTCTTCCCGGCCAGCTTTCGGGCGGCCAGCGTCAGCGCGTCGCAATTGCCCGTGCCCTGTCGCTGAACCCCGATGCCATCATCGCCGACGAGCCCACCTCGGCTCTGGACGTTTCGGTCCGCGCGCAGATTCTGAACCTGCTGACCGACCTTAAGAAGGAGCTCGGCCTGGCCATGGTGTTCATCAGCCATGACATCCAGACGGTCCGCTATATCTCTGACGACATCATCGTTATGAATGGCGGCAAGATCGTCGAGCAGGGCGAGGCCAAGCAGGTCTTCCAGCACCCCCAGGACCCCTACACCAAGATGCTGCTCGGCGCTGCGCCGTCGCTGCTGCACCCCAAGCTCGGCGAGTAGCCTCGCTTTCCCTCCCGTGCGCCCGGTTCCCTTGCCGGGCGCACCTCCGTTGCGAATTCGAAAGGTTGGGTTCACGAGCCATGCCAAGTGCTCAGGAGCTACAACATCAATTTGGTGAATATCGAGGCGCCATGCCCCGTCCATCAGATTTCGATCTCTTTTGGAAGGATCGCATGGCCGAGGCCGACGCCGTCGGGCTTGACTATGCGATCGAGACGGCATCGGTCACCGATGCCGCGACCTGCCAGCTTTTCGACCTCTGGTATACCGGCATGTGTGGCGCGCGCCTGCATGCCAAGTACCTTAAACCCGTCTCGGACGAGCCCGTGCCATTGGTACTTCAGTTCCATGGGTATCCGGGTGCAAGCCGCAGCTGGTTTGAGCAGGCGTCGTTTGCGGGCATGGGCATGGCACTCATCGCCCTCGACTGCCCCGGCCAAGGAGGTCCCTCCGAGGACATTGGTGGATTTGAGGGCACAACGGTTGCCGGTCATATCGTCGCCGGTATCGACGGCGACCCGGCCAACCTCTACTATGTCCGCTTGCACCAAGATATTCGCATCCTGTGCCGCATCGTTCGCGAGCTCGAGGGCATCGATCTTGCGCGTGTGTTTGTGAACGGCGCGTCGCAGGGCGGCGGTTTGGGCATTGCGACCTGTGCGCTTAACAGCGAGCTTATCAATCGTGCCGCCATCCTCTATCCCTTCCTGTCAGATTTCCGCCTGGTCTGGGATTTGGATGCCGACGACATCGCCTACGAGGGCCTGCGCTATTGGTCTCGCTGGTTTGACGAGGACTCGACTCGTATTGACGAAGCCTATGCCAAGCTGGCGTACTTCGATTCCAAGAACTTTGCCCCTATGGTCATATGCCCCGTGCTGTTTGGCACGGGCACAGCCGATATCGTCTGTCCGCCAGCGACGCAGTTTGCGGTCTACAACAACCTGACCTGTGAAAAGCGTCATGAGTTCTTTGAAGGCTTTGGCCACGAGGAGATTCAGGATTTTGACGATTTGATCATTCCGTTTTTCTGCAAGGGAGGGGAGGCTCATGTCTAAGTGCGAGAGCAATGTTGACGAGCTGATTGTCCCCGGGCTTGTGGGAATTCCTGGAACGGTTTCGTCAAGGCTCGCCGAATATCGGGACTGGCGCGGTGATGTCCAAGCAGATGTTTCTGATTTAGAGACATGCGCTTCGAATCTTGAGATTCAAGGCCTGGCCATTACGGCGATTGACTTTGTTAACCCCTGCGCCCGTTACTCGGAGGTCTCCTTTGAGCTCGGTGACGATGCGATTCACGCTCGTTTGATCGAGCCTGTCGGTCGTGCCCGAGTATCTGAGCGCGCGCCGTTGTGCCTGATGTTCCACGACATCGATCGGCCTGTGCGCGGCTGGCATCACATGACGAGATTTGCCGCCATGGGGTATGCCGTCCTCGCGCTGGATGACGATGTTGCTGGTGCGGACGACCTGCAGCGGGAGATTTCTTCGCCCGCTTTTGTCGAGCGCGTCCGTTGGGGTTGCGCGCTGGCGAAGGTGGCGCGCAATCTTGATGGCATGGACCCCGACCGCATCTTTGCATGGGGCGAGGGTCTTGGCGGCGGAGTCGCGCTGGCGGTTTCTGCTCTGGACGAGCGGGGCCTCGCCTGCACGGCGGTTGCCAATCCGCTTCCTGGCGGCCTCGAGGCGCTGTCGTCTCGGGTGCGCGGATCGGTGCTCATGGGCACATCGCTTATGGATACCGTGAGCGATCCCAAGGATCAGTTTGCCGTATTCAACGGTCTTGAGTGTGACCGGAGGCATATCATCTATGCAAAATACGCTCACGAGCGCATCAATGCGTTCGAAAACGAAGTCGTCGACTTTTTTAACCAAACGTTCTACTCGTGTTCTTTGGCCTAGACGGCCTGGACACTGCCAACAAGAGTGGGTGGCATAGGGTCGCCCGCCAGACAGCTAAGGAGATTCTTGTGGCAACTCAGAAATTCACCGGCGTTATCCCTCCCGTCGTTGTTCCCGATACCGAAGATCACCAGCTCGACGTTGCCTCCTTTGAGCGCAGCATCAACCGCATGATCGATGCTGGCGTCGATGGCCTGTTCTTCTTGGGATCCTCGGGCGAGGTCGTCTTCTCCACCGACGAGCGCCGTCGCCAGATTATCGCCGAGGCCGTCCGTATCGTCGACCATCGCGTTCCCGTTCTGGTCGGCATCATCGATACCGAGACCGAGCGCATGATCGAGCACGGCAAGGTCGCCCAGGAGCTGGGCGCCGATGCCCTCGTCGCCACCTGCCCGTTCTATGCCCTGCAGGGCATGACCGAGGTCGAGGAGCACTTCCGCATCCTGCACGAGGAACTCGACCTGCCCATCTTTGCCTATGACATTCCCGTCTGCGTTCACACCAAGCTCCCCTGGAAGCTCCTTGCCAAGCTCGGCGCCGAGGGCGTTCTGGCCGGCGTCAAGGATTCCTCGGGTGATGACATCTCGTTCCGCTACCTCGTTCAGGAGAACGAAAAGAACGGCCATCCGATGAGCATTCTCACCGGCCACGAGGTTGTTGTCGACGGCGCCTACCTCGGTGGCGCCGACGGTTCCGTCCCGGGTCTCGCCAACGTTGAGCCCGAGGGCTACGTGCGTCAGTGGAAGGCCGCTCAGGCTGGTGACTGGGCTACCGTCAAGGCCGAGCAGGATCGCCTCAATGAGATTTCGCACATCTGGGATGTCACCTCGGGCGTCCAGGGCTATGCCGGTGGCGTCGGTGCCTTCAAGACCGCTATGAACCTCATGGGTATCTTCGACAGCCCGACCATGCCGCGCCCGGTGAAGGCCATGACCGGCGAGAACGTCGAGGCGATTAAGAAGGTCCTCCAGGACAACGGTCTCCTGTAAAGCTTCCCCAGGCACCCGATCTTGGGGCTCAAGTGGTCGGGCGTGACCCATTAGGTCAACGCCCGACCACTTTCACCCCAACCTCGGGCACCTGGGAAACCTTTACTAAGTTGCGGCGATAACACCGCCTTCATTTCCTGTAGTTGTTTTTTATCTCCTAAGGAGAGCGACATGGAGAACAAGTACGTCTGCTCTGTCGATATCGGCGGAACTAAGATCGCGACTGCCATCATGGAGTACCCGGCTGACGGCGGCGTGCCCCATCCCGTTTTTGAGGCCGAGGTTCCCACCGAGGCCCAAGAGGGCGGCGAGGCCGTCTTCCAGCGTATCGAGGCGTCCATCAAGGCTGCTCTCGAGGCGAATCCCGATGTCGAGGTCCTTGGCGTCGGTATCGGTGCCGCCGGCGTTGTCGATCCCAAGACGGGCGCCATCGCGTATGCCAACGAGATCATGCCCGGCTGGTCCGGCGTTCAGTTGGGGCCGCGCCTGCGCGAGGACCTCGGTCTTCCCGTTGCCGTTGTAGGCGACGTGCAGGCTCATGCTCTGGGCGAGGCCCACTGGGGCGTCGGCAAGGGCAAGTTCTCCGTCTTGTGTCTTGGCATCGGTACGGGCATCGGCGGCGCATATGTCGAGAACGGCCGCGTGATGCAGGGCTTCCATGGTGCTGCTGGCCATATGGGCCACATCGAGTGCTCGGCTGCCGCCGGTATTCCCTGCGCCTGCGGGCGTTCCGGCCATCTGGAGTCGGTTGCTTCGGGCACTTCCATTGGTCGTATGTACGATGAGCGTTTTGGCCGCGTCGACCCCAGCCGTCCTTCGGTCGGTTGCGATGTGAACGACCTGTGCCGTGCGGGCGACGCAAAGGCGACCGAGGTCATCCATGACGCCGGCTTTGCGCTGGGGGCCAGCTTGGGCTCGCTCGCTAACATCCTGGACCCTGAGGTCATCGTGCTTTCGGGCGGCGTGATTCACCAAGGTCCCGATTGGCGTTCGCAGACGTGGAAGGATTCGGTGCACGAGGGCTATGCCAGCCAAGCGCTCGATCCGCTTCAGAACACACCGATCCTCATCGGTTCTCTGGAGGGCGATGCTCCGCTCATCGGTGCCGCCGAACACCTTCTTGCTTCGTTGAAGTAAACATAACTACCAAGTGTGCCTTCTGAGGTGCCGCAGATTGACGTGAAAGAGGAGCGAAGCGTACTTCGGTACGCGAGCGACGGTTTGAACGTCAAGGTGCGGCGTCTCAGAAGGCTGTTTTGAGAAAGGTTGAGTCGAACATGACCGTTGATCCTTTGATCCAGTCCCTGAAGGGCAAGCTCGTCGTGAGCGTTCAGGCGTATATGGGCGAGCCGCTTCGTACGTCCGAGACCATGGCGCAAATGTCTCGCGCTTGCGAGCTCGGCGGCGCCGCCGCCATTCGCTGCCAGGGCCTTGCCGACATTGCCGCCATTAAGGGTCGCTGTGAGGTTCCCGTCATCGGCCTGTGGAAGGATGGGCACGAGGGCGTTTACATCACGCCGACGCTGCGTCACGCTCGCGCCTGCGTTGCTGCCGGTGCCGATATCGTGGCGATCGACGCCACCGATCGTCCGCGCCCCGATGGCAAGACGGTCGAGGATACCTTCCGCCCGCTGCACGAGGAGGGTGTGCTCCTGATGGCGGATTGTGCCACCATCGAGGATATTCGCCGTGCTGTTGATATGGGCTTTGACCTGGTATCCACCACGCTTTCTCACGGCGTCGCCGCCATCGACTGCACCATGGCCGATGGCCCCGACCTGCCGCTCCTGCGTCAGGCGACTGAGGAATTCCCCGGCCTTCCTATCATTTGCGAGGGTCGCGTGCATACGCCCGAGGAGGCTCGCGCCGCGATCGATGCTGGCGCCTGGGCCGTTGTCGTCGGCACCGCCATCACGCACCCCACGAGTATTACGAGTTGGTTCAAGGCTGCACTTGAGGCGTAAGACAGGCCTCGTATCCGCTCGGGGCGGTATACTCAATATAGGCAATTGACCGCGCGGGATCCGGGTTGCTGGGTCCCGCGCTTGTTTTCGGGAGGCAGCACATGCAAAAGGGAGATGCCATGGATGCGGCGGAGCGCTCGGAGCGCATCCCCGATATCGTCATCATCACCGGAATGTCCGGATCGGGCCGCACACAGGCCATGCACGTGTTCGAGGACATGGGCTATTTTTGCATCGATAACCTGCCTCCGCGTCTCATCGCCCAGCTTGCCGAGCTCGTCGGCATCAATACGGGCGTGGGCAGGCATCTCGCCGTCACCTGTGACCTGCGCAGCCAGGGCTTGTTCGATGAGCTGCTCGATGCCGTTGCCGCACTCGAGGAGCGCGAGATGAGCTGTGACATCGTGTTTCTCGAGGCCTCTGACGAGGTGCTGATCCGTCGTTATAGCGAAAACCGCCGCCGCCATCCCATTGCCAAGCCGGGGGAGACTACGGCCGATGCGATTCAGCGCGAGCGCCTGCAGCTGCAGGGTGTGCGCGACCGAGCCGATATGATCATCGACACGAGCCGCCTGCGTACCTCTGCCCTGCGCAACAAATTGCGCATGGCGTTCTCCGAGTTGTCCGACCAGCAGCTCATGGACGTTCACGTGTTCTCGTTTGGCTTTAAGCACGGTATGCCCGTTGAGGCGGACATTATGATCGACGTTCGCTTCCTGCCCAATCCGTTCTACGATCCCGAGATGCGCACCATGACCGGTCTCGATAAGAAGGTCTCCGACTTTGTTCTGGACCATCCCAAGACCCAGGAGTTCTGGAAAGCTTGGACGCAGCTGCTCGATACGGTGATGCCGGGCTATATCGCGGAGGGCAAGCCACAGCTTTCTATTGCCATCGGCTGCACGGGCGGTCAACACCGCAGCGTTGCCATCGCCGAGGCCACGGCACGTTATTTGGAAGGCGCTCAATATCACGTGAGCATTTCCCACCGCGACCTGTCGCGCGCCAACACGAAAGCATAGGCCTGCATGTCGTTTACCGCCGAGGTGCGTGACGAACTCGCGCGCTGCGAACCCGAATGTGAATACTGCGATTTGTCGACGCTTGCCGCCCTGACGCGTGTGAGCGGTACACTTTCGCTGGCCGGCTCCGGGCGGTATCGTTTGACGGTCGCGACCGAGACGGGCGCCGTCGCGCGCACGATGATCACACTGACGCATCGCATCCTTAAGCTCAAAACGGAATTCACCGTTCGTAAATCTGTATTGCATAAGGTTCGAAACTACCTCATCACCTTGCCTGATCAGCCAGACCTGGATAAGGCTCTGGTGCTGCTGGGCATCCTCGACCGCAGGGGAGGACTTGTCGCCGGCGTGCCCCGACATATCGTTGCCCGTCCCTGCTGCAGGCTTGCCTATATCCGCGGCGCGCTCATCGCGGGCGGCTTCGTGGCCGATCCACGCGGCGATTTTCATTTGGAGATCGCGGTGCAGGGCGAGCAATATGCCAAGGGGCTTTGCGATCTGTTGGAGCAGATTGGGGTCCATGCTCGTGTTAATGCGCGGCGGGGGTCATATGCCGTGTACATTAAGAGCGCCGAGGAGATCGAGCAGCTCCTAAAGCTGGTCGGCGCCAAGCGCAGCGTTGCCGAGATCGAGGAAGCGCGCGCGGTCAAATTGGTTAAGAACGACGTAAACCGTCGCGTGAACGCCGAGCTCGCCAACCAGACCAGAAGCGCCGGTGCCGCCCAGCATCAGCTTGCGTTGATCGATGAGCTCGAGCAGCGTGGCCTTCGCGATGCGCTTCCGGATGCCTTGGCGGTCTTTTGCGACCTGCGCGAGCGCTACCCCGATCTGTCACTGCGTGATTTGGGGGAGATGGCTGACCCTCCCTTGTCGAAGTCGGCCCTCTACCATCGTGTTTTACGGCTTGAAAAGCTCATTGAAGCAAACAGGTAGTTTGAAGTATCGACTTATATATGGATTTAACTGCTATTTTAGTCTTTAAAACGTTTTAACGTAAATTTGATTTTCAATTTCGAGCATTCTCGTGAAATTCAAGTCAAAAAAAAGGTATATTAGGCGAGTGGTTAGTTTGTGGGCCTCAACGGCGGGCGCTGTAGCTCGCGGGGGCCTTACGAAAGGAGACACAATGGCAGTAAAGGTTGCTATTAACGGCTTCGGTCGCATCGGTCGTCTGGCTTTCCGTCAGATGTTCGGTCATGAGGGCTCCGAGATCGTCGCTATCAACGACCTCACCTCTCCCGATATGCTCGCTTACCTGCTGAAGTACGACTCCACGCAGGGCAACTACGCTCGCGATCACGAGGTCGTTGCTGGCGAGGATTCCATCACCGTTGACGGCAAGGAGATCAAGATCTACAAGGAGGCCGACGCCAACAACCTGCCTTGGGGCGACCTCGACGTTGACGTCGTTCTCGAGTGCACCGGCTTCTACACCAGCAAGGCTAAGGCTCAGGCCCACATCAACGCTGGCGCCAAGAAGGTCGTCATCTCCGCTCCGGCTGGCAGCGATCTGCCCACCATCGTGTACAACGTCAACCATGAGACGCTGACCGCTGAGGACAACATCATCTCCGCTGCTTCCTGCACCACCAACTGCCTCGCCCCGATGGCCAAGGGTCTGAACGACTTCGCTCCCATCGTGTCCGGCATCATGACCACCATTCACGCCTGGACTGGCGACCAGATGCCGCTCGACGGCCCGCAGCGCAAGGGCAACAAGCGTCGTAGCCGCGCCTGCGCCGTTAACATCGTCCCCAACACCACCGGTGCTGCCAAGGCTATCGGCCTGGTTCTCCCCGAGCTCAACGGTAAGCTCATCGGTGCCGCCCAGCGCGTCCCGACGCCGACCGGCTCCATCACCAACCTCTACGCTGTCGTTGACAAGAAGGTCACCGTCGACGAGGTCAACGCCGCTATGAAGGCCTACGCTGCCACCATCTCCGAGACCTTCGGCTACAACGAGGACGACATCGTCTCCACCGACATCATCGGCGAGACCCACGGCTCCATCTTCGACGCCACTCAGACCATGTGCTCTGACCTCGGCAACGGTCAGACCCTCGTTCAGGTCACCTCTTGGTACGACAACGAGAACTCCTACACCTCTCAGATGGTCCGCACCATCAAGTACTTCGAGAAGTTCGTTGCTTAATTTAGCTTTTAGCGAATAGCTCGTTGAGCGTCTAAAGAAGGGCGCGGCCTTATAGGGCTTACACCCTAGGGTCGCGCCCTTTTTATAAGAAATCGTCTGCCGTAATGGGAGGCAGACACGTACGAAAGGTAGAAGCAAACATGGCCTTTACCAAGAAGACCGTTCGCGACATCGATGTCGACGGCGAGCGCGTTCTCGTCCGCGTTGACTTCAACGTGCCTATCAAGGATGGCGTCGTTGGCGACACCACCCGTATCAAGGCTGCCCTGCCCACCATCAACTATCTCGTTGAGCACAACGCTCGCGTCATCCTCATGAGCCACCTCGGCCGTCCCGAGGGCACCGGCTTCCAGCCCGAGCTCTCCCTTGAGCCTGTCGCCAAGAAGCTCGCCGAGCTCTCTGGTCTCGACGTTGCCTTTGTCGCCGACACCTACGGCGAGAAGGCTGCTGAGGCTGTTGCCGCCGTCGAGCCGGGCAAGGTCCTCGTTCTCGAGAACGTCCGCTTCGATAAGCGTGAGAAGAAGAACGATCCCGAGATCGCCAAGAAGCTCGCTTCCTATGGTGACGTCTTCGTTCTCGATGCCTTCGGCACCGCTCACCGCGCCCAGGGTTCCGTCGTGGGCCCCGCCGCTTACCTGCCTGCCGTCGCCGGCTTCCTGCTCGAGAAGGAGGTCGACACGCTGACCGGCATCTTCGCCGAGCCCGAGCGCCCCTTCGTCGCCATCGTCGGCGGTTCCAAGGTTTCCTCCAAGATCGGCGTTCTCGATCACCTCATCGACTCTGCTGACACCCTGATCATCGGTGGCGGTATGGCCTACACCTTCTTCCTGGCTCAGGGCCTGTCCGTCGGTCAGTCCCTCAAGGAAGAGGACTGGGTCGAGCGCGCTGGCGAGATGCTCAAGAAGGCCGAGGAGAAGGGCGTCAAGATCCTGCTCCCCATCGACAACCGCGTTGCCGATCACTTTGGCGAGGACGCTGTCCCCGAGGTTGTCGCTTCCGACGCTATCCCCGACGATCGTGAGGGTATGGACATCGGCCCCAAGACCGAGGAGCTTTACGCCGAGGCCGTCAAGGGCGCCAAGACTGTGTTCTGGAATGGTCCCATGGGCGTCTTCGAGTTCGACAACTTCGCTCACGGCACCCAGGCTATCGCCGAGGCTGTCGCCGATGCCGACTGCACCTCGATCATCGGCGGTGGCGACTCTGTCGCAGCTGTCAACAAGTTCAACCTGGCCGACAAGATGAGCTGGATCTCCACCGGTGGTGGCGCTTCCATGGAGCTCGTCGAGGGTAAGGCCCTGCCCGGAGTGGAGGCGCTTCTCGATGCCTAATCGCACCCTTCTTATCGCTGGTAACTGGAAGATGAACAACGACGTCGCCGAGGCCGCCAAGCTCGCCGACGAGCTGGCTCAGGCTCTGCCCGAGGTTCCGGCCGGCGTCGAGGTGCTCGTCTGCCCTCCGACCATCGACATCACCACGGTTCATGACCGTATTCAGGCTGCCCCCATCGCCCTCGGTGCACAGAACGTGTACTGGGAGGCCAAGGGTGCCTTCACCGGTGAGTCCTCTTGCGACATGCTCAAGTCCGCTGGCTGCACCTACTGCATCATCGGTCACTCCGAGCGTCGCGACTACTTCCACGAGACCGACGAGGACCAGAACAAGAAGGCTAAGGCTCTCGTTGCCGCAGGTCTTGTTCCCGTCTTCTGCTGCGGCGAGTCCCTTGAGGTCCGCGAGGCTGGCACCTATGTCGAGCACGTCGTGAACCAGGTCAAGGCTGGCCTTGCTGGTCTTGAGATCACCTGCCCCAAGCAGGTCGTCGTGGCCTACGAGCCCATCTGGGCCATCGGCACCGGCAAGACCGCTACCGCCGAGGACGCTCAGGAGGTCTGCGGCGCTATCCGTGAGACCCTCAAGGAGATGTTCGGCGAGGAGCTCGCTAACGGCATTCGCGTTCTCTATGGTGGCTCTGCCAAGCCCGGTAACATCGCCGAGCTCGTCGCCAAGCCCGACGTTGACGGCGCCCTCGTGGGCGGCGCTTCGCTCAAGGCTGCCGACTTCGCCTCTATGGTCGTCAAGGCAGGCGAGTAGGACATATGGCACAACGTCATCTTCCTGCACTCCTGATCATCATGGACGGCTGCGGCCTGGCTCCGTCCGATGGCGAGAACGCCGTCGCCGCTGCCAAGACGCCCTTCCTTGATAGCCTGTATGAGAAGTACCCCCACACCACGCTCGGCGCTTCGGGCGAGGACGTGGGTCTTCCCGATGGCCAGATGGGCAACTCCGAGGTGGGTCACCTCAACATCGGTGCCGGCCGCATCGTGTTCCAGGAGCTTTCGCGCATCAACAACGCCATCAAGGACGGCTCCATCGCCAAGAACGAGGTCTTCGTCAAGGCTATGGACGACGTCAAGGCTGACGGCAAGACTCTTCACCTCATGGGCCTTATGAGCCCTGGCGGTGTTCATTCTCACATGAACCACGTCGAGGCTCTGGTCAAGATGGCTGCCGAGCACGGTGTCAAGACCGTTCGCGTCCACGCCTTCATGGATGGCCGCGACGTTGACCCGCAGTCCGGCGCTGGCTACATGAGTGAGTTCTGCGCCTTCTTGGCTAAGATCTCCGAGGAGACCGGTTGCGACGCTCGCGTTGCCACCGTCTCGGGCCGTTATTGGGCCATGGACCGCGACAACCGTTGGGAGCGCATCCAGCGTGCCTACGACGTCATGGTCAACGCGTCCGATGCCGATGTCGACCCTGTTGCCGGTATCAAGGCCTACTACGAGAAGGATCCGCGCGGCGACGAGTTCGTCGAGCCCTTCGCTGCCCACAACGAGGGCATCCACGAGGGCGACGCGGCCATCTTCTTCAACTTCCGTCCCGACCGCGCTCGTCAGATGACCCGCGTGTTCACGGACAAGGAGTTCGACGGCTTTGAGCGCGAGCAGATCAAGCTTTCGCACTTTGTGACGATGACCGAGTACGATCCGACGTTTGACGTCGAGGTCGCCTTCCCCAAGACGTTCCCCGAGAACGTCCTGGCCGACGTTATCGCCGCCAACGGCCTGAAGCAGCTGCACACCGCCGAGACCGAGAAGTACGCCCACGTGACGTTCTTCCTCAACGGCGGCATCGAGGAGCCCAAGGAGGGCGAGGAGCGCGTGCTCGTCGCTTCCCCCAAGGTCGCTACCTACGATCTGCAGCCCGAGATGAGCGCTCCCGAGGTTACCGAGAAGCTTGTCGCCGCCATCAACGAGGATCGCGCTGATTTCTACATCGTGAACTTCGCGAACTGCGACATGGTTGGTCACACCGGTGTCTTCGACGCCGCCGTTAAGGCCGTCGAGGCCGTTGACGATGCCCTGTCTAAGGTTGTCCCGGCGATTCTCGCCAAGGGCGGCTTTGCGCTGATCACCGCCGACCACGGCAACGCCGATCACATGTTTGACGTTGCTTCCGACGGTTCCAAGCATCCGTTTACGGCTCACACCACCAACCGCGTTCCGTTCATCATCGTTGATGAGAAGGCCAAGCTCACCGGTATCGAGGACGGCCGTCTTTCCGATATCGCTCCGACCATGCTCACCATGGCTGGTATTGAGCCTTCCGCCGAGATGACGGGCCGCGTGCTCGCCACCGAGGCCTAATAGAAAACAAATACCGTTTTCTAGTAAGGGGGTTGTCCACAACCGGACAACCCCCTTTTTGGTATTTCTGCCATTTCCACCCCGTCCTTGAGTGGCAGGTAGGGGAGAGCGGGGGATTGTGGTACAGTACTGGAGTTTAAACTGTTCTATTAAGGAGCTTATCTATGGGTCCGTTCCAGATTCTTCTGTTTGTCGTTTGGGCTGTCTCTGCCGTGGCGCTGACGATTCTCGTCCTGATGCATTCCGGTAAGGGCACCGGCGTTTCGGATATGATCGCTAGCTCGCTGTATAACTCCAGCTCTGCCACGGGCGTCATGGAGCAGAACCTCGACCGCCTGACCGTCATCATGGCTGTCGTGTTTGCCGTGTGCGTCGTGCTGTGCATGTTCTTCTTCCCGCAGGGCATCGTCGGCTACTAAGCACGAGCCGCATAAATATTCAAAAAGGGTCCCGTAAGTGCGGGACCCTTTTTGTTTACATATTTGTAACAGAGTCAAAATATCCCCACATACTTCGCCCAACTAAAGAAATTCTCGACCGTTAACCGGAATTAGCCCCAAATTGTGTATAAAATGCGCTACTGTATTGCAAAACGTTGGTCCGTTGTGCATAACCAGCCATAGCAGCGGGCGGCGTTTTGATGGTTCGGATCGGATTGTTTCGACATGTGTCCGACTGAACATTTCTTTGTCCTATCTCATAAGGAGGATGGCATGGCTGATTCTATGTTCCACCAGCCCGTTATGGGTCGTCGCGCCTTTGTTGGCGGCACCCTTGCTGCGAGCTCCATGGCTTTTCTTGCCGCATGTGGCAAGAAGGGTGGCGACGCTTCCGGTTCTGAGTCCGGTTCGACGCTGAACTTCTACATCAACAACCCGGTCTGCATCGACCCCTACAATGTCCAGGAGGACCAGGGCACTCAGGTCGAGTACCAGCTCTTTGACGCTCTGACCTCTTATGACGCCGAGAAGGGCGAGATCGTTCCGCTGGCTTGCGAGTCCTTCGAGGCCAACGACGACGCCACCGAGTTCACCTTCAAGATCAAGAAGGCCAAGTTCCACAACGGTGACGACGTTACCTCCAAGTCCTTCAAGCTCGGTTGGGAGCGTCTGGTCAACACCAAGTCGGCCATCGCTACCGAGTACGGCCCTTCCGAGGTCTCCTATCACCTTTCCATGGTCGAGGGCTATGACGACCTGCTTGCCGGTAACGCTACCGAGCTCAGCGGTGTTACCTGTCCCGACGATGAGACCCTCGTCGTCAAGCTGTCTTCCGCTTACGCCGACTTCCCCTTCGTCGCCTCTCACCCGGCTCTGGCCCCGGTTCCCGAGTGCGCCGAGTCCGATGTCAAGAGCTTCTATCTTGCACCGGTCGGTAACGGCCCGTTCATGATGGACGGCAAGTGGGAGGATGGTCAGGAGATCAACCTCAAGAAGTTCGACGATTACTATGGCGACAAGGCCAAGATCGATGGCATCCACTTCCAGGTCATCAAGGACATGGAGACCGCTTACAAGGAGTTCCAGGCCGGTAACCTCGACGTCTGCGACGTTCCCGTTGCTCAGATCGATGCCGCCAAGAAGGACCGCGGCGTGTCCAAGGACGGCTACACCATGGGTGACGGCGAGCGCATGCTGCTCGGCGCCGAGCCTTCCACGTACTACCTGACCTGCAACACCACGGCCGAGCCGTTCAACAACGCCGACCTGCGCAGGGGTATCTCCCTGGCCATCAACCGTGAGGCCATCTGCAAGACCATCTACAAGGGTACCCGTACCCCCGCCGACGGCATTGTTCCTCCGGGCATCGATGGCTACAAGGAGGGCGCATGGGAGTTCTGTGCCTACGATGTCGACAAGGCCAACGAGTACCTCGACAAGGTTGCTCCCGCTGGCGCTAACGGAGATCGTGGCATTAGCGTGACCCTTTCCTACAACCAGGACGGCGGTCACAAGGAGATCATGGAGTCCATCATCGGCGACCTCGCCAAGGTTGGCGTTACCGCCGTCTCCGATACCCCTGAGTGGTCTGCCCTGCTCGAGCAGTATCAGAACTTTAACTATCAGTTCGGTCGTCTGGGTTGGATTGCCGACTACCCGATCATGGACAACTTCCTGTATCCGCTGTTCCACTCCGACTCCCTCGGTGGCGACAACCGCTCCGGTTACAACAACCCCGAGTTCGACGCCAAGGTCGACGAGGCTCGTACTATTGTTGACGACGAGGAGCGCGTCGCTAAGATGCAGGAGGCCGACGCAATGGTCGCTGCCGACTGCCCGGTCATCCCGATTATGTTCTACACGCACACCATCGTCGGCTCCGATCGCATCAAGCACCTCTATGTCGATCCGCAGAAGCATGCCGAGCTGGGTACCGCTGAGCTCGCCTAAGAGTTTGCAGCTTCCGTGAGGGTCAAGTATTTACGTAGACCTCATGGGAAACATACAGTTCTCCCTAACCTGGGGTAAACTGGCTGATGGTAATTTTGGGATGCCGGTCTGGCGATCGGCATCCCATTTAGGTTAATCCCTAGATAGGGGAGTGGTATGGGTAAGTACATCGTTAAACGTGTGCTTCAGTTCATCCCGGTGTTTTTGGGCGTTACGCTGATTCTGTTCGCCCTCCAGAATATCGTGCCGGGAGATCCGATCAAGCTGATCGGTGGAGACAAGGCTCTGTCCCCCGAGGTGGAGCTTCAGCTTCGCGTCCGCTATCACCTGGTCCAGTCGGACGAGGACGGCAACGCGATCCTTGACGAGAACGGCGATCCCGTTCAAACGTCGCTCGTGGACCGTTACTTGTATTACATGAACGGCCTGCTTCATGGCGATCTGGGCAATTCGTATCAGCGCAAGCTGCCGGTTACGGAAATCTTTGCCCAGAAGTATCCGTATACGGTCAAACTTGCCGCGTGCGCCATCGTGCTCGAGGCAATCATGGGTATCGGTGCGGGTATCATTTCGGCGGTTAAGCGTTATTCCTTCTGGGATATTTTGGTAACGCTCACCACGTCGATTCTCGTTGCCGTCCCGGCTTTCTGGCTCGGTATGTTGCTGCAGCTGTTCTTTGGCGTCATTCTCAAGGACGCCACGGGCGGTGCATTCTCCATGCCGATTTCGGGTGCCGGCGGTTCCAGCTCTCAGTATCAGGATTGGATGCACTATGTGCTTCCGACCATTACGCTGGCTTCGGTTTCGACCGCTTATGCCGCCCGCATTATGCGCTCACAGCTGCTTGACGTCATGAACCAGGATTACATCCGTACGGCAAAGGCGAAGGGTCTCTCCAATCGCGCGATCATCGTCAAGCATGCGCTTAAGAATGCACTCATCCCCGTCGTTACCTATATTGGTGTCGACTTTGGTGGCATGCTTTCGGGCGCCATCCTGACCGAGACGGTCTTTAACTGGCCCGGTATCGGCTATGAGGTCTATCGCGCCATTAGCATGCGTGACTGGCCCATCGTTATGGGCGGCGTTACGCTCATCGTTGTCGTCGTCATGGTGATTAACCTGCTCGTCGACATTAGCTATGCATTCCTCGACCCGCGCATCCGCCTTGGCGGTCCGTCGGATAAGGCCTAAGGGAGGTACGTCTCATGCAGGAAACTGATTCTCAGTCTCAGGAGCAGGCTACCGCCACCAAGGCCGCATCTGCTCCCGCCAAGTCCCGCACGCTGTGGGGCGACGCTTTTAAGCGTCTTCGTAAGAACAAGCTCGCCGTTATCGGTGTCTGCTGGATCATCATCGTCGTTGTGGTTGCACTGACCGCAGATCTATGGGCTAAGCCCTGGCTCGGTTCGCCGACGGCTTCCGACTCGACCACCATGGCTCAGACGTCGCTGCTGGCTCCGTGTGCAGAGCACCCGTTTGGCACCGACGCCCTTGGTCGTGACATTCTCGTCCGCGTTATCTACGGTGCGCGCGTTTCGCTGTCCGTCGGCATTATGGCAACCGCGATCTCCACGCTGATCGGTCTGGTCATGGGTTCTCTGGCGGGTTTCTACGGCGGCATCTGGGATACGATCATCATGCGCTGTGCGGACATCTTCCTGGCGTTCCCGTACGTGCTGTTCGTTGTCGCCATGATCGCCGTTATCGGCCGTGGCCTTCAGAACGTCTTTATCGCCATCGGTATTCTCGGCTGGCCTTCGATTGCACGCGTCTTCCGCTCTGCAATCTTGACGGTCAAGGAAAACGACTATGTTGACGCTGCACGCGCGATGGGTGCATCCGATGCCCGTATCGTCGTGCGTCACATCTTCCCGAACTCCGTCGCCTCTATCGTGGTCTACGCAACCATGAACATTGGTGGCGCCATTCTGACCGAGTCCGCTCTGTCCTTCCTCGGCATGGGCGTTATTCCGCCTACGCCTTCGTGGGGCTCCATGATTCAGGACGGTCAGCAGTATCTTCTGACCGCTCCCTGGATGATGATCATGCCCGGTCTGGCAATTCTCTCGACGGTGCTCGCCTTCACCCTGCTGGGTGACGGTCTGCGCGACGCCCTCGACGTCAAGATGAAGGACGCATAAGGATGAAGAAGAACAAGAACTATGTGGACCTGAAGGACCAGCCGGTTCCCGAGGGCCAGCATCTGCTCGAGGTCGATGACCTTAAGATGTATTTCCACACCGAGGATGGCGTCGTTCGCGCTGTCGACGGTGTCTCCTACACGCTCGATCGCGGCGAGACCCTGGGAGTCGTCGGTGAATCCGGCTCCGGTAAGTCCGTGACCGCCATGACCATCATGGGCCTTATCTCGATGCCTCCGGGAAAGATCGAGGGCGGTGACGTTCGCTATCGCGGCCGCTCCATCCTCGAGATGACCGAGGAAGAGATGCAGCACATTCGCGGCAACGATATCGCGATGATCTTCCAGGATCCTATGACCTCCTTGAACCCGGTCTATAAGATCGGCAAGCAGGTGGGCGAGGGCCTTCGTCTGCACCGTGGCTACTCCAAGCAGGAGGCGCTCAAGCGCGCCACCGAGCTTTTGGACCTCGTTGGCATTCCCGAGCCCGAGAAGCGCGTCAATGAGTATCCGCACCAGTTCTCTGGCGGTATGCGTCAGCGCGTCATGATTGCCATGGCTCTTGCCTGCGATCCCGATATTCTGATTGCCGACGAGCCCACGACTGCTCTGGACGTTACCATCCAGGCTCAGATTATTGAGCTTATGCAGGAAATGCAGGAGAAGAACGGCAACGCCATCATCATGATTACCCATGACCTGGGCGTCGTTGCCGATATGGCCGATAAGATCATGGTTATGTACGCCGGCCGTCCCGTCGAGTTCGGTACTGCTGAGGAAATCTTCTACGAGAGCCGCCACCCCTACACCTGGGGCCTTATCCGCTCCATCCCGGAGCAGGCCATCGAAGAGAAGAAGCCGCTTACGCCGATTCACGGCAACCCGCCTTCGCTCATGAACCTGCCCGAGGGCTGCGTGTTCTCGCCTCGTTGTCCCTATGCGACCGATAAGTGCCGCAAGCAGCGCCCCGAGCGCGTTGTCACCGAGTCTGGTCATTACTCTGCGTGCCACTACTCCGGTGACCCCGAGTTTCTCAAGAACGCTCCTGAGACGTCCCGTACGCGCAAGGATTCCAAGAAGGGGGGCGAGGCGTAATGGCAGATACCAACGAGCGTACTCCGTTGCTGAAGGTCGAGCACCTTTCTAAGGAGTTCCCCGCTGAGTCCGGCATGTTCGCCAAGCGTTTTTCCAAGCGTGTCGTCTCTGCTGTAAATGACATCTCTTTTGAGATTTATCCTGGCGAGACTTTTGGTCTGGTTGGTGAGTCTGGTTGCGGTAAGTCCACGACGGGTCGCACCATCATGCGCTTGACCAAGCCGACCGCCGGTAAGGTGTTCTTCCAGGGCAAAGATGTTGCCGAGATGAGCAAGCACGAGATCAAGGATATGCGTCGCGAGATGCAGTTCATCTTCCAGGACCCCTATGCATCGCTGAATCCTCGTATGACCATCGGCGAGATTGTCTCTGAGCCCATGACCATTCATGGCGTGGGCACCAAGGAGGAGCGTATCGAGCGCGTCCGCGAGCTGCTGGACGTCGTCGGTCTGAACCCCGAGCACATCAACCGCTATCCGCACGAGTTCTCGGGCGGCCAGCGCCAGCGTGTCGGCATTGCCCGCGCATTTGCGCTGAAGCCCAAGCTGATTATCTGCGACGAGCCGGTTTCCGCTCTGGATGTTTCCATCCAAGCACAGGTCCTGAACCTGCTTAAGGAACTTCAGGACAAGTTCGGTACGGCTTATCTCTTCATTGCTCACGACCTCTCTGTCGTGCAGCACATCTCCGACCGTGTTGCCGTTATGTACCTGGGCAAGATGGTTGAGGTTTCGGACTGGAAGACGCTCTACAGTGAGCCTCACCATCCGTACACGCAGTCGCTGCTGTCTGCCGTGCCGGTGCCCGATCCGGATATCCAGAAGACCCGTAAGCGCATCATCCTTGCCGGCGATCCGCCGTCACCGCTGGATCCGCCGACCGGTTGCCGTTTCCACACCCGCTGCCCGATCGCGCAGGGCATCTGCTCTGAGAAACTTCCCGAGTTTAAGG
The DNA here is from genome assembly GCA_018377855.1 of Collinsella sp. Taxonomy (GTDB): domain Bacteria; phylum Actinomycetota; class Coriobacteriia; order Coriobacteriales; family Coriobacteriaceae; genus Collinsella. Next base: position 68,341 of record JAGZYM010000008.1, on the reverse strand, counting down.
AAGTTGCACCGGGTCACTGCTGCGCGTGCCACTTCGCCGAGCCGTTCCCGATCAAGGAATCGCACATCGACCTGTAGCCGGTTGTTATCGTCCGGGCCCGCGCTGGACTTAGTTTTCAGAACGTCCTCGACCATGGAAACCCCCTTATCCTGCTCCTTCGGAGCCGCGGATAAGGGGGTTTTCTGGTCTGCGGAATGTTCTGAAAACTAAGTCCAGCACGGGCCCTGTGTTACCACTGCAGAGGGGTGCGATTCCTTGATCGCTCACTTAATCTAATGGGAAAGATAGCGAGGCCGGAGCTTTAGCTCCGGCCTCCTTATATAAGGGCTCGGCAAAGCCGAGCCACCAAATTTGAATCAGCCCCCAGAACATGTTTGAGAACTGTGCCTGAAGTATGTATCTGCAGTCCCCGAATCGGTGTTCCCTCCCGGCGCATTCCGCAGGGGGAGCGATATTTTGCAGCACGAAGTGCGCAACAAAATATCGCTCATGCCCGAGGACGCGCCGGGAGGCAACACCGATTCGGGGCCGAACATATAGATCTACCAGCGCATTTACAAATTCGTAAACTTTTTTGAAAAAAGTGCTTGCACAGTTCTCGAATCATAGGTTATTATCTTCCTCGTTGAACGCGCGGGTCCAACAAAACGGACCGCGAATCAACAACATAGCATGTCGGAGTGGCGGAATTGGCAGACGCGCTAGCTTGAGGTGCTAGTGACCGCTTTTTGGTCATGCGGGTTCAAGTCCCGCCTCCGACACCATCGCATTTGAGAAGCCTCTTCGGAGGCTTTTTTGTTACCGATAGACGGTGGGGTCCACGATGGAAACGCTTGAACGCAACGAGTGGGCAGACGTTGCCCAACTAGTCGAGATCACGAGCGATGCTGTCATCATCTGCGAGCTCGACGGAACCATTCTGCATGTGAATAATCGCTTACTTGGTTTGATGTGCGAGGAACGCGCCGACGTCATCGGTGGAGATGTTAAAGACGTCCTGTACTCGTCCGCATTTGAACGTGCGACGGAACATCGTCTGCCATTTGAAACTGATGGCTCCGAGAACGAACTGATGCTCAAGCTGAGTGACGGCTCCTTTATCCCCGTCTTGGTTCGTGCGGGCTCCGTAACGCCTCCACGCATCTTTGGGCGCCGCGCGCCACGTGTCCTGGTGGCGCTCCATAGCATCGAAGAACAGTATTCGCACGACCGTCAGCTCAAGCGTGCGCTTTCGGAGCTTAGAGTGGCGAACAAGCGCCTCTCTGGCACGCTCTCGGTCATTATGAGTACCGTGGGCTCCGATGAGCTGCCCAGCCTACTTGATACCGTTTTGAACCAGCTTGTAGGAACGCTCGATGCTTCGGGTGCCGCTATCTATTTTTCTGAGAGCGCCGGTTTTAAACTCCGCGGTGTTTCCAAGGAGCTGTACGACAGCTACCTGCCTGAGTTTTTGCCGTATGGCGCTGGCATTCCGACGTATGTTCTTCGTGAGTCGCGTGCCTGTCGCTTGTCGATTCAACAGGACCTTGAGGGTGATAAGGCCGCCTCCGGTATGTTTATGGACTTGGACAATCGTTCTAAGCACCTGTTGCGCATGCAGGATATGCCTCCGTACCGCAGTGAGATCTGTCTTCCCGTTTTTTACGGTACGCAGATTCTTGGCGTGCTGGAAGTTGGTTGGAAACGCCCTCAGGCACCGCTCGCCTATGACGTTAATGTACTCGAGGTCATTTGCGATTACCTGTCTATCCAGCTGGTCGGCATGGCATCGAGCCTTCGCTCCCGTCGCACGGCCGAGCTTGGCCGCTCGCTCAATGTCTTGCGTGATGAGTTGTTTACCTTTCTAGACGATTCCGCCGCGGCTACCCAGGCGGTATCGTCCGAGATCTGCAATATGCTTAACTGCCATTTTTGCCCTGTTGAGTATGACGCCAGTCTGGATTCCTACGTCATAGATTTTGAAGGCGGCAGTCGCGTTGCTTTGCCGGACGATCCCGAGAAGCTTTTCTTTTCCACGACGGCGCCAGCGGCACGTCTGGGGGCTGGACCTGATGGCTTTGAGGTATCTGTTTTGGGAGGTACGAGTGCCGAGGACCTTAAACACGTCCGTATAACTCGCGTTGACGAATCGATGCCTATGGGAGGCTGGCTTAGGGCGCATGGTCTGCCTTGTCAAGGTCTCTACGTCGACTCCGGCATCGAGGCGGGGCGCCCGCGCTCTGAGGGTGATGGCAAGCACAGTAACGACGCGATTGTTCCTGCTTCTGTTGCGAAGAGCCCGACGACGCGCGCGCTGCTGCTTCGTGATGGTAGCCAAGAGCCGATTGATGACCTTGAATATGACTACTTGGTGCACTTGGCGCATGACTTTGAACTGATCTACGAAGGCGAATCTCAAAAGCGCGAGGAGCGCCATATCGCTCAGACCCTCCAGATCGGCATGAGAAATTCCTTGGGGGATGTTCCGGGTATCGCAACCGATTCGGTGTACCTGTCGGCCACGAACTCGGCGTTGGTCGGCGGTGATTTCTATACGCTCATCCGACTTCCCGACGACTGCGCCGTCATGATTTTGGGTGATGTGTCTGGCAAAGGCATTGAGGCCGCATCGATGTCCGCGCTCGTCAAGACGGCCCTGACGGCATATGCCTGGGAGGGCGCTGGCCCGGCCCGCATGGCACGCTCCCTTAACAGCATGCTCATGGGCTTTTCGAGGGTCGAGACGTTCGTGACGGCCTTTATCGCCAAGATTGACCTTAAAGCCGGACGCGCAACGTATTGTTCGGCGGGCCATCCTCCGACCATGGTCATCAGGCCAGAGTCGATGCCGCTGGGCGGCGGCGTGGCCCGTGGGGGAGAGGTCGAACTGCTTGGATGCCAATCGGGCGTAATCGGCGCATTCGAAGGCATGGTTTACGAGACGGGCGTGTTTACGTTCGCTCCTGGCGACATGCTCTTCATGTATACGGACGGAACGATTGAGGCCCGCGACCGCACCGGAGCGTTCTTTGGTGAGCAGCGTCTTCGTGACCTTCTGCTCTCTGTCTCGGGTGAGGGCGTATCGGGAATCTGCGGCAAGGTCTTGGGCGAGCTTGACCGATTTACCGAATCGGCGCTGGACGATGACATTGCATTGGTGTCCCTTGAGTTTTTACGGGGTCGTTCATAGACGACGCTGGGCGGGCTGAATCCGTACGGTTGGGGAAACGAATGCATTGAGTGGGCTTTTTTGGGGAACCATGGTCGTATGAATGAGTGGAATGACATAGCGGTTTTGACGCCACCAGGCGATATCGACATCGCCACGGTGCCTGCGCTGCGTCGGCGGTTGGATGCTTTGATTGGCCGCGGCATGCGTCGTGTTGTCATCAACTGTCAGGCTGTTAGCTTTATCGATTCGACGGGCTTGGCATTCCTGCTTACGCGCGCTCGTGAGCTCATGAGGCGAGAAGGCCTGCTTTCGCTCGTCAATGCATCGGGTGAAGTTGTTCGCTTTTTGGAGATTGCTCGTCTTGTCGATATCCTTCATGTCGCGGGGCCGGCACGGGAGTCTATTCCCGCCATTCCGGTGGGGGAGCTGCCTCGCTGGAGTAAGAGCGTCGAGGTCCGTCAGGGTATCGAGAATCTTCCATACTACCGACATCGCATCGCCGAACTCCTTGAATCGCTTCCGTTGCGCCGTGACGAGCGCTACGATGTCGCATTGGCGTCGGGGGAGGCGCTGGGTAATGCCTATGACCATGCGGGCGGTATCGGGTGCGTCCTGACGGTTCAGGCCTATGGCGATCGCGTTGTGGTTGAGGTGCTTGATCGAGGTGCCGGCTATTCTATCGATGAAACGAGCGAGCCGGTCGCATCCGAGGAGCGCGGCCGTGGCATCAAGCTTATGCGTATGCTCGTCGATAACGTGGAGGTTGCTCGTCGTACGGACGGCGCCGGCACGCGCGTACAGATGGTGAAGCTGTTTAGCGGAGCGCTGGAATCGTGTGCCTAGCCAATCGCTTTAGCGCGTTTAGCTACTAAGAACATGCGGCAGACAAGTTTTTTGAAAAAAGTACTTGCGTCTTTTGGACAACTCGCGTAAATTAATAACCCGCAAGCGGACATGGCTCAGTTGGTAGAGCACAACCTTGCCAAGGTTGGGGTCGCGGGTTCGAGCCCCGTTGTCCGCTCCATTGCATTTCCGGACCGTTTAGGCGGTCCTTTTTCGGCGAAGTGGCCAAGTGGTAAGGCAGAGGCCTGCAAAGCCTTTACCCCCGGTTCGAATCCGGGCTTCGCCTCCAGGCAACATCCGGGCGCTCCGGCGCCCGTTTTGTTTACATATGCGGACATGGCTCAGTTGGTAGAGCACAACCTTGCCAAGGTTGGGGTCGCGGGTTCGAGCCCCGTTGTCCGCTCCAACTATCTTACGCGGTTCTAACGAACCGCGTTTTTTGTTGACGCTGCGCGAGCCCCGGGCACCCCATCTTGCCCCTCAATCGTCGGTCGCGTACATAAAGTACGCTTCCCTCCTCTTTCGCGGCAACCTGGGGCACCCGGAGCCCGCTCGCTGTCGTGGCCGGGAAAGTGGGTCTTCCGTTCTTTTCACTAATCGGTCGATTCGTCCCAGGAGGCTTGAACCCGAGAGGGGGCGATCGTTTTGGGGCGTGGCTGTGGCGTTGTTTGCCGCGAATGTCCGCTTTGGGCGTATCATCGTGGGCATCTCGCATAACCTCGTTGCAAGGGAGACTCATCGCATGGCTACAGAAAAGTCCTCTTCGCGCTCATGGATGTCCGACGCTGCGATCTATCAGATCTACCCGCGCTCGTTTAAGGATTCGACTGGTTCGGGTCTGGGCGATATCGCGGGCATTACCCAGCAGATGGACTATCTTGAGCGGCTGGGTATCGAGGCCATCTGGTTGAGCCCGTTTTACCCATCGCCTCTTGTCGATGGCGGCTATGATGTGGCGGACTACTGCGATGTCGACCCACGTCTCGGCTCGCTTGACGACTTCGATGACATGATCGCTGCGGCTCACGCGCACGGCATCAAGGTCATCGTCGACATCGTGCCCAACCATTCATCCAACCAGCACCCCTGGTTCAAAGCCGCTCTTGCCGCCGGCCCCGGATCGCCCGAGCGCGCCCGTTATATCTTCCGCGATGGTCGCGGCGAGCATGGCGAGCTGCCTCCCACCAATTGGAATGCCAACTTTGGCGGCCCCGCATGGACGCGTGTTGCGGACGGTCAGTGGTATCTGCACATGTTTACGCCCGAGCAGCCGGACTTTGACTGGTCATGCCCTGAGGTTCACGCGCTCTTTTGCGACGTCCTGGCGTTTTGGAGCGATCGAGGCGTCGACGGCTTTCGCATTGATGTGGCGCAGGGTCTCGCCAAGGATCTCGACCGCGATGACCTCGACCGGTGGCATCTCGCCGAGGGCGATGACATGGTTGACGACGGCACCCATCCGCTGTGGGACCGCAATGAGGTCCACGAGATCTATCGCGAGTGGCGCCGCGTGTTCGACCGCTATAATCCGCCGCGCAGTGCCGTTGCCGAGGCGTGGGTGCTGCCCGAGCGCCAGTATCTCTACGCGCGTCCCAGCGAGCTTGGCCAGATATTCAACTTTGAGTTTGCCAAGGCCACTTGGACCTATGATGACATGCACACTGCAATCGAGAAGGGCTTGAAGGCAGCCGTCGAATCCGATTCCGCCTCGACCTGGGTACTCTCCAACCACGACGTGCCGCGCGTGGCGACACGCTATGCCCTGCCGCAAATCAAGGCGACGCGCTACCATCAGATTGCGCTCGACTGGCTCTTACGCGACGGGTCGTCTTATGACGAGGACCGTGAACTCGGCGAGCGCCGCGCGCGGGCGGCCCTTTTGCTTGAACTGGCGCTTCCGGGCTCGGCATACGTGTATCAGGGTGAGGAGCTCGGCCTTTTTGAGGTGGCTGATATCCCGTGGGCTGCACTCGAAGACCCTACTGCGACCAATACGCACGGACCGAAGCGCGAGAAGGGGCGCGACGGCTGTCGTGTGCCCCTGCCGTGGGTGGCGGCGGACGATCCCGCGTATGGCGGATCGTTTGGGTTTTCGCCGGCAGACGCCGATGCGGCGCCCCATCTGCCGCAGCCTGCATGGTTTTCCGATTATGCTGCCGATAGGGAAGAAGTGGACCCGACATCGATGCTTGCGCTCTATCGTGACGCCCTCTGGCTGCGGCGCAAGCTGCGCGGGTGCGCCAACGATCTTGCGTGGCTCGATCTTGACGGGCGCACCGGTCTTGCGGATGGTGCTGAGGGCGCTGAGGGCGGCGTCATCGCCTATCGCCGCGATAACGGCTGGGCGTGTGTGACGAACTTCGGTGCAGCACCCGTGGAGCTGCCGGCGGGCAGGGTCCTGCTCACCTCATCACCGCTTGCAGACGGCAGGCTCGCACAGGACAGCTCTGCCTGGATCATGCTCGGTGAGATGTAGGGGCATCTCGCTGCGAGCCTGCGTTTGTCCGCGCCTTCTGTGGTGGCTGATGTCTTCGCGAGGTTCGCGAGGGCGTTGCAAAACTTTTTAAAAAAAGTTCTTGCATAGGATGCGGGCATCACGTAAGATTAATCCTCGTAAGCGGACATGGCTCAGTTGGTAGAGCACAACCTTGCCAAGGTTGGGGTCGCGGGTTCGAGCCCCGTTGTCCGCTCCATTTGGGCGTTTAGCTCAGGGGGAGAGCGCTTCCCTGACACGGAAGAGGTCAGAAGTTCAAATCTTCTAACGCCCACCAAATGTTCGCAGCTCAGAGGCTATGTCCTCTGGGCTGTTTTGTTTTGCTACCAAGCACGCCGTCAAATATGCCACCAAATATTGATCCAAGGTCCCCGTAGAGGTGCCGGCAGATTGCATACGTTCTGGCCGACCGTGACCGCAACATGTTGGTCAAGCATAATCTTTTGGATTCTTTTGGCGTGAGCGGCTTGGTTTTGGTAGGATTTGTCGGCGGCTTGACTAAGGGGGTTTTATAACTGCCATGCAGGTAGCCGTGTTGGTAACGTTTTACCGACTTGCCAAGAACCCCTCATAATTAATGCGTCTGCAAAATGACTAATTGCTTTGACCTGCTGAAACACTATATGTTGTGTTTGACCTAAAAAAAGAATACAGGATATAGATGCCTCTTTGTCGTATGATAGATGGCGGACAGAGAACGAGAACCTTATTCGCCCCATTTGGATAGATCTTTGAGCCCCTTGATTGGCTGCGAGGATTGTCCGCATGAGGGACTATGGTTATCGAGAACACAGATTGCGCGACGGCGCCGCAAGACAGGGGCACGCCCTGCCGGGCATCGTTTGGCTCTGAAGCGCAATGAGACTACGACGCGAAAGAGGCAAGAGGATGAAGATCATCAAGCGCAGCGGCACCGAGGTTGTCTTTGACATCGATAAGATCGTCAATGCCATCCGTGCCGCAAACTTGGAGGTCGAGGAGAGCTCTCGTCTTACCGACCGCCAGGTGGTTTACGCGGCACAAAACGTCGCCGAGGCATGCGAGAACGCGGGCCACACTGTTTCGGTCGAGGAGATTCAGGATTTGGTCGAGGACGAGATCATGCGTCTCGACTGCTACGAGGTTGCCCGCCACTACATCATCTATCGCTATGTTCAGAGCCTGAAGCGCCAGAAGAACACGACCGATGACAAGATCCTGTCGCTGATCGAGTGCAATAACGAAGAGGTCAAGCAGGAGAACTCCAACAAGAACCCGACCGTCAATTCCGTTCAGCGTGACTACATGGCCGGCGAGATCTCCAAGGACCTGACTCAGCGTGTGCTGCTGCCTCAAGAGATCGTGGATGCCCATAATGAGGGCCTGATCCATTTCCACGATTCGGATTACTTTGCCCAGCACATGCACAACTGCGATCTGGTGAACCTGGAGGACATGCTCCAGAACGGCACTGTTATCTCGGGTACGCTGATCGAGAAGCCGCACAGCTTCTCGACCGCCTGCAACATCGCGACGCAGATCATCGCCCAGGTTGCTTCCTCCCAGTACGGAGGCCAGTCGATTTCGCTGACCCATCTTGCCCCGTTCGTCGAGGTGAGCCGTCAAAAGATTCGCGGCGAGGTCGCTCGCGAGCTCGAGGAGCTCGGTGTCTCTGCGTCTGCCGAGAAGGTCCGTGAGGTCGTTGAGGACCGTCTGCGTGACGAGATCCGTCGCGGCGTCCAGACGATTCAGTATCAGGTCGTGACCCTTATGACCACCAATGGCCAGGCGCCGTTCGTGACGGTCTTTATGTATCTTAACGAGGCCCGTACGCCTCAGGAGAAGCACGACCTTGCCATGATCGTGGAGGAGACGCTTCGCCAGCGCTACGAGGGCGTTAAGAACGAGGCCGGCGTATGGATCACCCCGGCATTCCCCAAGCTTATCTATGTACTCGAGGACGATAACGTTCACGAGGATTCCCCGTACTTCTACCTGACCCAGCTGGCTGCCAAGTGCACTGCCAAGCGCATGGTGCCCGATTACATCTCCGAGAAAAAGATGCGCGAGCTCAAGCTGTCGAAGGGCGAGACCGCGGGTAACGGCGACTGCTATACCTGCATGGGCTGCCGCAGCTTCTTGACGCCCGACCGCTCGGGCAACGGCTTTAACAACGTTGCCAACGCGCTGAACTACGACCCGAACAAGCCCAAGTACTATGGTCGCTTTAACCAGGGCGTCGTGACCATCAACCTGCCCGATGTCGCGCTGAGCTCGCACCAGGATATGGACAAGTTCTGGAAGATCTTCGACGAGCGCCTTGAGCTGTGCCACCGCGCCCTGCTGTGCCGTCATGAGCGTCTGATGGGTACGCTTTCGGATGCCGCACCGATTCTTTGGCAGTACGGTGCCCTCGCCCGTCTGAAGAAGGGCGAGACGATCGACAAGCTGCTCGTGGGCGGTTACTCCACCATTAGTCTGGGTTATGCCGGCCTGTATGAGTGCGTCAAGTATATGACGGGCCACAGCCACACCGAGAAGGAGGGCACGCCCTTTGCCATGGCCGTCATGCAACGCATGAACGACAAGTGCGCCGAGTGGAAAGCCGCGAGCGACATCGATTTCTCGCTGTACGGCACGCCGCTGGAGTCGACGACGTATAAGTTCGCCAAGTGCCTGCAGCGCCGTTTTGGCATTATCCCGGGCGTGACGGACAAGGGCTACATCACCAACAGCTACCACGTCCACGTGTCCGAGGAGATCGACGCATTCGACAAGCTCAAGTTCGAGGGTATGTTCCAGCAGCTTTCGCCGGGCGGTGCCATCTCCTACGTCGAGGTTCCCAACATGCAGGACAACCTCAAGGCTGTCATTCGCGTGATGCAGTACATCTACGACAACATCATGTACGCCGAGCTCAACACCAAGAGCGATTATTGCCAGGTGTGCGGTTACGACGGTGAGATCAAGATTGTCGAGGATGACGGCAAGCTGGTGTGGGAGTGCCCCAACTGCGGCAACCGCGATCAGGAGAAGATGAACGTCGCCCGTCGTACGTGCGGCTACATCGGTACCCAATTCTGGAACCAGGGTCGAACCGAGGAGATCCGCGACCGCGTGCTGCATCTCTAATAACCATCCCAGGCCGCCCCGTAGCGAGGCCCCGGACCTTTACTCGCTATTTCGGACAGTCCTGGCTCACGACGGAGGCGCCACTGGCGCCTCCTGTTCGTGCGGAACTCATATCGAGCAAAGGTCCGGGGCCTCGCTACGGGGCAGTCAAGTTGACGTAACTGAGATGCAGCTCGTGGTCTGCTCACTCCTCGAAGTTCTTAGCGGACATGAGTTGACTTGCAACAACGCTTTGCTTGCGATGACGGTTGAGCTGCAACAAAGTTTTTATTAGACCTCGAACCCTATACTCGATGTTCGCTACGTTCATTGAGTATCGCTCGCGAGGGGTCTGGAGTATATCGTCCCGCCCGCAGTTCTGCAGCGAGCGCAGCGAGCGAAGCTGTTTGAGGACGGGATGATATACTCCAGACCCCCAGAAAGGTTACCTATGAACTACGCGAACATTAAGTATTTCGACATTGCTGATGGGGAAGGCGTTCGTACTTCTCTGTTTGTGAGTGGGTGCCGTCGTGGGTGCAAGAACTGCTTTAACTCTGTCGCGTGGGACTTTGCTGCGGGCGAGCCGTTCGATCGTGCCGTCGAGGACAAGATTATCGAGAGCCTCGATCATCCCTTTATTGACGGCCTGACGATTCTGGGCGGCGAGCCTATGGAGCCCGAGAATCAGGTGGGGCTTGTTGACTTTATCGAACGCGTGCGTGCGGCCTATCCCGCGGGGTCAGGAAAGACCATTTGGTGTTTTACCGGCGACGTGCTCGAGGAGCTTATGCCGGGTGGTCGTCACCATACCGAGGCGACGGACCGTATCCTTGCCTGCCTCGATATGTTGGTGGATGGCCCGTTTGTTCAGGAGCTGTACGATATCTCATTGCGTTTTAGGGGCTCGAGTAACCAGCGTGTGATCGATATGAACGCTACGCGCGACCGTGCTGAGCGCGAGGGTGTTGCGCTTTGTGATGCGGTTGAACTTTGGCGGGACGATCCAGTCTATTCGACCCATACTATGTAGCTTGTGGCCGATGCCAAAGGGCGTGGTACCATAGCGCGAACGCAAAATCGGAAAAGTGAGGCCCAGATGATCGATCAGGAAAAAGTCGAGGCCGCCATTAAGCTGTTGCTTGAGGGCATAGGCGAGGACCCAACTCGTGAGGGCCTGCTGGAGACCCCGGCGCGCGTTGCCCGTATGTATGGTGAGATCGCCGGCGGTATGGACCAGAGTGCCGAGGAGCACCTGTCCAAAACCTTTGCCGTCGCTTCGAACGATTTGGTTATCGAGCGCGACATCACGTTTTACTCGCTGTGCGAGCATCATCTGCTGCCGTTTTATGGCAAGGCCGCCATTGGTTATATCCCCAACGGCCGTGTCGCAGGGCTCTCTAAGCTTGCCCGCACGGTTGAGGTCTACGCCCGTCGTCTGCAGCTGCAGGAGCAGCTGTGCGCACAGGTTGCCGATGCCCTCATGGAGTATCTCGCTCCCCAGGGAGCGATTGTGCTCATGGAGGCTGAGCATATGTGCATGACCATGCGCGGCGTGCAAAAGCCTGGCACCAAGACCGTGACGCTCGCTCGCCGCGGCGTCTTTGAGACCGATCCGTCGCTCGAGGAGCGGTTCTTTAGGATGCTGGGCCGTTAGCATGAGGGTCGTCAACGACTTTACATCGAAGACCGATGAGGGGACGCCGCGTCGCGGCTTCATGGCTTCGGGCCTGGCCCCCTTTGATGCCATGCCTCGCATTGATTACATTTGTGCCAACGGGCTGTTTCGGCGGCACCTGGGCAACATTGCGCAGTTGGAATCGGGGCGCATCTTCTGCCGCCACGGTATTGACCATCTGCTCGATGTCGCTCGCATTATGTGGATCAAGAATCTCGAGGAACAGCTCGAATTTGACCGCGAGGTCATCTACGCCACGGCACTTCTTCACGATATCGGCAAAGATGAACAGTATGAATCGGGTATATCCCATGATGTTGCAAGCGAACGCGTCGCTGATGCGATTCTCGGCGGCATGCCCGATGATGTGGCGTTTGAGCCGGCCGATGCCGCAGCCATTAAGACGGCCATTCTGGGCCATCGAAAGCTGCGCGTGAACAGCCAACCGCTTGAGCGTCTGCTCTATGCGGCCGATAAAGCGTCGCGCGCCTGCTTTGCATGCCCCGCGCGCAATGCTTGCAACTGGAGCGATGATAAAAAGAACCTGTCGATTCGCGTGTAGTTAGTTTGCGCGGTCGGGGTTCTAAACGAAGGAGACGATCGCGATGAGCAATAAGAAACTGCCCGAGAATGCAACCAAGACTGAAGGTGCCGAGCTCGCCCGCCGTGGAAGGGGCGAAATATCCACCGCAACGGCGGTACCCCACGTGAGCTATGACGATCTGCGCCATGCCGACCGCATCACCGTTGAAGGTCTTGAGGTTTTTGCTAACCACGGCGTATATCCCGATGAGAACGCGCTGGGCCAGAAGTTCATCGTGTCCCTGGTGCTCTATGCCGACCTGCGTGCAGCGGGGGAGCACGATAACCTGAACGCCTCGATTGACTACGGCTCGGTATGCCACGATGTCGATGGCTATCTGCGCGAGCATACGTTTAAGCTCATCGAGGCTGCAGCCGAGGGCGTGGCCCAGATGCTGCTACGTCGTTACCCCCTGCTGCTTGGCGTGCGCGTTAAGCTCGATAAGCCTTGGGCGCCCGTCGGTCTTCCCCTGGCAAGCTGCGGTGTCGAGATCGAGCGTGTGCGCTAACCGGTTCTAATACGTCTCTATGGGTGGCTGCTTGAGTCGCTGAGAAAGTGCTCTATTGTTGGGGCAGTATGTGTCGAGCAGGACGTGGAACCGCTGGTTGTGGCTTGGCTCGAGCAAGTGGACGAGCTCGTGGGCGACAACCATGTCGAGGCATTCGATGGGATAGGCGGCAAGTTCGCGTGCGATGCGAATGGCTCCGGTCTTGGGCGTGCATGATCCCCAACGCGTTTTCATGCTGCGTACGGAAACGCGGGATACGGCGACACCCATTGCGATTTCGTATGCGTGCACCATATCGCGCAGTGCCGATGTGACCTCGGACGTATAGAGCTGGTCAATATGGGCTTGGATCTCACTGGGCGTTAAGCCGTCGAGGGTCGCGTTCCACTTGGCCTGCGGACGTCCGTTTGGCTCGTCGGTACCCATAAAACTTGCGAAGGTAGCCTGCTTGGGCCGCGGTGCGGGTGATGCAAAGTTATGATCGAGTGCATCCTGTACCGTGATGGGCTTGCCCCAAAGTGCAATGATGGACGAGGGACTGAGCGGCTCTCGCGCCGTCGCCTGACGTTGCTCGCGCTGGGCACGTCGGCTGATAATCCAGGCGCTGTTGCGCTTCACAAACGCTTCAATACGCTCGCGGCTGGCGCCAAGTGGTGCGCTGGCGTGGACCTCGCCGCTCGATGTGACGCGTAGGTTGAAGTTCTTGACGCACTTTTTGGTAACGACGACGGGGATGGGCGTCCCATCCGGTCGGGATACGGAAATCGTAAACTGCTGCGTCAAAAGCGGTCCTTCAGATTGGGGACGGGCCGGCATGTCGACCGTTCGGCATGCCGGCTCGCTCAGGGGATGTGAAATTAATAACGCTCGAAGAAGGCAAGGGCATTATCGCTGCAGAGCTTCTGCATCACGGTCTTGCCAAAGTGCTTGGAGAGCATGTTCTGGAACTCGGGCATCTTGCTGGCATCGGAGAGGAAGGCGGGCACCGTGGCACCGTCCCAGTCGCCGCCGAGCGCGATGACGTCCTCGCCGCCCAGGTCGAGCCAGTGCTCGATATGTGCCGCCAGCTGGTCGAAGGTGACGTCTGCGGCGGTCTTGTCGGTTGCGTCGTTGGAAAGGAACTCGCTGCAGTAGTTGAGGCCGACGATACCGCCCATGTCGCGAATGGTGCGGAACTGGTCGTCGGTAAGGTTGCGTTTGACGCCGCAAACCGCACGGGAGTTGGAGTGGCTGGCGACGAAGGGACGTGTGGCGTGGGCGACAACCTCGTCAAAGCACTCATCGTTGAGGTGGGAGACGTCAAGCACCATGCCGGCGTGCTCCATCTGCGTAAGTGCCTCGATGCCGGCGGCGGTGAGGCCGGCGTGGGTATCGTGTCCGCTCGCGAGCGGTCCCTGCGCATTCCAGCTGAGCGATGACATGAGTACGCCCAAGCTCTTGAGCACCTCGATCAACGCGGGGTCCTCGGCAAAGAACGTGGCGTTTTCGATGGTGTGGATGCAGGCGACCTTGCCGTCTTTGAGCGCGGGGCGAATGTCTGCCGCGCTGCGTACGTTGACCATGCGGTCGTGGTTGAGCATTGCCTGGCCGCTCATATGCGCCATGATCTGCGCCTGGAAGCGCGCGGCGTGGGCGGTGGGAATCTCATCGGGGACAAACGTGGCGAAGCACTGTGCCCATGGCGTGTTGCCGATCTTTGCGAGCGAGATGGCGCAGGCGTTGCCCTCGATGAGGTCGAAATCTTGCGGATGCGTTTCGTCGCCGGGGAAATAACCGTCGGTGCCGGCGGTAAAGCGCAGGTCGAGATCGAGCGTGGCCCAGCCGATGCGGTCGGCGGTGTCGCAGTGTAGGTCAAATACGGGATATGCCATGGTTCCTCCGGTTGCAGCGTTTCTTTGCAAACTGTCATTGAATTGTATGACTAGGGTATAGTTAGCGCCATATGTTCACGGCGGCCCGCGTTGTGCGCCGCCCTTATCACGGAGGTTACCATGTCCAACCAGGGCAAGAAGGTCAAGACTCATTATCGCGGCACGCTCGACGACGGCACGCAGTTCGATAGCTCCTACGATCGCGGCGAGCCGCTGGAGTTCACCTGCGGCGCCGGTCAGATGATCAAGGGCTTCGACGCCGCTGTTGTCGACATGCAGGTGGGCGAGAAGAAGACCGTGCACATTCCTGCTGCCGATGCCTACGGCGAGCACAATCCCGAGATGGTTATTACCTTCCCGGCCGAGCAGGTTCCCAACATCGAGCAGATCGAGAAGGGCATGAAGCTCTTCCTGTCCACGCCGAGCGGCATGCCCGTCCCCGCCGTCGTCATCGACGTAACGCCCGAGGCCGTGACGCTCGATGCCAACCACGAGCTTGCCGGCAAGGACCTCAACTTTGATATCGAGCTCGTCGAGGTCGAGGACTAGGCTATGCCTGTGAATCTGGTTTCGACAGCGTGTCTCGGAAATCTCAACGACCCGTCCTATGAGCTTTTGCTTCGCCGGGAGCTGGGCGGTGTCTTTGAGGTCGATGAGCTACTACTCGATTGGGACCAGGCCGATGCCCGCACATTTGTGGGCGTGACGGAGCTGGGGCGTACGGTCGATATTCGGCTGGGCGCTGCCGATGGCGATCGCCTTGCCGATGGCGATGTGCTCGCCATCGACCGTTCGGGCATGGTGCCCGTGGCGGTTGTCGTGCGCCTGCGCAGTGCCGAGGTTTATTTGGTCGAAGTCGACCGCATGGACCCGATTGCGCTCGCGCATGCGTGCTGGGAGATCGGCAATATGCACGCGCCGCTTTTCCGAGGCGATTCGGACGAGTATACCGTGCGCATGTATACGCCGGTGCAGCCTGTTTTGGGCCGCATGCTCCGGGGCGTCGAGGGCGTTTGGCTCTCGGTGGTTACCCGTGAACTCGATGCGGACCGGCGCTTTGCGTCGAGTGCGGCGGATGCCGTTGTGAGTATGGCTCCCGACTTTACGATCGTAAAAAAGGCGCGCGGTTAACGTGCGTATGAGTAAGACGGACTTTGAGAGGCAGCTATTCAAAGTCCGTCTTACTGTTGATGAGGTGCTTTGGGGGGAAAGCATATGGGTCTTGAGGGAATCAAGCTGATTGCATGCGATTTGGACGGCACGTTGCTGCATCGGGGGGAGCGCGAGCCGCGTTCCGAGGCCTTTGAGCTCATCGATGAACTGCATCGTCGCGGTATCGTGTTTATGCCGGCGAGCGGTCGTCAATATGCGAGCTTGCGCTATCTGTTTACCCCGGTGGCCGATGAGCTCGCCTATGTATGCGAGAACGGAGCCCTGGTGATGAGCGAGGGGCGTGCCGTTGTCAAGCGCTCCATGGAGCGTAGTCTTGCTATGGATATCGCGAATGCCGTGGTTGCGTATCCCCATGCCGACGTGACCCTTTCGTGTGAGGGACACCTCTACACCATGAGCGGCAACGATGCGTTCGTCGACCATTTGCGCTATGAGGTCCACTGCGATGTGGCGGTGGTCGACCGCCCCGAGGACATCGACGAGGACGTCATTAAGATCGCCTTCCAGACGCCCGAGGTGGATCAGCCGGCGGCCCTGGAGTATTTCGAGCGCCTCTTTAGCGACCGTGTTGACGTGATGACGTCGGGAACCGAATGGACGGACTTTATCGGTTTCGGTTCGGGCAAGGGCTCCGCGCTTGCCGACTACGGTCGTGCCCTGGGTATTTCGCCCGATGAGATGATGGCGTTTGGCGATAACGAAAACGACCGCGACATGCTCAACGTCGTGGGCCATCCCTATCTGATGGAGAGCTGCAACCCCTCTATGCGTGGCATTAACGACCGCGTCCGCTACGTGCGCACGGTCGAAGAAGAGCTGCGTCGTCTACTTGCTGAGTAGACATTTGGGACATGTCTAGAAATCTACTTTTTGCTGCAAAGTGCGGAAAGGTGGATTTTAAGGCATGTTCCAAACATCTACCTACAGTCGGGGCAGAGACCCTCGAAGATGGTGTAGTGCGACGTGACGTGCCAGCCGATTTGCTCGGACGCCTTGGCGTCGAGCTGGGCATCGAAGGGGAGCGGTACGTCGATGACGCGGCTGCACGAGGTGCAGATGATATGCGCATGCGGCTCGATCGTGCGATCGAAGCGGCTGCCGCCCGGCGTCTTGATGGAGAGAATCTCGCCGGCATCTGCCAAGAGATTGAGGTTGCGGTAGACCGTGCCGCGGCTGATCTTGTCATCCTGTTCGCGCACGGCGTTGTAGATTTCGTCGGCGGTGGGATGGTTATAGCTTTGGCGCACGGCGTCAAGAACCAGCTTTCGCTGCTTGGTATTCCTTCTTTGCACCGCCATGCGCCTCGCCTCTTTTCTATTAACGGTCGTAGGTAAATGATACCGTATTTAGCACACAATACTAATAATGAGGACTGAAACCGTCTTCATTGGCAAGTGGGGCTCGGGCCTGGGCGTCTACAAGGCGAAAACGCGTTCCCATGCGCTCGTAGGAGGCATGAAGCGCCTCGAGATGAGATAGGACGTTTGCCGGAGTTCCCTGTATCTCCATCTCGACTGAGCCGTCTTCCATGTTACGCACCCAGCCGGTGAGTGCGCGTGCCTGTGCGAGGTTGGTGTTGGTAAAGCGAAAACCAACGCCTTGGACTTGCCCCGCCCAGCGCAGGAAATAGCGCAGGGGAGTGTCTTGAGTGGCCTCGTCGCTTGCGAGTGCGGTAAGCCTGCGGCGCAGCTCGAGCTCGACGTTTGATGGTTTTTGAGGCTCTCGACTGCCGCCGGTGACGCTGGAGAAGAACGTATCGAAGAGGCCCATCGCTATGCCTGCTTGCCTGCGTCGGCCGGGAAGGTAATGCCGGCCTGCTGGCGCACGGCATCCATGATGCGCAGTGAGACGAGCGTGACATCGCGGTAGTGGCCAAGCTCGTGGCGTCCCGCCGGGGTCTCCCAAATCTCTTCCTTAACGTTATCGATGCCGTCGATGGCGGTGATAAAGTCTGTGAGTTCGTATTCCATAGTGTTGCTCGATTTGGGCAGGTCGAGCACGCGGCCGTTGTCGCCCTGTTCGCGCGGTGCCTCGGTCGCCGAGCCGCGTACGACATCGCCGCGATAGTCGATGCGGACGTTGCGGGGCGTGGACAGATGGTCGATCTGGATAGTGCCACGCTCGCCTTCGATCTGCGAGGGCAGCAGGTCATTCGTAATTTTGGAGTGCGCGAGCTCGACGGAGATGCGGCCTCCGCCGTAGCTGGCGAGGATGGAACCGCAGCCGTCGATGGGGCCGTGCGTGAGCTGTCGCGTGGTGGGGTCGAGCAGAGTAGTCATGCTCGTAAGGCCGGAGGGCATGCCGAAAATCTCGACCATGGGCTCGACGGCGTAGACGCCAATGTCCATGAGGGAACCCGATGCCATATTGCAGTCGAAGATATTGGTGGCGCGTCCCGCGAGAATCTCGTTGTAGCGCGAGGAATACTTGCCAAAGCGCAATGAGGCGCGGCGGATGGGGGCGATCTCGTCCAGGGCGTCCTCGATGGCGTGGAAGGCGGGATCGTGGAGGGGACGCATGGCCTCGAGGGCCACGACACCTGCTGCCTCGGCAGCGCGGAAGACTTCCAGCGCCTGCGCTTCGGTGGCGCAGAAGGGTTTCTCGACGATGACGTGCTTGCCACCGGCGATGCAGGCAAGGGCCTGCTCGTAGTGAAGTGCGTTAGGGCTGCCGATGTAGACGGCGTCGACGTCGTCGGCGGACGCAAGCTCGTCAAGTGCGGTGAAGTTACGCTCGCCGCCGTGTTCGGCGGTAAAGGCGGCGCCGCGCTCGGCATCGCGCGAGAGCGTGCCCACAAACGTGGCTTGGTCGTTGGCGTTGACGACCTGGATAAAGTCGTCGGTAATCATGGATGTGCCGATGGTCGCTATACGCAGCATGTATCCCCCTCGTGCCGTTCGGTTTACAGGATGAGTGTAGCGCGAGGGGGCAGGAAATAGCGTGCGAAAACGCCGTTACAGGTCGCTCTCGTTAAAGCCGGTATCGATATCGAGGTTGCTGCCGTCGGCCGCCGTGGTGGCGAGCTCATCGCAGCGTTCGTTGAGCTCGTGGCCGGCGTGACCCTTAACCCAGATGAACTCAACCTTGTGCTTGCTTTTGGCGGTGAGTAGGCGCTCCCACAGGTCGCGGTTCTTGACGGGCTGCTTGTTGGCGGTTTTCCATCCGCGCTTTTTCCAGCCGTCGATCCAGTGCTTGTTAAAGGCGTTGACGACGTACTGCGAATCGGAATGGACCTCGACCTCGCAGGGGCGGTTAAGTGCCTCGAGCGCCACGATGACCGCCATGAGCTCCATGCGGTTGTTGGTGGTCTTGGCGTAGCCGCGCGAAAGCTCGGAGGTGAAGGTCTTGCCAGCGGGGTTGGTGTATTTGAGCACGGCGCCGTAGCCGCCGCGTCCCGGATTTGATCGGGCCGAGCCGTCGGTATAGATGATGACCTTCACGGGCTTCCTTTCGTTGGGTACGTTTCGTGTGAGTGACCATTGTAGCGCCATGCCCGCCGGGGGCTAGCAATCTACGATTTCTACCCCGTCTTCCGACAGTTAGTTGGCATGGATGATGCGGTTGAGCTCGTCGAGGTATTGCTGCAAGAGGGGAGAGGGCTTGCGCTCGTCGTGCATGATATAGCCTACGTGCATCGTTGGGGCGTCTGCTAACGGGATCGATGCCATACCCCATTGCATTTCATTTGAGAGGACACCGGTCGACAGGGTGTAGCCGTTCGACGTGATAAGTAAGTTAGTAAGTGTTCCGCGGTCCGAGATTCGTATGTTGCGGTCGCAAGGGATATAGCTAAAAGGTTCCTCGGCGTAATAGAAGGAGTTTGAGGTTCCCTGCTCAAAGCTGTAGCGCGTATATGGTGTGAGGTCGGCAAGGGACAGCTGCGGGCGGCGGGCAAGCGGGTGGCGCTCGCTAACGAAGACGTGGACCGTCGCGTCGAATAGGGGATGGAAGCTTGCGCGGGCGTCGGCGAAGGCCTTCTGCAGAACGCGGGCGTTAAAGTCATCCAGATACAGAATGCCGATATCACTGCGAAATGCGCGGACGTCATCGATGATCTGCGATGTGGTGGTCTCGCGCATGATGAACTCGAACTTGTCGTCCCGGCAGCGCTCGACGACGTTGGCGAAGGCCTCGACCGAAAAGGCGTAATGCTGGGCCGAGATGGCAAGGCGCGCCTGGGGCGTGCCGCCGTCCTCGTAGCGGGCCTCGAGCATATCGGCCTGCTCTACGACTTGACGCGCATAGCCCAAAAGCTCGGTGCCGTCGTTGGTGAGCGTGACGCCGCGGCTGGAGCGCGTAAAGATCTCCAGGTGGAGCTCCTGTTCCAGGCTTTTGACGGCGTTTGAGATGTTGGACTGAGCGGTATAGAGGCGCTGAGCTGCGGCGTTAATTGAGCCGGACTCTGCCACGGCAATCAGAAAACGAAGCTGCTGAAGGGTCATCGACGCCATCCTTTCGATTGCTATCTATAAAACCGATAACAGGTTAGCGCTTTTAAGTGATTGACCGAGGGAAACAATGCTCGTACTATTCAAAACACACAAAGGCGGTAGGTAATTAAGCCAACCACGGAACCGGGATGCGAAAGGAGGCCCGCATATGAATTGCTTACCAAGACGAATGCCGGGCTCCTGTTTGCGCCCGTCGGCGTGATCAGGAGACAGCGACTTACTTCTCTCTAATTTATTAACTTTTGTTCGATCAAGGAGATCATCATGAGCCAGTTCATCAACAACCCCGAGCACACCTTTGGTTTCGATACCCTGCAGCTTCACGTTGGCCAGGAGAGCGCCGATTCCGCATCCGACTCCCGCGCCGTGCCTATCTACCAGACCACGAGCTATGTGTTCCGCAACTCCCAGCACGCCGCCGACCGCTTTGGTCTTGCCGATGCTGGTAACATCTACGGCCGTCTGACCAACTCCACCCAGGGCGTCTTCGAGGACCGTATCGCCGCACTCGAGGGTGGCGTGGCGGGTCTTGCCGTCGCCTCCGGTGCTGCTGCCATCACCTATACCCTGCAGGCTCTTGCCCAGGCCGGTGACCACGTGGTGGCTCAGAAGACCATCTACGGTGGCTCCTACAACCTGCTGGAGCATACGCTCTCCCAGTTTGGCGTCGAGACCACCTTCGTCGATGCCCACAACCTGGACGAGGTCGAGGGCGCCATCAAGGACAACACCACGGTCATTTACCTCGAGACGCTCGGTAACCCCAACTCCGACATCCCCAACATCGACGCTATCTCCGAGATCGCCAAGAAGCACGGTCTGCCGGTTGTCGTCGACAACACCTTCGGCACCCCGTATCTATTCCGTCCCCTGGAGCATGGTGCCAACATCGTCGTCCACTCCGCAACCAAGTTCATCGGCGGCCACGGCACCTCGCTGGGCGGTGTGATCGTCGACGGCGGTAACTTCGATTGGAAGGCGAGTAGCAAGTACGCCCAGATCGCTGAGCCCAACCCCTCCTACCACGGTGTTTCGTTTGCCGAGGCCGCCGGTCCCGCCGCCTTCGCAACCTATGTCCGCGCTATCCTGCTGCGCGACGAGGGCGCCTGCATCAGCCCGTTCAACGCCTGGGTCCTGCTCCAGGGCACCGAGACTCTGTCGCTGCGCGTTGACCGTCATGTCGAGAACACCAAGAAGGTCGTTGAGTTCCTGACCGGTGACAGCCACGTCGCCAAGGTGAACCACCCGAGCCTGCCTGAGCACCCCGATCACGAGCTCTATCAGAAGTACTTCCCCAACGGCGGTGCCTCGATCTTTACCTTTGAGATTAAGGGTGGCCAGGAGGCAGCTTGGAAGTTCATCGATCATCTGCAGGTGTTCTCGCTGCTCGCCAACGTGGCCGACGTCAAGTCGCTCGTCGTGCACCCGGCTACCACCACGCACTCCCAGCTCTCTGCCGAGGAGCTCGCCGAGCAGAATATCACGCCCTCCACGATCCGTCTTTCCATCGGTACCGAGAATGCCGAGGATATCATTTGGGATCTGAAGCAGGCCTTCGCCGCGCTGGACGAGTAAGGCGACTTGTGCAAGGACCCCTTGCGACTCGATAGGTATAACTGCATAAAATGCCTGCTCAAGGCGCCTGTGCGAACAATGGTTGCACAGGCGCCTTTTTGCATGGAGAGGGTGCAAAAACAGGGTTTTTGACACGCTTTATGCATTCGAGTTATGGAAAACTCCTGTTGAGTGGATGTGAGTTTCACGCAATTGACGTGCGCCTTTTGAGTAAAACCGCAGGTCGCGATTTGCTCGGGGTACTATGCAGCGCGATCGAATCACACGCAGCTCAAACGCAGCAAAAAACGCACTACGGAGGTTTCCAGCTACATGAGGATTGATTCACGAAAACCGAAAGCCGCCGCCCTTTCCGCCGCTCTGACCGTGGCACTTTTGGCGGGCGCCGGCGCAACTGATGCCCACGCGGCAACACTGTCCGACACGGTCGGATCCACGCCGTCCGAGGCGACGCTGATGCAGCCCGTCGACTACCGCGGCGACGGTTATGGCTCTATGCAGGAGTGGAACGCCTCGATGGGGGCAAAGCGCGATTCCCTGGAGATGCGCGCTCAGATCATTATGAATATGTATGGCGACTATGCTACCGATGACGAGCGCGCTGTGTTGCAGGGCTGCATCGACGGTGCGGGTAGCCTGTTGACGATGGGGGAGGTCGACGCCAAGTCGACCGAGCTCGACGAGCTTCGCTCCACGCTTGAGGATGCCAAGCGCGAGGCGCTCGAGGCTGCCGCAGCCGAAGCCGAGGCCGCTGAGGCCGTTCAGGCTTCGTATTACAACGCCGGCTCCGGCTCGTCTTACGCGTCTGCTGCGTATTACGCGAACGGCTCGGGCCTGACGCGCTCGAGCGGCGTCAATAACTATAACGGCCGCCGCGAGACTTATTACAGCAGCAATGTGCTTTATCACTATCGCACGGGCGAATGGACTCAGGATTCTGAGGGCTTTTGGCGCGATTCCGACGGCTATTACGTTGTTGCCGCGGGCGATATGGCCCAGGGCTCGACCTTTACGGGCTCCAAGGGTGATTGCAAGGTCTATGACTCCGGCTGCGCAGCCGGAACCACCGACTACTACACCGGTTGGTAATTTTTCTGCATCACGGATATTTGGCGGATGGGCGTCTTTACCGAGCTTTAGGGCAACGTAAGGACGCCCGTTCTATGTATGCGTTTGAGCTAACAGAGCCCTTACCGTGACGGTACGTCGCGCATATGGGCGCGGGGCACACTAGTTCATGAGAAATAAGGTCTTTCTCGTGGAGGAAGTGGTCTTGTGAACGCTCGAGATATTGCCATTGCCGCCGTCGCATTGGTGCTTGGCTGCCTTGGTCCTACGGCCGCGCTCGTTGCGGGCATGCAGGGGTCTTGTGGGGCTGCCTCTATCGTGGTCAGTGCGTTGGTCGCGGCCGCACTGCTGGGAAGTGCGGGTGTAGTCCTTTGTCGCGACGATGAGGACCAGGCGTCGGAGTCGCAGCTCTAACCGTCGGGACATCGACTACTGGTTATAGATGAAGATGAAAGCCGCCGTAAGGGGAGTGCTCCTTGTGGCGGCTTTGCTGTTGAGCCTGTTGACGTGGTGAGCCGGGCGCTACCAGCTTTTCTCGATATCGCGGATGCGCTGATAGAGCCAATCGTTTTGCGGCACTTGGATATCGTGTTTGACGGCCAGGCGGCAAATGGTGCCCGCGAACTCCTCGACTTCGGTTTTTCGTTGCGCGATGCGGTCCTGCGCCATCGAGGGCATACCGGTGGGGTCGATTCCCTCGATGAGGTGCACCATCTGCGTCAGGTCTGCCTCGGTCAGCTCAATGCCCTCGGCGTTGGCGACCGCAAGCGTTTCGCGCATGGCAGTAACAAAGCAGCGACGCTGTTCGGAGCCCGGCTCCGTGGCGCTTCCGTAGGTCCCGCCGTAGGCCATGCACGTCTGGTTGATGCCGTCGTTGAGCATGAGTTTGGCCCACATGCGGTGCGCAACGTCGCTCTCGACGGTATGGGCGATGCCGCAGCGCGTGTAGAGCTCGTCGATGGCGGTGACGGTTGCGGGCTCGGTGCCGGCCGCCGCGCCAAAGCGGATTTCGCCCGCACTGGTAAAGGTGAGCTCTTCGTTGAGGAACACGGCGTCCATGCCCTGGCAAATACCAAGAACGGTATGCTCCCAGCCAAAGCGCTCGGCAATCTTCTGCTCGCTCGTAATTCCGTTACACAGCGAGGCGATGAGCGTATTGGGCCCCACGACGCGCTCCATAGTCTTGAGTGCTTGGTTGAGTCCGGTTGTCTTGACCGTGAGGATGGCCAGATCGGCGGGTGTCGCCTCGCTTGCGCGGACGGACTTGAGTACGCAGGGCTTGCCGTTGACGGTGAGCGCGTCGTTCGCATGGCGCTCAAAGCGAGCGTCGTCCATGATGTATTCGACGGCATCGTTGCCGAGTGCCTGGGCGATCATGCTGCCGTAGAGTAGCCCGACGCCGCCCTTGCCGATAAAGGCGACCTTGTTGATCTGCATGTGAATCATCTCCCCATATAAAAGGCGCCCGCGTGGGGGCGCCTGATGGATTGTATGCTGCCAGCGCACCTTGTGCATGCAGGGTGGCGATTTTTAAATGAATGGACGCGCGGAGCTTACGCTGCGGGGCAGACCGCGAAAACGCGTGCGGGATATCCAACGCCATCGCGTACCTTGGGGAAGGTGCAGAAGGTGACGGCGCCTGTGGCGGGAAGCTCGTCCAGATGGTCCATGACCTCGATCTGATAGCGGTCGACCGAGAGGATGTACTGCTCGCCGGGGTAGGGGTAGGCATTCTCGTGTGTGGTCACGGTCGTCTCCTTTCATCGGGCTTTTTGCTGATGTTAAAGCGGTGCCGTGACGGCTCGATTTCTGCTGCGTTACGATACGTTCTCGATTGCGATTCCAATGTGTTTCGATGGCGTGGCCGTTGTGTTTCGCCTTGCCGGGACGCTGATGGCGAAGGGAGGGGCCGTGCAATACCGCGTTGACCCCAAAAGTGGTAACCGTATCTCGGCGCTGGGGCTGGGTTGCATGAGATTTCCCGGTGCGCCGGGACACCCCGATGCGAAGACAGCTGATGCCATCATTTCCCGTGCGGTGGAGCAGGGGATAACCTATCTGGACACGGCCTATCTCTACCCCGGTAACGAAGCTTGTGTGGGAGCCTCGCTTGAGCGCCTGGGTCTGCGCGACCAGATTTTGCTCGCGACCAAGTTGCCGCACGCTTCGTGCAAATGTGCGGAGGATTTCGACCGCTTTTTTGACGAGCAGCTGCGCCGTTTGCGGACTGACCATATCGACTATTACCTTATGCACAACATCACCTCGCCCGCGCAGTGGGAGCGCGTGGTAGCGTTGGGTATCGAGGACTGGATTGCGCACCAAAAGGCTGCGGGGCGTATTCGCCAGATAGGTTTTTCGTACCACGGCAGTGCGGCGGACTTCCTCACGATGCTTGACGCGTATGACTGGGACTTTTGCCAGATCCAGTACAACTACGCTGGAGAGCGCTACCAAGCGGGAACGGCGGGACTCATGGCAGCCGCCGAGCGCGGGCTCGCGGTGTTTGTGATGGAACCGCTTTTGGGTGGACGCCTGGCGGGCAAACTGCCTCCGCGGGCCCGCGCCGTGCTCGATGACGTACGCGATCCGTACCTGAAGACGCCGGCTGCTTGGGGCCTTTCGTGGGTGTGGAACCATCCTCAAGTCACGATGCTGCTTTCGGGTATGACCGATACCGCGCAGGTGGACGAGAACGCGGCATTGGCGGATCGTGCGCTGCCGGATTCGATGACGACAGAGCAGCTCGATACCATCGCACGTGTGCTGGGAGAGTTTGAGAAATCGAATCGCGTGCCCTGTACGGGGTGCGGCTACTGCATGCCGTGCCCCAAGGGCATCAATATTCCCGGTTGCTTTGGCGCCTACAATGCGAGCTACGCGCATAGTTGGTTTACGGGGCTGTCTCAATACTTTACGGCGAGCGCGGTGCGGACGAACGAGCCCAAGCTGGTGAGCAATTGCGTCAAGTGCGGCAAATGCGCACGTCACTGCCCGCAGCACATCGATATTCCCGAGCGTCTCGACGATGTGCGCCGACGTTTCCAGCCTGGCCCCGTAACGGCTGCGCTTAAAGCCTTTTGCAAGACGTGCTCCTGATGCCCCTTTTATAACTTGCGGTGGAATAGTTCCTGTTTGCGGCAGAATAGGGGCCAAACAGGAACTATTCCACCGCAACTGAAGGGGGCTGTCGTGGGCCATCGGGATTCATGTGATGATTTACGTGAGGTTCGTTGGGGCGTTTTGGGCGCTGGGCGCATTTCGCATCGATTTGCATCGTCGCTCAAGGAGGTGGACGGGGCACGGCTTGTGGCTGCCGCCGGTCGCACTCCTTCGCATGTTGAGGAGTTTTGCAGGGCGTTTTCGATTGATGCCGCGCACAGTTATGCCACGGCTGACGATAGCGGCGATGCGGCTTATGATGCGCTGATTGCCGCCCCCGATGTCGACGCAATCTACTTGGCTCTTCCACATGGCATGCATACGCATTGGGTCTGTCGGGCACTGCGCGCGGGAAAGGCCGTACTGTGCGAAAAGCCGGCCGTTTTGAATGAAGAAGAGGCTCATGCGATCGCCTCCGTTTCCCGTGAGCGCGGCGTACTGTTTATGGAGGCGATGAAGAATCGGTTTTGCCCGATGCGCACTCGCGTGAAGGGCTTGCTTGCGTCGGGCGAGCTCGGCCGTATCGTCTCGATCGAAAGCGTGCAAAAACTCGATTATGGTGAGTCCCCTTCAAGTTATCTGCTCGATCCGTTGCAGGGTGGCTGTCTATATGACATGGGCTGCTATGCGGTCGGGTGGTTTGAGGATCTGCTTGCGGGTGCGTGCGATGTTTCGTCCCGTGAAGTTCGCTGGCGTGACGTATCGGGCGGCCGCGTGGATTGGGCCGATGAGATTCATATGAGTGTCGGCGGTATACCCATTCATATGGTGTGCGACGGCAAGGCAGCGTATGAAAGCCGCTTAACGATTGCCTGCGAGCGGGGCTCGTTGGAAATCGAGCGCCTTCATCGCCCCGAGCTCGCCCATGTGAAGTGCTCCGACGGACGAATGCTCGAAATAAATGCCCCGTTTGGGGTCGATGATTTCTACGGCGAAATCCAGCATGCGACCCAGCTCATCCGGGCGGGGAAACTCGAGAGCCCCGTCATGCCCCTTGCCGCCACACAGCGCTGCGCGCGCATTATCGATGCAATCCGTCTAGCCCTCTAGGACTTGGCGCTGACACGTAGGGGATCATGACGCCGGCGACCGTGGTGCTTGGTGGCCCGCATCTCTGATGCCCCTTTTATAAGTTGCGGTGGAATAGTTCCTGTTTGCGGCAGAATAGGGGCCAAACAGGAACTATTTCACCGCAACTGATGAGGGGGAGCTGGAGATGCTGACGATTGGGTGTCATCTTTCGACGACGAAGGGCTATCGGGCGATGGGGGAGACGGCGCTATCCATTGGCGCCAATACCTTTGCATTCTTTACGCGCAACCCGCGCGGCGGCAAGGCGAAAGATCTTGACATGGATGACGTGGCGGCCCTGCGCGAGCTTATGGAGCAAAACGACTTCGGCCCACTCGTGGCGCATGCCCCCTATACCTACAACCCCTGTTCTGCCAAAGAGCGGGCGCGTGAGTTTGCCTTGGAGGCAATGGCCGAGGACTTGCAGCGTCTGGAAGCACTGCCCGGCAACTACTACAACTTTCACCCCGGCGCACATGTGGGGCAGGGTGTCGATGTCGGTATTCAGATGATTGTCGACACGCTTTGCCAGGTGATGTTTGAGGGGCAGCAGACATGCGTGCTGCTCGAGACCATGGCTGGTAAAGGCACCGAGGTGGGCCGCAGTTTTGAAGAGCTGGCACGCATTATCGAGGGCGTAGTCGCAAGGCGTCCCGAGCTGACGGATAAGCTGGGCGTCTGTCTTGATACCTGCCATGTGAGCGATGGCGGCTACGACATCATTCACGATCTTGACGGCGTGCTCGACGAGTTCGATCGCGTGGTGGGTATCGAGCGTCTGCGTGCGGTGCACATCAACGATTCCAAAAACCCAACCGGCGCCCATAAGGACCGCCACGAGTGCATTGGCAAGGGCTACCTTGGTAGCGAAGATCTCGGCGGCGGTATGCAGGTTATGCAGAATATTGTATCGAATGGTCGCTTGCGCGCATTGCCATTCATTTTGGAGACACCGAACGAACTTGCAGGTTATGCGGCTGAAATCAAACTGTTAAGGTCATTGCAGCAGTAATGGCTGCCATAAAGTGGGACGCTCCATTCACGTTATGGGTTTGTTTCAATCAGTTTTCTAATTGCAGATTCTTCCAAGCGGGTGCATAATAACCCTCAGTTTTTGCAGACCTCTGAATCACGTGGGGTCATTGGAAGGAGACTGATTATGAAGCTGAAGAAGCTTGGCGCATTTGCCGCCACGGGTGCTATGGCGCTCGCCCTCGCTCTGACGGGCTGCGGCTCGTCCAACGCCACCTCTGGTTCTAATGCCGGTTCCAGCAGCTCTGACGACGCTAAGGTCGAGAAGGTCGACGGCTCCAAGGAGTACGCGCTCGTCAAGGACGGTACGCTGACCGTCGGCACCTCTGCCGAGTACGCTCCGTTTGAGTACAAGGATGACAACGGCGATTATCAGGGCTTTGACCTTGAACTCATCAAGGCTATCGGCGACAAGCTGGGCCTGGATGTCGAGTATGTCAACAATGACTTTGACACGCTGGTTCCGGGCGTCGCTTCGGGCGCCAAATATGACGTCTCCATCGCGGCTATCACCGACACGCCCGAGCGCGAGAAAGAAGTCACTTTCTCCGATTCCTACTACATGGACGATCAGGCTATCGTGACCAAGGTCGATAACGCCGACATCACGGCCGACAACTACAGCGAGAAGCTCAACAACGCCGATGCTACCATCATCGTCCAGTCTGGCTCGACCGCCGAGTCCTTTGCCCAGGAGAACTTCCCCAAGGCCAAGATTGTCCCCTACAAGGACGCCACCGAGTGCTTCAGCGCCCTGCAGTCCGATAAGGGCGACGCCGTAGTCACCAACCGCTCCGTTGCCAGCCAGCTGACCGCCGAGCAGTTCAACACCTGCCAGACCATTAAGCAGATCAGCACCGGCGAGGAGTACGCCATCGCCATCAACCAGGGCAACACCAAGCTCAAGGACGACATCAACCAGGCCATCAAGGACCTGACCGACGACGGTACCGTTGACGCCCTCATGGCTAAGTACAATATCAAGTAAAATAACTACTTGATTGCGCAAAGGCCCTTTCCGTTTTGCGGAGAGGGCCTTTGCGCTTCTCTTGACGGAGAGCGTTTCCGTCTCGTTTTGCCGGCAACTTCTACGATAGGAGCCACCTTGTCTCGACTGAACAAAGGGGCCGCGGAGCAGCGTTTTCCACTGTCCGCCTTGCTCCAAAAGCTAGCCTGCGTCATGGCCGTGGCGCTCGCGCTGGTGTGCGCGGGGGCATATGCGCCCACGACCGCTCAGGCGCTTGAGACCGCAAAGATTACCGCCCGACCCAACACCGGTTCGGGCAGCGATGTGGTCGGCGGCACCGAGACGCGCATTACCTGGGAAGTTCAGGCCGATGCCGACGAGGAGCTGAGCGGTCTTTCTTTGACGTTTGTCGACGGCACGACGTTTGGTACCGATGACACGCGATTGACGATGCTCTCGGGCGAGGACCTCATGGATCGTACGCCCATGAAGCCCACGTGCAAGGCTGACGGCCAGACGCTCAAGATTGACTTTGGCGAGACGGCGCCTGCCGGCGGCTTTTTCCGTGTCGAGGTTTACGGCGTGACCTTCCCCGTCGAGGGCGGCGATGAGGCCTTTAGCGGCACCTATACGCTCGCCGACGGGTCGACCAAGAAGATCTCCAAGATTCCGTCGGTGGAGATCAAGGGCGTGACGGCCTTCGATAACTTCCTGGCTGACCTTAAAGAGCAGCCGTGGGTCGAGGCGTGGAACTCCAATATGTTCCTGCGCCTGTTCCTGAACCCGGTCATTTTGGTCCAGAGCCTGCCGATCGTCTTCAAGGGCTTCCTTATGTCGCTCTCGATCGTGCTCGTGGCATTTCCGTTGGCCATTCCCTTTGGCTTTGCGCTGTCGCTCATGCGCATTTCCAAGTCGCGCATCCTTCGCTGCCTTGCCGGCATCTATGTGAATATCATCCGCGGCACGCCGGCGTTCTTGCAGATCTACATTGCGTTCTTTGGCTTGCCGCTGGCCGGTGTCAAAGTGGACGACTATGTGCTGGGTGTTATCGTCATGGCCATGAACTCGTCTGCGTACCTGTGCGAGATCTTCCGTGCCGGTATTCAGTCGATCCCCAAGGGTCAAAACGAGGCTGCTCGCTCGCTGGGCATGAATGCCTTCCAGACGCTGCTCTATGTCATGATTCCGCAGACGTTCCGCAATGTCCTGCCTACGCTGACCAGCGAGTTCATCCTGCTCTACAAGGACACGTCGCTGCTTGCCGCCGTGGGTGTTGTCGAGATCGTCATGAACGCCCGCACCATCGTGGCCACGACGGGCTCCATCACGCCGTATGTGGTTGCCGCTCTGTTCTATCTGGTCATTACCCTGCCGCTTGCGCGCTTGGTGAGCGGTCTTGAGGCGAGACTTCTGGGGACGGCCGAAACCAAAAAGAAGCGTCCCACCAAGAGCGCCGGACAGGTTGTCGCGACGCCCGCCGATCATATCGCCGGTCTGTAAGGAGGTCCTGTCATGAGTGAAACGAATTCCAACGAGGTCGTTGTCAGCATCAAGAACCTCCAAAAGGCTTTTGGCGATAACGTGGTTCTGCGTGATATCGATCTGGACGTGCACAAGGGTGAGGTCGTTGTGGTCCTGGGCCCCTCGGGCTCGGGCAAGTCGACGATGCTTCGCTGCATCAATCGCCTGGAGCATCCCACGAGCGGCTCGATTGTCGTTGAGGGCGTGGATGTGTGTGCCAAGGGCGTCGACCTCAATAAGGTACGTACGCACTTGGGCATGGTGTTTCAGCAGTTCAACCTGTTCCCGCACCTGTCGGTCAAAAAGAACGTCATGCTTGCGCAGCAAAAGGTGCTCAAGCGCAGTAAGGAAGAGGCCGAGAAGATCGCCATCGAGGAGCTGACCAAGGTCGGCCTGGCCGAGCGCATTGATTTTATGCCGAGTCAGCTTTCGGGCGGCCAGCAGCAGCGCGTCGCCATCGCCCGCGCCCTGTCGATGAACCCGCACGTGATGCTCTTTGACGAGGCCACGTCGGCGCTCGACCCCGAGCTCGTCCGCGATGTATTGGGCGTCATGCGCGACCTAGCACGTGACGGTATGACCATGATCGTGGTAACGCACGAGATGGGCTTTGCCCGCGATGTCGCCGACCGCGTCGTCTTTATGGACGGCGGCGTCATTGTGGAAGAGGGTACGCCGAGCGAGGTCTTCGACCACCCCAAGAGCGAACGCACCAAGGCGTTCTTGGGCAATATCTCGTAGCCGGTTGATGTAACTGCCGTTACAAAAGAGCGGGGCTGGACTTGAATCCAGCCCCGCTCTTTTGTAGGGATGGGGATGCGCTTTGATGCAGGCTCTCTTGGAGGCCCTGGGTTCGTTACGCGAGCTCGGCTCCGAGGGCCTTGCAAGCGGTCTCGCCCTCGTCGTCGGGCGCGTCGTAGCAGATGGTGGAGTCCACGACGTTGACGCCGGCCTCGTCGGCGTCGGCCTTCCAGTTGTCCATCCACTCGCCCTCGGCCCACGAATAGGAGCCAAAGAGGACGACCCTCTTGTCGCCGAGAGTCTCCTTGACCTCGTCCCACATCGGCTGGAACTCATCGTACTCGAGTTCCTCGGAGCCCATGGCGGGGCAGCCGAAGGCGATGGCGTCATAGCCTTCGGCCTTGTCTGCGGAGAAGTCGGCGCAGGAGATGACCTCTGCCTCGGCACCCGCGGACGTGGCGCCTTCGGCGACGAGATTTGCCATGGCCTCGGTATTGCCCGTGCCGCTCCAATAGACGACGGCGATCTTGCTCATGTTGAGTCCTTTCAGTTGTGCGGCAGGTTGCCGCGGCTTCTATGTTCTATCGGGTTGCCTGGGCAAGTTGCGCCAAGCTGCTGCCCTGCTGATAGACAAAGGTGAGGTATTGAGTGCAAGCGCGGTAGGCGTCAAACATCGCAAGCGCTTGCTCGACATTCGTGTAGACCTTCCAAGCTCCAAAGACCTTGTAGTTCTCGCCGCGCTGGACGATAAACTCGCGCACATCGTCGTAGGGATATCCGAGGAAGTAGCCTATTTCGTGCGGAAACTCGCAGGTGCAGTCGTTGCTGCAGCTAACTTGCTGGGGTAGTGCGCATCGAGTCTGGCTACAGGCGCATTCCGCGACGTTATTGCTCGCGAGCGTGATGCGTGATGCCAAATGCACAAGGCATGTCGAAAGGTCTCTCGTGTCGTAGCCTTCCGAGGCGAGCGCCGTTTGGGCGCGAGGGTCTGCGAAATAGGTGGTGAGGCTTTTGGCTCGGTACATATACACGAGCGCTCCGCAGGGCCGCCAGACCAAAACACTCAGGTGGATACCGAACGGGTCAAGCTCGCGATTGCACTGGGCGATAACGTTGAGCAGGCGTGCTCGGCGCTCTGCGATGGTTTCGGTTGCGACCGAGCCGTCCCCGTGGGCGTAGGTGCCTGGATAGGTAAAGAGCGATGCCGGCTTGATGCCCGCGAGCGTGGGAGAGCAGTTGCGCACGACTGCCGCCTGAAACGTTGGGATGTCTATGGTTCGAGTCACGGCGCTCCTTACGGATCTAACTGTTAGCCTAGGAAAACTTATACACGAAAGTAAGCCTTGGTCAACAAAAAAGTTTGAAGAGGGAAACTAATTGACCGAACGGACATGATTTTGGGTTAAGATGGGGACACCCCATGGGGGTATCTAGATAGTGCTACTTGAAAGGGGAACGCATGAGCGACTTGCTCAACCCTGCGAATCTCATCGTGCTGGCCGTCATTGCCGTCGGCATGTTTTTTGGACTGCGTCGCATTGCCGCTTCGACACACGGGAAGAGTTGCTGCAGCGATGGTGCGAGCGGCAAGAAGGCCAAAAAGGTTGTTGTGGTGGATACCGATGCATCGCACTATCCCTATAGCGATGAGCTGCTCATCGGCGGCATGAGCTGTGACGGCTGCGCTCAGAACGTGGCCAATGCCCTCAATGCGCTGGACGGCGTGTGGGCAACGGTGACGTATGCGGATCACACGGCACGTGTGCGCTCTAAACAGCCGGTTGATCGTGGTGTTCTCGAGACGGCCGTGAAAGACGCGGGCTACTACGTCATGACGCTGTAAGCGCCGCCCTGGATGCGCTTCCTTGGCTAGGCTCGTCCGCGCAGTTCGATGTCTTGGATGTCGTCGAAGTCGATGGCGATGTCTTTGAGCTTGAGGAGCTTGAAGGCGGGGAGCGCCTCGTCGAGGATGCCGGTGCGGGAGCGATGGCCGTACGTATCGTAATAGGTGACACGAACCAAGTCGCCACGTTTGAGACCCTCGAGCTTTTTAGAAAGTACGAGGGCTTTTTCTTCCGTGAGCTCACGTTTTGGCTCGACGGTGATTTCCTGCTTGCGCACGAGTTCGTAGTATCCCGTGAGGGCGGCAAAGGGCATAAACTGTGCGGCGCGGTTGGCGCGCACGGCACCGTTGGCTGTGAGGTTGGGGTCGGCGGCGCGGCGTCTGCCCTCGGGGTCCGCCAGGCGCTCGAAGGCGGTCGGCGGGCGCACGGGCTGTTGTTTGGGTTTAGGCACGGTGTCCTCCAACTTGGTCGTTGCGTTCGCGCGCGGTGGCGCCGGCGGTAAAGCTTAATCCCTTGACGAGCGCGTTCTTGCCGTACTTGCCTTTCACGGCCAGGACGGCGCGCGCCAGGTCGCGCTCGCGCTCATCGGCCTCGATATCGCTGAACAGATCGATGGTGGCAAATTCCTCGGGCATGAGGTTGCCAAATCCCAGGTTGATGCGCTTGACCGGTCGTTTGGGATCGACAGTCTGCGCCCAGAGCTCATCGAAATAGCCCATGATCTTCTTAAACGAATTGGTACGCTCGGGCAGCTTTCGCGAGGCGTTAGAGTGCGCAAAGAGTGCGGCATAGCCACCGCGCGGTTTGCCGCCATGCTCTCCCACAAAGATGCCATCGATTGCCTGCGCTTCGCGCACCAGGCGACGCCGTTCGTCATCGCGCTGGACGGGCTTGGGCGCACGGGGCGCGAGCTCGGGGCCGGCGGTTGCGGTGGGTTCGATACTCGATGTGCTCGAGCGCAGGTGCCCGCATCCGTCCACATACTGCGCTGTACCGCTGGCGTCGAGGCGGCGTATGTCGGCGCGTTCGCTCGCGTAGCCCACAAAGAGCGAGATGCTGTCGCAGACCACGTGCTTATCGACCAAGTCTAAAACGGCGTTGTCGACCATCTCGCGCAAGACGGTATAGGCCTGTTCGTAGGCATAACCCTTCGAGAGCACCTGTCCTGTGGTGGTCGAAGTTGCTTGCGGGCGATAGGCTTGGATATCGGCGATGGTTGTCGGCTCGCGCCCGAAGGCATGGTCGATGAGATATTCGGCATTGACGCCGAGCTCGTCGTAAAGCAGGTTTTCGTCGAGCGCCGCGACGCCCATCAGATCGTAGACGCCGTATTTCTCGAGGCGGGCTGCCACGCCGGGACCGATGCCCCAGATATCGGTGATGGGACGATGGGGCCAGATCTCCTTGCGAAAGGTCTCGTCGTCGAGTATGCCGATGCGGCTGGGTACGTGCTTGGCGGTAATGTCGAGCGCTACCTTGGCCTGGAATAGGTTGGGGCCGATGCCGACCGTCGCCGTGATGCCGGTGCGCGCGAGGACCTCGTCGCGCAGCGTGCAGGCGAACCCTTCCGCATCTGTGTGATAGAGGTCCAGATAGGGCGTCACGTCGATAAAGCACTCATCGATGGAGTAGACGTGCACGTCCTGGGGGCTGACGTATTCCAGATAGATACCGTAGATTTTCGCCGACACCTCCATGTAATGCTGCATGCGTGGTACGGCCGTGATGTAGTCGATGCCATCGGGAATTTCGAACAGACGGCAGCGATTGTGTATCCCGAGGTCCTTCATGGCCTGCGTGATGGCAAGGCAGATGGTCGTGCGTCCGCGCGATTCGTCGGCAACGACCAGGTTGGTGGTGAGCGGATCGAGCCCACGGTCGACGCACTCGACGCTGGCATAAAACGTCTTGAGGTCGATGCAGATATAGGTGTGCTGCTCGTGCGCCATCCGAGCCTCCCATCAAACACATGTTCTTATCGAATACCTGTTCGATAATACCCGCTCATCCGGACATCGTCAAAACCTGTCAAAAAGGGACTGGTTTGTTTTGGTAGGTATGGTCGTGCGGTTGGATCGGGTTTTTAACGCAGCTCTAAAGAGTGCGAAACAGCTCGGAAAACCTCGCTTCGTAGCATGAGCCTAACGATTGATACCGCCTATACGCACGGAAGGGTTGTGGAAAAGATGGTCAATTATGGGTTTGGTATGCCGACGCGCCTTGTTGCGGATGGAGACGTGGCTCGCTGGTGCGGACGATTGGTCGCTCACTACGGTGGCACCAAGGCGCTGGTTGTGCTGGGCGGTGACAAGCATACGCGCGATGAGCTTGTCTCGGCGGCACTTGGCTCGCTTGATCGAGCCCTACTCGAGCGTGTGCTTTTCCGCTGCGGCTCGTTTGAGGGCGACGGGGGAGACGAGCTGATCGACGAAGCCGTGGCCCTGGCGACCGGCGAAGGCGTGGACTTTGTCCTGGCGATTGGCGATGCCGATACTGCTGGCTTTGCGCGCGAGCTCGCGCGTCGCATGGCGGCGCTCGATGCCGGCGAAGACGGCTTTGTGCCTTATGGATGCATTGTCTCGGAGGGCAAGGTGCCTGCTGTCGTGGGCACCGGCGAGGTTCCCGTTTTTGCCATTATCGCGCCCGAACTGCTGGAGGGCATCGGGTCTCCTCTGCGTGAGTTACTCGGTAGCGTCTGCGCCGCGGCCTAATATTTGCCATAAAAGGACGGGTTATTTTTGGTTGGTAAAGCGTTTGACCTGCCAAAATAAGCCTGTCCCTTTTTGATCGGTTGCCGTTTGGGGGCCGATTGGCAACGCTCGCTGATTGTAGTCTTGACCTGCGCTAGAATAGTGGCATCTGAATGTCCGGGCGCATGGAGGCGTGCGCCCGTATGCTGAGGAGGACTCTATGGCAACTGTTGCCGCACCTATCGATGCTACGTCGACTGCCGCTTGGAAGGCACTCGAGGCTCATCAGGAGAAGCTCGAGGCCGAGGGTATCGACCTCAAGGCCTGGTTCGCTGCCGATGCCGAGCGCGTGAACAAGCTGAGCTTTGACGCCGGTGACCTGCACTTCGATCTGTCGAAGAACCTGGTGACCGATGAGACCGTCAAGCTGCTGTGCGATCTTGCCCGCGAGGTGAAGCTCGAGGAGCGCCGCGACGCCATGTTCTCCGGCGAGCACATTAACACCACCGAGGACCGCGCCGTCCTGCACACCGCGCTTCGCCGCCCCGCAACCGAGAGGGGCCAGCTCATCGTCGACGGCCAGGATGTCGTCGCCGACGTGCACGAGGTCCTCGATCGCATGTATGCCTTCGCCGAGCGCGTGCGCTCCGGTGAGTGGAAGGGCGTTACCGGCAAGAAGATCGAGCACCTGGTGTCCATCGGCATCGGCGGCTCCGATCTGGGCCCGGTCATGGCTTACGAGGCCCTGCGTCCCTATGCCGACGCCGGTATCGACTGCCGCTATATCTCCAACATCGACCCCAACGACCAGGCCGAGAAGCTTAAGGGCCTGGATCCCGAGACCACGCTCGTGATCATCGTCTCCAAGACCTTCACCACGCTCGAGACCCTTACCAACGCCCGCGAGGTCAAGACCTGGATGCTCGAGCAGCTCAAGGCTCAGGGCGCCATCGACGGCTCCGATGAGCAGAACGCCGAGGCCGTGGCAAAGCACTTCGTCGCCGTTTCCACCGCACTCGAGAAGGTTGAGGCCTTCGGCATCGACCCTGCCAACGCCTTCGGTTTCTGGAACTGGGTTGGCGGCCGCTATTCTGTTGACTCCGCCGTGGGCCTGTCGCTGATCGTCGTGCTCGGCCCCGAGCGCTTCCAGCAGTTCCTCGAGGGCTTCCACGCCATCGACGAGTACTTCTGCAACACCCCGCTCGAGAACAACGCCGTCGCGCTGATGGGCTTGCTCAATGTCTGGTACGTCAACTTCTTCGGTTCCAAGAGCCACGCCGTGCTGCCGTACTGCCAGTACCTGCACCGCTTCCCGGCCTACCTGCAGCAGCTCACCATGGAGTCCAACGGCAAGCATGTCCGCTGGGACGGCAGCGCCGTGACCTCCGACACCGGTGAGATCTTCTGGGGCGAGCCCGGCACCAACGGCCAGCATGCCTTCTATCAGCTGCTGCACCAGGGCACTGTGGTGGTTCCGGCCGACTTCATCGCCTTCGCCAATACCGCCAACCCTGCGACCGACAGCGGCCAGGATGTCCACGAGCTGTTCCTGGGCAACTTCCTGGCCCAGACCAAGGCGCTCGCCTTTGGTAAGACGGCCGATGAGGTTCGTGCCGAGGGCACGCCCGAGCAGATCGTCCCGGCCCGCTGCTTTGAGGGCAACCGTCCGACGACCTCGATCTTTGGCGACACGCTGACCCCGTTTGCGCTCGGCGAGCTCATCGCCCTGTACGAGCACATCACGTTTGTCGAGGGCACGGTCTGGGGCATCGACTCCTACGACCAGTGGGGCGTCGAGCTGGGCAAGCAGCTTGCCAAGCAGATCACCCCGGCCTTCCACGACGACGCCGCCAAGGCCGAGCAGGACGCTTCGACCCAGGCGCTCATCGAGTTCTATCGCGCGCATCGTAAGTAGTCGCTGCTGTTAACGCATCGTGCCTTATAGCCAGGGGCCCGTATCCCATCGGATGCGGGCCCCTTTGCTTTGCCGTGGCCCCGGGGCGCACGGCCTTTAAGGATCTTCGCCGGAGCGTCGCGTGCTGCGAGGGCCCTGCGTCTAGAGCTCGGCCTCCGCATGGCCTCGCTGCGCCTCGGGCAGCTCCCCGTAGAGCGGATGGTCTTCGAGCCTAAAGCGCTCGACCTGTTCGGGAGTGCGACCGCGTACAAAGAGCCACGAGCGATCAATCGGCGTCGCCATGAGCGTGCTGGGCAGCGCGTCGGCGCGGTCGGAAAACACCCGGGCACTCTCGGGATCCTGGAACGCCAGCACCAGATGCGTGTCGCAGTTGCCCATGATGGAGCGTGCGCGTGCCTCGCCATAGAGCGCATCGAGCTGGTTGGTCGACTGCAGCAGCAGCGTTGCCCAGATGTTGCGGCTTCGGATAATCGAGAGCACGTTGTCGATCTGGGGGATCTGCAGATTTGCGAAGTCATCGAGCATAAAGCGCACGGGCACGGGCAGGCTGCCGTCGGGCTGCCTATCGGCCTCACGAATGAGGCCCATAAACGCCTGCGAAATAAAGAGGCCGGTCAGCGGATCGAGATTGCGGTCAATATCGCTCACGGTTACAAACAGGGCGCAGGGGGTGTGTCCCATGGAAGCGAAGTCCACCTGATGGCACTCACGATAGAGCTGTGCCGCACCGTCGAATCCCAGACACATGACCTTTTCGGCAAGGATGCCGACGATGCTCGCGTGCATGCGCTCGGCATTTTGCGTAATGGCGTAGCGCCGCCATAGCGAGAGGGCATAGCTTTGGGGGTCGATCGTGATCAGGTCGTCAAACAATCGACCCGTGGCACCGTCCTGCAGGTGCTCGATCAGCTTGATGACCGAGCTGATCGTCTGCTCGTCGGCGGGTAGCTGTTCGGTGACGTAGGCGATAAGACACGACAGCAGGTTTGCCGCCGCATGATCCCAAAAAGGCTGGTTGTTGTCCTCGATGGGGCAGATGGCCTTTGCCACCGAGAGGATGTCCTGCTGGTTGGGCCTGCCGTCCGCCTTGCGGCGAATGTGCCTCAGGGGGTTGTAGCCGCAGCGCTCGATGCCGGGCGCAAGGGCCGGGACGGTGTTGAGGTCGGCGAAGTTGAGACATTGCACGCGGTAGCCGTGGGCTGCCAGCACGGGTCCCACTTCGCGACAGAGCGTACCTTTGGTGTCGAGCACGATGTAGCTTGCGTTCATTTGCAGCAGGTTGGGCTTGAGGACGTTTCGGGTCTTGCCGGCTCCCGAGGGGCCGATCACAAGTGCGTTGTTGTTGAGTCC
Source organism: Collinsella sp. (assembly GCA_018377855.1). Taxonomy (GTDB): domain Bacteria; phylum Actinomycetota; class Coriobacteriia; order Coriobacteriales; family Coriobacteriaceae; genus Collinsella. The sequence goes on along the minus strand of JAGZYM010000008.1, from coordinate 29,563 downwards.
CGTTTGGCGGGTGTCGCAGGAAAGCGTTCGATCCTTGGCGAGGATGGTGGACGATGCGGACTCAGATGCGGCGAGGCGGCTGGTGAGGTTAGACATGGGCGACCTCCTTGGTGGTCGAGAGGATTTCGTGGGCAAAGCCGAGCTCGACGGCGCGCTCGGCCGAAAGGTAGGTGTCTTTTGCAGTGAGGGACTGGATGCGCTTGGGCGTGAGGCCGCTGCGGTCCGAGAGGATTTGCGTGAGGGTCTTGCGGGTCTGCATGAGACGCCGGCTGGTTTCCTGCAGCGCAAGTGCCGAGCCACCTGCCCCCTGGGGGATCAGCGGGTCGTGAATCATGAGCTCTGCATGGGGCGCCATACGGCGATCGTCGCCGCCCATAAAGATCACGGCGCCCATGGACGCGGCGAATTCCAGGCAGACGGTGCGGATGGGGCACGATGCGAGGCGCATGGCGTCATAGATCGCAAGACCCGATCGCACGCTTCCGCCGGCGCTGGCGACAAATATGGTGATGGGGCGGCTGGGGTCGGTGGCATCGAGCAGGCGGATCTGCTGGCATAGGTCGTGGGCCATCGGGGTTTCGATGTTTCCCATGACGGAGAGCTCGCGACGGGCGAGCATCTCATCGTAAATGCTGGTGAGCGTGATACCTCGGGCGGATTCACGCATGGTGAGGGGGCTGATGATGAGGGAATGATTGGTGTCCATGGGAACTCCTTTCTGTTGGTTGTGTTGTGGAATAGGATTGTTGCCCGCGGAGGGCTGGCGGGCTACAGGGTTCGTCCGAGCCTGAGATCGAGCTCGGTTGTGGGGCAGGCTGCCTGTCCGTGCGGCTCGCAAGCGCCAAGGGCTCCAAAGCGATGGAGCGTTGCGGCGGGCGTGGTGTAGGCGAGCCGCAGCTGATGCTCGACAGGGACACATCCGCCATTTTTGTAATGAGCCGCGTAGTACTGCGCGATGCTGGCGTTCATCTCGCTGCCATTGCGATGGCGCTCAAACTGGCGTCTGCAGGTCTCGATGATCTTTGCTACCGACTTGGGTGCCGTCGCGGGAACAAGGGCGAGATAGCCCTCAAATAGCTCGTTGATGCTCAGGAGGCACAGCAGGTCGATCAGCGTCCTTATGGCTGCTCCCTCGGCAGAAAAGTGCGCGGTCATGCGGTTATATCGGTTGCGGTCGACGATGGCCGCATGGGGTCTTGGAGTTTTCTGCCCCGTGGCCCCGGGCTTTTGCCGCGCCTGTGTATTGAGCTCGACGTTGCAGCGCTTGAGGCCGTCCAACGGAAGGAACAGTGCGGTGCGCAGGGTGTTCCGCTTGCTTTCGAGTTCATGACGCTCGTCGGGTTCCCATGCGAGCTTGAGTTTCGTGTCGAGCGCCGTAAGCATATGGGCTAGGCAGCCTACGGTAAGAACGTACGAATCGTTGTCGCGTTTTGGGGCATAGGGGTCTGTCAGCTTGCGAATGTCGGGGTCGCCCATGATCTTTGTGCAGCGCTTCAGCAGTTGGGGGTGGTCGGCCAAGATCGTCGCGAGCGGTAGCGACGCGTAGTTCTTGATGGTCGCAGCGGCAAAGGCGGCGTCATATTCGTTTGCATATGCTCGCTCAATGCGGGCATCCAGAATGCTTTTCTTATCGCCGTCTTCAGCGTGGTGGTTTGTCATAGCTTCTCCAATCGGTTGATGTTCGTGCTGTTTGTTGATGTGTTGGTTGTCGTGAGTGATGTGCTTGCCGTGGGTGATGTGCTGACGTTGGGGTGCTATGCGGTTTTCAATGAGCCCGTGAGGCAGTTGCTGCAGGGGCGGGATGGAACGGCCCATGCAAGGCGGAAGGCATCGTGCTCAAAATCGAGACAGCAATGCCCTGGGTGCCTCACATGTGGCAGTTACCTCATTAAGTTGTCATTGCGTTTGGGGTTGTACTTTGCCGATCTTCCTTCTCTTACACGCTAAAACTCAAACTTCATATGCTCGATCTACTTAAAACCGCAACGGCGGTCTTTTATCAACTTATATGTCGGAACGTGGCTTTGCAAGTACTTTTTTGCGTTTGTTTCAAATGGGGTGGTTTTGCAACCGTCACGCGCCACGCTATGCGAACGTGCCCCGGCTCGGATAAGATGGTGCGATCGAGTTCTACCGCGCTCACCGCAAGTAGTCTTTGTTGCTGAGATAGGTCACGGCCGAAAGGGGCCCGTATCCCAACAGATACGGGCCCCTTGCTATTTAAATGGGCATGAGGGTGTATTGAGGGGGGGGATGTCTTGCTGTCGGCATCCGCGTGCGGTGCCATTCGCTGTCTGTAAATATACGTTTAAAGCTAATTTCATACCACTTGTCGGAATGCGGACGCTGTCCTTGCATGCCGGGCGTACATTGAACGTGGTTTTTCGCGTGAAACCACGAATCGGTTGTCAGTCCTGAACAAGGAGGCCCAGCATGACGCTTGCCAAACCCATCAACAAATACATCGACTATATCGATGCCCCCGAGGACACGTTTGAGCAATATGTCGAGAAGGCGTTAAAGTACAACTTTCGCTGCGTATTTGCGAACCTGCAGGAGTACGAGACGGGCCGCGCCATGCTCGAGGACTCTGACATCATCCTTGCCGGCGCTATCGACTTTCCCCAGGGCACTATGGCGCTCGAGGAGAAGCTTGCGAGGTTTGAGGAATACGCTGCGTGTGGCTTTACCGAGATTGACTACGTTTTGAATCAGAGGTCGATCGAGAACCGCGATTTTGATGCCATCGAGCGCGAGATGACTACCATTGCTGATTTTTGTCGCGCGCATGGCATCACTGACAAGGTAATCGTCGAGATGTGCAAGCTGGACGGCGACGACGCCGCCAAGCGCCGTGTATGCGAGATCGCGCTGGAGGCCAAGCCGGGATTCCTTAAGACATCGACCGGCAGAAGCTTTGGCGGTGCTAAGCTCGAGGACGTGCGGCTGATGCACGAGGTGCTCGGCGATGCCGTGGCAATCAAGGCGGCGGGCGGTATCCATAATTACGAAGAGGCCTGCGCATTCATCGAGGCCGGCGCCAGCGCGTTAGGTGCATCGGCGGGCATCGCGATCGTCGAGGGCGCACCGACGGATGAGCGTCGCTAGCAGACGTATTTGACCTGAGCGATAAAGCTTCACGACCACACGCTGTTCATGTTCGAGACAATATGACTTTTTGCCCGTTGTAAACGGAGTCGCGATGGGTGTTCTGTATGATGGCTCAGACAAGGTTGTTCAATGACAGGGAGGCATATATGGCAATCAAAGCCATCGCAATGGATATCGACGGTACGCTCACCAACGACCAAAAGGTCATCAGCCCGCGTACGCGCGAGAAGCTGCTCGCGGCGCAGGAGTCGGGAATTAAGCTCATCTTGGCTTCGGGTCGTCCCGCATGGGGGCTGCATGCCTTGGCGCAGGAGCTCGACCTTCAAAACCATGACGGTCTTCTAGTTGCCTTTAATGGCGCGCATGTGGTCGACGCTCAGACCGATGAGGTCCTTTTTGACCAGGCCATGCCGGCTGATGAGCTGCATCGCCTGATTGATCACCTGCGTAATTTTGACGTGATCCCTATGATTTCGCTCGGTCGTAATCTGCACGTCGAGGATTCGTACCATTGCATGATCACGCTGCCTGACGGCTCGCAGAAGAATATCGTCAAGTATGAGCGCGATGCGTGCGATCTTAAGATCCGCGAGGTCGAGAGCCTGCATGAGGTCGCTGATGCTTATCCCGTGGACAAGCTGCTGACGGCGGGCGATCCGGCCTACCTGCAGGCGCATTACGAGGAGATGTATGCGCCCTTTAAGCAGACGCTTTCGGGCATGTTTACGGCCGACTGGTACTTTGAGTACACGGCGCCCGGTATCGACAAAGCCCGTGCGCTCGAGGGTGCCCTGCCCAAACTCGGCATCGATGCCAGCGAGGTCGTATCGTTTGGCGACGGCCAGAACGACAAGTCCATGATTGAATGGGCCGGCACCGGTGTTGCCATGGGTAACGCCGTCGATGAGGTTAAGGCTGTGGCCCAGATGGTGACCGCCGATAACAACGAAGATGGTATTGCAATGGCGCTGGATAAGCTGCTGGGTTAGAATCGCCGATAATGCATGGTTTGGGCGCCTGCTTGCAGGCGCCCTTTTGTTAGGGAGGGTGCCGTGTCCGCATTTCCGTTCGACGCCGTTATCTTTGACATGGACGGCGTCATTGTCGATACCGAGTATTACTACCTGGGCGAGACTGCCGCGTTTGCCAAGGAGCTTGGGCTTAATCTGACTCAAGAGGAGTTGAATGGGCAGGTCGGTACCTCGCATCAGTTCTTCCTGCATATGCTGGTCGATTGGTTTGAGCGCGCCGGTAAGGGGCACTTCACTGGCGAGGAAGCGTTGGCCCGTTGGGACGAGTGGGCGCATGAGCGTCCGCGCGACTATCAGGCTTTGATTAACCCAGGCGCCGTGGATACGATTCGAGAGCTGCCGCGCCGCGGCGTTCGCGTGGCGCTTGCCAGCTCGTCTCCCATGGATAGCATTGAAGAAGTGCTCAACGCATGCGGGCTGTCGGATGCCTTTGAGTATGTGGTGAGCGGCGAGCAGTTTAAGGAGAGCAAGCCTGAGCCCGACATCTACCTGCATGCGCTGGACCTGCTGGGGCTGCCCGCGAATCGCTGCTGCTGCGTTGAGGATTCAGTGCCTGGCATCACCGCTGGCAAACGAGCCGGCCTGACAGTCATTGCCAAGCGCGAGGAACGCTTTGGCTTTAGCCAGGATGCCGCGGACAAGATAATCGACCAGCTGCCGGAGCTGCTCATGCTTTCTTAGGAGCGCGGTAGTTGCGCGTTTTTCGGGTCTGATGAGTAAATAGCCAACATTTTGGTGCGACACCTAGCATACTTTAAGCTAATGCGGGCTTAAGGGCTTGTTGAATGCCCTTAAGCCCGTTTTAGAATTAATTGTGCTGGGAGAGGGTATATGCCACCGACTGAAGGGCCAACTGACGGTAAAGCAGCGATACCGCTGTACCAACAGGTCATTGATATCATTAAAAAGGAAATCAACTCCGGCGCCTACAAGGCAGGTGCGCGGATACCCAACGAATTCGAATTGGCTGAGAGCTATAAAGTTGGCCGCGTTACCGTGCGACGCGCTATTGAGGAGCTCGTCCAGCAGGGTTATCTAACGAAGCGACAGGGGAAAGGCACGTTTGTCAATGCCCCCAAGCTCAAGCGCAAGATTCGCCAGAAGGATGACGTCCAGAGTTTTTCGGACGCATGCCGCGTTAACGGAATGGAACCGGGGGCGTGTGTCATTTCGAGGAAGATACTGCCGGCGGATTCCACCGAAGCACAGTTCTTTGGTGTTCCCGTTGGAACTGACTTGATTTGCGTTGAGCGCGTGCGTACTGCCGATGGCGTCCCTGTCATGCTCGAGAACAACATATACGTTTACGAGGACAACGCCTATCTATCAACGGCACCTCTATCGAACCAATCCATTTTTGAGTTCGTGCGCAACCGGACGGGCCGCACGCCTGCGTTTACCGACCCGTGCACGCTCGAGATCGCGTGCGCGTCGCCCGAGGTCGCTCGGCTGTTGGCAGTTCCCGTTGGCGAACCCTTGTTTTATATGGAAGCCTTCTTTTTCGATGAGCAGCGGCGGCCGTTTATCATCGGTCGTCAGCGGATCGTTGGGTCTCGCTACGTTTTTGACATCTAGGACATTGCGAATGGAAACGCCCGGTGGATCATCTCACCGGGCGTTTCCATACCGTTCACGGCGCAAACGCAACCGTTCAACCGCGTTGCGGCAATCAGTTTGAAATTATCTTGATAAAGGAAAAAGCTGCTGGTAATCTATGGGACGTCATAGAACGTTTGCATTGTGCAAACGTTGAAGCGAGATGCGATGCAGTCTCGAGTTCTTTGGAGGTATCTATGTCAGATACGAAGGCGAGAAAGAAACAGACGTTTAAGTTCAAATTACCGCATGTCTATACGATCATGTTCTTGCTGATCGTTGTCTTTGCGGTCCTGACTTGGATCGTTCCCTCTGGTCAGTATCAGCGCAAGACGATTTCGACAGCAGCGGGCGAGCGTGAAGTCGCCGTTGCTGGAACCTATGAACAGGTCGATAAGAACTACACCGATTCCGAGACCGGCGAGACCATCAATCTGGGTCAGGATATCTTCGCGGTCCTGCAAGCGCCCACCAAGGGTATCCAAGAGGCTGCCGACGTCGTTGCGTTCGTCTTATTGATTGGCGGATCGTTCGCGATCATCACCAAGACCAACGCTTTGAATGCCGGCATGAGCCGTGTGATTAAAAAGCTCAAGAACAAGGACATCCTCATCATTCCCATCACGATGACATTGCTGTCCATTTGCGGCACTACGTTTGGTATGTCTGAGGAAGCCCTGCCGTTCTATGCCATCTTCATTCCCATCATGATGGGTATCGGTTATGACTCGATGACGGCATTCATCATCTGCTTCCTTGGTCCTAACCTGGGATATTGTGCTTCGACCATCGACCCGTTTAATGTTTTGATCGCCCAAGGCATCATTGGCATCGAGGGTAATCCGCAACTGTGGCTGCGCGCCGTTTCTTGGGTCATCTTCACTGCCGTCGGTATCGCATGGGCCATGCGATACGCTATGCGTGTCAAGAAAAACCCCGAGTCGTCCATTACGTACGAGGACGATAAACTCAAGCGTGTTGAGTTTTCTGTGACCGATGCCTCCATCGAGGAAGAGTTCACTATCCGTCAGAAGCTCGTGCTTATCGATTTTGCATGCGGTATGGGCATTATCGTCTGGGGTCTTGTTACCCAGGGTTGGTACATGAATGAGATTTCCGCCGTGTTCCTTGGCATGGGCTTGCTTGCCGGTATCCTGGGCGGTCTTGACCAGCAGACGATCGCCGAGGAGTTCGTTAAAGGCATTGCCGACTTTGCGTACGCCGCCATCGTTATCGGTATCGCTCGCGGCATTCTGGTCATCGCCGAGGGCGGCATGATCATCGACACCATCCTCCAGGCGCTCGCTACTGCGCTCGCCGGTGCACCCGCCGCCGTCTACACCACGTTTATGTATATCGTCCTTGGCCTGCTCTCTTTGCTGGTTCCCTCGAGTTCTGGCCTGGCGGCACTCACCATGCCCGTCATGGGTCCGCTGACCGAGCTTATGGGCCTCAATCCCGAAGCTGCCGTTACCGCGCTCCAGTTTGCTAATCAGACCATCAACACCATCAGTCCCGTGGCGGGCATGACGGTCGCCGGCCTTGCCGTGGCTAAGATTTCGTTTGGCCAATGGTGGAAGACCATTTGGAAGTTCTTCATTTTCATGGTCGTCTTTGGCCTGATCGTAACGGCAATCTCTGGCATGCTTCCGGTGTAGGTGGTTGTGATGTCTGATCGTTTGACGGTCCTGACGTCTAAGAGCGTCTTTACCGGTACGGGGGACCTGCCGTTTGAAGGTTTCGTAGCGGTCCGTGGCAATCGAATTGAGGCTGTTGGCACCAAGTGTGAGGTAGCTTCGTATTTGACCCAAGCGGACGAGGTAGTTGACCTGGGCGACCGCACCGTCATGCCTGGCCTGATCGATGTGCATACCTTCTATACAGGCTGGGCGCTGCGGACGTTGGGGTCTGATCTGTCCGGCATCGCCGATGCCAAAGAGGCCGTGTCGCTCTTGCGTGCATGGAAAGAAGATCATCCGGATTGTGCGGCGGCTTTTGGCCACAGCCTACCCGAAACGTTGGCGTCGGATGCCGAGAACGCAAGTACGGCAGCTGTGTTTGACGATTGTTTTGGCGATATCCCTGTCGTCTGCTTTACATCGGGTGCGGAGACCTGCGTTCTCAATGCTGCCGCCAGTGCGCGATACGGCTTTACACCTCAGGCGTGCTATGCCGAGAAGATCTGGCGCATGATGAGCGATTTCCTCGCGCTGCCCGAGGTACGTGCGGGGTATTCGGACTACATGAGCATGCTTAACGAGCGCGGCGTTACCGCCATCAAGGAGATGGCGTTTGATGACTACTACGGCTTTGCCGACGAAATGGCTCGCCGTGAGGAATCTGGTGAGCTGACGGTTCGCGTCTCTATGATGTCGCAGCCAGTGGGCGCTGGTGCAAATCTGGCATATGCCCGCGAGGCACGAGAGCGCTTCCGGGGACCGTTCGTTCGTTTTTCTGGCTTCAACCGTATGACCGATCGCGGCGTATGGGCGGGGCTTGCCGAGATGATTGACCCCTATGAGGACTCGGCCGATGCGGGCGCTGCCGGCAAGACGGTCGTCGAGGAGCCCGAGTGGGATCTGATTGAGAACGAGCTGCGTGCAATTGATGCTGACGGCTTCCGATATTCCTTGCATTGCCAGGGCGATGGCGCCGTTCGTCGCACCGTGGCGCTCTATGCCTCGCTGCCTCGAGACGAGCATGGGCGGTTGCTTCGCCGCCATGCGATTACCGATCTTGAGAACTCTGACCCGACCGATCTTGTCGAGTTTGGCAAGTTAGGTGGAATTTGCGAGGTCTATCCGCAGATTCTGACGCTGGACCGGCGCGAGGATTGCCTGTCGATGATGCGTCGACAAATTGGCGAGACGCGACTTTTGCACAGCTGGAATCGCCGCGGTATGGAAGATTCCGGATGCACGGTGTGCTGTGGTACGGATTTGCCGCTGCTGATTCCGAGCCTGGGCGAGTCAATCTACAGCGCGTGCGGCGGATACTTCGACGATGGACTGCCCGTGAATGAGGCCAACGCGCTGACGCTTGTCGAGCTCTTGCGCGCTTGGACTGCCGGGGGCGCGTACGATCTGATGCGCGAAGACGAGCTGGGTACGCTTGAGGTCGGCAAACTTGCCGATATCTGCGTGCTCGATCGGGATGTGTTCGACCTCGATTATCGCGACGCACGCGATCTTGCGGTTGATATGACGATGTCGGACGGACAAATCGTGTTCGATCGAAATAAGGAGGCATAAGATGTCTGAATCCAAACCGACGCTGCGCCGCGAGCAGATTGCGGGCATGAATATCCACTACATCATGTGGTCGCTCGATTACTTCCTTGATGTGCAGCAGCGCTTGGGCTTTGAGTCCATTGAGCTGTGGTGTGCGGAGCCGCATGTGACGCTCGACCACACGGGCTACTTTGAGGCTGAGGTCCTGGCGAAAAAAGCTGCAGACCGTGGGCTTAGGTATCGTACTCTGTGCCCCGAGAATGTTGTCTATCCTTGGCAGTACTGCGCACGCAAACCGCTGCATGAACAGCGCAGCCTGGCGTACTTTAAGCACGGCATTGAGCTTGCCGAGGTACTTGGGTGCGACCGTATGTCCGTCAACTCGGGCTGGGGCGACTGGGACGAGGACCGCGAGGAAGCCTGGAAGCGCAGCCGCGAGCACTTGTCCATTCTGGCGGAGTATGCCGGCGAGCACGGTCTGGTGCTTACGATGGAAAGTCTGCGTCCCGAGGAGAGCAACCTTGTGACGACGGTTTCCGATGCGAAGCGCATGATTGACGAGGTCGCGAGCCCGTACTTACAGCCCATGGTTGATACAACCGCGATGGGCGTTGCAGGCGAGACGCTCGAGGACTGGTTTGCCGCCTTTGGTGATGGGGCAATTCACGAGATGCACTTTATCGACGGTGACCCGTATGGCCATCTGGTGTGGGGCGATGGCAAGCACGATATGGACGCCTTCGTCGCCACACTCAACGCCCATGGTTTTGACGGCATGCTGGGCCAGGAAATCACGGACGGTCGTTACTACGATGACCCGGCCGCGGCAGATGCCAAGAACATGGCCGCATTCGAGAAATATCTGATTGACTAAAACAACTATCGGCTACGCAACCAACGTCATTGATTGCGGGTCAAATAAGAAAGGAACTGGATATGAACGCACACGATCTGATCAAAGAGGCAATTGCCGAGAAGGGCAAGTTCGACAGCGTCTACTGGATTGCTTGCGGTGGCTCCATGATCGATTTGATCCCGGCTCATGAGCTTCTGCAGCGCGAGGCAACCACCTTCACTTCGTATATCTATACCGCACGTGAATTCGACATTATGCGTCCGCGTCGTCTGGGCGAGAAGTCCCTGGTCATCGCTTGCAGCCACAGTGGCAATACCCCGGAGGTCGTCGAGGGCTGCGAGATTGCCCTTGCCGCCGGCGCTACGGTGATCGCCCAGACCGACAACGCTGGATCTAAGATCGACACCGGTAAATGGACCACGTGGGTCTACCCGTGGGGCGAGGGCGTGCCGCAGGCCGAGGTCCCCGCTGGCATTTCGCTGTCGCTTGCGGCAGAGCTGCTCGATCAGCAGGAGGGTTACGCCGATCTTGCCGATATGTATGCCGGTATCGCCGAGATGGATAAGATTCTTCCCCCGGCACGCGAGAAGGTAAATGCCGAGCTGGGCGATCGCTTTGCCAAGCTTTGCCAGGAGCACGAGTTCTTCTATATTCTGGGCAGCGGTCCCAACTTTAGCCAGACCTACGGTTTCGCTATCTGCTCTCTTATGGAGATGCAGTGGCAGCACTGCAGCTACATCCACTCTGCCGAGTACTTCCATGGCCCCTTCGAGGCTACTCAGGATGGCGTTTTTTACTTCCTGCAGATGGGCTCTAGCGAGTGCCGTGCTATGGACGAGCGCGCCCTGGCGTTCCTTAAGACGCATACCGATACGCTGATGGTGCTCGATGCCAAGGAGTACGGTATGGAAGCCGTGCCGGCGAGCGTCCGTGCCTATCTGGACCCGGTGCTGTTCTACGCCATGAACTGCGAGCTGCGTGCCGCACGCGGCAAGGTGTTTGATCACGATCCCGATTTCCGTCGCTATATGGGTGTTGTCGAGTACTAGAAGGAGCAAAGGCCATGGCATTTAACGTTAACGCGCTCGGATTTGGCGACAACGTCGTCGATCGCTACGAGCATATCCACACCATGTATCCTGGCGGCAACGCGGTGAACTTCGCCGTTTATGCCAAGAAATGCGGTGCCGCACGCTCCGCATACATGGGCATTTTTGGCAATGATGCCGCTGCCGAGCATGTCATTGCAAGCCTCGAGGATGAGGGTATCGAGCTTGACAAGTGCGAGCAGATGATTGGCGAGAACGGAGCGGCTCGCGTGACCGTCGTTGACGGTGACCGTGTCTTCCTCGGCTCCAACGAGGGCGGTATCCGTGGCGATGCGCGCTATGTCCTCGATCGCTTTGACCTTGCGTACATGAAGCAGTTCGATGTGGTTCATTCGGGCAACTATTGCTTTACCGAGCGCGAGCTGCCCAAGTTGAAGGCTGCGGGCGTTACGGTCTCTTTTGACTTTTCGGACGACTCCACCGACGAGTACTACGAGCAGATTGCGCCCTACGTCGATTTCGCTTTCTTTAGTGCGGCGGATGCCGCGAGTGAGGACGAGATTCGCGAGCGTCTGGCATGGGTGAAGGGCCTGGGTCCGCGTTTTGTGTCGGCTACGGCGGGCGCCGAGGGCTGCATTGCTTACGACGGCGAGCGTTATTTCCGCCAGCTGGCTAAACCGGTAACGGACATGAAGGACACCATGGGGGCGGGCGACTCGTTCCTCACCTCGTTTTTGATGTGCTATCTCGATTCCGCCAAGCGTGGTGAGGATGGCGCCGAGGCCATCGAGCGCGCGCTCGACTTTGCTGCCGGGTTTGCCTCGACCGTGTGCGGCATGGAAGGTTCTTGGGGCCACGGAGCACCAATCGTCGAATAGCTTAAGAAAGCGTACGGCGGTCTGGCTATGAGGTCTTGGACAGCCGACACAAAACAATAAGCGAAACGCGAAAAGGGGGCTCGCCATGTGGTGGGTCCCCTTTTGAGCATTGGAGAAGACCATGGGTATTAAAGCGTGCGCGGCTGGTTTTTGCTGCGCGGACGTCTATCAGAACATTGGCGTGTTCTATCCGACTGGTAACGGCATTGACTGGGGTATCCATCTTGCACGAATGGGCGTTTCGGTATCCGCCGTGTCGGTTGTCGGCAAGGACGAGTACGGAGACAAGATGAGAGAGGCGCTGGCCGCTGAGGGGTTCGATATCTCACATCTGCGGGTGGAGGATGGCGACACCTCGGTGATGCTCATGGCATTGAAAGACGGCGTCGATCGCGTGCATCTCGAGGCAATCGATGGCGTAATGGAGACATATCGACCGAATGAAGACGACCGGGCGTTTATCCTAGAGCATGACATCATTCATACCGACCTGTTTGGCAATTGTTTGGACCTCCTGCCCGAATGGCATGATGCGGGCAAGACGGTGGTTATGGACTTCTCGGTGTTCAGCCAGGATCCCGAATATGCCTGTGAGGCTCATTTTCCCTACGTTGACTACGCATTTATGTCGTTTGAAGAGGACACTCCGGAGCTGCGAGACTGGGTACGCCACGTGCAGGAATTGGGACCGCGCGTTGCGGTTGCCACGCTTGGCGAGAAGGGAAGCATTGCCTATGACGGTGAGCGCTTCTATGAGTGCGGGATCGTACCGGCGGAGAAGGTCGTTAACACCGTGGGCGCCGGCGACTCGTATATTGCCGGGTTTACCAAGGGCGTGATCGATGGCCTTGATATTCCGGCGTGTATGAAGGCGGGTGCTGAGCTGTCGTCCCGAGTGATTGGTTCGTTTGAGCCGTACTAGGGTCAAATGCCTGGAAAGGAGTACGAAATGGTTATCGACATGTTGGTCCATCCTATGCTCTACGGCGAGATCTGTACGCCGGGTGATGAGCCTGATGGATTCGGCTTTTGGTCACGAGAATTTGGTATGGGGCATATGGGCCCCATGGATTGGGATGAGCTTCAAGTCGAGATGGACGTCTGCGACGTGCGGAAGAGCGTGCTCATGCCGCTCGATGTAACCACGGCATGCGGAGGGCACTTTGGCACCAATGACCAGATTGCCATGCTGGTTGCCGCGCACCCCGATCGTCTGTGGGGATTTGCGAGCGTAGATCCGCAGGTGAGCGGTGCCGCAGACGAATTGAAGCGCGCCTTTACCGAGTTGGGGGCAAAGGGGCTTTGCCTGCATCCGGCAAAGCAGGGTTTTGCCCCCGATGATGCTGTGGCCGAGCCGCTTTACGAGCTGTGCGAGCGCTATAACAAGCCGGTGGTTTTCCATGCCGGTATGTCTTGGGAGCCGGGCGCAGAGCTCTCGCGCAGTAACCCGCTTGCATTTGAGCGCACAATCGCAACGCATCCAAATGTGCGCTTTAGTTTGACCCACTTTGGCTGGCCCTGGGTGCGCGAGACCGTGGCGATGCTGCTCAAGTATCCCAACTGCTACACGGACACCTCTATCACTTACATCGATTCGCCCGAGGAGATGATGCAGCGTCTTTTCACGGTCAATATGGGGCCGCTGTGGTATGAGCGCGCGCTATCGCATCAAGTGATGTTCGCCAGCAATACGCCGCGTTTCCGTGCATTCAAACTCAAGCGGGCGCTCGATACCGTGCCCATGCGCGATGATGCGCGAGAAAGGCTCTACTGGGGTAATGCCCTGCGTTTTCTTGAAGGGGATGAGTAAACATGGTGACGCTCGAGACATTGAGCTATCTATCGACTGCTCCGGACCAGTTCATCGATATTACCGAGGACGTGCACGCTGCCATCGAACGCAGCTCGGTGACCAATGGCTTGGCAGCGATTATTTTGTCGCATACGACCTGTGGAATCGTGGTAAACGAGGGGCTGCCCTGCGTGGAGACGGATCTTATGGAGACGCTTGATCGCATCGCCCCACTCGATGCCCCCTATGCGCATGCACACTTCCTGCCGAGCTATGGAGCCACCGGCAACAACTCCTGTGGGCATATCAAGAGCATGATTTGTGGAAACAGTTGCTTCTTTCCCGTTCAAGATGGCCACATCGTGTGCGGAGGTGCCCAGAACATCTATCTTGCGGAGTTTGACGGTCCGCAGAAGCGAAAAGTGTACATCGAGGTGCTGGGGGAGTAACGTCCCTGCAATAACCCTATGAAGGAGCACGTTATGTCGTTTCTAACTTCGATGTTCAAGACGGAAAAGCCGGTTATCGGAATGCTGCACCTGCGTCCTCTGCCGGGCGATCCACTGTACTACCCGGGCGGAAGCGTGTCACAGGTCGTGGAAGCCGCCAAGCGCGATCTCGAGGCGTTGCAGCAGGGCGGTGTCGATGGCATTTTGATTACCAATGAGCTCTCGATGCCCTATGAGCAGCACGTTTCTCCCTCAACCCTTGCATCGATGGGCTATGTAATCGGGGCTCTGTCCCATGATCTGTCGACTCCTTGGGGAGCTGAGGCTATTTACGATGGTGATGCCACAATCGAGCTGTGCGCTGCCGTCGATGCGCAGTTCACGCGCTGTAATTTTTGCGGTGCCTGGGCCGGTGATCTCGGGCTGATTAACCGAGATTTCGCGCACACCATGCGTCGCAAGGCGGCGCTGCGCTTGGACGACCTCAAGCTTTTTCACTTCATCACGAGCGAGGGAGAGGTTTATCTCAACGACCGCACGACTGCGGACATTGCCGATTCGCTTCTCTTTAATTGCCTACCGGATGCGATGGTCATCGGCGGTTCGGCTGCCGGTCGTGGCGCTTCGGGCGAGCTTGCCGATGAGGTCCGTGAGCGTGTTGGCGAAGTGCCCGTGGTATGTGGCACCGGTTGTCGCGAAAATACCGTGGCTGACGTATTTGCTCACTACGATGGCGCGTTTGTCGGCACCTGCTTAAAGCGCGACGGAAAGCTGGATGCCCCGGTTGATGTTGAGCGGGTAGCTCGTTTTATGGCTGCCGCTCGTACGGCGCGAGGGGAGTAGGCACCTATGGCGCTCTATCTGGGTATTGATATTGGGACAAGCGCCTCTAAAGGCGTTTTAATCGATGATCGATGCAACATCGTTTGCCAAGCCTCTTGTGGACATGAGACGGACAACCCGTGTGACGGATGGTACCAGCATGATGCCGAGGCCGTTTGGTGGGGCGATTTTTGCCGCTTGTCGCGCGAGCTGGTGGCGCGATCGGGGGTTAACGCGGCACAGATCGGATGCGTGGGCCTTTCCGCATTGGGCTGCGACTGTGTGCCGGTCGATACCGAGTGCAACGCGCTGGCGCCCGCGATTTTGTATGGAGTCGATGCACGTTCGAAACCGCAGATTGACGAGCTTCTTTCCGAATATGGGTCAGATCGCGCACGCGAGCTTTTCGGGCACGATCCCTGTTCGTCAGATATTGCTCCCAAGATCTTGTGGTTTAAGGAGAATATGCCCGAGGTGCACGAACGTGCCGCGAAGTTCCTGACGGCGTCATCGTTTCTGTGCGCAAAGTTGACGGGGCGTTTTACGGTGGACCGTTATTTAGCGGAGGATTTTCTTCCCCTATACGACCGCTTCACTTGGAAGGTTGATGCTCGGGAATGTGCTCGTTTCTGCCGGCCTGACCAGATGGCGGAGGTAATGTCGGCTACCGATATTGCCGGGGTGATTACTCAGCGTGCGGCTGAGGCGACGGGGCTCGCGGCAGGGACACCTGTCTTAGTGGGAACGGGCGACTCTGGTGCCGAGGCCATTTCGACGGGTGTATTTCGTCCCGGCGATATGATGGTTCAGTTGGGGAGTACGGCGTATTTCATCTATCTAGCTGATCATATGGTCGATGATGCCCGCCTGTGGCCAGGGACGTTTATCATTCCCGGAACTTACGGGATCTGCGCGGGGACCAATACGGCGGGTGCGCTCACATCGTGGCTGCGCCAAGAGCTGTATCGCGACGCCGTGGAGGCCGAGGGCCACGGTGGTCCCGATGCATATTCGGTTATGGCGCATGATGCCGCCGGTGTGGCGCCGGGTGCCGATGGGCTCCTGTGCCTGCCGTACTTTGCGGGGGAGCGCACTCCGCTCAACGATCCCGAGGCGCGTGGCGTCTTCTTTGGCCTGACCGGAAGGCATACGCGAGCCCATATGGTTCGTGCCGCCTTGGAAGGCGTCGCGTATACCGTTGCATCCCATGTCGACATTATCGAGCGAGAACATGGACTGCCAATTGGGCGCATTATGCTTGTCGGAGGTGGAACCAAGAATCCAGTTTGGATGCAGGCTATCGCCGACGTATGTGGGCGCGAGGTCTCGGTTGCCAAGGTTACGGTGGGCGCATGCTTCGGTGATGCCATCATGGCAGCTCTCGCAGGTGGCGCCTATGCATCATGGGATGAACTCGCCCAAGTCCTTGGCGTTGCGCAAACAATCGTGCCTGATATGACTGCCCACGAGTTATATGCGTCGCGCCGTCATATCTTTGACGAATTGTATGCACGCAACCGTGATCTCATGCACGAATTGGTGTAATGCTGCCGAATTGTACTGTCTTCCAAAATAGGGACTGCGTTGTGCGATTTGCATGCCCCTTGGCATTTTGCCCACAGGGGTTAGCGAAGGTCAAAAACAGAGTGCGCATTTGCTAAAACTGCCGACTCGATGCGCTTTGCGTCACAGTTTTTGAGTGAGGCGATGCGCATCGAGGTCCTTGCGAGCGATCTGATGAGCGACTGCGCGCTTGTTTCTGTGTTTGGTTTGGCTGGCGCATCGGTCTCGAGCAGTAGACGGTCGAGTGGAATCTGCCGGGCATATTCGCGACCGCGCTTGGTGGCGAGCATACGCTCGTTCACGGAAAAATAGCAGTTTGCGTTTCGCGCGCGGGCGAGTTCGTTCGAAGTGCCGCTAAACCAGTGGAAGATGATAGCGGGGGAGTCGGGGTTTGGGATGAGTAGTCCATGCGATTCGAGGACGTCCAGTACGGCTCCTGCCGAACGAACGGCGTGAATTGATATCACGCGCCCGGTAAGAGGATGCTGCACGAGTGCATCGCAGAGCCGGTCAAATGCCTGTATTTGTAACGGCTCACTTCCAGCAAAGCGCGCGGAAAAGTCGAGCCCGACTTCGCCGATGTAGCGCTCTTGGGCAGCAACTTCGCAAAGCAGATTGACTTCGGCGGGACCGCAGCGGCCGTCGGCGAGCCACCAGGGATGGAGGCCGATGCCTTTGATGACGGTAGGAAGGCGACGGGTTCGCCCGTGTGCGCTAGCGAAGTCGCGTGGATCGACGCCGCAATCAAATAGACCCAAGCCCAGCGCCGTTGCCTCATCGGCAACGGCGTCCGGGTGAGCCATTAAATCAAGATGGCAGTGTGCATCAAATAACCGGGGCTCCATCTCGGCGCGCTCCGCTAGTCCAGGCGTTGGCCGTCGGCGCGCACGCGCTCGGTGCCGCGACCACTGATCTGACGGATAACCTCGCCGGCGATCATCTGGCCCATGATGGGCGGCATAAAGCTGGCGGTTCCCAGCTCGGTGCGCTCGTGGATGTTGGAAGGGTCGCGGGGCTGTGTCTTAACCGATTCCTCGCAGCTAAACAGTACGTGCAGGCTCTTGATGCCGCGCTTCTTGCATTCTTTGCGCATAATGCGGCTCATGGGGTCACGTACCGTATCGAAGATGTCGGCAAAGCGGAGGCACTCGGGATGGAGCTTGTTGGCCCCGCCCATGGAGCTAACCAAACGAATGTCGTGGTCCTGAGCATATTTGGCAATGGTGAGCTTGGCCGAGATGGTGTCGATGGCGTCGACGACGTAGTCGAGCTTGCCGTCCGTCTGCTCCAAAACGCTCGCGAAGAAATCATCGATGTTGTCGCTCAGCAGGTATTCGGTGCGCTTGATGACGGTAGCGGTAGGGTTGATGTCGTGAATCATAGCCTCCATGACGTCGACTTTGCGCTTGCCGACGGTGCTGTGAAAGGCGATGGCCTGGCGATTGATATTGCTGGGCGCGATGATGTCCTTATCCAGAATGACGAAATGACCGATGCCGCCGCGGGCGAGTGCCTCGCAGCAGTTGGAGCCCACGCCTCCGCAGCCGAGCACTAGCACCGTAGCATCGGCGAGCTTATCGAGTGCCTCGCGGCCCATGATAATCTCGAGCTTGGTGTCGCGTGTCTCGATGGCGGCTGCGGCAGCGGTTTCGGTCATAAATATCCTCCGATGGGGAAGCAGGTCGTGTTTTATCTATCGCCATTATAGGTAATCGCCCATAGGTTGCGATGGCGTTTGCTTTGATGTGGTTTGAAGCATTGCGATTAGATAGTTAGACAAACATCTAAATATCGAGTATAGTGTGCGCGTCATGAGAGATGATGAGAGGAGGTCTTATGCCGGGAGAGGGTTTTAAGGCGCTTGCCGATCCAACGCGACGGCGCATTTTGGAGTTGCTGCGCGAGGGCAATTGCACGGCGGGGGAGCTTGCCGAGCATTTCGATATCAGTAAGCCGTCGCTAAGCCATCACTTGGCGACGCTCAAAAATGCCGGGTTGGTGACCGACGAGCGCCATGGCCAAAACATCGTATACAGCTTAAACACCACCGTCATGCAGGATTTAATTGGCTGGTTTATGGGCTTTACAAACACTGAAGGTGATAAGGATGAATAACGAAAACAAGGGCATTCACCCCACGGGGGTATCGTCGCGCGTGTGGGTTGCGCTGGTCGCTCTGTGCGCCGCCAATGTCGTAGCGCACCTCATGGTGATGCCGAGCTTGCCTGCGCAGATTCCCACGCACTGGGGCGCGAACGGCGCCGTCGACGGTTGGGGTCCTAGCTGGATGGCCTCCGCGCTCGGCGCGCTGCCTCTGGCGCTTCTCGCAATGTTCTGCGTGGTGCCGCGCATCGACCCCAAAGGTGAGGCATATCGAACCTCGGGCAAGTTCTACCAGGGCTTCGTAATCGCCTTCACCTTGTTCATGTGCGCCATAAGCTGGCTGGGAGAGCTTACGGTCTGGGGCGTGGTGCCGGCGGTCGGTTCGGTTAACGTGCTGATTTCCGGTGTTGTCGGTTTGCTGTTCATCGGCGTAGGCAACTACTTGCCGCGTGTGAAGCAGAACTATACGCTCGGTATCAAGACGCCCTGGGCGCTTGCCGATCCCGAGAACTGGCGCCGTACGCAGCGTTTTGGCGGCGCCTGCTTTATGGTGCTAGGTATTGGCCTGATTGTGATGGGCGTGGCAGGCAGCGTGCTTTCGAGTGAAGTCGTCGCCGCGGTGATTGCGGTTCTGGCGTTTGGTTCGGTTGGAGCCGTCTACGTCTACTCGTATCTGTTGTGGCGCAAATCGCAGCGAGCCGCTCGTTAAGGTTGCGGAAAACTAGCGTACGCAGTTCATAGTATGTTCCGGGGGACTTTTCCCAGGTAGTATTAGGGGGTGTGGGCAACCATGCCCCTTTTTATTAGAACGCGCGAACTGCCTCTCCGCTTTTTCCAAAACGGAGAGGGGGAGAAGATTTCCGCAGCTAGATAAGGAGAAATGACTGTGGCGGAGTTCATTTATCAGATGTATCAGGCTCGCAAGGCCCATGGCGACAAGGTGATCCTTGACGACGTGACCCTGAGCTTCTACCCCGGTGCCAAGATCGGCGTCGTGGGCCCCAACGGTATGGGCAAGTCGACCCTGCTCAAGATCATGGCCGGCATCGAGGAAGTCTCCAACGGCGATGCCAAGCTCACCCCCGGCTATACCGTGGGCATCCTGCAGCAGGAGCCGCCGCTTGACGACGACAAGACCGTCATCGAGAACGTGCGTATGGCATTTGGTGACATGATTGCCAAGGTCGATCGCTTTAATAAGATCGGCGAGGAGATGTGCGACCCGGATTGCGACATGGACGCCCTCATGGCCGAGATGGGCAAGCTCCAGGACGAGATTGACGCCGCCGACGGTTGGGATATCGATTCCAAGCTCGGTCAGGCCATGGACGCCTTGCAGCTGCCCGATTCCGATATGCCGGTCAACGTGCTCTCCGGCGGCGAGCGCCGTCGCGTGGCCCTGTGCAAGCTGCTGCTCGAGGCTCCCGACCTGCTGCTGCTCGACGAGCCCACGAACCACCTGGACGCCGAGTCGATCCTGTGGCTCGAGCACTTCCTGCACAACTACCAGGGTGCCGTCCTGGCCGTCACGCACGACCGTTACTTCCTGGACAACGTCGCCGAGTGGATCTGCGAGGTCGACCGTGGTCACCTCTATCCCTATAAGGGCAACTACTCCACGTATCTGGAGACCAAGGCCGCTCGTATCGAGGCCCAGGGCAACCGCGATGCCAAGCTCGCCAAGCGCATGGAGGCCGAGCTCGAGTGGGTGCGCAGCTCGCCGAAGGCCCGTCAGGCCAAGAACAAGGCCCGTCTGGCCCGCTATGAGGAGATGGAGGCCGAGGCCCGCGCAAGCCAGAAGCTCGACTGGACCGATATCCGCATCCCCGTCGGACCGCGTCTGGGCAACAAGGTGCTCGAGGCCCATCACCTGCACAAGGAGTTCGACGGCCGCGTGCTCATCGACGATCTTTCGTTTACCCTGCCGCGCAACGGCATCGTAGGCGTGATCGGCCCCAACGGCGTCGGTAAGACCACGCTGTTCAAGACGATTGTTGGCTTGGAGCCGCTGACCTCGGGCGAGCTCGAGGTGGGCGAGACCGTCAAGATCTCCTATGTCGACCAGAACCGTTCTGGCATCGATCCCGATAAGAACCTGTGGGAGGTTGTCTCGGACGGTCTGGACCACATGATGGTCGGCGAGACCGAGGTTCCCAGTCGCGCCTATGTGGCGAGCTTTGGCTTTAAGGGCCAGGACCAGCAGAAGCGCGCCGGCGTGCTCTCCGGCGGCGAGCGTAACCGTCTGAACCTGGCGCTCACGCTTAAGCAGGGCGGCAACCTGCTGCTGCTCGACGAGCCCACGAACGACCTGGACGTCGAGACCCTGTCCTCGCTCGAGGCCGCGCTGCTCGAGTTCCCGGGCTGTTCGGTCGTCATTAGCCACGACCGTATGTTCCTGGACCGTGTTGCCACGCATATCCTGGCATGGGAGGGCACCGACGAGAACCCGGGCAACTGGTACTGGTTCGAGGGCAACTTCGAGGCCTACCAGGCCAACCGCATCGAGCGCCTGGGCGAGGATGCAGCCCAGCCGCATCGTATTCACCGCAAGCTGACGCGTGACTAGTAGCAAGTAGAAAGGCCGCCACCAAGGGCGGCCTTTCTTGTAGCAATTGCACTGCAGCTATGCCCTAGCTGCTGGTTTGATTCATAATCAAAGTCATCTCTTTGGGATTAAAGCCCGTTTTTGCTATGAGTGATTTTCTAATTCCGTTTAAAACGTAAAGCCGCATTGGGTTGCAAGGACATAAGCAAATCGAATTGAAATATAACCAGTGCTGTAACGTTACAAAAAAGATTATAGAATAGGAGTACCTTATTAGTCGCTTCTCTAGAATGAAGAACATATGCTTTCGCGTCGTCGTTTTCTGCAACTTGTCGCGTCTTCAATTGTCGCCTTAGCCGCACGTCCGAAAGAGGTTTTTGCTTCGACGGGCAATATTGATGGTGAGCAGATACAATTTACTTCTGAAATTGCGCAAGAGCTTGCCGATAAATATATAAAGGGACTCCTCGGCTATTCGTATACGCCTTCTGACCCTATTCCTTTTGTAGATGTTGATGGGTCCCCGCTTGGTTACATTGTTCCGGTTGTGACATCCAATAGAGCCGCGGGCTATTTGGTTTTAGATGCTTCAGATGATGAAATACTTACGGGATATCGTTTTGGAGACGGCTTAGTCAGCCCTATGGATCGGGGAGGAGATCTTGGTGTCGAGTCTTATTCGTTCAATAACCCAGTCGTAATGATCAATCCATTCGAATTCGGCGTGCAATCTTTGGACGGTTCAATAACAACAAATTGCGGAAGAACAATCCCGGCTGTTTCCATAGAAGGACGGCCTGTCGTTTTATCGAATAAACCTTCAAGCTGGAACGATGTTGTAATTTACGCAACTCAAATGCAGGATTACACAGTATCTGGATTTCGTTCCATTTCTCAGTTTATGTCATATGATGAAAGCGAGATTAAGAGGCTTACCGCCCACTATGCTTGTATGGTGACAGCTTTTTCGAACGTTGCGGAACTGTATGGCATTGCCAATTTATATAGCGACCCTTCGCAATATATGCAGATATGGAATTACACCAATACCCATGCTCTTTCCGATGAAGAACAGACTGTTCCCGGCGTTGTTTTGGGTGGAACGCCGATATCAACCTGTGCAACGGGGTTTACAAATTACTGCGCAAGCAGAGGAAGTACTCTTATCGCCCGCACTGTCTCCTCTCCGGCTATCGCGAGCATCCAAAATGAGATTAACTCTAATAGACCGAATGTTTTACATGCGAGTTTGTACAACGGATCAGCCCATTCTGTAACAGCGGAGGCTTACGCCACACTTACTGGTAAGAAAACTGGAGAGACAAGGCAGATGATTGGCATAGCGGACGGCTGGAATTCATCTTTATCCTTCCTGAAGTATGATCAGAGCTATTATGCGTGGACTTATGGAACGACTTTTTCGAAGTAGGGCGATTCGTCTAGCTCTGTCTTTGGTGCTGATGGCTTCATTGGTGGGCTGTTCAACAAAGGAAGAGATATCGCGCGGAGGTTCCGGAGAAGTGACTGCGACAGACTCAGGTTCATTAGAAATAGCTGGCGGGCATGCCGATGTGATGTTACAAGGAAAAGGCGTGCTTAGGTCGATTGATGCTGAAGACGCTGTCTGCTCAATAGAGGATTTGAAGACAGGTGAAACTGCATCGTACCGAGTTTCAGATAATGCTGCGAATATGATTGAGTCGATACCGACTGGAGCGCAGGTTTCTTTTAGATACTTTGCTCCGCAACTTGAGGATGAGCTTGCTTCTCTGGTGTCTATATGCACCGATGACAACTAAAAGGCCTGAATTCAAACGGCCTCGGATGGTCAATTGGCTATCCGAGGCCGTTTTTTACTCGACCGGGGCTTCGACCTTGTCGATGGTCCAGGCGGCTCCGAGACCGCCGGTGGTGTTGCGGCGGATGCGCACTGTAACCTCGCGGCGCTCGCCGGCCTGCGTGTAGCACAGGGGGAAGTTTGCGCGGTTTCGCGCGGCCTCGATGGTACCGCGCTCGCGGGCGATCCAGTAGTACTCGCCGACAATGCCGAGCGTGTCGGCGCCGTAGGGGAGATAGGTCGACAACTGGTGCAGAAGCGGGCCGGGGCAGAAGACCTCGGTTGCGAAATCGACGGGGAAGTCCTCAGGGATGGCGGGCGCTGCGGGTGCGGGGGTTGGGGCCGCTGCGGGTACCGAAGCCGGTGCCGGTGCGGGAACTTGGTCGCAAGCAGAGGCGGGCACGGATTCGATGACGGGTGCGGGCTCAGGCACCGGTTCCGGCTTAACTGCGGAATCTGCGGGCTTCACGGTGACGGGCGCGTCTACAGCTGCAGTTTCAAACTCAACCTGCATCGCGCTCTCATTCTCGACGCTCGACTTTGCTTCGATGGGCGTGGATGCCATAGTGGTGATGCCGGCGTTGGCGTTCTCGGGGTCATAGACGACCGTGAGCGAGATGGCGGGCTCCGGCGTCTCGGGCTCCGGCGTCGACTCGGTAGCGCCTTGATCGTCGGACTGATCGTCCTCAGCCTCGTCGCCAAAGACATCGCTGTTTTGGAACGCAGGCGTCTCAGGTTGGTTAGCGACTTCTTCGGTTGTCGACTTGGGAGTCTCGTTGAGCTCCGCAGTGGCTTCCTGCTCGGATATGACTTTGGGATCGGTCGTGGCGGCGATTTCGGTTTCGGCTTCTGCCGTTACCTCAATAGCGACTTCGATCTCTGCCTCGGGCTCGGGCTCCGGCATAGCTTCAGCCACGGGCTCGGGCTCGGGACGCTTAACGTGCTTGGGGCGCACGGCCTTGAGGTCCTTCTCGCCGCGCTTCTTCTTTTTGTAGGACTGCTTGGCACCCTTGGCAGCCTTGGGCTTGTCCTCGCCCTTGGCAAGGGCGGCATCCCAGGCCTCGTTGGCGATGACCGTGGCATACAGGCGACCGCCCTTAAAGACGGTCAGCTTAATGCAGTCGTCGAGCTCCTCGAGCAGCTCGCGCGTGGTCTCGAAGCCCAGGTCATAAGCGGCCATGTCACCAGCGGCGAGTGCCTCCTCGACCTGCGTCATAAACGTTTGCTTGCCGCATCCGATTGCATCGCGCAGCAGGCGATACAGATAGATGTGGTTGCCCAGCGAAAGCGTGGGCCTAACTATTGTCTTGCTCATGGCAAATCTCCTCTTTACACACCAAAGCATCTTACCATCGCGCGGGGCTTGCTACCTCGGCGCCCAAGGCAAACGGGCGCGACCGTTGCCGGTTCGCGCCCGTTGTACAGGTTGCCTATCTGGGGATGCAGCGCCTAGTTGCCCGATGTCGTGCCTTGGCTTGAACTGTCAGATGTCGTGCCCGATGTGGTGCCACTCGAATTGCTGTTGTTGCTGTCTGCTGTGCCCGTTCCCGACGTGGTGTCGCTCGTCTGGCTGCCCGTGTTCGGCTGCGAACCGTCAGCCGTTTGGCTTGAGTCGGTCGTGCCGGACGGCGTGCCACTGTTGGCCGTAGAGGAATCGGTACCCTGCGATTGGTTTTGGGTGTTCGAGGACGAATCGGTAGAGGTAGAACTGTCTTGCGTGCCGTCCGCTTGTGCCTGCTGATCTTGCGACTGGGTGTTGTCATTTGCATCGCTCTCGGTCGTGCGCGACGAAAGGATTGGCTCGGGGCGCTCGCCCAGACCCTCGCCGGCGGTGGTGATAAGGATGGCGCCGGCGCAGGCGATGACCGCGACGATGGCGATGGCGATCGAGAAGACGATGACCTTCTTTTGCGTCTGGCTGCGCTCTGCCGCCGCCTTGGCGCGCAGGCTGTCGGGAGCGACGCGCGCCGTGGTCGCGCGCCCCGCAATCTGGCGCATCTCCTGCGTAGTCGCGGCGCCGCCTAGGTGCTCCTCGGCATTAAACTCAACGGGCTCGTAGGCGCCGGCAGGGTAGTCGACGGCGGCGTGCGTACCTTTGATGGCTTCGGCGCTGGCAGAGATAAAGTGGCGGTAGACCTGCGATGACACAACGGTGATGACCGAGCTCACGGCGGCACCAATTACTGAACCAGCGATACCGATCTTGGAGGCAAGCGCTACGCTTGTGGCGGCAGCCGCGGCGCCGGCGATGATCTGGGGAATGGAAATGTCGTCGAACAGGCCCTTTTTGGGCGCGATGGCCATGGTCTGTCCGATGGAATGGTTCTCGTGCACGCCGTTGTTGAGCGATGCCGGCGTCATGACGCGCGTGCGCGGCGCGTCGGTGTACTTGGTTGTCATACGGGGTCCTCCCGGTGTAAATCTGCTTCGTTTCATATAGCCATCAGGGTACCCACCAGATGTGAATCGTACGTGACATTTAACAGATACCATCAACTCATCAAGGGGGGCTTGCTGTCTTTGGTGCAATAGCTTGATGCTAAACTGGATTTACGATTGTGAGGTGGTTTACGTGATGTACCGGTATATGACATTCGAAGACGGTACCGAGGTCGTTCATTCTGACCTGATAACAGATGGGGATATCGAAAAGGTTATCGTGCATTTTGAACGACCGACGGCAGAGGGCTTCGACTCCGCTCGTTGTGAGTTGCCTTCCTGTTCGTGGACTGACTGGGAAGGGCATTTTACTCAGAGTGAAAAACGAGCTTTCGAAGAGTGTTTGAGCAAATCATTTAGATTAGTTCGAGTTTAGTTCGAATATAGAAGTCGAATGCGATGACCTAAAGCGTATGCATTTTTAGTATTAGATGCGTATGAAATGGAGGATGTGAATGGATGAGCTAATAGACTTTAAAAAACGATTTCTCAAGAATGGCGAGCTGGTTTCAATTCCAAAAAAGGAAAGCTATAAAAGAATCATGCTGCTATGGGCCGTCTCTTTCTTTGAATTAAATACAAGTTATACGGAGCTTCAGGTTAATCGTGTGCTGTCACAGCTCTATCCTGATTATGCCGTGTTGAGGCGGTACTTGGTTGATTATGGATTCCTATTAAGGGATGAGCGAGGCCTGAAATACGAGGTTAATCGTGATGTTCACGGTATTGAGAGCTAGCCGTCCGGTTCGGGTCTTATATATTGCTAGAGGGATAAGCGAAATAGGCAATTGGTGTGCGAATATTGCTTTGCCAATGCTGATTTACGAGGTAACTCACGATGTTTCTGCAACTGCTTTGATGGTCTGCTGCAGATTTGCCCCCTCTCTGTTTTCAGTTGCGCTCGCGCAGCTGCCTCAGAAGATGGGTATCGGGACACTGCAGGCCATGAGATTGGCAGACTTAATTCGCGCGGGATTATTCGTTTGCTATATTGTTGTTGATAGTAAATGGAGTATGTTTGCTATTACGTGCGCGGTATCGCTTTGTCGAACGGTTGAAATGCCCTGCTTTTACTCGTTGTTAAGAGCCAATACGAATAGTATCAATCGCGACGTAATTAATAATTCGTTTGGGTTTCTGCAGAATTTGATGATGGTTCTGGGGCCAGTTGCCGGCGGTTTTGTTGTCGCTCAATTTGGGGCGGAGGCTGTTCTTGCATTAGACGCGCTTTCTTTTGCCGCGTCGTTCTGGTTGCTGCGAGATGTTCCGTCGGTTATCGAGGTTAATGATAAAGAGGGGATAAGCAAAAATGAAAAAAACAGGACTGCATTTAGTGATCTTAGCGCGAAGCACTTGGCAATTGGTTTCCTATTAATCGATATTTCTAGTGGCGTGGCATTCGGCTCTCTGAATTCTCTTTTGCCAGCTATTGCGCAATTGCAATTTGACTCGTCATCGATACAATACGGATTCCTTCAGAGTAGTCTTACAATCGGACTGTTGTTCGGAAATACAATATATGGTCGTTTAATTAGTGGTTCCGATTGCGTTAAATCATATTGTTTTGTGACGTATCTTGCGCTCGGTGCGTATCTGGCGTTTGGCTATCGCTATGCGTCTGGGATATCGTTTATTTTCCTTTTTATCGTCGGTGCCGGAAACGCCATTCAAGATGTGCTTCTCATAACATCGCTGCAGGATTTGGCGAGAGACGAATCTGAATCGATAAGCCTGTTTTCAATTAGGGAGTCTTTGCAATCGGTTGCTGTTGTTATTTCAACACTCCTTGTTTCGCTGTTCACGAGCATCGCGATGTTCTCAATTCTCGTTACAGGACTTGGTGTATTTTCAATTATGATGGTAGTTGTGTTTCAATTGAATTATTTGCGAAAGATGCGACGTTGATATGCCTAAAACGCTTTTAGTATTCCCCCAGGATGGAGTCCAGTGGGGCCGTATCTTGCCTTGCCTGTTTTGAAGTCATATCTTCAAGAGGTTGAACAATATAAAGTTGACATCGTTGACTTAAACGTGGAATTTTACGATGACCTCCTATCTTTTAGACATGTCGAAGAGTGCTGTAAAAGGTATCGGGAATCAAAGGATTCGTTTAGTTCGAATGTTCAATTAACAATCGAGTTGATACAAAAGTCAGCACTTAATGTTGACGAGGCAAAAGAAATTTTCAGATCGAAGAGATACTTTAATCTAAAAGAAAGACAATATGCTGAAAACATTTTTAGAAATGCACTCTATATCATAAATCACGTCTCATATGGAGTTAAATACACGTTCAACTCCATAGATCTGCCCTATGATTATTATTCGACACCAGAAATAATGAAATCGCTTGCGGATACCTTGCATAATCCGTTTATTTCCTTCTATGAAACTGCCTTTCTTAAGCGTATTCAGAGGGAAAAAATCGAGTTTATTGGGATTTCGGTGAGCGGCTGTTTCCAATTGATTTCTGCAGTTACGTTAGCGAAACTGATTAAAGAAGAATGTCCATCTGTTAAACATGTCTCATTGGGCGGCAATTACATTACTCGTTTAGCAGATGACTGCATGAAAGAATGGCATCCCTTTTTTGAATACATTGATTCGATAATGATGTATGACGGCGAAGAGCCGCTTGCACGTCTTCTTGAGGCTCTTGACTCTGGTGATGACAATCTCGACTGTGTTCCAAACCTTTGCCATGCTAAAGGTGGAAAAATATATAAAAACCATCGGATTGAGCAAACATTTATCAACGATACAGTTCCCGATTTCGATGGCTTCGCCCTTTCTAAATACTTCATGCCTGAGTTAATATTGCCGGTTTATTCTTCTAGGCAGTGTTTTAATCATTGCGCCTTCTGCACCATTCCCGGTGCTACCGGTGGTTGTTACCGAAAGATGCCTATATCGAGAGTATTTGAAATAATGTGTCGGTTAAATGAAAAATACGGCACGAGAGTTTTCTCTTTTGTGGATGAAACATTCGAAGGCAAAAGAATGGAGCAACTCGCGGATGAAATAAACGCATCGGGAAAAACGTTTTTCTGGCATGGAGAAACGAGGTTCTCTCCAACCCTAAGTACAGACGTTTTCAACAAGATATACCAAAGTGGATGTAGGCAGATTCAGTTTGGCCTCGAGTCATACAACCAAAGAGTTCTTGATCTAATGAAGAAGAACACGAGAGTTGATTGGATTGATCGCAATATCCATGATTGTCTCAATGCGGGTATTCCTGTTCATCTATTCTTTATGATTGGCTTTCCGACCGAAACTAAAGAAGAGGCTCTGAACACCTTAGCTTATACAGAGAATGTTTTGAATTATTCAAAACAGGTATGTGGTGTTCCATATTCCACGAGAGGATTTACGAATTTTGGTCTCGTTATGGGGTCGGATGTTTGGAATCATCCCGATAAGTATGGTGTCTCTGTAATGCCGAAGTCCCAATATGAGGATTTGCGCCTCGAAGTGGATTATGTTTCAGGCACTGGTTTAACTTTAAATGAAGCAAAATCCTTATCTGATGAGCATCATATTGATTTTTATATGCAAGAGGTCATAAACGGTAGCGACACAATTGACTTGCCCCAGCGGCTCCATATTTCAGAGGTGACCTGGATCCTAGATTCTATTCACGCTGTCAGGTATAAGGGGCATTTGACCAAAGTAAAGCGACGGCTGACTAGTCTAAATCCAGCTGATCGAATCTGGCTGGATTCCAAGACCTCTGTCGTGCTCGTTGAGCCATTTGCTTACTTCTATAATTCTGAATACCATCATGTCTATGCTGTTTCCCAGTTGGTATACCTTAAGTTGGCCCGTTTATTGGAGGCCGATTGTAGCATTTCTCTTATCCTTGATCAGGGCGATCTCGAGCTGACAAGGGCGATAGAAGAACTGTTGCATTATGGATTGCTGAATACAAATATCGATGCCGATTATGTAATGCACGATAATGGTTTTCAATTGGTTAAAAGTTCGTTTGTGAAAGAAGTCGGACGCTCAAAAGAGGGGTTAAGAGTACTGCTGAGTTGTGCCACCCATAGAATGTGTGCGGTTAATGATTTTTCGTTCGCTTTGCTTTCGTTGTTTGAAAAGCCGATTACTAAGAACGAGGTGCGCGACATTTTGAAAAAAGAGGGACTATCGGCAAACGAGGGTTGATTTCCGATCTCAGCCGAACACATTGAGCAAATAGGCCATTCCCGCAGTTAGCCGAACGCCCCCGCGGCCCCTCCTGGGGTCCGGGGGCGGCA
>JAGZYM010000024.1:0-29085 GCA_018377855.1 Collinsella sp. | reverse complement strand
ACGGGCCGATACTCAAAGCCCATTGTGGCACCCCGAGCCCGCGGAAAGAAACTGCAACGCGGGGGAGGCGACCCCAATGGCTTTCTCATATCGTCTTTTTCATCCATTTGAATAGAGCGGGCGACTCTCTTGGGGCCATCTGCATGGCGCGTGCCTGGCGCGCGTGGCACAGCATCCCATTTTTGTGTCCGCACGGGTGGCTACGCTTACCGCAACGTAGCCATTCGTGGAAAGGACGGATGTCATGGCAACGGATAAGACCGGTTATGTGAGCGTTGGCGCCGAGATAGAGGACGAGGTTATGCCCGACCGCGTGATCTTTAGCATTGGCTTTGGTGGTCGCCGCACCACCAAGGAATCGTGCCTGGAGGATTACAACACCGATCGCGCCCGCGTAGCCGCCGCGCTGGCGCCCTTTGGTTTGGATAGCGAATTAACATGCTGTCGGTACACTTGTTATGCGCAGATGACGCGCAAGAAGGCGACGATTGTGGGCTACAACTACTATGCGTACGGTACGGTTGCCGCGCCTGTCGATTCGACTGACTTTGCTGCTGTGTGGACCGCACTCAATACCTGCGAGTCACATGCCGACATGAGCATTCGATTTGAGTTGGCGGATCAGCGCGCGGCGGAAGACGCCCTGATTGCCCGTGCGGTTGAACGTGCTCGCGGCAACGCGCAGGCACTTGCCGTTGCGGCGGGGTCTATGCTGGGCGGCGTCAAGCATATCTCGTATAACAGTCGGGCGGCGGGCTATGGTCGAACATACTGTGTTGCCGCGTGTGCTCCCGATGGGGCGTCCGGAGGCTCCGAGGAGACGGTGCTGGAGCCAGAGCCTATCGAGGTCGAGTGCTCCGTGGATATGGAATGGTGGCTGGAGTAGGAAGCAGGTGCTGAGCGGCTGAGGGACCGAGGCTTCGCTACCGAAAAAACCATTTGTTAAACTCAATGTCCGTGGGTAGAGTAAGGTCGACGGCAGCCCAAGTTGTGGATAGCTGGGCAGCGCCGTTACTTCGATTAAGGGGTCAATGCCTTAACGGCGTCGACCCCTCTTCTTTTGCTTCGTACGCTGCTTAAGTGCCTCGGAAAGTCCGATAAGCGCCGTGAGGAGCGAGACCAAAGCGGTCAGGAGCTTCACGAAATCAATCAGATCGGTCATGGGCATCACCTCCCGTCGCATGGAGGGCGCTGCCCGGCACATGGAACTGCCGTCAACAACTGCCATTCAATCAAAGCGCGGTCATAAATACGAATATATGTTCGATAATAACAGCAACGTGATTCCCTCGAATAGCAGCCTTTCGTAAGGGCGGCAGAAGACGGCGCTGGGCGATTGGGGCTAGACGCGCAGGTCTTCGTCACCGAAAGCCCGTTTGATTAACCAGCCCTCTGTAGGCACACTGCATATTGATGGGCCCGGGATGACCGCTGATTCAAGTCACCGGGCCTAAATCTTTTCATCCATTTGAATAGAGCGGGCGACTCTCTTGGGGCCGTCTGCATGGCGTGTGATTAGCGCATGGTATTGCGCCCAGCTTTCATGTCCGCGCGGCCACCTATCCTTACGGCAATGTAGCCGCTTATGTAACAAGCGGCAAGCAACGGAGAAAGGCCCTAACCGTGTCAGCTGAAAAGACGCCGTGTATCTCGGCTATCGATACGACGAACTTTGCGCGCCAGATTGTGCTGGACTTTGAGTTTGCGCCGGTGCCAAAGCAGCGCCAGCGCCGTGGGCTGCGCAATGAGATTATCGAGGTCGGCGCCGTTAAGCTCGATTACCACGGCAACGTTATGGGCGAGTTCTCGCAGTTTGTGCAGACGGAATTTACCGAAGGCGTTGCGTATCCCGTCCGCGAGCTCACGGGGATATCGGCCGTGGACACCGCGATGGCCGATCCGCTCTACATGGTGATAAAAAGGCTCAGCGATTGGATCGGTCGCTACTCCGCCCAGGTGGTCTGTTGGAGCGATGCGGACCGTCGGCAGCTTTTGACCGAGTGCCAGGCAAAGCACATCGACCTTTCCACATTTCCTACGGACTGGGCCGACCTGCAGGCGTTTTACACCTCGATCATGGACGTTGGCAGCCACGGGCGCGTCTCGTTGGGCGACGCGGCAACGTGGTTCGGCATCGAGTTTGACGAGTCGACGGGCCATGCCCACAGCGCCCTAGCCGATGCGCGCGTGACCGCCAAGCTGCTCAAGCAGGTGATGGACGGGGACTATCACGTGAGTCCGCGCGCCCAAGAAGTCCGCCAACGTTGGGGGATGGGCGAGCGGGCCCAGACACGCCTCTCTAGCAAGTGCCCCGAGCTGGGCGACCTGCTGCTGAAGCTGAAGGCGGCGGGAAGGTAGGGGCGTTAGCTGTCTGCATGGCGCGTGCCTGTCGCGTATCGTTACTCTTCCTGCTGCTTGGCAGGCAAGATGTAGACGTTCTCGGCGTCCACGGCGATCTGCGCGGGGCGGTTGTAGAGGGTGTCGATCTCCTTTACGCTCTGCTTGAACGGCGTGACGTCGGGCGTCTTTGCCTGGTGGAGCTTTTCGAGGAGTTTCTCGGATTGCTTGTCGTTGAACTTTCCGATGCTCTCTCCTGCGCCTTCGAGCGCCTCGTCGATGAGTGTATGGTCGCCCACGGGGGTCTTTGCGATGGCGTGACCGAGCAATTTGCCCGCGGACGCGATACCGCCCAGCAGTGCCGCATCGACGGTGTCGACAGCCCCGCTTCGAGTGCGTTGTAGCAGTCGGTGTAGAGCTCGCGGTACGCGATCGAATCAGCCTCGATCTTCGCAGTGGCGTCCGCGAGCTTTGCGGGCTCGAAGTTCTGGGCGAGCATGGGTTCGAGGAACAGCGAGAACGCGTGGATGTAGGTGGCGAGCTGGCAGTCTTTGAGGTAGTCGAGCACCTTGTCGAGGCGTCTGCCCAAGCCGTCCCGCACCTCGATGAACCCTTTCTTTTTCAGATCCGCCTGTGCCTGCGAGCGGAAGAGTTCCATGTCCTGCGCGGACGACTGCTTGATGTCGAGCACCTTCATATGGGCGTTTGCCATGTAGGTGGCGTTGCCGTAGTTGAGGCCGTAACCGTTGAGGATGTCTGCGAGCGTCTTGAGGTTGCCACGCATGTTGGCCTTGTCGCGCTGACGCATGTACTCGAACATTTCGTCGACGGACTCCTGGATGGAGTCGAGCTTTTGGTTTATCTGCGCGATTGCGGCTGCCATGAATAGCGATGTTGGATCGTAAGGCACCTGCGTGACGCTCGTGGCGATGTCGCCCTCGACTACGTGGAAGCGCGCCTGCCCAAGGCCCTTGGCGGCGTCGCGGTAGCCCCCTGTGAGACCGCTGCCGTCCTTGAACGTGTTGAGTTTCGACGGATCGAGCGGGTTACCATATTTGTCAGTCGCCTGGAGCAGCGTGGGCACGCTCACCGTGTTGGTGACGGTGCGAAACATCGAGGGGAGCGAGGCGAACGCCACGCCGAGTTGGGGAATTCGCTCGAGCGGTAGCTTGATGGCGCCGGAGACGTCCACCCGCTTCTGAGTGAGCGCGAGGTGGATTTTGGTCGATGCGAGCTGTTTTGCCACGAGCTCCTCTCGGCCGTCGTTCGCCGAGGGTTTGGTCTCGTTGTCTGCCATAGCGCGCTCCTTGCTTACGTTGATAGTCGTGGGCATTATCTCATCGCCTGGTGGCTTGCTAGAGCGGGGTAGAGGCCGAGCGTCTGGCGAAACTCGTTAACTGATTGCATTTCAGCGGATTGGGTTGATTATAAGAGAAGGACGGCTATCCATCTGCCCTTCCCAGTTGAGTTCGCTTTGAGCTACTGTTCGTGCCTATGCTGCTTGGGCTCAAGCCTTCTCGCTGCCGTGAAGCAGGCCGTGGCCGCCATGGCCAATGCGATGCTGGCCATCCAAGTGGAGTCGCCGGTTGCAGCGAGCTTTGGTTCATCGGCTGTCGTGCGTCCCGACTTTTTTGTAGCCGCCTCGTCGGTGTCCTTTTCAGGAGTGGCAGGATCACTTTTGTTGTCGCCGGGTGAATCTACGTCGGTCTTTCCGCCCGCCTGCTCCCCTTGGGCCTTCCCCTCCACGGTGAAGGACGCATCGGTCGCCGTCCCGTCCTTCCAGACGGCCGTGACGGTGTGTCCGCCGCCGGCGAGCGTGTCCAGGTAGGACGGCCTGAGCTCGATAATCGTGCTGCCCCTGGTTGCGGTGTAGTTCTCGGCGGAGACCTCAGTTCCGTCCACGAGGAGACGCGTGAACTCATCGAGAGGACCGCTGAAGCGGAAGGTCAGACCGGCCTCGCCGTCCTTTGCATACGCCTGCCCGTCGCCCTTGGTGGCGGCATACAGCGGAGCGGTCACGTCGAAGGTGACGTCCCCCGCGTCGTCGACATCAAAGGTCTGAACGCCGGTCTTGCCGTTACGCTCGGCGTAGGCGGAGCTGTAGACGAAGGTCTCGTGGCCCGTCTTGTCGAGGACCGCGAGGGCTTGGATTTCAAACGAGCCCATCGAGAGCGACGTGGGGAACTCGATTTCGATATAGCCCCTTGCCGCATCGTAGCTGCAGCTCAACGTTTTGCGGGTCTTTAAAGAGTTCGGGTCCTCGACATAGCCGGGGTCGCCGAGGATCGGGGAGACAGACTTTACGCCGTCCGCGTCGCCTACATTGCAATAGATACGGAGGATCCCGCCGACGGGGACCCTCTTCGCGGAGATGGAAACGTTCGAGACCGTGGGCGGGTTCCGGTCGATCGCGCTGCCGGTCACCTCGAAGCACAGCTCGCTCGGGTCGCCAACCGAGAAAGTCGCGCCCGAAATGCCGTTGGCCCTGGCGTAGGAACTCTCGTACACATCGGTCTCGAACCCTAGGCCATCGGTGACCGAAAGGCCGATCAGCCTGTGCCTTCCGATCCTATTGCTGTCGAATGTGAGGTCAAACCCGTCGATAGACGAGCCTCCGTGATAATAGGCTGACGAAACAGAGCAGCCGTCGTCCGAATTCTCCCAGCCCTGCCGCAGTATGGGGGAAACGGAGCGAACGCCGTCGGCATCGGAGACGGTCCAAGAGATGTGGAGGTCGGCACCGGTTGCGACCTCCCTGCTCGAGAGCGACACGGAGGACACGGTCGGCGGGTTTTGGTCCTCGGGTCCCTCGGTCACCTCATACTCGAGGGGGTCGGTGGTGAAGGTCGGACAGTCGAGCCCCTTCTCCTCGGCATACGTCGTGTCGTAGACATCGGTAACCCATCCAAGACTATCGGTCACGCCGAGGCCGATGATCCGGTACCTGCAGGGCCGGTCGCTCGGGGAGGTGGAGATATCGAAGCCCGCGGTCGTGTTGCTGGTCGACGAGAAGGCGAGACGGGAACTGATTCCATGGTCTCCGGTATCGTTTTCGACAAGGACTTCGACTATGGGCGTGACGGACCGTACCCCGTCAGGGTCATCGACGCTATAGCCGACATGCAGCGTGGAGCCGGCCGTGACTGTCGTCGCGGATATCGTCACGTTGGAGATGCTGGGCGGGTTCGGGTCCGACGCGGCTAGGGCGGTTGAGGGCAAAGCAAGCGCTACGGTGGCGGACAGCGAGGCGAGCAGGCTAAGCGCGAAGCGCCTGGAGAATTTCAAGGAGGTCATTGGTGGTGCCGATCTTCCATAATTGTTGCAGCGATACCAGTATATCTTTGGCCCATGCTAGCCAGATGTTCTTTCCGCGAACGGCTCGTTAGTTTAGAGACGGCATATGGACGCCTGTCTCGTCCACGTTTCTCGTAAGGGCGATTATAAGGACATGAAGAGACTTTCTCGGAACAATCAATTGGGGATATCAAAGAAATGCTGGACGCCTCCTGATCGCTCAATGCCTTTGAGGTGAAATGCGGCGCATCGGCTACGTTGTTGAGATCATTTATCGAGCGATACGTCATTCCAGCTGAGGCCACCGTCATGAGGCTTCTGTTCCTACACCCCCCCCGCAATCCCGCGCGCGGCACCCAACAGCTCGTACTCCCTCTCGCTCCACTGGCACAGCTCGGCAGTCTCGACGGCGTCGCGACACAGGTCCAGAAACACCTCAGCTCCCTCGCAGAAGCACTCGCGGGCAAAGTCACCCGAACCGCTTGCGACGCACGTGCCGTCGGCAAACAGCTTCCAGCTAGACAGCTCGCGCGAGTCGTCTCCAAGCAGCTTGATCTGCAGTACGTGCGGGTCGCCGGCGGTGTAGAGCTCTTTCTCGAGCGCCTGCACGGTAAAGCGCATCTGGTGGGGGAGACTGCTCTTGACCATGGCCGAGGCATAGCCGTTCGGCTTGTCCAGAAGATGCATTCGTTTTGGCTTGGCTGCCAGGTTGTGGAAGTTGCGCTCACTGCGCACGGAGAAATTGTCCATACGGACTCCTTTCATCGATATTGGCAGGGCCACCGTGCCTCTTGGCCGGTTGGCGTCGGGATCGTGGAGCCAACTCTCTACCCCGACTCTGGATAAAACGCGCCCGCTCCTTGCGGGCACGATGGGGTCTATCAACGTGTACGGACAGAAATCAAGCGCCATCCGCGAAATGACGCGCGGATGGCGTTGGTTTCCCAAGTGATTATTCGGCTTCCATCCGGAAAAGTGTCGAAATCAGCCGTGTAAAAGTACGGAAAAGTGTCGAGATAGGCACCTTAAAACTTCGGAAAAGTGTGGCTGGATGACAAAACAGCACTTAGAAGTCGGTGCTGGATGCGGGATCCTGTGGTCGCCTTCAGCCCTCGCTACTCGTCGTCCTCGTCGTTGGGGTCGCCCTTGAGGGTGTTGATGTCCAGGTACTGGTTGTCGTCCTCTTTTTGCTGGGTCTCCGACTCCGCTTGGGTGGGGCCGCGGAACAGCTGGAACCCCTCAAACGCAATGACACCGAGCAGGGCAATGATAATGGCGATAAAGGCAACCTTGACTGCCTGCGGAAATTCCGAGAAACGCAGCGCCTTTTCCTCGGCATAATAATCGGCGAAGCGCTCTTCGCCCGTGCTTTTGGTATACGCCGGCGCGGACGCGGCCTCCGGGTCATATTCCGGTGCAGGCGTGGCGGCGTACGGATCGTTGAGATAATCGCTCGATGCGGTGCCATAATCCTCGGTCTCGATGCGACCGGTGCCAGCATAGCCATCGGAATAACCGGAATATGCCGCACCGCCCTCATAGTCCGCGGCGCTCGTGTTGGCGGCAAAAAGCGGGTTAACTGGAACATCGAGCGCCGGCATGCCGGTAGAGGTCTCATCCAGATCGGTTGCAGCCCAGGAATCGTAGGCAACCTGATGGGCAACGGGCTCATCGAGCCTTGCGACCGGAGGCTTGCGTGCCGCAGGAACAGGCAACTGCTGGGCGCTGTACATAACGGTGCTGTCGGCCGATTTGCCCTGCGTCGCTGCTGCGAGAAATGCCGCCGTCTCGGACGGGTCGCTTGCGGGGCGGGGAGCGGGCGTGGGCGCCGAAGTGGGTGCGGGCGTAGGCGCGGGCGTCGAAACAGGCGACTGCGCAGGAGTCGGCGCAGATACGGGCTCAGGCGCAAGTGCGGGATTGGGGCTTGACGGGCGAGCCCCGCCGCCGCCCATGAGTTCGTCGGCGGTCCACGGGCGATCATCCATCACGTCGTCAAGGCTCAGCGAAAACAGGTCGTCTTCACCCTCATCGAACATGCGGTGCACATGTCCACCAATTGCCGGAATCAATCCGCGACCGGTGCATGATGCCTTGCTCAACGCCATTCTGTCCCATCCTTTCGAAATACTAATGACATCGATTATATGGAACTTCCCAAGCGGCTCGGTCTCGGATTCGTGCTTTCCAGAACTCGCGCCCAAAAAGGGAGGGGCAATCCAGGCGAGTGCCTACTTGTCGCCGGCCGCCGCCTTGGCCTCATTGAGGTAGCTATAGAAGCTGTACTTGGAGATGCCAAAGAACTCGCAGGCGCGCTCACTCGACTTGGAAATGAGGAAGGCACCGCGACGGTCGAGGTAGCCAATGGCACGAATGCGCTCGTCTTTGGTCATGAGCGCCGCGGGCTTGCCCACAAACTGCTCGCACTCGTGCAGCAGGTCCTCGAGCAGGTCGCCGATGTTCTTGGTAATGGGCTCGGGCTCGGTATAGCCCGTGCCGCCGGTGCCGGTAAAAGCGTCGAGCGAGCGCTCAAATGCCTTCATAAGCGTAATGTCAAAGTTGATGCCCAAAATGCCGACGGGCTTGCCCTCGTCGTTGCGGATAAAGATCGTCGACGATTTGAGCAGCTTACCGTCGGTGGTTTTAGTGAGGTACGGCTCGCGGTCGTGTACGTCGGTGGCGCCCTCGTGCATGGACTCAAACACGATATGGCTGGGGCCGTCACCCAGTTTGCGCCCGCTGACGTGGCCGTTTTCGATCACTACGATGGAGTGGTCCACGTCCTCGGTCTCCAGGTCGTGGACGACGACTTCACAGTTGGGGCCAAATTGGAGTGCCAGGCCGTGTGCAAGGCGCTTATAGAACTCAATCTGTGCGGGGGTCATAGGTACCTTCCTAAAAATTAGTTTGGGCACACTTTGCCATAAACCACACCTGTTCGCAAATAGCGAAAGTGTCACTGCGTTATGTGACCGTTCGTCGGCGAAAAGGTACCGATTACGGCAACAAACAATTTGTTAGGTTTGCCAAGCAAAAAGTGTGATAGAACAGTGCTAACAAACTTTTTGTTTGGCATCCACATAAAAGTTCAGTCGCATGAATGGGAATGGGCTGAAACGCGTATGCGGGGGCCGGCAAGAGAGGACTTAAGGAGTTCACCGTATGGCCGATAAGATCCAGTGGGCGGGCAACACGATGCCCAAGAGCGATGACAAGCACTTGGGAATCATGAGTCTCGACCACGTGAAGAAGGCCCGCGCCTTCCACCAGTCGTTCCCTCAATATACCGTCACTCCGCTTGCCCGTCTGGACGGTCAGGCTGCGCGCCTGGGCCTGTCCAACCTGTGCGTTAAGGACGAGAGCTATCGCTTTGGCCTCAACGCCTTTAAGGTCCTGGGCGGCTCGTTTGCCATGGCCAACTACATTGCCGACGAGACCGGCAAGGACGTTGCCGAGTGCACCTTCGATTACCTGACTTCCGATCAGCTTGCCAAGGACTTTGGCCAGGCTACCTTCTTTACCGCCACCGACGGCAACCATGGCCGCGGCGTGGCATGGGCTGCCAACAAGCTGGGCCAGAAGGCTGTCGTGCACATGCCCAAGGGTTCCACCAAGCCCCGCTTCGATAACATCGCCGCCGAGGGCGCCACGGTGACCATCGAAGAGGTCAACTACGACGAGTGCGTGCGCATGGCGGCCGCCGAGGCCGACGCCTGCGAGCGCGGCGTTATCGTTCAGGACACCGCCTGGGAGGGCTACGAGAAGATCCCGTCTTGGATCATGGAGGGCTACGGCACCATGGCTTCCGAGGCTGCCGAGCAGCTGCGCGAGATGGCCATCAACCGCCCGACGCACGTCTTTGTCCAGGCTGGCGTGGGCTCGCTGGCCGGCGCCGTGGTGGGCTACTTCACCAACCTGTATCCCGATAACCCGCCGACCTTTGTTGTGGTCGAGTGCGCGCCTGCCGCCTGCCTGTACAAGGGTGCTGCCGCCGGCGATGGCGATCCGCGTATCGTGGACGGCGACATGCCTTCCATCATGGCCGGCCTGTGCTGCGGCGAGCCCAACATCCTGGGCTGGGATATCCTGCGCAACCACACCACCGCCTTCGTGTCTTGCCCCGACTGGGTCACCGCTCGCGGCATGCGTACCCTGGGCGCCCCCGAGAAGGGCGACCCGCGCGTCATCTCCGGCGAGTCCGGCGCTGTGACCACCGGCCTGGTCGAGACCCTCATGCTCGATCCCGAGTACGCCGAGCTCAAGGAACTCATCGGCCTGGACAAGACGAGCTCCGTGCTCTGCTTCTCCACGGAAGGTGACACGGACCCGGATCAGTACCGTCGCATCGTCTGGGAGGGCGAGTATCCGACCTGCTAGCAGACTGACCTGTCCGGAGGCAGCCGGAGGACTTTACTCCCTGCTCGGACAGTCCTGCTCGCACGGAGAGCACATTAAGTGCTCTCCGGCTCGTGCGGAACTCGCGACGGAGCAAAGTCCTCCGTCCGCCTCCTACGTTTACTTGCTTGCCGGGTACTCGACCTCACGCTGCTTGGCACAAGTGATCTATCTGAAATATCTACCTGTAGGTAAACCCTTGTAGAAAGGTTGACTGTTATGACTAAGGAACTCGATTTCGAGGCAATTAAAAACGCTGCTGAGTCCCATCGTGCTGATATGACGCGTTTTCTTCGCGCAATGATTAGCCACCCCTCTGAGTCCTGCGAGGAGGGTGAGGTTGTCGCTTGCATTAAGGCCGAGATGGAGAGCCTTGGCTATGACGAGGTCAAGGTCGACGGCCTGGGCAACGTTATGGGCTTTATGGGCGAGGGCGACAAGATCATCGCCATCGACTCCCACATCGACACCGTCGGTATCGGCAACATCGAGAACTGGGATGCCGATCCCTATGAGGGCTACGAAACCGACGAGATCATCTACGGCCGCGGCGGCTCCGACCAGGAGGGCGGCATGGCTTCTGCTACCTATGCTGCCAAGATGATGAAGGACATGGGCCTCATCCCCGAGGGCTACAAGATCATGGTCGTCGGCACCGTCCAGGAAGAGGACTGCGACGGCATGTGCTGGCAGTACATCTACAACAAGGACGGCATTAAGCCCGAGTTCGTCATTTCCACCGAGCCCACCGACGGCGGCATCTATCGCGGTCACCGCGGCCGCATGGAGATCCGCGTCGACGTTCACGGCACCTCCTGCCACGGCTCCGCTCCCGACCGCGGCGACAACGCCATCTACAAGATGGCCGACATCATCGCCGACGTCCGCGCCCTCAACAACAACGGCTGTGACGAGTCGACCGACATCAAGGGCCTCGTCAAGATGCTCGACCCCAAGTACAACCCCGAGCACTTCGAGGACGCCCGCTTCCTGGGCCGCGGCACCTGCACCGTCAGCCAGATCTTCTACACCAGCCCCAGCCGCTGCGCTGTCGCTGACTCCTGCGCCATCTCCATCGACCGTCGCATGACCGCCGGTGAGACCTGGGAGTCCTGCCTGGAAGAGATCCGTAACCTGCCGGCCGCCAAGAAGTACGGCGACGACGTGAAGGTCTCCATGTACATGTACGACCGTCCGTCCTGGACCGGCGAGGTCTACGAGACCGAGGCTTACTTCCCCACGTGGATCAACAAGGAGACCGCTCCGCACGTCAAGGCCCTCGTCGACGCCCACAAGGCCATGTTCGGTGACGAGCGCATCGGCTGCGAGCCCAGCATGGACAAGCGCACCGGTCGCCCGCTGTGCGACAAGTGGACCTTCTCCACGAACTGCGTTTCCATCCAGGGCCGCTATGGCATCCCCTGCGTCGGCTTCGGCCCGGGTGCCGAGTCTCAGGCTCACGCTCCCAACGAGGTCACCTACAAGGACGACCTGGTCACCGCTGCCGCCATGTATGTGGCTGCCCTGAACCTCTACGATCCGAGCCAGGCCGATGGCGACGCCACCGTGTTCCGCGCCGGTCTGACCAACAACAAGATCGATTAGTCCCATTCCTCGATCTTGTTGAGCCGGGGACAGCTCGTGTCCCCGGCACCCCCTGTTGACTTGGGGCCCGCGGTCGTTATCTCCCATGCTTCCTCGACGGTAGCGGGTCCTCGTCATAGTGCTCTGCATGTTCTAGCCACACGCGCATGCCGGAGCACATCTACTCATTGCAATCGTTTCATCTTTGGAAAGGATATTTACATGGACGCCAAGTTTACCGAGCTCGTCGAGCAGCTGAACGGCCTCGATTTTAAGGGCATGTACGGCAGCGACTTCCTGCACACCTGGGATAAGACCACCGATGAGCTCAAGGCGCTCTACATCGTCGCCGACGCCCTGCGCGAGCTGCGCGAGAACAACGTTTCGTCCAAGATCTTCGATTCGGGTCTGGCCGTCTCCCTGTTCCGTGACAACTCCACCCGTACGCGCTTCTCCTTCTCTAAGGCAGCCAACCTGCTCGGCCTTGAGCTGCAGGACCTGGACGAGAAGAAGTCCCAGATCGCCCACGGCGAGACCGTCCGCGAGACCGCTACCATGATCTCCTTCATGGCCGACGTCATCGGCATCCGCGACGACATGTACATCGGCAAGGGCGACGCCTACATGGCCGAGGTCTCCGAGTCTGTCCAGCAGGCCTACGAGGACGGCGTTCTGGATCACCGCCCCACGCTCATCTCCCTGCAGTCCGATTCCGACCACCCCACGCAGTCCTCTGCCGACATGCTCTACCTCATCAACGAGTTTGGCGGCCTCGAGAACCTCAAGGG
Organism: Collinsella sp.; assembly: GCA_018377855.1. Taxonomy (GTDB): domain Bacteria; phylum Actinomycetota; class Coriobacteriia; order Coriobacteriales; family Coriobacteriaceae; genus Collinsella. The sequence continues at coordinate 16,690 of JAGZYM010000024.1, read as the reverse complement.
CAAGAAGGTTGCCGTCACCTGGGCCTATTCGCCCTCTTACGGCAAGCCGCTGTCCTGCCCGCAGTCGCTGATCAGCCTGCTGCCCCGCTTTGGCATGGACGTCACCCTGGCCCACCCCGAGGGCTATGACCTCATGCCCGAGGTCGTCGAGCGCGCCAAGGGCTATGCCGCCGAGTCCGGCACCACCTTTAAGCAGGTCAACACCATGGCCGAGGCCTTCGAGGGCGCCGACATCGTGATCCCCAAGAGCTGGGCTCCGTTTGCCGCCATGGAGAAGCGTACCAACCTGTACGCCGAGGGCGACGACGCCGGCATCGCAGCGCTCGAGAAGGAACTGCTCGCCCAGAACGCCACCCATCAGGACTGGTGCTCCACGACCGAACTCATGGAGAAGACCGCCAACGGCCAGGACACCATCTTTATGCACCCGCTGCCCGCCGACATCTCCGGTGTCTCCTGCGAGCACGGCGAGGTTAACGCCGACGTCTTCGACATGCACCGCGTGGGCATGTACAAGGAGGCCAGCTACAAGCCGTACGCCATCGCTGCCATGATGTTCCTGCAGAAGGTTGCCGATCCCGCCGCTACCCTCAAGGCCCTCGACGAGCGTAACACCGCCCGTTGGCTCCAGGCCTAAAGCCGGGCTGAGGTAAGCCATGTAAAGGGGGCGCTCTGCCAACCGGCGGGGTGCCCCCTTTTTGCATCGTGGGCGTGCGGGATAAGCGCTTTCGATGTGGATGCCCGCGGCGCGAGTTATGGGTACGATGGTTTCAGGGGAGGTATCACCATGAAACTTGGATGCGTCATTATGGCTTCGGGCGAGGGCAAGCGGTTTGGCTCTAACAAGATGCTTGCCGATATCTATGGCGAGCCGCTGATTGCCCGGACCATCGATTCGGTTCCCCGGGGCTTTGACGTCGTGGTTTCGACGCGTTGGCCCGAGGTCGCTCAGATTTGCGAGGACAAGCATTGCCCGTGCGTGCTGCACGACGGCGAGCTGCGCAGCGAAAGCGTCCGTGCGGGCCTTTCATGGGGAGTCGAACGCAACTGGAAAGGTTGCCTCTTTTTGCCGGGCGACCAGCCGCTCGTGAGTTCGGGTTCATTTGAGGCTATGGTTCGTGCGTTTGACGAGCGTGGCCGCAAGCATCCGGTGCGTCTTGCGTGCAACGGTGAGCCTTCGAGCCCGGTGCTCTTTCCGGCGGAACTGCTCGATGCACTTATGTGTCTTGAGGGCAAGGACGGCGGCGGTTCGATCCTCAAGGACCGTACCGACGTGGTGCTGGTCGAGGCGCGTGCCTACGAGCTGTGGGACGTCGATACCGCCAAGGGACAGCAACGCATAACGGAGCATATCGCCGCCTGCTCGTATTTTGATCGCGTGGCCAACTGCATCAATCAATAAGGAGCAATTATGATCATCATCAAAAACGGCGCGCTCGTGACGCCCCAGGGGCTTCGCCGCGCCGATCTTGCCATGGAGGGCGATAAGATTGTGCGGATTGCCGCGGCGATTGAGCCGGCCGAGGGCGATACCGTCGAGGATGCCGTGGGCTGTTGGGTGTTCCCCGGCTTTATCGACGGCCACACGCACATGCAGTGCTGGACTGGCATGGATTGGACAGCCGATAGCTTTGAAACCGGCACGCGTGCGGCTGCCTGCGGCGGTACGACGACCATCGTGGACTACGCGACGGCCGATCGCGGCGTGACCATGCCCGACGCCCTTGCCGAGTGGCATCGCCGTGCCGACGGAACCTGCACGGCCAACTACGCCTTTCATATGGCACTCGCCGAGTGGAATGAGCGCAACCGCGCCGATCTTTCGCCTATGCGCGAGGCGGGCGTATCGTCGTTTAAGACCTACTTTGCCTACGATCATTTGCGCCTGGACGATGCCGAGACGCTCGAGGTGCTCGAGGAGCTCAAGCGTATTGGCGGCATACTGTGCGTGCATTGCGAGAACGGTACGCTGGTGAATGAGCTGCAGAAGCGCGTGTACGAGCAGGGGATTCATGGGCCCGAGGGGCATGCGCTCAGCCGTCCGGACGCGTGCGAGGGTGAGGCCGTGAGCCGCCTGCTGTATCTGGCGCACCTGGCCGGGGACGCTCCGGTCAACGTGGTGCACCTTTCGACCAAGCTGGGGCTCGAGGCCATCCGTGCTGCCAAAGCGCGCGGGCAGAAGAATATCTATGTCGAGACCTGCCCCCAGTATCTGATGCTCGACGACACCTGTTATCTGGAGCAGGGCGAGGACGGCTTTGCGGGCGCCAAGTATGTGATGAGCCCGCCGCTGCGCCATGCCGGTGACCGTGCCGCGCTGCGCGAGGCGCTTGTGGCCGGCGAGATCGATACTATCGCCACCGACCACTGCAGCTTTAACCTGCACGGGCAAAAGGACCGCGGGCGCGACGATTTCCGCGCGATTCCCAACGGCGGGCCCGGCGTGGAGCATCGTCCCGTCGCGATTGCCACGAGCTTTGAGGGACAGCTGGGCCCCGAGGACCTTTGCCGCCTGATGAGCGAGAGCCCGGCGCGCGTGTTTGGCATGTACCCGCGCAAGGGCTGTCTTGCCGAGGGCTCCGATGCCGATGTGTGCGTGTGGGATCCCCAGGCGCGCTGGACCATTCGCGCGGCGACACAGCATCAGGCTGTGGACTATACGCCGCTCGAGGGTTTTGAGGCACATGGCCGCGCCAAGGCCGTGTTTGTGAACGGCGTGCTGGCGGCACGCGACGGCGAGCCCACCGGAGCCCAACCCGGCCGCTACGTCCCCCGCTAGCAGCAAAGATGCCGTGTCCCCTCCGCAGTTGCGGTGAAATACGGACTGTTTGCGGCCGTCATACGGCCAAACAGTCCGTATTTCACCGCAACTGACGAGATGGGGCCGGCTATTTGAGGCTGGTGGCGATGATGGGGCGGTCGAGAGCTGCGTCGAAGCGATCTGCCATCGTGGGGTCGCTGAGCGTGTCGACTTGGTTGAGCACGACGCGTGCGGTGCTGAGATTCAGCGCCTGCATCTCGGCATTGAGCACCTGGGCGACGCGCTCGGGCGTGGCGATGTCGGTGAGCTCGCAGCCGCAACGCTCGCAAAAGAGCTCGGGGCGGTGGACGGCTTCGTTGATGGGCTTGCTGAGTCCCGAGGCGCCGACGAGCCAGATGACGTTGGCCGTGCCGGCGGGAATTACCGGCTCCCAGGCGGCATGCGCCTTGAGCGGGAGTCGCTTGCTACCGTCTGCCTCGGCCAACACATAGTCAAAGCGCTGTGCCAGCTCGCCGAGTGGCTCGGCGGGGGCGGAGAGCTTGCCTGTCTCCGGGTCCAAGACGCCTGCCTGGCAGATGCCTCCGCGTGCAAGGCCCGCGCAGGCCTCGCAGGTGCAACCGGGGACATGCGAGGCGCCCGGCTTCCAAGGCGCGGCGTCCAGGCGACGATTCGACCCGTCCCATGGCACGCCGGCAATGGGAAGCATATGCGTGGTGGTGCAGAGGAGCACGCGGCCACCAGCGCGCATGAGCTCAAGACCCAGCGTTTTGAGCAACGTCGACTTGCCGCCGCTGCCGATAATCGCGGTAATGCCCGGCTCGATCCTGAGCGCCGAGGCAAGATTGCCGCTAACCGTTTCCATCTGTTCACCGCCGTATAATACTGTGATAATAAATAATCATCAGAGTAGCGGTCGAACCGCTTTGCTCTGTTCAAACCGTAGCACAGGGAGGTGCCCCGGGAATGCTCGTTTATGTTCGCGGCGCCGGCGATATCGCCACGGGCGTCGCCGCTCGCTTGGTGCGCGCCGGCGTGTCGGTTGTCATGGCCGATATCGCGGTTCCCACGTGCATCCGCCGCACAATCAGTTTTTGCGAGGCCATTCGCCTGGGCGAGGTCGAGGTCGAGGGCATTCGCGCTCGCTTGGCGCAGACGCCGGCAGAGGCGCTTGCAATTACCGAGGCCGGAGACGTCGCCGTTGTGGTAGACCCCCAGGTCAAGATGCTCGATGAGCTTAAACCCGCAGCTGTGGTCGACGCGATTCTGGCCAAGCGCAACCTGGGCACCACGCGCGACATGGCGCCTACCGTCATCGCCGTGGGGCCGGGCTTTACCGCGCCGGTCGATTGCGACGCCGTGGTCGAGACTATGCGCGGGCATTATTTGGGCCGCGTGATTACCCAGGGCTCACCCCAGCCCAACACGGGCGTGCCGGGCATGATCGGCGGATACGGCAAGGAACGTGTTATCCACAGCCCCGCTGTTGGCGTGTTTAGGTCCGACCATGCGATCGGCGACATAGTGAGCGCCGGCGAGTGCGTTGGATACGCGGGCGATACGCCCATGTACACGCAGATCGATGGCTGTCTGCGCGGGCTTTTGGCGAACGGCGTGCAGGTGACTGAGGGCTTTAAATGCGCCGATGTCGATCCGCGCGGCGATGCCAGCTATATCAACTATATTTCGGACAAGGCGACGTCGGTCGGCGGCGGTGTGCTCGAGGCACTCGCCATGCTCACCGGTGTATTCCAGGGATAGGAAATTGCAATGGAAAAGCTCGATGTTGTGAATGCGGCGCTTGCCGCCCTGCGTGCTGGCGAGACGTGCGAGCTGGTGGTCGTGGCCGGCACGGCGGGGTCGTCGCCGCGCGGCGTGGGCGCCTGGATGGTCGTCTTTGCCGACGGTAGCCAGGCGGGCACCATCGGCGGCGGTAAGATCGAGCTCTTTGCGCTGGACGAGGCACGCGAGCTCCTGAGCGCGGGACAGTCGCGTCTGGTCCGCTACACCATGGGCGGCGAGAACTCCGATACCGGCATGATCTGCGGCGGAGCCATCTGCCTGTGCTATTTGCACCTGGACGCGACCAAGGCACCGTTGTTCCAGTCGGCTGCCGACGTCTTGGCATATCGACGCATCGGCGACTTCGTCATCGACTTTGAACCGTTTATCGCAAACGCGCTCGAAGGCGATGTGGCCGAGTACCATGGCGAGGCATCGCGCCATACCATTGCGGGCTGCCCCGGGCTTTCACTGGTGGAGGAGGGGAGTAACGTCACCTACACCAACGCTGCCTCTGAGATTCCCGCGGCGCACATCGAGACGCTCTGCCCCGAGGGCCTGACCTACATCTTTGGCTGCGGACACGTGGGCGCCGCGACGGCGCGCGTGCTCACGGCGGCGGGCTTTGCCGTCGTGGCCTGCGATGACCGCCCCGGCACGTTGACGCCCGAATGGGTGCCCGGTGTCTACGATCGTCGCCTGGTCGATTACAAGAACCTGAGCGAGCTGTGTCCCATCGGTCCGCGCGACTTGGTGGTCGTCGCCACGGCGGGTCACAAGTCCGATATCGACGTGGTGATTCAGGCCATGCGTGCCAAGCCTGCCTATCTGGGCTGTCTGGGTTCGCGCCGCAAGACGGCCTTTGTGCGTGCCCGCCTGGAGCAGGAAGGTTTTACGCAGGACCAGATCGACGAGCTGCACCTTCCGATCGGCGTTGCCATCGAGGCCGAGGACCCCAAGGAGATCGCCATCTCCATCGCCGCCGAGATGATCCACCTGCGCCGCACCAAACTCGTCCCCCGCAAGCGCTAATCGGATCCCCACCAATAAGTTGCGGTGAAATACGGACTGTTTAAGCCTGTTAGGCCGCCAAACAGTCCCTATTTCACCGCAACTGCTTTTTGGGATCCATTTGTGCGGGGGAGTTGTGGAGTTGTGCAGGCAGACGAGGTTTTTCTGGAAATACGCTCCCGATGCGCGTATAGTACCGATTGTTTTGTCGGCTCCTGCTGCGTCGAGTCCAAACCGCAAAATGCCATGAGCGGCGCGGATGCAGCCAGGAGGCACGAGGACAACCCATCGTGGCCACGCCCCGTGCTTAAAACCCCAAGAAGGAGTGAACAATGGCAGAAGAGAAGTATGTGCCGCGTCTGAAGACCAAGTACAACAACGAGGTCAAGCAGCAGCTTCAGGACAAGTTCCAGTACGAGAACGTCATGATGATCCCCAAGTTTGAGAAGATCGTCGTGAACATGGGTGTCGGCGAGGCCGCTACCGATTCCAAGGCCATCGACGGTGCCGTGCGCGACCTGCGCGCCATCACCGGCCAGCAGCCGATGATCACCCGTGCCCGCAAGTCCATCGCTACCTTCCGCCTGCGCGCTGGTATGCCGATCGGCTGCAAGGTTACCCTGCGTGGCGACCGTATGTGGGAGTTCTTCGATCGTCTGACCTCCGTCGCGATCCCCCGTATCCGCGACTTCCGCGGCATCTCCGCCAAGAGCTTCGACGGCCGTGGTAACTTCTCCATGGGCGTCACCGAGCAGCTCATCTTCCCCGAGATCGACTTCGACTCCGTCGATCACCAGCGTGGTATGGACATCACTTTCGTGACCACCGCCAACACCGATGAGGAGGCCAAGGCCCTTCTGGACGCCTTCGGTTTCCCGTTCAAGAAATAGGTTCACCTGCCCTATAAGCGCCGTTCTCACAAGGGAGCGGCGCTTGGGGCGAACAATACTCTATGTGAGGAGGATATAAGTGGCTAAGACATCGATGATCGTCAAGTGCAATCGCAAGCAGAAGTTCTCTACTCGTGAGTACACGCGCTGCCAGCGCTGCGGCCGTCCGCACTCTGTGTACCGCAAGTTCGGCCTGTGCCGTGTCTGCTTCCGTGAGCTTGCACTCAAGGGCGAGCTTCCCGGCGTTAAGAAGGCCAGCTGGTAAGTCACTACCAGCGTTTCAAGCATCCGTTTGGAACAGGGAAAACGCGCTAAAAAGGCTTTGCCGTTAAGGGCGGTGAAGAACCAAGAGCACGTGTTCATCAAGAACGAAGGAGAATCTGTATGAACCTTACAGACCCGATCGCAGATATGCTTACGCGCATCCGTAACGCTAACTCTGTGAACAAGGCCACGGTCTCCATGCCGAGCAGCAAGAAGCTCGTCGAGATCGCTCGTGTTCTGCACGAGGAGGGCTACATCGAGGGCTACGATGTCGAGGACACCGTTCCCCAGAAGACTCTGCACATCACGCTTAAGTATGGTCCCAAGAAGGCTAAGGTCATCAACGGCATCCGCCGCATTTCCAAGCCGGGCCTGCGTAAGTACACCGGCGTTGCCGACATGCCCCGCGTCCGCGGTGGCCTTGGTACCGCCATTATTTCCACCAGCCATGGCGTCATGACCGACCGCGATGCTCGCAAGCACAACGTCGGCGGCGAGATCATCGCTTACGTCTGGTAATTCGCTCGGTAGGTAGAAGGAAAGGAGATCACCGTGTCTCGTATCGGTAATAAGCCTGTCCAGATTCCCGCCGGAGTCGAAGTGGCAGTCAACGGCAACAACGTTGTCGTCAAGGGCCCCAAGGGCCAGCTCGAGCTCGATGTCTTTGAGAAGCTCGCTATCAACGTCGAGGACAACGTCCTCACCGTTTCCCGTCCCGACGACGAGCGTGAGACCCGTGCCCGCCACGGCCTCACCCGCGCCCTCATCCACAACATGGTTGTTGGCGTTTCCGAGGGCTTCGAGAAGAAGCTCGAGCTCGCCGGCGTCGGTTACCGCGTGCAGCAGAAGGGCAAGAACCTCGAGTTCTCCCTGGGCTTCTCGCACCCCGTGATCGTCGAGGCTCCCGAGGGCATCACCTTCGAGGTTCCCGACAACACCCACGTGAACGTCAAGGGTATCAACAAGCAGCAGGTCGGTCAGATCGCCGCTGAGATCCGCGGCCATCGTCCTCCCGAGCCTTACAAGGGCAAGGGTATCCACTACGTTGGCGAGCACATCCGCCGCAAGCTGGGTAAGGCCGCCAAGTAGTCGTAACCGACTCACTCGCATAAGACCAGCACCCCGTCAGGTGCTGGCAAGATCAACCTTTTTAGGAGTTTACGTATGAACAAGCATAAGGCGAAGCTGGAAGGCCTCAAGCGTCGTCAGCGTCGTGTTCGCGGCAAGGTCTCGGGTACCGCCGAGCGTCCGCGTCTTCGCGTGACCCGTACTAACGCCAACATCTATGCCCAGATCATCGACGACAGCAAGGGCTCCAGCCTGACGCTCGTCTCTGCCTCGACCCTCGAGGCCGAGTTCAAGGGCACCCACACCTCGAACAAGGAGGCTGCGGAGAAGGTCGGTCAGCTCGTTGGCAAGCGCGCCATCGAGGCCGGCATCACCAAGGTCGCCTTCGATCGTGGTGGCCGTATCTACCATGGCCGCGTCAAGGCCCTCGCCGACGGTGCTCGTGCCGCCGGTCTCGAGTTCTAGGAGGTATGTAGCACATGGCTCGTAATCAGAAGCAGCAGCGCGAGGCCTCCGAGTTCGAGGAGCGCGTCGTTTACATCAACCGCGTGTCGAAGACCGTCAAGGGTGGTCGTCGCATGAGCCTCGTCGCTCTCGTCGTCGTTGGCGACGGCAAGGGCAACGTCGGCGTTGGCATGGGCAAGTCCGCTGAGGTGCCCATGGCCATCTCCAAGGCATCTCTCGATGCCAAGAAGAACATGTTCCACGTGCCGGTGACCGAGCAGGGCACCATCCCGCACGAGGTTCTCGGCCACTTTGGTGCCGGCCGCATCATCATCAAGCCCGCTGTCGAGGGTACCGGCGTTATCGCCGGCGGCGCTGTGCGTCCCCTCTTTGAGCTTGCTGGCATCAAGAACGTCCTGTCCAAGTCCCTCGGTACCGACAACGGCCTCAACATCATCAAGGCTGCCGTCGAGGGCCTCAAGGAGCTCTCCAGCCCTGAGGACGTCGCGGCTCGCCGTGGCCTGACGGTCTCCGAGATGTTCGTCGGTAAGGAGAACTAAGCATGGCTGACACCATCAAGATCAAGCAGGTCCGCAGTACCAACGGTTGCAAGCAGGACCAGGTCCGTACTGTCCGTGCCCTCGGTCTCCACAGGATCCGCGAGGTTCGCGAGATTGCTGACAACGAGTCCGTCCGCGGCATGATCTTCAAGGTCAAGCACCTTGTCGAGATTGTAGAGGAGTAGCAAATGCAGCTTCACGATCTTACTCCCGCGCCCGGTTCCACCAAGAACCGCAAGCGCGTCGGCCGTGGCAATTCTTCGGGTCACGGCACCACTTCTGGCCGCGGTCAGAAGGGCCAGGGTTCCCGCTCTGGCGGCACCAAGGGTGCCGGCTTCGAGGGTGGCCAGACTCCGCTGGCTATGCGCCTGCCCAAGCTTCCGGGCTTCCGCAACCCCCGTCGTATCGAGTACACCGCCGTTAACGTTGAGCGTCTCGAGCGTAAGTTCGAGGACGGCGCTGTGATCGACGGTGCCGCTCTTAAGGCCGCTCGCATCACCAAGAGCGAGTTCGAGCCCGTCAAGGTGCTCGGCAATGGTGAGCTCACCAAGAAGTTCACGGTCAAGGTCGACAAGGTCAGCGCTTCTGCGCAGGCCAAGATCGAGGCCGCCGGCGGAAAGGTCGAGCTGCCGTGCTAAATGGTCTTAAGAATGCTTTCCGCATCAAAGAATTGCGCGAAAAGATTCTTTTTACCATAGCTATGCTCGTCGTGTACCGCATTGGTGCGCACGTTCCTGTGCCCGGCATTCCCTTCCAGGGGATGCTGGGCCTTTTCTCGACCGATAACAATTCGGTCGCCGCAGGTGCTATGGCCCTCCTGAATCTTTTCTCTGGCGGCGCTTTGAGCTATGTGTCGGTGTTTTCGCTGGGCATCATGCCTTACATCACCAGCTCGATCATCCTCCAGATGCTCCAGGCCGTCGTGCCTTCCCTGCATGAGCTTGCCCGCGAGGGCGAGGTCGGTCAGACCAAGATTACGCAGTATTCGCGTTACCTCACCCTGGCTCTGGCAATCCTCAACTCCGTGGGTTACCTCTTCCTCTTTAAGAGCTTCGGCATCAGCTTTAATGGCGCCGGCGCTCCCGAGATCATCTTCGACCTCATGATCGTCGGCACGCTCACTGCGGGCGCCATGCTGATCATGTGGATTGGTGAGCTCATCACCCAGCGCGGTATCGGCAATGGCATGTCGCTGATCATCTTTGCGAACATCATGGCCGGTCTGCCGCAGGCTATCTTCTCCAGCACCGAGGGCAATGCCGGTGGCATCATCACCATGGTGATTATCTGCGCCATCATCCTGCTGGTTATCCCGCTGATTGTTTTCCTTGAGCGCGGCCAGCGCCGCATTCCGGTCTCCTACGCTAAGCGCGTCGTGGGCCGTCGCATGATGGGTGGCCAGACCACCTACCTGCCCATCAAGGTCAACACCGCGGGTGTCGTGCCGATCATCTTCGCTTCGGCGCTGCTGTATTTCCCGGCTCAGATTGCCGTGTTCTTCCCCGGCATCGGCTGGATCCAGGCAGTTGCCTCTGCGCTTTCGACCGGTTGGCTCAACTGGGTGCTTAATGTTGTCCTCATCGTGTTCTTCGCGTACTTCTACACCTCCATGGTGTTTAACCCCGATGACACGGCCGACAACCTTAAGAAGCAGGGCGGCTTTATTCCGGGCGTCCGTCCGGGTAGGGCTACCGCGGCCTACATCAAGAACGCGCTCAACAAGATCACGCTTCCCAGCGCTGTCTTTTTGGCGCTCATCGCCATCGTGCCTTCGATCATCTTCTCCTTCACGGGTAACCATCTGATCCAGGCATTTGGCGGCACGTCCATCCTCATCATGGTCGGCGTCGTGCTCGACACGGTCGATAAGCTCGAAGGCCAGATCAAGATGTATGATTACGATGGATTCTTTAAATAGGCTAGAGGAGGATTGCTCATGAACCTCGTATTGCTCGGAGCTCCGGGTGCCGGTAAGGGCACCGTCGCACAGGAGCTCGTCGCCGAGTTTGGCGTCGCTCACATTTCCACGGGCGACCTGCTGCGTGCTGCCGTCAAGGGCGGCACCGAGCTTGGTATTCAGGCTAAGAAGTACATGGACGCTGGCGAGCTCGTTCCCGACCAGCTCGTGATCGACCTTGTCAAGGAGCGCCTTGCCGCCGATGACGCCCAGCAGGGCTTCATCCTCGATGGCTTCCCGCGCAACACCGCCCAGGCTGTGACGCTCGATTCCGAGCTCTCCGCCATGGGTCGCGAGATCGACTGCGCCCTTCTGGTCGATGTAGCCCCCGAGGTCATTATCGATCGTCTGTCTTCGCGTCGCACCTGCCGCGCCTGCGGTTACACCGGCACCGCTGCCGATGCTACCTGCCCCAAGTGCGCCGGCGAGATGTATCAGCGCGACGACGACAAGCCCGAGACCATCAAGAACCGTCTCGACGTCTACGAGAAGTCCACGAGCCCGCTCGTCGACTACTATCGTGGTCAGGGTCTGCTCAAGTCGGTCAACGGTGACCAGGCTCGCGAGACCGTGTACGGGGATGTCAAAGAGGCTCTCGGTCTATGATCAAGATTAAGTCTGCAACGCAAATCGAGCAGATGAAGAAGGCAGGAGCGCTATCTAAGATGGCGCTCCGCCACGTTGGAGCCATGGTGCGCCCCGGCGTTTCGACTTTTGAGCTCGATCAGCTCGCGGAGCAGATTATCCGCATGCATGGCGGCACCCCGGCCTTTAAGGGTTACGGCGGGTTCCCGGGGACCATCTGCGCATCGATCAACGATGCCGTGGTCCACGGTATTCCCAACCCCGACATGATCCTGCGCGATGGCGATATCATCTCCATCGATACGGGAGCCGTTGTCGACGGTTGGGTCGGCGATAATGCTTGGACGTTTTTCGTCGGCACCCCCACGCCCGAAGCCAAGGCTTTGTGCGAGGTCACGCGCGATTGCCTTAAGGCTGCCATCGAGCAGGCTGTTCCCGGTAACCATATCGGGGACGTCGGTTATGCCGTTCAGTCCCTCGCCGAGTCTCACGGTTACGGCGTGCTTCGTGATTATGTGGGCCATGGCATTGGCCGCGTGATGCACGAGGACCCCAACGTTCCTAACTATGGAAAGAAGGGGAGGGGCGTTCGCCTCCAGGCCGGCATGGTCATTGCCATCGAGCCGATGGTTACGATGGGTTCCAACCATGTGAGCACGGGCTCCGACGGTTGGATCGTCACGACCAACGACCACCTGCCCGCCGCGCACTACGAGAACACCGTCGCCATTACCAATGACGGTCCGGTGATTCTCACCACGGATGCCCAAGGTGCTTGGTGCTCCCTCCAAGGCGGAGAAATGTAACAAGTTCCACTTAGTTGTGGAGCCATTACGAAGTTATTACGATGCGTGCATACGTGTTGTAGAATACTCAATCGCTGTCGTTTTCTAGAGAAAGATGATTGCTTGTGAAGAAGGAAGACGCAATTGAGCTCGAGGGTACGGTAAAGGAACCGTTGCCCAACGCCATGTTTAAGGTCGAGCTCGAGAACGGTCATTCGGTTCTGTGCAACATTTCTGGCAAGATCCGAATGAATTACATCCGTATTCTCCCCGGTGACAGGGTTGTCGTGGAGCTTTCCCCGTACGACCTGACCCGCGGCCGCATCACCTATCGCTACAAATAGCGGCACGCATACACGCACTCCATTTCCGACTGCAGGCTTAGCTCAACCTACGGTCGGATTGTGTGTGAAGACCAGCCATAGTTTTAAACGCCTGCGGCTGGGCGAGTAGATAGTAGGGAAGTAGTTTGAGCGCTACCGAAAGGAAGAACGATGAAGGTACGTCCTTCGGTCAAGAAGATGTGCGATAAGTGCAAAATCATTAGGCGCCATGGCAAGGTCCTCGTCATTTGCGAGAACCCCCGTCATAAGCAGCGTCAGGGTTAAGAGAGGAGACTACGTTGGCCCGTATTAATGGTGTCGACCTCCCGCGTGAGAAGCGCGTTGAGATCGGTCTGACCTACATTTACGGCATCGGCCGCACCACTGCGACGAAGATTTGCGTCGAGTGCAACGTTAACGTGGATACGCGCGTTAAGGACCTCACCGAGGATGAGGTTAACGCCATCCGCGATTATATCGATAAGAACCAGATCATGGTTGAGGGCGATCTCCGCCGTGAGCGCAACCAGAACGTCAAGCGCCTTATGGACATCGGCTGCAACCGCGGCCTTCGTCACCGCAAGGGCCTCCCGGTCCGCGGCCAGCGCACCCACACTAACGCTCGTACCCGCAAGGGCCCGAAGCGTCAGATCGGTGCTAAGAAGAAGAAATAAGGAGCGCTAGATAGATGGCTACTGCTAAGAAGAACGTTCGCGCTGCCCGTCTGAAGCGCGCGGACCGTAAGAACATTTCCGTGGGCCAGGCTCACATTCGTTCTACGTTCAACAACACGATCGTTTCGATCACCGATCCCCAGGGCAACGTCATTTCCTGGAAGTCGGCTGGCCAGGTGGGCTTCAAGGGCTCCCGTAAGTCCACGCCGTTCGCTGCCCAGATGGCTGCCGAGGCTGCTGCCAAGCAGGCCATGGAGCACGGTATGAAGAAGGTTTCCGTCTTCGTCAAGGGCCCCGGCTCCGGTCGTGAGACCGCCATCCGCTCCCTCCAGGCTGCTGGCCTCGAGGTCTCGAGCATCCAGGACAAGACCCCCATTCCGCACAACGGCTGCCGCCCCAAGAAGCGTCGCCGCGTGTAACTGAAAGGATCGTATCAATATGGCAATCGACAGGACTCCTGTTCTTAAGCGCTGCCGTCAGCTCGGGATCGATCCCGCTGAGCTCGGTTACAGCAGCAAGAAGGAATCTATCCGTCAGCCCAAGCGCCGTCGCAAGGAATCTGAGTACGGCATGCAGCTGCGCGAGAAGCAGAAGGTCAAGTTCATCTATGGCGTTCTGGAGAAGCAGTTCCACGGCTACTTCAACAAGGCCCGCAAGATGAACGGCGTCACCGGTGAGAACCTCATGATCATCCTTGAGTCTCGCCTCGACAACGTCGTCTTCCGTCTTGGCTTCGCCCGCACCCGCAAAGAGGCTCGTCAGTCCGTCCGTCACGGTCACTTCACCGTGAACGGCAAGCGCGTGGACATCCCGTCCTACCGCGTCAAGGCCGGCGACGTCGTCGCTGTCGGCGAGAAGTTCCGTGACCTCCTCCCCATCAAGGAGGCCCTGATTTCCTCCGAGCGCTTTGAGGTCCCTGGCTGGCTCGAGGTCGATATCGAGAAGCTGTCTGGTAACGTGCTCGCTCTGCCGACGCGTGAGCAGATCAGCGGTGATATCAACGAGCAGCTCATCGTCGAGCTCTACTCTAAGTAGTCCATCCGGGCTGCTGAGGCTGGAGGTAATACATGTCAGAATTCATTAGGCCTCAGGTTCAGGTCGAAGAGATCAACGAGACGTCTGCTCGTGTCTCCGTCGAGCCGCTCGAGCGTGGCTACGGCGATACGCTGGGTAACTCCCTTCGTCGCGTTCTTCTGTCCTCGCTCGAGGGTGCCGCCGTCGAGGCTATTCAGATCGATGGTGCACAGCACGAGTTCATGACCATCCCTAACATGGTCGAGGATGTCACCGACATCGTCCTGAATGTCAAGGGTCTTGTCTTCAGGGCTCTCGGCACGACCGACGAGGCGACCGCCACCATCTCGGTTGACGGCCCCTGCGAGGTCACCGGTGCGGACTTCTTTATTCCGTCCGAGTTTGAGCTGGTCAACCCCGAGCAGCACATTGCTACGCTCACCGAGGGTGGCCATCTCACCATGAGCATGCGCATCGGCTATGGCCGCGGCTATGTTTCTGGCGAGGCCAACAAGCGCGACAACGATCCCATCGGTGTGATCCACGTCGACTCGCTGTACTCGCCGGTTTCCCGTTGCGCCAAGCTCGTTGAGGCTTGCCGTGTCGGTCAGCATACCGACTACGACCGCCTTGTCCTCGAGATCGAGACCAACGGTTCCATCGCCCCGCGCGACGCCGTGGTCCAGGCTGCCAATATCATCAACCAGCATATGGCCGCCTTTATGAACCTTGCCGAGACCCCCGAGGTCGAGGAGGAGGCTTCGATCTTCGCTCCCGAGGTCACCAACGACAACGCCGAGCTGGACAAGCAGATCGAGGATCTGGACCTTTCCGTCCGTTCCTACAACTGCCTTAAGCGCGCCAGCATTCACTCGGTCCGTCAGCTCGTTGAGTTCTCGGAGAACGATCTGCTCAACATCCGTAACTTCGGTGTTAAGTCGATCGAGGAAGTGAAGGACAAGCTTGAGTCCATGGGCCTGAGCCTGAAGGCTTAATGCTTCGCATATTTGAGGAGAAACTAGACCATGCGTCACAACGTTAAGAAGGGCCTGAAGCTCGGCACCGATGCGAGCCACACCAAGGCCATGAAGAAGAGCCTTGCTAAGGCCCTCTTCGAGAACGACCGCATCAAGACCACCGAGACCCGCGCTAAGGCGCTGCGTTCGGTCGTCGATCCGATCATCACCTGGGCCAAGAAGGGCGACCTGCATTCTCGTCGTCTGGCTATCGCCAAGCTCGGCGATAAACAGCTCGTTGCCGAGATTTTCGACAAGGCTGCTCAGGGCATGTGGCAGGACCGCAACGGCGGTTACACCCGCATCATGAAGCTCGGTAACCGCAAGGGCGACAACGCTCCCATCGTTATCATGGAGCTCGTCACCGAGCCTTGCACGCCCAAGGCCAAGAAGGCTGCTCCGGCCGCCAAGAAGGCCGCTGCTCCCAAGAAGGTCGAGGCCGTCGAGGAGGCTCCTGCTGAGGAGACCGCTGAGTAGACTTTCCGTCTGCATAGGCTATATTCGAGGGGTACGTTCGCGTACCCCTCTTTTTTGTCGCGATACCGTTACTTGTTTGTTGGGAGCGCCCATGACTGCCCCGTCTGATTTCAATTCGATTTCCGAGCTTGACGCCACGCTCGTATTTCGTGTGGCCTATGATGGCTCGTTGTATAGCGGATTTGCCGAGCAGCCGGGACAGACGACGGTTGCGGGCGAGCTACGTCGAGCCATCGAGACGCTGCTTCGCCGCCCGATCGATATGACGTGCGCGGGGCGTACCGATGCCGGCGTGCATGCCGTGGCTCAGTACATCAGCGTTCCCGTAACGGACGCTGAGCTCGCGTGTACGCGCCGTAGGTGGCTGCGGGCTATGGATGCCCTGCTGCCCAAAGATATCGCCATAAACGAGGTCTACAGGGCCCGTAAGGGCTTTTCTGCGCGCTTTGACGCGCGCTCTCGCACTTACACCTATCGCATTGCCGATCGTGATGCGCGGCCCGTGCTGTCACGCGGTGCTGTGTGGTGGCATCGCTATCCCCTCGACGTCGATGCGATGGCGGCCGCCTGCCCTGCGCTTTTGGGTGAGCAGGACTTTAAGAGCTTTTGCAAGGTTGCCTCGGCCGTTGGCAAGCCCACGCATCGCTGCGTGATGCGTGCCGAGTTTGGCCATGAGGTTGCGTTTGGCGAGGACATCCTGACGTTTACCATCGAGGGCAATGCGTTTCTGCATTCGATGGTCCGCACGATCGTGGGCACGCTTGTCGAGATTGGCATGCATCGCCGTGAACCCGAGTGGATGCGCGAGGTCATCGATGCTTGCGACCGTATCGCTGCGGGCCCCACGGCTCCTGCCTGCGGCCTTACGTTTATGGGCGTGGATTACGATCCCGCCGAGCTTGTCGTGCTCGACTAGGGGAGGGCTCGACGCGTCGTGCGTCGGCACCTGTCATCTGTGGGCTGCGCGTGTGCAACATCTGTTCGGTTGATTTCCGATCTCAGCCGAACACATTGAGCAAATAGGCCATTCCCGCAGTTAGCCGAACGCCCCCGCGGCCCCTCCTGGGGTCCGGGGGCGGCAT
>JAGZYM010000007.1:0-110708 GCA_018377855.1 Collinsella sp. | reverse complement strand
TGCAGCGTGCGCGGGCCCTCCCGACGGGAAACGAAAAAGCCCGGTTTTAAACCGGGCTCAAACGAACATGCCTATTGACAATGGCTTTCTCATATTAGATTGAGGCCCGGTGACTTGAATCAGAGGTCATCCCGGGCCCATCAGAGCTCGTAGAGCTCTTGGTTGCTTTGGTCTCGCTCTTCACGGCGCTTATCGAACTTTCCGAGGCACTCAAGCAGCATTCGAAGCATAACAAGTCGCTGCCATTAAGGCACCGACCTCTTGACCAAGCAACGGCGTTTCCCAGCTCTCCAGAACTTGGGCTGCCGTCAACTTTATTCTATCCGCGAGCATCTGGTTTACCAAATGGATTTTCGGTAAAGGAAGCACGGCACGCCCGCAAAACCACTACGCCCCAAGTGCCGCCATGGGAATCACCGCCACGCCGTCGTCGCGTGTGTAGGCAATGCTCCCCTTTCCAACCACGACCGCCAAAAACGCCGGCGCGGCATTCTGGGCGGCAGGATTGGAGAGCACTTTCCTCTCCAGCGCCTTGAGATTTCTCGCTCCATCGTCTGCTTTCGCATCACTCAGCTTGACCTCGATGGCTCCCCAGCGCCCGTCGTGCTCAACGATCAGATCGACCTCAAGGCCCTTCTCATCTCGGAAATAATGGACACTGTTGTCGACACCGCCGTAGGTGGAAAGGAACACGCGCACGTCGCGCAGGACGAGATTCTCAAAGAGCATCCCCAGCGTTTGCATATCGCCAAGCAGCCGCTCAGGGGTAGCCCCCAGCAACGCCGCCGCAAGTGACGGGTCACAGAAGTAGCGCTTGGGGCGCACGCGAACGCGGGCCTTCGAGCGCATGGGCGGCTCCCATCCGCACAGGTCCTCGGTCAGCTTGAGCCTGTTGAAGAGGTCCAAGTACGCAGCGATGGTCCTCTCGTCGGGGCCCGCCTCACCGTACGAGGCGTCCTTTACGAGCGTCTTGTACGTGACAACCTGGCTCTCGTTCATGGCAAGAGCTCGCAAAAGGCCGTGTGCAAGCTCGGGCGACATGCCCTCGTCCAGCACGTTGACGTCGAGCACCGAGTGCACGTACTGGCTTGCCGTCTCTCGCGCAAGATCTTCCGAAAGCCCAAGATTTGCAGGCCAACCGCCCCTGCAGCACCAGCGGGCGACGTCATCCACCGTGCTCTCGCGACGCTGAGGGGCAAAATCCTCGCCCTTAAAGAGGCTTGCCAGTGACACGAGCGGCTCGCCGTCGCCCGACTCACACAGGGCCATGGGGCGCATTGACAGACGGGCGATCCTACCCGTGCCGGAATGACGAACATGGCTGCGCTCCTCGCTTTTGAGCGCGGTCGAGCCCGTGAGCAAAAGTGTCCCCCGTTCGTTGCCGCTCGCGTCCACGAAACGCCGGGCGGCATCCCAAACCTCGGGCACCTCCTGCCATTCATCGACCAGGTGTGGCGCATCGCCGATGAGCGCCAGGCTTGGGTCGACCTCTGCCGCCGCACGCTGCGCAGGCTCATCGAGCCTGGAGACGCTCGCCGAGCGAGAGAGCGCCGTCCAGGTCTTGCCGCACCATTTGGGGCCGTTGATCTCCACACAGCCAAACGCCCGCATAAGGGTGTCGAGGCGCTCCTCTATGAGCCGGGGCCTATATCCCTTTTGGGTCAATCTCTTTGGTGCATCCATAGACGGCCGTCCCTCTCTATCACGCGATATGCGAAATTACGCCATTCTCAATGCTGATTTTACGCTACTTTCAATGTAGTTTTTACGCCATGACAGATGTAGTTTTTACGCCATTTTCATTGAAGGTTTTACGCTTGGCATCCTTAGCGCGACCCATTCCGAGCATCACATCAGAGCGTGCTTGGTTATCTCCGCTCGCACATCTCGGCAAACGAAATCAGCTTGGCATCTCCCCTGCTCGCCGCAGCTTCCTGACATCCTTGCGTAAAGCCTCGCTTCGAGAAGATCGCATAGCTTTTGTGCTGCCGCCTAAAGAGCTCGCTTCGATGCACGAGCTTTTGCAGCACGTCTTCGCCCACCGGTTCATTGCGCCATTTGCACTCCGCAAACAGAGCAGTGCTCTCGCCATCGTCAACAATCAAGTCGATTTCTTCCTGCGTATGCGTGCGATTATCCGTCCCCCACCAGCGCCCGACGCTCGCCGGAACCACATCGAGCTGGCCCGCGCGCGCGAGTTCGTACACGTATTGTCTGCATATAAGCTCAAAGACCGTACCCATGTAATCCGATACGTGTGGCTCAATGCGCTTATACGCCATCTCGGCCATATCGTTTTGAATCAGCCCGATGTTCTGCGGAACAAACTTGTACCAGAACCTAAACATCTGATCGCTCAGCAGATACACGGCTCGCTTATTACTCGTCTCGTTTAGGGGCAGCTCGCGCTCGACAATCCCAAGCGACGCCAGCTTATCCACATAGCTCTTTACGTTGCTCGCAGGGATTCCCGTAGAGCTCGCAATCTCCGAGATCTTCGAGCGCCCCTGAGCAATTGCTTGCACGATCGCATCATATTGCTCGGGATTGCGGCACTCCTGCAATAGCAGGTTACTCGGCTCCTCAAAGAGATAGCCCGTAGGAGTAAGAAAAAGACGTTTGATGTTGTCCTTGAGCGGTGCGGCAGGATCGACTTTCTCGATATATGCAGGAATGCCACCCGTCATGCCATAGCAAACTGCAGCGTCTTCGCGACCCATGCTCTGCCACAGGCCGAGGGTCGTCATAAAATCGAGCGGCATGATCTTAAACTGGGCCGTACGCCTACCGTATAGCGGACTCTCGTAGCCCAACACCTGCTCTTCCATAAACGAAAGCGACGACCCGCACAGGATAAGCATAAGCTTGGTCTCTTTGTACAAGTGATCGATCTTGTCTTGCAGCAACGAGCTGATCTCGGGATTCGATTGGGCGAGATAAGGATACTCGTCGATCACGACAATCAAACGTTCCGTACGAGCCATGGTAGCCAACGCATCGAACGCCTCGTCAAAACTACGAAACGACACGCCAGCAACACCAACGGAGCCCGCAAGTATCGCCTGGCTAAAGCCATGCAGGTTTGCCTCTGCATTGGTACGACGAGCTTGAAAGTAAATAGCCTTCTTGCCTTGGATAAACTCTGTGATAAGACGCGTTTTGCCCACGCGACGGCGGCCGTAAATCACAGGCATCTCAAAGGAGCCCGTGCCATACAGTCGATTGAGCTCGGACATTTCCACTGTTCTTCCGATAAACATAGGGCCATCCTTCCTTTGCGTTATAGCTAGCTATATTATACCTTCCTATAATATAGCTAGCTATAACGTAATTCGACAAGCGGCGCACACGAAAGGGGCGGTACACCACCGCACGTGGACCGTTCCGGAAAATGCATCCCGTTCTGGAGCCAAAAACTGGGCCGTAGTTTCCGCCAAGCATCCCATCCGGAAAGCGTGTCCCGTTCTGAGCGCCAAATCCGGGACGCAGTTTCCACTCCAAACAAAGGGCCCCGGCTCGCGATGGAGCCGAGGCCAAAGGCACAGCATATGCAGTTGGTGTTAAGCGCAAACAGCCCATCAGCAATGGCCGTCCACGCTCTACCCTACCCGCGGCGACGGGCGCGGCTGTAGGGCGTATCCACCATGGGCAGATCCGGACGCAGCTTGCCGTCAAATGCGCGATAGGCGTTCTGTACGGCGGGCGCCGTGGGAATCGTTGCGATCTCGCCGATGCCCTTGCCGCCGTATGCCACGGGCAGTAGCTCGTCCTTCTCCACGTAGATGGCGTGGATATCCGGAATCTCGGGCGCACGGAACAGCCCGAGCGTGCCGTACCTTGCCTGGGGCACGCAGTCCTTGAGCGGCCAGTCCTCGGTAAGCGCATAGCCCATACCCATAAGCACACCGCCTTCGATCTGACCCTGGATGGAGATGGGGTTGACCACCTTGCCGGAATCGTGCGCGGCATAGACCTCGCTCACGCGACCGTCATCGTCCAGAATGACCACATGCGTGGCAAAGCCGTAGCAGATGTGGCTCTTGGGATTGGGAACGTCGGCGCCCAGCTTGTCGGTCGGCTCCAGGTACACGTAGCCAAACTCGCATCCCTCGAGCGCCTTGATGGCGGCCGCGGGATCCTGAGGATGCATACCCTGGCCGGCGACGAGCTCCTGCGTGTGCAGCTGATAGGCGCGACCGTCGTCGTACTCGATCTTGACGCCGTCGCCATGCGCATTCACGGGAGCGGCGGGCGCAGACTTGCCGGCCTCGATATCAAGCATGGCATCGCGCAGCAGGAAGGCGGCACCGCGCACGGCCTCGCCGGTCACGACCGTCTGACGCGAACCAGACGTGGTGCCGGAGTCGGGAGCGTTCTCGGTGGAGCACTCGCCGTTGGCAATGCAGCTCAGCGGCAGACCGCAGGCCTCGGCAACGTCCTGCAAAAAGACGGTGTTGCAGCCCTGGCCGATGTCGGACGTGGCGGCATAGACCACAGCCACGCCGTCCTCGATGCGAATCTTGCAGCGGCCGGCATCGGGCAGGCCCACGCCCACGCCGGCGTTCTTCATGGCGCAGGCGATACCGGCGTGTCCGGGATGCGCGTAGTAGGCATCCTTGACCTCGAGCAGCGTCTCCTTCAGTGCCGTGGAGCAATCGGCAATCTGGCCGTTGGGCAAAACCTCGCCCGGCTCGATGGCGTTACGGTAGCGGATCTCCCACGGATCCAGGCCGACCTTCTCGGCCAGCAGGTCGATCAGGCTCTCGAGCGCAAACTCGGACTGGCAAACGCCAAAGCCGCGGTACGCACCGGCGGGCGGGTTGTTGGTGTAGTAGCCAAAGCCGCGAATGTCGGTGTTCTGGTACTTGTAGGGGCCGACGGCATGCGTACAGGCGCGCTCGAGCACCGGGCCGCACAGCGACGCGTAGGCGCCGGTATCAAAGTTGATCTCGCAATCCAGGCCGGTAAAGTTGCCCTCGGCGTCGCAGCCCAGTGTAAAGGTGCCGTCCATGGCGTGACGCTTGGGATGGAAAGCGAGCGACTCGGCACGCGTGAGCTTACACTTCACAGGACGCTGGAACTTATATGCGGCGAGCGCGGCCAAGTGCTGGATGGACACGTCCTCCTTGCCGCCAAAGCCGCCACCCACGAGCATGGTCTCGACGACCACGCGCTCGGGCTCGCTATCCCAGCCAAACATGTGGGCACACTCTTTGCGCGTGTCGTAGGCGCCCTGGTCGGTCGACTGCACCTTGACGCCATTCTTGTACGGGAAGGCAACGGCGCACTCGGGCTCCAAGAAGGCATGCTCGGTAAAGGGCGTGGTAAAGCGCTGCGTCACGGTAAACGCGCTCTCTGCCAGCGCCTTGGCGGCGTCACCGCGCGTCACGTGACGGCTCTGGCACACGTTGTCCTTGAGCTCCACCGTGTTGCCAAAGGCAAAGAAGCTGTCGTGCAGGCGCGGGGCGTCGGCAGACCTGGCCTCGGCGATGTTGCGCACGGGCTCCAGCGGCTCGTAA
Source organism: Collinsella sp. (assembly GCA_018377855.1). GTDB lineage: Bacteria > Actinomycetota > Coriobacteriia > Coriobacteriales > Coriobacteriaceae > Collinsella. Next base: position 105,189 of record JAGZYM010000007.1, on the reverse strand, counting down.
TCGATCTTTACGAGCTTCTTGGCCTTCTCGAGCGTCGCCTCGTCCTCGGCAACCACCAGCACGATGGCATCGCCCACGCAGCGGGTGATGTCGCCCTGGGCGATCATGACGTCCCAGTCCTGGATAAGGTGGCCGACCTGGTTGACCGGCACGTCCTCGGCGCGCAGGATGCCCACCACGCCGGGCAGGGCCTCGGCCTTGGAAGTATCGATGGAGAGCACACGGGCGCGCGGGTACTTGGAGCGCACGGCGCTGGCATAGGTCAGACCCGGCTGATCGAGCTCGTCGATGTCGTCGGGATACTTGCCCTCGCCGAGCACCTTCTTGCGCACGTCGATGCGGAAGGCGCGCTTGCCCACGCCGTAGTCGTCGCCGCGCTCCAAATCCTCGTCGATCTGCTTTTCGCCACGGAGCACCGCAGCTGCCAGCGAAATGCCCTCGATAATCTTTTTGTAGCCGGTGCAGCGGCAGACATTGCCACGGATGGCGTACTTGATCTGCTCCTCGGTGGGCTCGGGGTCCTCGGCGATCAGCGCTGCACCCGCCATGACCATGCCGGGGATGCAAAAACCGCACTGCACGGCGCCCACGGCGCCAAAGGCGTACACAAAGGCCTCGCGCACGTCCTCGGGCAGGCCCTCGACGGTCACGATGTTACGGCCGGCGGCAAGAGCAGTGGTCAGTACGCACGCCTTGACGGCCGCACCGTCCACATGGATGGTGCAGGTGCCGCAGGCGCCCTCGGAGCAGCCGTCCTTGGCGGAGTGAATGTGCAGGTCGTCGCGCAGATAGCGCAGCAGTGGTTTATTCTCCGTCGTCGTGTGCTCGACACCGTTAACGGTAAAAGTGAATTCCTGTGCCATGGTGATTCCCTTCTACACGCCGGCGGCGATGCCGGTGCGGTCGTGGATGGCGCCATGCGGGCAGACGACGGCGCACATGCCGCACGACAGGCAGTCCACGCCGTCGATATGGGCGCAGTTGTCCTCGATGCGGATAGCGCCGGCAGGGCACTTTTTGGCGCACATACCGCAACCGATACAGCTCGTGTCGCAGACCTTGCGCGCAATGGCACCCTTATCGGTGTTGTTGCAGCGCACCAGAATGTTCTGGTAGCCGGGGACGAAGGCAATCACGCGCTGCGGGCACGCCACGCCGCACAGGCCACAGCCCGTGCACTTGGAGCGGTCCACGCGGGCGATGCCATCGACCAGCGCAATGGCGCCGTGGGGGCAGGCCGTGACGCAGGCGCCACAGCCAATGCAGCCTTCGCTGCAGCGGGCATCGCCGCCTGCGGAGGCGCAACCGCTTCCGCAGGCAACGTAGGCCACGTTATGTTGAATGGATTTGGCCATAAGAGACTCGCCTATTTCTTAAGAAGGTACGAATAGTTGTCGCGCACAGCCCTGATGGTCAGGCGGACGGCCTCGGGAAGACCGGTGTTGACGGCATCGACCGAGACGGTGCGGACCGTGCCGGCGACGCGAACCTTAAAGTGGTCCTCGTCCACGGCCAGGAAGCCCTCGTTCTCGGAGTTCTCCATGTCCTCCTCGCTCCAGAACAGGGTGAGCTTGTCCTTGTAGGGACGACCCTCCTGGTAAGGGCAGAACACGGCGCAGTTGCCGCACTCGTTGCACATGCCGTCGACATGGACGACCTGATGCTTGGCCAGGCCCGGCACCTTAATTGCCACGTTGGCGCGGTTGGGGCACACGTCGCAGCAGACCTCGCACACCGAGCCGCAGCCCAGGCAGCGGGTCTTGGTGCAGTTGCGCTTGTCGCGGCACAGCGACCCCTTGCGCTCGTAGCAGGTGTCCTCGCGGCCGGCCTGAGCATTCTGGTCGGCGTACTTGTTAAAGTCCACGCCGGCGATGGCACGGGCGACCTCGGCGGCGTCGGCAATAGCCTCAACCACGGTGGCAGGACCGCGGCGGCAGTCGCCCGCAGCCCAGACGCCCTCAACGCCGGTGGAGGTGGCGGCAAGGCGGCCGCGACGGTCGTGCTCGACGCCCGCGGCATCGTACAGACTGGCATCGATGCCCTCGCCCACGGCGCAGATCACCGTGGTGGCGGGAAGCTCGACGGTCTCGCCCGTGGCAACGGGGCTGCGACGGCCGCTTGCATCCGGCTCGCCGAGCTCCATGACGTCGCAGGTCAGCACGGCGCCGTTGAGTGCCTTGGGCGCCAGCAGCTCGCAGAACTCAACGCCGTCGGCAAGAGCAAGATCAAGCTCTTCCTCGTCGGCGGGCATCTGCTTCTTGGTGCGGCGATACACCAGGCGCACGTTCTTCACACCAGCCAGGCGCTTGGCCACGCGGGCAGCATCCATGGCGGTGTTGCCGGCGCCGATGACCACGACGTCCTCGCCCAGCTCGAGCTTCTCGCCCTTCTTGGCGGCCTCGAGGAACTCCAGTACATCGAGCTCGGCACCCTCGCCCAGGCCCGCAGAGCCGGGCATCCAGGCACCGGTGGCCACGACCACGTCGGTAAAGCCCTGGGCCTTGAGCTCGTCAATGGAATCCACGCGAGCGTTAAGCTGCACCTTGGCACCAAAGGCCAGGCAGAGCTCGGCATCGTGGGAGATATCGTCGCTCGCAATGCGGAACTCGGGAATCACGTGACGGACCACGCCGCCGAGCGAATCGCGAGCCTCGAAGATGGTGACGGGCACGCCGGCGCGCGTCAGGAAAAACGCCGTCGCCAGGCCGGCCGGGCCGCCGCCGATAACGGCAACGTTGCGCTCGCCGTCGTTGGCGATGGCCTGGGCGCGCAGCTTGGGCAGCACGGCGGTCATGGCCTCGCGGGCGGCCTTGAGCTTGCTGGCGCGAATCTGGGCGCCCTCGGGCTCGTAGAACGCACGCTCGCAGGCACGGCCGCAGGGATGCGGGCAGATGGTGCCGGTAATGAACGGCAGGGCGTTGCGCTCGATGATGATGTTGAGTGCGTCCTCGTAGCGGCCCTCGTCAACGGCCGCCAGATAGGCGGGAATATCCTGCTGGATGGGGCAGCTCGTGCGGCACGGCGTGGTAAAGCAATCGGAAAGCGGGCTCTTGCCGGCGACCTTGCGGTCGGGCAGCGGACGCAGCGGCTTCTTGTAGAGCGGGTTGGTGAGCGAGTCGGTCTGGATCGCAGTCACGGCCTCGAGCGAAATGCCCTCAAACGGCTTGCCGTCCAGGTCGGTAAACTCACCGGCCATCTGGCTAAAGCGCTCGTAGCCACCGGGCTTGAGAACGTCGGTCGCCAGGGTAACGGGCCAAATGCCGGCATCGTACAGGGCGCGGATATTGTAGACCGTGGCACCGCCAGAGTAGCTAATGCGTAGTTTGCCATCGAACTGCTCGGTAATGCGGCGGGCAGCCTCGATGGTCAGCGAGAACAGCGAACGGCCCGACATGTACATCTCGGTGGAGGGCAGCTCGTTTCTCGTCACGTCGACGGGGAACGTGTTGGTCAGCTTGACGCCAAACTCCAGGCCGCGCTCGGCGCACAGGGCAATCAGGCGCTCGAACATAGGCACGGCGTCGGCCCATTGCAGGTCCTCGCGGAAGTGCGTGTCATCGAAAACGATGTAGTCAAAGCCCAGCTCGTTGAGGCGCTGGCGGGCAAACTCATAGCCCAGCAGTGTGGGGTTGCACTTGATGTAGGTGTTGAGGCCCTTCTCGGTGATCAGATAGGTCGCGATGCGTTCGATCTCGGCCGGCGGGCAGCCGTGCAGGGTAGACTCGGTGATGGAGTTGGAGACGCGTGCCGGGATGGACTCGACGAACGCGGCGTCGACATGCTCAAACTTGTCCAGGTTGGCGAGCGCCCATGCGCGGCACTCGTTCCAGACGTCGGAGCCGCTGGCGTCCTTCATGCCCTCGATGTAGGCGTCGACCTTGGGGCTCTTGATGCCCTCCAGGTCATAACCCACGGACATGTTGAAGACAAAGCCGTCCGGGCTGCCCAGGCCGTACTCGCGAGCGATCAGGTGGCAGGCAAACCATGCCTTCACGTACTCGGCAAAGGCCTGCGGAACCTCGAGCTCGGTCGACCACTCGCAGTTGTAGCACTCGTCCTGCGCCACGATGCAGGGCTTGTTCACACACTTGGAGAGCTCCTCGCCGTCCATAACCTGAACGGTCTTGAGCTCAAAGAAGCGGGAACCGGCCACATAAGAGGCCACGATGTTCTGGGCAAGCTGCGTGTTGGGACCGGCGGCCGGGCCAAACGGAGTCTCGATGCGCTCGTCAAAAATGGGAAGCGCGCCCTCCTGGTTGGTCGTGACCATCTTGCGCACGCCAAAGATGGCGCCCTGGGTCTTGTGCTCCTCGATGATCCAGTTCATCAGCTGCGAAAACGGGATCGGCCTCATGATGTCGCTCATAGTGAGCTCCTCTCTGTAACGCCCGGCGAGACCGCGCGGCGGGCGCAAATACGGTGTAGCGCTAGCACAGCGCCGGCGACCCCGCGGAGGTCGCCTATACGCGCGCCGGATGCGGCGAAACACCCGACGCGCGTGAATCTACTTGTGAATTAGTAGGTGCGATCGTTGAGCGTGCTCCAGAGCTTCTTGGACTCAGCCATGGTCCACGCGTTGATCTTGTCCTCATCAATCCCAACGAACTCGCGATCCTTGTACAGGACGCGGCCGTTGATGATGGTGGTGCGGCAGTTTTTGCCCATCATGCCAAAGAGCATGTGGCCGTCGATGTTCTCCTCGCTCAGCGGCGTAAAGGGCTTGTAGTCCATAACGATAACGTCGGCGGCAGCGCCGGCCTCGAGCACACCAAGCTTGCGATCGAAGTACTTGCTCGCCATCTTGGCGTTGTTCTCAAACAGCATCGTCATGGCCTCGCACCAGCCCACGTTGGGCATGGCAGCGTTGTGGCGCTGAATGATCAGGAAGACCTTAAGGCTCTCGAGCATATCGTGGGTGTAGGCGTCGGTGCCCATGCACACGGGAATGCCGCGGCGGAAGAACTCGAGCACGGGGGCGCAGCCCACGGCGTTGCCCATATTGGATTCGGGGTTGTTGACGAGCCAAGTGCCGGACTCCTTGACGATATCCATCTCGGCAGGCGTCACGTGGATGCAGTGGCCGAGCATGGTGTCGGGACCCAGCAGGTTGTGCTGCAGCAGGCGCTCGACGGGGCTGATACCACCGCGGTTGAGGCGGGAATCCCACACGTCGTTCATGCCCTCGCACACATGGATGTGGAAGCCGGTCAGGCCGTTGTTGGCCTCGGCCATCTTATCCATGGTCTCGTCCGAAAGTGTAAAGGTGGCATGTCCGCCAAACATGGCAGCGATCATGTGGTTGTCGTTGTCGCGACGCTCCTTGGCGGCCCACTGGGCAAATTCGGCGTTCTCGGCAATGGCCTGGTCGCATTTTTCCTGGCCGCGGCGATCGGAGACCTCGTAGCACAGGCACGAACGCATGCCCAGCTCCTGAGCTGCATCCTTAATGGTAAAGAGGCTTCCCGGGATCTCGCAGAAGCTCGCGTGGTGGTCGAAGATCGTGGTGACACCATCGCGAATGGAGTCCAGAATCGTGGCATAGGCGCTTGCCTTGGTGCCGTCGAGCGTCAGATTGTCGTCGATCTTCCACCACTGCTGCTCGAGATTCTCCAGGAAGTTGGTGGGGTTGCAGCCCTTAATGGCAAGGCCGCGGGCCAGACCCGAGTAGATGTGGGTGTGGCAGTTGATGAGTCCGGGCATGATGAGGTTGCCCTGGGCATCGACGTACTCGGCATCCGGGTACTTGGCCTTGAGCTCGCACTCGGGACCTACTTCGACGATCGTATCTCCGTCAATGGCGACCGCACCGTTTGGAATGAACGGGGCCTGAGCATTGCGGGTAAAGACGGAACCGTTAGCGACCAGAAGCATAAATGCTCCCTTCAACATCAGGGGCGGGGTTTGACACCTCTGACATGGCGGAGTGCGAAGCGCCGGCCTACACCGGAAACGGGCCCTCTCCCGTCAACGCTTCACCAAAGGGACAAACCCTTTGAAGTGCGGCTTGGCACCGCATGACGTCGGCGGACGAGGCGATGCGCCCGCCGACGAATAGCACCGAATTGGTTACTTCTTGCTCTCGGGCAAGACCAGATCCACGGCAGCGTCCTTGGCAGCATCGATGTGCTGAGCCACGACCGGCGTCTGCGGAAGGATCAGGTTAAGGACAATGGCCATGATGGCGGTGGGGGTTACGGCATTGGAGCCGATGACGGTGGGCACCCAGGTGGGCATACCCTCACCGGCAAGGCAACCGCTGGCCATCCAGATACCCAGGCCAAAGACGACGGAGGTACCGACGATGGTGGTGGTGCGCTGCGTGAGGCCCTCGCGGGTGAACATGCGCACGCCGTTCATGGTGATGGTGCCAAAGACGCCGACGGTCGCGCCGCCGATGACGGGCTGCGGGATAGCGGAAAGGACGGCAGAGAGCTGCGGGAACAGGCCGGCGATGGCAAAGACGGCCGCGATGATCACAAAGACCCACTTGTTGACGACCTTGTTGGAGCAGATGATGCCCACGTTCTGGCCAAGGGCGCTGGTGGGAAGACCGCCCAGCAGGCCGCCGACCATAGAGGTGAGGCCCTGGGACACGATAGCGCCGGAGAGCTCGCGCTCGGTGGGCATACGGTCGATGGAGCCCAGGCAGGCGGCAGAGACGTCGCCGATAACCTGGATGGCAACCATGGGGAACACGACGGCGAGGGTAATGCAGACCTCGGGATCAAACTCGAGCGCATAGGGCATGAGCTTGGGAAGGGCGAAGACCTGGGCGGTGGCGACGCTGGAGAAGTCGATCATGCCAAAGGGGATGGAGACGATCATACCAACGATCATGCCAAAGAACACGGATCCCAGCTTGAGCGTGCCCTTGCCAAAGTTGGCGAGCGCAAAGACCACGGCGAAGGTGATAAGAGCGACGCACCAGGCCTGCGGGGTGCCCCACAGCGGCGTACCCATACCGCCGGCCATATACTTGACAGCCGTGGGATAGAGAGAGACGCCAATGGAGAAGATGACCGTACCGGTCACGACAGGCGGGAACAGCCACTTGATCTTGCTGTAAGCCAGACCAAAGAGGACCGCGACGGCGCCGCCGACGATCTCGCCACCCAGCAGCGCACCAAAGCTAAAGCCCGAGGCACCCATGGCCTGCAGGGCCGGCAGGAACGCGAACGAAACGCCCATGACGATGGGCAGGCCGCCGCCGATACGACGGAAGGGAGCGAAGGCCTGAAGGGCCGTATCAATCGCCGAAAGAATGAGCGCGACCTGGATGATGTCGGTGCTCTGCTGGCTATTAAAGCCGTAGACGCCGGCCATGATGACCGCCGGGGTAATGATGCCGGCAAACGATGCCAGTACGTGCTGAAGGGCACACGGGATCATTTCCTTAACGGGAGGCATGCCTTCGCGAGTGAACAGGGCTTCAGTGCCGTTCGTAACCGTCTCCTGGGTCATTTGACCACCAATCCTCGAAGTAGTTGTTTTCGCATCTAACGCTCTATTGTGACGCAGTGCGGGGTTGAGGTTGTGCCTTCATTGCATATCGTATTAAAGATGATTCTCATTCTCAATAATAATTTTTTGTTATCAGACTATTCTTCAGCTGAAATAACGCATTTCCGCAGGTCAGGAAAGTGTCTGGTCAAAATAACATCTAACTTTTCTTTTGGTCAACCGTTTACCGCCAAATATCTACCGCTCATCTGTATTACGCAATATACCTGCGGATATACGAGATGATGGGCAGCGTGTTACCATGAGAAAAAATTGTTATGAACATTTCCGATTTCACCCAAAGGAGTTGCCCGTGAACGAGACCGTACGCCGCTTTTTGCCGATGGTCGATTTTCTGGAGCAGATACTCGGCAAAAACAGCGAAATCGTGCTGCACGATTTCTCGGATCCCGACCACGCCATCGTCGATATTCGCAACGGCATCGTGAGCGGCCGCAAGGTCGGCGGCCCCGCCACCGATCTGGCACTCAAGATCATGCACGACCCCAAGTATCGCGACCTGCCGTTTATTACGGGCTACGAGGGGCGCGGTGCCGGCGGCAAGACGTTGGAGTCAGCGACGTACTTTATCCGCGAGAATGACGAGATCGTCGGTATGCTCTGCGTCAACACCGACCTCTCGACCGTGCGCTCCATCAACGCCATGGCGCAGCAGCTCATGGCGTGCTTCGACGCGGCGCCGACGCGCACGGAGCCCGCCCCTATCGAGGTCGAAAGCCTTTCGGAGTCCACACAGGAGCTCATCGACCGCAGTATTGCCGAGCTGCTGAGCGCGCGAGGGCTGGATGTAGCGTCGCTTGGTCAGAGCGACCGCGTGGACGTCATTCGCCACCTCAACGGCAACGGGGTGTTCATGCTCAAGGGTGCCGTGGCCTGCGCTGCCACCGCGCTGGGCATCTCGGAGCCCAGCGTCTACCGCTACCTGCAAAAAGTCCGCAAGGAGGGCTAACGAGCAAAATGGAGCGCGGCTCCACAAGCGATCCGTCACTTGACAAAAGACCCTGCAGCTCGCACGCGCTGCAGGGTCTTTTTGCATGTCATGTTTAGTTGTGGCCAACGCCTTAGAGAGCGGCGACGACCTCGATCTCGACCAGACCGCCGGCCGGAAGGGCGGCAACCTGGAAAGCGCTGCGCGCGGGGAACGGAGCCTCGAACCTGGAGGCGTAAATCTCGTTCACGGCAGCGAAGTCGGCAATGTCGGCCAGGTAGACCGTGGTCTTGACGACATCGGCAAAGGTGGCGCCGGCAGCGGTCAGCAGGGCCTCGACGTTGGCGAGGGACTGCTTGGCCTGGGCCTCGACGCCCTCGGGCATCTTGCCGGTTGCGGGGTCGATGCCCAGCTGGCCGGACAGGAACACCATGTTGCCAGTCTGGATGCCGGGGGAATACGGTCCGATGGCTGCGGGTGCGTTATCGGAAGACACGACGGTCTTGCTCATGTTTATCTCCTTACGATCAGTTGAGGAAGCGTGAGCGCGGCGTTCACACCGGGAGGCACAGTTCGGTCTGAACACCGCGCTTGATTGGGATAGTACTCAAGGTTTCCGCGCGATGCAAGATTATTATCACGCTGCGAGAATATTTTATCGCCCAACGGCGCCCGTTGGCAGCTGAACGGTTCTCCACGGGGTCAGCCAGCCCAAGCTGCTGAAGACTTTATCCCGCTTGGAGCACGGGCATCGCCTGCCGCAACGGCGCCACTATACTTTTGATTATCTGAGCATTTTGAAAGGCAGGATATGACCGCAACCGCCAGTCGAACCACCAACCGCAGACCCGAGCTCTTGGCCCCCGCCGGAGGCCCGGAGCCCTTTGCCGCCGCGCTCGCTGCCGGGGCAGACGCCATCTACTGCGGCATGGGCAGCTTCAACGCCCGCCGCAAGGCAACCAACTTTACCGACGAGGCCTTTGAGCAAGCCTGCCGCGCCGCGCATCTAGCCGGGTCGCGCGTCTACGTCACGGTAAACATCGTCATCAAGCAGTCCGAGATGGGCGATGCGCTGCAGCTCATCCATCGCTGCTCCACGCTGGGCGCCGACGCCTTCATCATCCAGGACTGGGGCCTGTTCTTTGAGGTCAAGCGCACCATGCCCGGCATCGAGACGCACATCTCAACCCAGGCGAACATCCATGATGACCGCGGAACGCTTTGGTGCCACGAGCAGGGCGCCGACCGCGTGACCCTCTCGCGCGAGCTCTCCATCGACGAGATCGCCGTCATTCACAACGCCGCGCCCGATGTCGACCTCGAGGTCTTTAGCCACGGCGCCATCTGCTTTTGCTACTCGGGCCTGTGCCTGCTGTCGAGCTTTGCCATGGCGGGACGATCGGCAAACCGCGGCATGTGCGCCCAGCCCTGCCGCCTGCCCTACGAGCTGATCGACGAGAGCGGCCGCTCGCTCTCCCCTGTCGGTCGCGAGCGCGCGCTGTGCCCGCGCGACACCAACACGTCGCAGCTTGTTCGCCGTCTGTATGACGCCGGCGCCGCATCGCTCAAGCTCGAGGGTCGCATGAAGGCTCCCGATTACGTGTATTCCATCGTCGACGTGTATCGTCATCAGATTGATGACATGCTGGCCGATGTTTCGACCTCCAAGGATGAGGATGCAGCCCGCCAGCGACAGCTCAAGCGCTGCTTTAACCGCGACTTTACGCACGCCTACCAAGACGGTACCTCGGGCGACGAGATGATGAGCTACGAGCGCTCCAACAACCGCGGCCAGATTGTGGGCACGGTGCTGGGCAGCCGCCTGGCCAACCGCGATGTACGCGGACTCAAGCCCGACGATCGCCGTCGCCGCGCCGCCATCGCCCGCATTGAGCTGTTTGAGCCCGTGGGCAAGGGCGACCTGCTGGAGCTTCGCCATGATAACGAGTTTGACCAGTTCCTGACCACCATTGCCGCCGATGATGCCGCTGCCGGCGATGTTATCGAGTGTCGCGTGCCCCGTAGCATGCCCGAGGGCTGCCGCGTGCGCGTGATTCGAAGCCAGCGCGCCATTGACGCCGCCGGCGCCGCGCTCAAGCGCGATGTGCTGCGCCGCCGCGCCGTAGACGTGTCCGTTGTGGCGCGTCTGGGCGAGCCGTTTGCCGTTACGCTCACCTGTTGCGACGATCCTTCGCTTACGGCCACGGCCACGGGCTTTACCGTCGAGGCTGCCAAGACCCGCGCCGTCGAGGCATCCGATCTAGTTGAGCACGTCGGGCGCATGGGCTCCTCTCCCTTTGAGGCCGCAAGCTTTGACGTTTCGCTCGACGCCGGCTGCGGTATGGGCTTTTCCACCGTGCACAAGGTGCGCGCCGCCGCTTGTAAGGCGCTGGAAGAGGCCATTCTGGCACCGTACGAGGAGCGCGCGAAAACGCTCGAGCTGCCGGCGATTGTAACCAGTGATTCCCGCCCCGCGCCCGAGCACTACCGCGATGAGCCGCAGATCTGCGCCACCGTCACCTCGCTCGAGGCCGCCGAGGCCGCTCGCGCCGAGGGTGTAACGCGCATCTACATGACCACCGACGCGCTCGATGCGGCCGAGCTCTCCCCCGCCGATGCATTTGAGCAGGGCATCGTACCCGTACTCGACGAGGTCTGCCGCGCCGTTGACCACGTACGCGTCGACCCGTGGGTTGTTGCCGGCGCCACGGTCGCTATTGGCAACATCTCTGAGCTTGCCCTGGCCGCCCAGGTTGGCGCCACGGCCGAGATTCGCTCTTGCCTGCCGGTGCACAACACGCCCTGCATGGAGGCGCTTGCCGAGCGCGGAGCCGGTGCGTTTTGGCTCTCGCCCGAGATCACACTCGACGAGATTGTCTCGCTCGGCGCCGCCGCGCCCGCGGCTCTGGGCATCACCGTCTTTGGCCGCCCGCGCGTCATGACAAGCGAGCATTGCATTCTGCAGGTTGCCAACGGCTGCATCCACGATTGTGTCAACTGCCGTCTGCGTGCCCGCAAGCTCTCGCTCAAGAATATCGACGGAAAGGTCATGCCCGTCCGCACCGACATCCACGGCCGCTCTCGCCTGTACGATGCCTACCCCATCGACCTCACGCCGCAGGTTCCTCAGCTGCTCGATGCCGGCGTGCGTCGTCTCATGGTGGACGGAACGCTGCTCGAGGCAGATGAGGTGGGCCGTGCCGTCGCCCGCGTCCGTCGTGCCGTCGAAGCCGCGCAGGCCGGCCGCAAGCCCGCCGCCCGCCTACGCGGGGCGACCTCGGGCTGCATGTTTGTGGGAATCAGCTAACCGAAAGGCTTACACGTGAACGAAGAACCTCAAGTCCTCTACTGCGACGCCTGGCTCATGGCCATCGACAAGCCCGCCGGCATGATCGTCCACGGCGACGGCACCGGCGAGCGCACACTCACCGACTACGCCAGCGACCTGCTGCTGGCGATGGGCGACGGCTTTGCCGCGACCGATATGCAGCCGCTCAACCGCCTAGACCGCGACACCACCGGCGTGGTGCTGTTCTCGCTCGACAAGCAGACGCAGCCCGCCTTTGACCAGATGGTCATCGACCACGCCTTCGAAAAGCACTACCTGGCGCTCGCCGAGGGCAAGATCGACTGGAACGAGAAGCTCATCGACAAGCCTATCGCTCGCGATCGCCACGATAGCCGCAAGATGCGTGTCGGCGCCAGCGGAAAGCCCTCTCAGACGCGCGTCAAGGTACTCAGGCGCCTTAAGAGCCGCCGAGGCCTGCCCGCGCGTTCGTATATCGATGTTGAGCTGCTCACCGGCCGCAAGCATCAGATTCGCGTGCACCTGGCCAGCGAGCGTCACCCCCTGGTTGGCGACGACCTGTACGGAACGCCGCGCCCCTGCGGCCTGATGCTCCACGCCCACAGCGTGTCCTTCACGCATCCCGTAACCGGCGAGCACATCCACATCGAAGCCCCCTGCCCCTGGGAGCCCTAAAACCCGCCAAAAAGGGACAGGTTTATTTTGGCAGGTTTTATCTGGGCAAACGTCAAAACCACCACGATGGCTCAGCCGTGGCGCCAAAACGTCTCGATCTGTAACAGTTAAAACCCATTTTCCGGTCTGTCTGTTACAGATCGAGACATTCGAATCTCCCTCAAGGGAAAATCTCAATCTGTAACACCTAGCCCACTTTTAGCGGTCCAGTTGTTACAGACTTAGACAAAACCGGTAGACAACGAGAGCGGCAACGCCCGTGATGGACGTTGCCGCTTTTCTATTGAGAAAACTACTCGGTTTCCGTTGCTAACCACCACAATGGGGACAGGCGCCTTCGCGGTGGTTTTGGCCTTAGCCCGTCCCCTGCTGCTAGACCGTGATGACGTTGTCCATTGCCCGGTACTTGGCGGGGACCTCGCCTGCGGTAATAATCGTTGCGTCGCGGAAGTCCGCGAACTTGACGGGCGCCACCATGCCAAATTTACTGGCGTCCGAGATTACGAAGCGTTTGGCGGTATGGCGCATCGAGATACGCTTGACCTGTGCTTCCTCGATATCCGGTGTGGTGAGACCTTGCTCGGCCGCGATGCCGTTGGATCCCCAAAAGCCGCAGTTGAAGTTATAGCGGTCCAGGGTTGCCAAGGCATCGGGGCCAACGAGCGCCTCGGTCTCGGGTTTGAGCTCGCCGCCCAGCACCACGGTACGCATGCCGCGCAAAGCAAGGTGCTGAGCATGGAGCACGGAATCGGTCACATAGGTGACGCCGTCGAGACGCGGAAGATGCTCGATGAGCTTGAGGGTCGTTGAGCCCGAATCGATATACACAAAGCTATCGGGCTCCACCAGGGCCGCGGCACGAGCACAGATGCGCTCCTTGTCATCGTTATGGAGATCACTGCGTTCGCTGATCGTCAAGTCGCGCGTCACGTGCGCGCGCTCCAGACTCGTCGCACCTCCGTGCACCTTGGCGATACGGTGCGCGCGGTCGAGCGTTTGCAAGTCACGGCGAATGGTGGACGGTGTCACGCCCAGGGCCTCGGCAAGTTCCGGCACGGTAACCGAGCCGGCCTGCTGCACCATCGACACGATCGCATTGAGCCTATCTTCCGCAAGCATCGCTTACTCCTCCTCGGGGTAGACGACTCCCCAATCGGCGCGGAGCTTGGTCATGAGCTCCATCACATCAGAAGCATAATCCAGAAGCTCACGCTTGGAATCGTCGCCGGCGACGGCCTGCTCGAGGTCAGCCATCTCGTAGCACAGGGCATAAGCCTCGGTGCCAGCGTGGACCTCCTCACGGCGACCGTCCGCAGTCCACACGATGGTCGCATGGTCGGCGCGCGGATACTCGTTGACCTCGATATAGCACTTGTCGAAGCTAATGACCGAACGCTTGGGCTGCTTGGAGTGGAGCGTGAGGCTCACCACGCCCAGCTGCTGTTCGGCATTACGGCAGACGATGCCGCCTGCAACGTCCACGCCGGTCTTGCAGGTGTTACCCAGAGACACGACCTCGACGGGCTGGCTCGCCATAAACAGGCGCATGACGGACAGGGCGTATACGCCAATATCGAGCATGGCACCGCCGGCGAGGTTGCGATTGTAGAAACGGTTGGTCAGGTCGCCGTACTCCTTGTAGCTACCAAAGTTGAGCTGAGCGAGGTTCATGCGGCCAAACTCGCCGGCATCCATGCGGCGGCGCAGCTCTTGATACAAGGGCATGTGGAGCACCGTGGTAGCGTCCATAAGAACCACGTTGTGTTCGGCGGCAATGGCGCGGGCCTCTTCGAGCTCGGCGGAGTTGAGCGTGATGGCCTTCTCGCAGAGAACGTGCTTGCAGGCCGCCAGGGCGGCGCGCAGATAGGTGATATGGGTGTTGTGCGGGGTGGTGATGTAGACGGCGTCGATGTCAGGATCGGCGTAGAGATCCTCAACCGTGTCATAGACCTTCTCAACGCCATACTGTTCTGCAAAAGCCTGAGCCTTGGACAACGTGCGGTTGGCAACGCCCGCGAGCTTTCGGCCGGCAAGGGCAAGGGACTGAGCCATCTGGTTGGCAATAACGCCGCAACCGATCACAGCCCAACGGAGCTCGGGAGCCGTAAAGATGTCGTTAGGGAACGGCTTGTCCTGGACCGAAGCGAACGCTGCTTTTGCGGCTGCCGCGGAGTCGAGTGGAGCCTGCTTGGAATCTGCCATATGTGCCTCCTGAGTCATCGGAAGTTCTTCATTTCCAACAGCCTTATATTCGCACAAATGCGCGCGCATTTGCTTGTATTTGCGTGTTTATTTGTTTATCGGTCATTATTTAGCCATATTTTGCACATTTTTACGCGGTCATACGCATTAACACGCAATGCTATGCGCGATAATGCGCATGCGAGGATCCTTGTAAAGGATAAAGAAGCGGAACACCAAAGCCCAAAAAGGCAGAGCAGGCTGTCTTACTCTTCCCCTCTAGGGGCATCAGGCATCAATGGACCGTCCCAAACTGCCGACACATGGGGACTGTCCCCAACTGCCGGGACTACTCATTTAAGTCTGTCCCCAATGAGCACAATCACTCATGTAAGTCTGTCCCCAATGAGTATCCCCAATGAGTGGGGATAGAAAAAGGCCCGGGTGCCGTGGGGCATCCGGGCCTTTGCTAGCAACTTGATGTTGCGGGCAGCTTAGAACTTGTGGCCGCACTTCTTGCAGACGCGCAGCTTGTTCTTGCCGTCCTTCTCGTGACCGACGCGGGTAACCTTACCGCACTCGGGGCAAACGAGATTGACGTTGGAGGCGTCGATGGGAGCCTCCTGCGAAACGATGCCGCCCTGCTGGTTGGCAGCGCTGGGCTTGACGGCCTTCTTGACAACCGAAACGCCCTCGACAACGACCTTGTTCTCGGCGGGGAGAGCACGCAGGATAACGCCCTGCTTGCCGCGATCCTTACCAGAGAGAACCTGGACCTTATCGCCCTTCTTGATATACATATATCTCCCCTAACTACAGGGTCTCGGGAGCGAGCGAGACGATCTTCATGTACTTCTTGTCACGAAGCTCGCGAGCGACGGGCCCGAAGATACGGGTGCCGACGGGCGAACCATCGTTGTTGATGACAACGCAGGCGTTCTCATCAAAGCGAATGTAGGAGCCATCCTTGCGGCGGATCTCCTTAACGGTGCGAACGACGACGCAACGGACAACGTCCTTCTTCTTGACGTTGGCGCCAGGGGTAGCCTCCTGGACAGCACCGATGAACACATCGCCGATGCCTGCATAACGACGCTTGGAACCGCCAAGCACCTTGATGCAGCGAATCTTGCGAGCGCCGGAGTTGTCGGCGACGTTCAGCATGGTTTGCATCTGAATCATGGTAGATGTTCCTCCGAACTAAGAACCGAAGAGAGGTGCGCAGCCTTTATACAGCCCGTGGTATGCAAGCCAGGCATACGCACATCTTCGGAAACGTACAAGTCGTAAGAGCGACTGCTTATTTAGCGCGCTCGACGACCTCGATGAGGCGCCAACGCTTCATCTTGGACATAGGACGGGTCTCCATAACGCGGACGGTATCGCCCACGCCAGCCGTGCACTCCTCGTCGTGAGCGTGCAGCTTCTTGGAGCTGGTCATCATCTTGCCGTACTTGGGGTGACGCTTGCGCTCGGTGATGGTGACAACAATGGTCTTGGCACCGGAGACGGAGGTAACGACACCCGTACGGACCTTACGCGAGTTACGCGAATCAGTCATGTTCTCTCCTTAGGTCCTACTCGGCGACAGCGGACTTCTCCGCTGCGATCTCGCGGGCGCGCTGCTCCGTGAGGACGCGAGCGATGTCCTTCTTCACGGTGTTGACGCGAGCGGTGTTGTCCAGCTGGCTGGTGGCCATCTGGAAACGAAGGTTAAAGAGCTCGGCGCGCATTTCCTTCAGCTTCTCAACGAGCTGAGCGTCCGAGAGCTCACGAATCTCTGCGGGCTTCATTAGTTCTCCTCCTTGGCGGCGGCGGCGTCCTCAGCAGCCCACTTGGCCTCGAGAGCGGCCTCCTCAGCCATCTCCTTCTCGATGCGCTGCTCAGCGTTCTTAGCAGCAACAATCTTGGTCTTGATGGGGAGCTTGTGCTGCGCAAGACGCAGAGCCTCGCGAGCGACCTCCTCGGGAACACCCTTGACCTCGAACATGATGCGGCCGGGCTTGACGACGGCCACCCACTCCTCGGGATTACCCTTACCAGAACCCATGCGAGTCTCGGCAGGCTTCTTGGTGATGGGCTTATCGGGGAAGATCGTGATGTAGACACGACCGCCACGCTTCATGTAGCGGGTCATGGCAATACGAGCGGCCTCGATCTGACGGTTGGTGATCCAATGGGCCTCGAGAGCCTGGATACCAAACTCGCCGAAATGCAGCTCGGTATTACCCTTGGCCTGGCCCTTCATGGAGCCACGCTGCACCTTGCGGTGAAGAATACGCTTAGGGGCAAGCACTACTGACCCCTCCTCTCGGAGTTACGACGACGAGGACGGGAAGAGCCCTCGAGTGCAGGGTTGGGAACAGGCTGGCCCGGGAGCTTCTCGCCCAGGTAGATCCAGACCTTCACGCCGCAAGCGCCCATGGTGGTGCTGGCGACAGCCGTGCCGTAGTCGATCTTGGCACGGAGGGTGTGCAGAGGCACGCGACCCTCGCGGTACCACTCACGACGGCCCATCTCGGCACCGCCGAGACGACCGGAGCACTGGATACGGATGCCCTTAGCGCCGGCCTTGCGGGCGGACTGGACAGCCTTGCGCATAGCGCGACGGAAGGCAACGCGGCCCTCGAGCTGCTCGGCGATAGACTGAGCAACGAGGTTGGCGTCGAGCTCGGGGCGCTTGATCTCGACAACGTCGACGGAGAGCTGGCCCTTGGAGACGCCAGCGACCTTCTCGAGCTCGGTGCGGAGGATATCGATCTCGGCACCCTTCTTACCGATGACAACGCCGGGGCGAGCAGTGAGGATGATGACCTTCACCTTGTCGCCAGCGCGCTCGATCTCGACGCGGGAGACAGCTGCGCGGGAAAGACGCTTCTCGAGGTACTTGCGGATCTCGAGATCGTTACCGAGGGTCTTAGCGTAATCCTTCTCTGCGAACCAGCGGGAGCGCCAGTTCTCGGTGATGCCAAGACGGAAGCCGGTGGGGTAGACTTTCTGACCCATACAGCTTTACGCCTCCTTTCGAGGAGCAACGACGACGGTGATGTGGGAAGTACGCTTCAGAATGCGAGAAGCGGAACCCTTGGCGCGGGGACGGATGCGCTTAAGCGTCGGACCCTCGTCAACATAGGCAGCGGCGACAACCAGGTTGTCGGCACGCAGACCGTTGTTGTTCTCGGCGTTCGCAACGGCGGAACGGAGAACCTTCTCGACATCCACGGCGACGGCGCGGTCGCAGAAGTGGAGGATGTCGAAGGCCTGAGCGACAGGCTTGCGGCGGATCAGATCGACCACCAGGCGGGCCTTGCTGGGGGAAACACGCACGTACTTAGCGACGGCGCGAACCTCGGTGGCCTCAGTTTCAATAGACTTAGTTGCCATTTACGGTTAACCCCCTATTTGGCCTTGTGGCCACGGAACGTACGAGTCGGCGCGAACTCGCCGAGCTTGTGACCAACCATGGACTCGGTAACATACACGGGCACATGCTTGCGGCCGTCATGGACGGCGATGGTGTGACCAACCATCTCGGGGAAGATGGTGGACGCGCGGGACCAGGTCTTCACGACGTCCTTCTTGCCAGCCTCGTTCATCGCGGTGATACGCGAGAGAAGGCGAGTCTCCACGAACGGGCCCTTTTTGAGACTTCTGCTCATAAGTGCTTTCTCCTAAAACTCGGTATCCGAAATTACTTCTTACGGCGACGAATGATGTGCTGGTTCGAGACCTTCTTCTTCTTGCGCGTACGAAGGCCCTTCGTCGGCTTACCCCAGGGGGTAACGGAGGGACGACCAGAGGTGTGGTTCTTGCCCTCGCCACCGCCGTGCGGGTGGTCGACAGGGTTCATGACGGTACCGCGGACGGTCGGGCGCACGTTCATGTGACGTTTACGGCCGGCCTTGCCGATGACGATGTTGGAGTGATCGGCGTTGCCGACCTCACCGACGGTGGCGCGGCAGGTAACGAGGATGCGGCGCATCTCGGAGGAAGGCATACGGACGATGGCGTACTTGCCCTCCTTACCCATCAGCTGGCAGGAGTTACCGGCGGAACGGGCGATAGCAGCGCCCTTGCCCGGCTGGAACTCGACGGCGTGGATGAGCGTACCGACGGGGATGTCGGCGAGGGGCAGAGCGTTGCCCGGCTTGATGTCGGCGTCAGAACCGGACATGATGGTCTGACCGACCTCGAGACCCTTGGGGGCCAGGATGTAGCGCTTCTCACCGTCAGCGTAGTGCAGCAGAGCGATGCGAGCGGAACGGTTCGGATCGTACTCGATCGTGGCAACCTTGGCGGGCACGCCGTCCTTGTTGCGCTTGAAGTCGATCACGCGGTAACGACGCTTCACGCCGCCGCCCTGGTGGCGGGTGGTGATGCGGCCGTTGTTGTTACGACCGGCCTTCTTGGGCAGGGGCTCGAGAAGAGACTTCTCGGGCTTGGTGCAGGTGATCTCAGAGAAGTCGGAGATCGTCTGCCAACGCCTACCAGCGGAGGTCGGCTTAAGGTGCTTTACAGCCATTACAATCCCTTTCAATAGGAATCCGTTAGCCATCGCAGACAGGGATTCGAGGTTCTGCCTCGGGTGCGATGACACCGGACGTATACACGGTTCCGGGCGTGTCCATTTTATACGCCCAAAACCTTGAGCTCTCGCCTCCCCTAGTTGGGAGGCATGAGCTCACTCAACAGCAGCGAGTCTTAGGCCTGGTTGCCAAAGACCTCGATGGTGTCGCCCTCGGCCAGCGTGACGATGGCCTTCTTCCAAGAACGGGTCTTGCCGGCGACATAGCGCACGCGCTTGGTCTTGGGCTTGACCGTCAGGGTGTTCACGCGAACGACCTTGACGCCGAAGATCTCCTCGACAGCGTCCTTGATCTGATACTTGTTAGCATCCTTGGCGACCTCGAACGTGTACTTGTTCAGCTCCATGCCGGAGAAGGAACGCTCGGACACGATCGGACGGATGATGATCTCGTGGGCGGTCATTTATGCAAGCACCTCCCCGAAGTGAGCGGCGATGTCGGCGGGCATCAGCACGGCGTTGTTGTTGACGAGATCGTAGGTGTTGGCCTCGTCGGCAGTGATGATGAACGTCTTGGGAATGTTGCGGAACGACAGGTAGGCGTTGACGTCCTCATCGCGAACGATGATGGTCAGACGCTTGCCCTCAAGGCCGAGAGCCTTGAGCATAGCGACGGCAGCCTTGGTGGAAGGCTTCTCGAAGCCGTAGTCGTCGACGAGCACGAGCTCGCCATCGGCCAGCTTGGCGGACAGCGCGGAGCGCATAGCAAGCTTGACCTCCTTGTTGTTCATACGCTTAGCGTAGGAACGGGGCTTGGGGGCGAAGACGACGCCACCGTGACGCCACTGGGCAGCACGGATGGAACCCTGGCGGGCACGGCCGGTGCCCTTCTGACGCCAAGGCTTCTTGCCGCCACCGGAAACCTCAGAGCGGCCCTTAGCAGACTGGGTGCCCTGACGCCAAGAGGCCATCTGGCACTTGACGATGTGGTGCATAACGTGGATGTTCGGCTCGATGCCGTACACCTCAGCGGCGAGCTCGGCCTCGGCGACCTTCTTGCCCTCGCTGTTCTTTACTTCAAACTTTGCCATTTAAGTGTTCTCCTTGGTATGACGCTGGGCTAAATGGGCTGGGCCCTTAGGCCATACGGATGGCGACGAGACCATTCTTGGCACCCGGGACAGCGCCCTTGACCAAGATGAGGTTCTGCTCGGCATCGATGCGGACAACGGAAAGGTTCTTGACGGTAACGCGCTCGTTACCCATGTGACCGGCCATCTTGACGCCCTTGAGGACGCGCGCAGGATAGGCGCACTGACCGATAGAACCGGGGTGACGCTGGAAGTGAGAACCATGCGTCATAGGACCGCGGCGCTGACCCCAGCGCTTGATGCGACCCTGGAAGCCCTTACCCTTGGAGGTACCGATAACGTCGACCTTCTCGACATCAGCGAAATCAGCGACGGTGACGACCTCGCCGACCTTGTGCTCCTCGCCGTTCTCGACGCGAACCTCACGAAGGAAGCGGACAGGCTCGACGCCGGCCTTGGCGAAGTGACCAGCCATGGGCTTGTTCACGTTCTTGGCCTTGATGTCGCCGAAACCAATCTGGACGGCGTCATAGCCGTCGGTTGCCTGAGTTTTAACCTGCGAGACAGCGCAGGGGCCAGCCTGGATGACCGTGACGGGAACGACGTTGTCGTCCTCGTCCCAAACCTGGGTCATGCCAATCTTGCGGCCGAGAATCATGCTGATCAAGATATGATCCCAACTCTCGCGTGGTCTTGGGACAATGCGTACACCACCGAGCGTACGCCCCTAGAGGACCACTACTTACACGACGTGCTCCCCAGCCTTGTATTGCGTCCGGACTACCTGACAACCCTATTAAGCAGGCATTTTGTCCAGCCAGAATACTCCCCTGGTTACACACAGCTGTTTAGTATACACGGCTGCGGGCGTATCCATCGAGATTCATATTTCACTCACATTGTTTACGCAGGTAAAGTGCGTGGATGGCTCCCGAGCACGGCGGAGGGCCGGAGAAATATATTAAGGTCCCTGCTCTACAGTCCTGCGCAAGACGGAGAGCACATTAAGTGCTCTCCTTTGCGTGCGGAACTCGCGATGACCTTAATATATTTCTCCGGCCCTCCGCCGTGCTCGGGAGACGACACGTTGATGTCTGCTTAACTCTGCTCGCTCAGGCTAATGACTTTGTTGGGGGTCCACTATTTGCTGGAGGGTGAACTTGCATTGCATTGGCTCACCCTCTACTTGTGGCTCCGCCTCATCAAAATCGAAGATCATGATGGCACAGTTGGGGAGTTTTGTTGGGAGCTCGAAGCCCTCTGGGGCTGCAGCCTTGATGAATTGGCGGCTGGCGCTGCCGTGGCTTACTGCCAGGAGGGTTTCGATGCCCTCGGAGCCCATGAGATTGGTGAGGGTGCCTACCATGCGCTCTTGCAGCGCGCGGCTTCCTTCTCCGCCAAATGGGACCAGGTCCTCGCCCGGATCCCAGACGTCGGTGGGCAGGGCGTCGTGGGGGCCTTCTTCGAAGGTTCCGTAGCAGCGCTCGATGATGCCTTTGCAGGGCTCGACAGCAGCGTCCGGGCCGAGAAGCTCGCATGCGACGAGACTTGCCGTGTCCATGGCTCGGCCTAAGGGTGATGAGACCACTTTGTCGGGAACGACGCCGTGGGCCTTGAGCCATGCGGCTGCCGCCCGTGCCTGCTGGCGGCCCAGATCGGTGAGCGGAGAATCGCAGCGACCCTGGACGAGCTTTTTGACGTTGAATTCTGTCTGACCATGGCGGAGTAGATATAGACGCTTCATGCTCTCCCCTTCTGTATAACCAGCTTTACCGGCGCAGCCCTACTCGTGGGTATGGCCTACGTAGTCTTCGTCGATCGTGATCTTGGTAATCGACTTGGGATATTCCGATTCGACCCGTTTCGCCAGCGCGCGCTTTAGGTCCTCGGCGCTCATCTGCAGATCCGAGGGTCGCACGCAGTCAAAGATCACGTTGGTGTGCGTGGGGCCCGGCACGCAACGCAGATCGTGAATCGAAAGGCGGCTATCGATCTGTTGGGCCATAGCGTTGATGCGCAGGCGCATGCTCGCCACATTTGGATCGTCGGTCACGATGGGGTCGTAATGGAGCGTGACAATCATGCCATCTTCGTTCCTAAACGACTGCTCGATGTTATCGAGCGTGTCGTGACTTTCCAGCGGGCTGGCCTCGGCTGCCATCTCGGCGTGAGCGCTTGCGAACTTCCTGCCCGGGCCGTAGTCGTGAACCATCAAATCGTGAACGCCCAAAACGCCGGGATAGCTCATGATCTTGTCTCGAATGCGCTTGACCAGCTTAGGATCGGGCGACTGACCCAAAAGCGGGCTCACCGTATCTTGAATAAGTTCGAAGCCGCTCCAGCCAATATAGGCGCCAACGGCAAGGCCGACCCATGCGTCAAGATTGATGTGCGTCACCTGCGAAACAATTGCGCACGCCAGCACGGCGCCCGTGGCAAGGACATCGTTCTTGGAATCCTGCGCGGTCGCATGCAGCGTCTCGGACTCAATGCGATCGCCGAGCTTTTGGTTGAGGGCCGCCATCCAGAGCTTTACGACCATCGAAAGCACTAGAACTGCCACCAGGGCAAGCGAGAACTCGACAGGTTCGGGGTGGATGATGCGCTCAAC
This sequence comes from Collinsella sp., assembly GCA_018377855.1. Lineage (GTDB taxonomy): Bacteria > Actinomycetota > Coriobacteriia > Coriobacteriales > Coriobacteriaceae > Collinsella. The sequence goes on along the minus strand of JAGZYM010000007.1, from coordinate 82,350 downwards.
CGAGGACTTCACCAGCTCAACGCCGATCAGCAGCACGAGCGCCGCCACGACCAGACCCGAGAGATACTCGTAGCGGCCATGTCCGTAAGGATGCTCGGGGTCGGCCGGCTTGCTCGCCAGCTTAAAGCCCAGCACGCTCACGATATTCGAGCTGGCATCGGACAGGTTGTTCATGGCATCCGCCACAATCGAAACCGATCCCGACAGCACACCAATTGTGCCCTTCGCAGCACAAAGCGCAACATTAGCGAGAATACACACCATGCCCGTCAACGTGCCCACGCGCGCACGGTCGCCCTGCGCACGACGAACGATCCACTCGACCATCTTCATCAGCCCCCACGGTACTGCCTATATATCTATTGCTCAAACGGATTGTAGTGTAGCCACTTTGTCCTTCAGATACAAAAAGGCCGCGACCCACACGGGCCACGGCCTTGGAGCATGGCAAAGGAATCGTCCTTGTGTCGCACAGGTTTACGCGCTTACTTCGGCCACGCTCTTCGAGGTTTCGGGTGAATCGGCTCCGTCCCCCATCGTCTGTCCCTTCGCCGGCACCACGCCAAAGCAGTAGCTCAGCGCCGCAGACACCGCAAATGCCACACCGCCGGCAGCGCAGCACCACAGCAGGTTCGAGATGCCGCCCGTGGCAAAGCCAATGACCATGAGGACATTCGTCATGCCGATGGTATAGGCCGTAACGTGGCCCACGGCCGCAACAAGGCCTCCGACGGCGCCGCCAATGGCCATGCACGTCAGGCACCTGCCATATTTAAAGCCGCAACCGTACAGCGCCGGCTCGCTTACGCCGCCAAGAACACCCGAGATTGAATAGCCCAGCATGAGCGCCTTCTCGTCCTTATCCGCAACGCGGAGCGACGCGCCAAAGGGCATACCCCAAACGGCGAACGTTGCCATCGTCGCGGCAATCAGGATGCACGAATCCGTTCCCACACTCATAAACTGCGCATAGGCGAGCGATAGGACAACGTTGCTGACGCCCGCGATCTTAAGGAACTCCCAGCCCGCGGCAAGCCCCATGAGTGTGAGCAACGATACGATGCCACCGGAATTGCCAAGCATAAACATAAGCTGGCCCAACAGCATGCCCAGATAGCTGCCCGCCGGCGCCGTAATACACAGCGAAACCGGAACCATGACAAGCATGGTCGCAAACGGAACAAACGAAAACGCCACGGCCTGAGGGATAACGCGCCGAAAGAAACACTCCACTCGCCATAGCACGGGCACCGAGATGAGAACCGGAATAACAGTCGTCGTGTAATCGTTGACCGGCGCGGGAAGCAGGCCATACACAGAAGTCATCGATGCCCCCGTCGTCGATGCGGCATCGACGAGCTTAAGCAGATCGGGCGCAATCAATACGCCGCCCAGCATCATGCCCAGCTGCTCCGAGCAACCGAGCTGGCGGGCGGCCGCCCAACCAAGATAAACGGGCAAAAAGTAGTAGCCGGCGTTATAGAGCCAACTGTAGAACAGGCGATAGATTTCGGAATCGGCAGACCACAGGCCCAGCATGCCTTCGCCCATAATGACGGCAACGGTGCGGAACAAAGCCGCGCAGACAATAAACGGCAGCGCCGACATCATGCTTTTGGACAGATAGTCCACCACGGCCATGGCGTTTGATGAGACCGTCGTTGTAAACGAGGTGTTAGAAACTTGTGACACAGGAACCCTTTCCCAATGTGACATGCGGACTGTCCCTTTGTCACATCGTGCGGTACTGACCGATTGCGCGGTACTTTTGGTAGCGGAGGTTTGTGAGGGTCGCGTCGTCGAGCCGCCCAAGCGTATCGAAGGCGGCAAATGCCGAGGACATGACGGCACCGGCGATCTCCTCATGAGACAGGCCCCTATCGTCAACGATGCCGTCGATGATGCCGAGCGCCAACAGATCGGGGGCCGTGAGCTTAAGCGCCTCGGCGGCCTCATTCGCGCGCTCGGTATCCTTCCACAGGATCGACGCGCAGGCCTCGGGGCTCACGACCGAATAGGCCGAGCTCGAGAGCATCAGGATGCGGTCGGCCACGGACAGCGCCAGCGCGCCACCAGAGCCGCCCTCGCCTGTCACCACCGAGACAATCGGCGTCTTAAGGCCGCTCATCTCCATAAGGTTCTGGGCAATCGCCTCGCCCTGGCCGCGCTCCTCGGCACCGATGCCACAGAACGCGCCCGAAGTATCGACCAGGCACAGAACCGGTCGACCAAACTTTTCGGCCTGGCGCATAAGGCGACGCGCTTTGCGGTAGCCCTCGGGATGCGCCATGCCAAAGTTGCGGCGCATACGCTCTTTGGTCGTGGTGCCGCGCTCGATGGCGATGACCGTTACGGGGCGTCCGTCTTTCCAGCCAATGCCAGCCACCACAGCGGCGTCGTCGCCAAAGTAACGGTCGCCGTGCAGCTCCACAAATCCATCCAGGCCCAGCGAGATCATCTCACCCGCCGTGGCGCGATCTGCCGAGCGGGTCTGCTTGACAATCTCGAGCGCGGTTTTTGGTGCGGCCGAGCGCTTAAACAAGTGTCCCAGCTTTTTGCCGCGGCGACCCGTATGCACGATTTCATGCGGTGCCCCCAAGCCGAGCGCGTGCCCTTCATGCAGCGCCAACAGCTCGCCTACCGTGAGCGCAATCTCGCCACGCGGAACAACGGCATCGCAAAAACCGTGCTCCAGCAAAAACTCGGAGCGCTGGAATCCCTTGGGCAGGCGCTTGTGCATGTTCTGCTCGATCACGCGCGGGCCGGCAAATGCCGTCAGGGCATCGGGCTCGGCCAGGATAATGTCGCCCTCCATGGCAAAGCTCGCGGTTACGCCTCCGGTCGTGGGGTCGGTGAGCACCGTGATATACAGGCCGCCCGCCTCGCTGTGGCGCCTAACCGCCGCAGAAATCTTGGCCATCTGCATAAGCGAGGTCACGCCCTCTTGCATGCGCGCACCGCCCGAAACGGTAAAGCCGACAACTGGCAATCCCAGCTCGGTCGCACGCTCAAATGCGCGACAGATCTTCTCGCCCACCACGGAACCCATCGAGCCCATCATAAAGTTGGCGTCCATAAAGAAGAGCGCCGTATCGCAACCGCAGATTTTGCCCTTGCCGCACACAACGGCATCGCGCTCGCCCGAACGTTCGCTCACGCTCTTGAGCTTGTCGGCATAGCCGGGAAACGAAAGGAAGTCCTCCGGCGCCAGACTGGCATCCCATTCCTCAAACGTGCCCTCGTCAATCGTCATGTGCATGCGGTCGCGCCCGCTCACGCGAAAGTGTTTGCCGCAACGAGGGCAGACCTCGAGGTTGTCGTGCAGGCGCGCCTCATCGATCACGCGGCGGCACTCCGGGCACTTGATAAACACGTGGCGCGCGGGAAACTCGGCGCACGACTCGGTCATCGGCCCCTCGAGGACGTTGACCGTCTTCGCTTTTCTATTCATCAGCATAGAGATGCCCCATCAAATCGGTGTGATACATGCCCGACAAGAACTCATCGTTTGCCAGCACGTCGAGCTGAAGCTCGCTGTTTTCGCTCACGCCCTCAATCACGAGCTCGCCCAGGGCCGAGCGCATCTTGCGAATGGCGCCGTCGCGCGTGGGCGCACACACGATGAGCTTGCCGAGCATGGAGTCGTAGTACGGCGGAACTGTCGCACCGGTTAACATGGCCGAATCCCAGCGCACGCGCGGACCACCCGGTACACGCAACGCGGTGACCGTTCCGCATGACGGCAGAAAGTCCGGCGTTTCGGCATTGATGCGGCACTCCATGGCGTGGTTGCGGACCGGCATGTCCTCCTGCTCAAAGGGCAGAGGCTGGCCGGCTGCCACGCGCAGCTGCCACTTGACCAAGTCGGTATCGGTCACAAACTCCGTAACCGGATGCTCCACCTGCAAGCGCGTGTTCATTTCCATAAAGTAGAAATTGCCGTCATCTGAGTACAGAAACTCAATGGTGCCGGCGCCCTCATAGCCAACGGCACGAGCCAGGTCGCGCGCGGCCTTGTGCATGCGCGCGCGAATATCATCGCGTCCGTCGAGGCACGGCGCGGGGCTCTCCTCGATCAGCTTTTGGTTGCGGCGCTGCACCGAGCACTCGCGCTCGCCGAGCGAAAACACATGGCCCTGCTTATCGGCCATAATCTGCACTTCGACGTGGTGCGCCGGCGCGACGAACTTCTCCATGTAGCACTCGCCGTCGCCAAAAACGGCCTCGCCCTCGGCACGTGCTTCAATAAAGGCCTTTGCCGCATCTTCCACGCGCTCGACCTTGCGAATGCCGCGACCGCCGCCACCTGCACGCGCCTTAATAAGCACGGGGCAGCCAATGCGCTCGGCCTCGGCCGTCGCCTCCTCGGGACTTTTGAGCAAATCACAGCCCGGCACGATGGGCACGCCCGCCGCGGCAGCCGTTCGACGTGCGGCATCCTTGTCGCCCATACTGTCGATCACCTCGGCCGAAGGACCGACAAACGCCAGGCCATACTTGTCGCAGTCGCGCACGAAGCTCGCCTTCTCGGAAAAGAAACCGTAGCCAGGATGGATCGCCTTTGCCCCCGACTTTACGGCACAGGTGAGCACGGCATCGTCGTTGAGGTAGCTCTCGGCAAGACGCGGGCCGCCGATGCAATACGCCTCGTCGGCAAGCTGCACGTGCAGCGCGTCCGCATCGGCCGTGGAATAAACGGCGACGGTCTTGATGCCCATATCGCGGCACGCGCGGATAACACGGACCGCGACTTCGCCGCGGTTGGCGATGAGCACTTTGTCGAACATGAAGCCTTCCCTAACTTTCGTGCATGAGTGCAAAAGACATATCGGCGCGGCAGCAAACCTCACCGTTGACGCTCGCAGTACCCGTCGCAAAGCGGAACGGCCCGCGCGCACGCGTGATGGAGCACACCAGATCCACCGTGTCGCCCGGGCGCACCGGACGCTTAAAGCGCACCTTGTCCAGACTCGTGTAGAACGGCGTCGCGCCGCGCGCCTCCTCATCGCCCATCAGCAGCACGCAGCAGTTCTGGGCGAGCATCTCGCACTGGATCACGCCGGGGACGACCGGGTTTCCCGGAAAATGCCCCTGCAAAAAGTACTCGTCGCCCGTAATCGTGATCTTGCCGTGGGCCTCGTCGCCCACCAGCTCGGCTTCGTCGAGCAAAAGCATCGGCTCGCGATGCGGCAACAGTTTCTTGAGCTCTTCTTTATTCATGGATATCACCTATCCGATCCTCATGAGGCAGCTGCCAAACTCCACGAGGTCGCCGTCGGCCACGCAGATCTCGAGCACCTCGCCATCCGCCTCTGCCGTCACCTCGTTGAGAACCTTCATGGCCTCGATGATGCAGAGGGTCTCGCCGACCTTGACCTTGGAGCCCACGTGCACAAACGGCTCGTCGCCCGGCGCCGGGGCAGCATAGAAAACGCCGACCATGGGAGCGGTCACCTCGGTGCCCTTAGGCTCCGGTGCGGCGGCAGGCACCTGCGCGGCGGGCTCCGGCGCGGCGGCAGGCATGGCGACAGGAGCCACCGCCGGAGCAGTCACGGCACCCGGCATAGGCATGGGCACGGCAACCGGCTGTGCGACGCTCGCGCGCTCGAGTTCGACCGCGGTGCCATCGGGCTCCTCAACGCGAACGCGCGTGAGGCCACGGTCTTCCATAACATCGGCTATCTCGGCAAGTCTTTTGGAATCCATGCTCTAGCTCCTCGTATATCTACGCAGCGCGATGGCGGCGTTGTGCCCGCCAAAGCCTAGGTTGGTCGAAAGCGCCCAGGTAAGGTCGGCGCGAACTGCGCGATTGGGCGTGTAGTCAAGATCGCAGGCGGGATCGGGCGTGCGGTAGTTAATGGTCGGCGGCACCACGCCCTGCTCGAGCGCCATGGCGCAGGCCATGACCTCGATGGCGCCCGTGGCACCGATCATGTGGCCGGTCATCGACTTAGTCGACGAGACGTGCGCGGCGCGCGCCGCGTCCTCGCCGAGCGCACGCTTAATGCCCGCCGTCTCGGACGAATCGTTGAGCTTGGTCGATGTGCCGTGGGCATTGATGTAGAGGCCCTCGGAAGGCCTGACGTCGCCCTCGGTCACCGCCAGCGATATCGCGCGGGCAATGCCGGCAGCCTCGGGATCAGGGCTCGTGATGTGATAGGCATCATCGGTGTTGCCGTAGCCCACGACCTCGGCATAAATGTGCGCACCGCGCGCCTGCGCATGTTCCATGCTCTCGAGCACGAGCACGCAGGCGCCCTCGCCCATCACAAAGCCATCGCGGTCTGCATCGAACGGGCGGCAAGCCGTCGCGGGATCAGGGTTGGTGGTCAATGCGCGGCAGGACGTAAAGCCCGCAACGGCATCGGGGATAATTGCGGCCTCGGCGCCGCCCGCGAGGATCGCGTCGGCATAGCCGTGCTTGATGGCGCGGAACGCCTCGCCCACCGCATGGGCCGAGGTTGCGCACGCGGTCACCACGGGCAGGGTCGGGCCCTTTGCCTTGTGGCGGATTGCGATATTGCCCGATGCCATGTTGGGGATCATCATCGCGATCATATAGGGCGATGCGCGGCGGGGCCCACGTTCGGCAATCGTATGGACGTTGTCGACGAGCGTCGTCATGCCGCCCACGCCCGAGCCCACGTAGACGCCCAGGCGCTCGCGATCGATGGCGCCTTCGACATCAAAGCCCGCATCGTGCATGGCCTCGTCCGAAGCCGCCATCGCAAACTGAACGCAGGGGTCGAGATGCTTGGCGTCACGCTTGCCAAAGTACTCGTTGCCGTCAAAGCCCTTGACCTCGGCCGCCACCTTAACGGCAAACGCATCGGTATCGAAGTGCGTGATCGGGCCGATGCCGCACGTGCCAGCACACATTGCCGCCCAGGTGGCAAGCGCGGTGTTGCCGAGCGGCGACACGGCACCGATACCGGTGATTGCAACTCTCTGTTCCATCATGGTCTCCTCATCCAAGCCGTTCTTCGGCCCTGGTTTCTACATCGCCATTCCGCCGTCGACGCGCACGACCTCACCCGTAATGTAGGCAGCCGCATCACTCGCCAGAAAGCGCACTACGCCGGCCACCTCCTCGGGGCGCGCCATACGCTTAAGGGGAATCTGCTCCTCGGTTACCGTACGCACCTTCTCCGAGAGCTTTGCCGTCATATCCGTCTCGACAAACCCGGGGGCAACCGCGTTCACTCGTACGCCGCGGGGCGCAAGCTCGCGCGCCACCGCCTTGGTCAGGCCGATCACGCCCGCCTTGGAGGCAGCGTAGTTGGCTTGCCCGGCATTGCCCATCAGGCCCACGACCGAGCTCATGTTGACGACGCAGCCGCCGCGCTGGCGCATAAAGGTCTTGGTGAGCGCGCGCGTCGTGTTAAACGTTCCTTTAAGATTGACATCGAGCACGCGATCGAAGGCGTCATCGCCCATGCGCATGAGCAGGCCATCGCGGGTGATGCCAGCGTTGTTGACGAGCGCCCAAATCGAACCAAAGTCATTGAGCACGGTCTCGATGCACGCATTGACGGCATCGGGATCGGCCACGTCGCATTGATACGCGCGAGCTGTGACACCAGCGGCCTGGCAGGCTTCGCACGTCTCGCGCGCCGCATCGACGCTGCCGGCATAGACGACGGCGATATCAAAGCCGTCCTCCGCCAGACCGACAGCGCAGGCGCGACCGATACCTCGCGAACCGCCCGTGACCAGTGCCACGCGACGTGAGTCGTTGCGCTCGAGCGTGCCGTTGTTCAAGTTGCCCATGTCATTCCTTTCGGGTTACAGCCCTGTGGACTATGCGAGCTCGTCGGCAATAGCTGCGACCTGCTCGGCCGTTTCGCACGAATACACGCGAACGTCGCTCAGCGTACGCTTGACCAGACCCGACAGCGTTTTGCCGGGGCCGACCTCAATAAATGTGTCGATGCCTTGATCCTGCAAAGCATGCAGCGTATCGACCCAGCGCACGGCATGGCTCACCTGGTTGGCCAAGACATCCGATGCCGCTCGCGGGTCCACCGGATAGGGCGCCGCCGTCATGTTTGCCATGACCGGAATCAGCAGCGGAGACGGCGCGTGGCCGGCTTGGATATACGTCGCCAGCCCCTCAGTCGCCTCTGCCATATAGGGGCTATGGAATGCACCCGACACCGCGACCTTCATGGCGCGGCCGCCAGCCTCTTTTACTAGGACGTCGAGGGTCTGCAGCGCATCGGGCGCTCCGGCCACAACCGTCTGCTGGGGACTGTTGTAGTTGACCGGCCAGCAGTCCTCGCCGGCCTGCGCAGCCAGGTTCTCGACTTGCGCAGCATCAAGTTTGATGACGGCGCGCATGCCGCCGGGGTGACGCTCGGCCGCCGTGGCCATCAATGCCGCGCGCTCACGCACGAGCTCAAAACCCGCTCGCGTATCGAATGCCCCCGCAAAGGTGAGTGCAGCGACCTCGCCCAGCGAGAATCCCGCACAGGCGGCAGACACCACGCCGCGCTCGCGCAGGGCGACGGCGACAGCCAAGTCGTGAACGAACACGCACGGCTGCGTGTTCTCGGTCTGCGAGAGCTCCTCCTTGGAGGCACTCCGGCATTGCTCGCTGGTCCCCGGGCGCACCTCGTCTGCAATGGCGAACACCTCGGCGGCCGCCGACGATGCCTCGATCAAGTCGACGCCCATCGCGGGGTGCTGGGCACCCTGGCCGGCAAACAAAAACGCTACGCCACCCATGCGCACGCACCCTTCAGGACGTGCTCGGCGCCATCGACCAGGTCGTCAACGATTTCGCGTGCGCTCTGGCGCTCGTTGACCATGCCGGCAATCTGTCCACACAAAAACGAACCCTCTTCGTAGTTGCCGTCCTTGGCGGCCTTACGCAGCGCACCGGTTCCCATAGCACCGAGCTCCTCGGCACTCGCACCGGAACCCTCGCTCTTGGCATAGGCGTTGGTGAAGGGGCTCTTGAGGGCGCGCACCGGATGTCCCGTCGAGCGACCGGTCGCACGCGTCGAAGTGTCGTTGGCCTTCAGGACCATCTCCTTGTACTGCTCCGAGACGGTACACTCATCGGCAACGAGAAAACGCGTGCCCACTTGGACGCCAGCGGCGCCAAGCATAAAGGCGGCCGCCACCCCGCGGCCATCCGCGATACCGCCGGCGGCCACAACGGGAATGTCGACCGCATCGACGACCTGCGGCACCAGTGCCATCGTCGAGGTCTCGCCAATATGGCCGCCCGATTCGGTACCCTCGGCAACAACCGCCGTGGCTCCACGACGTGCCACGAGGCGCGCCAGCGCCACCGAGGCAACGACCGGGATGACCTTGATGCTCGCCTCGTTCCACGCCTTCATGTACTTGGCGGGATTGCCGGCGCCCGTCACGACGACCGGCACTCGCTCGTCAATCACGACCTGTGCAACCTCGTCGGCAAACGGGCTCATGAGCATGACGTTGACGCCAAAGGGCTTATCCGTCTTGGCGCGCAGCTCATGAATCTGTTCGCGCAGCCAGTTGGCGTCGGCGTTCATGGCCGCGATGATGCCTAAGCCACCCGCCTCGGACACTGCGGACGCCAGCGAGGCATCGGCAATCCAGGCCATACCGCCCTGGAACACGGGCTTTTCGATGCCGAGCAGATCGCAGAGAGGAGTCTTGAGCATCTCTACTTCTCCAATGCCGCCTCGACCGTATCGGCGAACTCGCCGACCGTCTTGGGGTTCTCCTCGGTATCGAGCTGGATGCCAAACTCGTCCTCGACGGCGACGAGGATCTCGACGGTGCCCAGGCTGTCGAGACCAATCTCCTCGAGCGTGGACTCGGGCTTCATCTCGACATCGTCAAGACCGGCGGTCTCGCGGATAACGTCGCAAACGCGCTCGAAGGTCTTCTGATCTGCCATGGTAGTTCTCCTTTGGTTGTGCCCTAGGGCGTTTTTATTTCCTATGTGCGACTACTTCCAACGAAGCAGATAGCCACCTATATCCAGACCGGCGCCAAATCCAACCAAGGCGATGGTGTCGCCTGTGTGAAGTGCACCGGCGTTTGCCAGCCGGTCGAGGGCAAGCGGAATGCATGCGCTCGAAATGTTGCCGGTCTCGCGCAACGTGCGAACCACGCGCTCGTCCGGCACGCCCAGGCGCTTGACCGCCTGGCTCAGGATTCGTTCGTTAGCCTGATGGAATACAAAATGATCGATGTCTTCGACCAAAATGCCCGCACCGATCGCAAGCTTATGGACCGTGTCGCAGATGGCGTTGACGCCGAACTTGAACACGCGGCGGCCATTCATGGACAGCGCACTCGCGCTATCTGCGGAAGCCTTAAACGGCGAGGTACCGACCAGACCGGGAACGCGCAACGTCTCGACGTCGGGCGCCGTCGAAAGCTCAACGGCAAGGGGACTGTCTCCCCCAGCCTCAATCACTGCGGCGCCTGCCCCATCGCCAAAGAGCACGCAGGTGGCACGGTCGGTCCAGTCGAGCGCGCGCGTCATCTGCTCGGCAGCAACGACAAGCACGCGCTCGGCGCGACCGCGGGCGATATAGCCCTCGGCGACATCGAGCGCAAATACGAAGCCGGCACAAGCCGCCGAGACATCGAAGGCAGGGCACGTTGCGCCCAGTCGCTCAGCAACGGCACACGCCTCAGCGGGAACAAGGTGGTCACCCGTCGTCGTCGAGCAGACGATCAGATCCAGCTGGCTCGCGTCGATTCCGGACACCTGGAGTGCCCGCTCGCTCGCCGCTACGGCAAGGTCGTCAAGTGACTCGGTGGTGCAGACGTGGCGGCTCTTGATACCCGTGCGGGTAAAAATCCACTCATCCGAGGTATCGAGGAACTCAGACAGCTCGTCATTGGAAACACTGCGTTCAGGAAGCGCCGAGCCTGTTCCAAGAATCGTGAAACCCATCACTAACCTCCTTTGAGTTGTTGACGTGTTTACATCGACCAAGAGAGGATAACGCATTTCAGTCTTTGTTGACGTGTTAACATTAAATTGTCCAAATGCGACAAAGGCTTCACATTGTGTCTATCTCTCGACACCATTGCGTCATTCACTTATTCAATAAGGAGGTAGCAGCCGCTATGGATGCCCAATTAACGATTGTCGACGTAACCGGATCGACCAACGATGACCTGCTCGAGGCAGGAAAACAGGGTGCGCCGCACGGCACAGGACTTGCCGCCCGCGCGCAAACGGCAGGACGCGGCCGGCGCGGCCACAAGTGGGATTCAACCGCCGGCAACCTATTGCTTTCGATTGTCCTGCGTCCATGCGTTAATCCCGCAAAGTACTCTGGTCTTGCCGCCGTCAGCGGCCTAGCGGTGCTCGAAGCACTCGAAAAGCAAGGTCTTGCAAACGAGATTGGCCTCAAATGGCCCAACGACCTGGTCGCGCGAGGACGCAAACTCGGCGGCATTCTGGTCGAGGCCGCACGCGATAACGAAGGCAAACCTTTCGCCGTCTGCGGCATTGGTGTCAACGTAAACTACACGCCCCAAGAGGTGCCCGATGGCGGCCTGGCGGCAATTGGCCTCTCGGACCTCAACGAGAGCGTTCCCGCCGTCGACATGCTCCTCGATGAGGTCTATCACGCAGTTATAGACGCTGTAGATACCTGGGCAGAGCGCCTCAACGCCAAGGAAGAAGACGCCGGTCCGCTCGCGCCCGTCCACGACGAATATATCGCTCACCTCAATTGGATCGGGAAGCACGTTATCGCCCGCTCCCCCGCTGGAGACGAGCTGGCACGAGGCATATTTAGAACGGTCGACGATTGCGGCCGCGCATGCATTGAGACCGAGAGCGGCTTGTGCGTCTTCCACTTCGAAGAAGCATCCTTGCGCCCCCTGAGCGAATAGGGCGCCGCAGCCGCCGGCTCGGCAGACGAATTCGCTATCCCAAAATCTAAACTCAAAACAAAAGGGCCCCGCTACCGTAACGGCAGCGGGGCCCTTTAAGCTATGAGCGATATCGCTTAGAGCTTGATGTCAATGTCGACGCCAGCGGGGAGGTCGAGACGCATGAGCGAATCAACGGTGCCCGAGGTGGGGTCGAGGATGTCGATGAGGCGCTTGTGAGTGCGCATCTCGAACTGCTCACGGGAGTCCTTGTTCACGTGCGGCGAGCGGATAACCGTGTACAGGTTGCGCTCGGTGGGCAGGGGGACAGGACCGGAAACGCGAGCGCCGGTCTTCTGAGCGGTCTCGACGATGAGCTTCGCGGACTGATCGACGACCTCGTGATCATAGCCCTTGAGGCGAATGCGGATCTTCTGGGTAGCCAACTTAAACCTCCAAAGAGTGCGAGAGATGTTCTCGCGGATTACGTAACAGGGAGCTCGAACTTAGGCGTTCTTGCTCATGACCTCGTCCACGATGGACTTGGGCGCGGGCTCATAAGAGTCGAACTGCATCGTGTAGGATGCACGGCCCTGGGTCTGGGAGCGAAGGTCGGTAGCGTAACCGAACATCTCGCCCAGCGGCACCTTGGCACGGATGAGCTTGCTGTTCTTGCGATCCTCCATGCCCTCGATCTTGCCGCGGCGACCGGAGAGGTTGCCCATAACGTCGCCCATGTACTGCTCAGGGGTCTCGACCTCGACAGCCATGATCGGCTCGAGCAGCTGCGGATCGGACTTCTTGAGGGCGTCCTTGATAGCCATGGAACCGGCGATCTTGAAGGCGGCCTCGGAGGAGTCGACCTCGTGGTAAGAACCGTCGAACAGGGTGACCTTAACGTCGAGGACCGGGAAGCCGGCGATAACACCGGTGTTCAGGGCCTCCTGGATGCCCTTGTCGATGGACGGGATGTACTCCTTGGGCACGACGCCGCCGACGATAGCGTTGACGAACTCGTAGCCGAAGCCCTCCTCCATCTTCTCGAGCTTGATGACGGCGTGGCCGTACTGACCGCGACCGCCGGACTGACGGACGAACTTGCCCTCAGCCTTCTCGACGTCGTGACCAGCGGTCTCGCGGTAGGCAACCTGAGGCTTACCAACGTTAGCGTCAACCTTGAACTCGCGGAGCAGACGGTCGACGATGATCTCGAGGTGCAGCTCGCCCATGCCGGCGATGATGGTCTGGCCGGTCTCGTGGTTGGTGGACACCTGGAAGGTCGGGTCCTCCTCGGCGAGCTTGGTCAGAGCCAGGGACATCTTGTCCTGCTCGGCCTTGGTCTTGGGCTCGATGGCAACGTCGATAACGGGCTTAGCGAACTCGATCTTCTCGAGGACGATCTCCTTGCCCTCGGCGCACAGGGTGTCACCGGTGGTGGAGTTCTTGAAGCCGACGCAAGCAACGATGTCGCCGGCGGCAGCGTCGTCACGGTCGATACGCTCGGCGGCGTTCATCTCGAGGATGCGGCCGAGGCGCTCGCGCTGACCGTTGGAAGCGTTGACCACGTAGGAGCCGGACTCGGCACGGCCGGAGTAAACGCGGACGTAGGTGAGCTTACCGACGAACGGGTCGGTCATGATCTTGAAGACCAGGCCGGAGAAGGGCTCGTCGAAGGAAGGATGACGCTGGATCTCCTCGCCGGTGTCCGGATCGGTACCGGTGACAGCCTCAACGTCGAGCGGGCTGGGCAGGTAGTCGACGACAGCGTCGAGCAGCTCCTGAACGCCCTTGTTCTTGTAGGCGGAGCCCACGAAGACGAGGTTGAGCTCGTTGGCCAGAACGCCCTTACGCAGAGCCGCCTTGAGCTCCTCGACGGTGAAGTCCTCCTCCATGAGGATCTTCTCCATGAGCTCGTCGTCAAAGCTGGCAGCAGCGTCAAGGAGCTCCTCGCGCTTGGTGGCAGCGATGTCGGCAAACTCAGCCGGGATCTCGTCCATCGGCTCGGGGTAGGTCATACCCTTCTCGTCGGCCTTGAAGTCCCATGCAGTCATGGTGACCAGGTCGATGACGCCCCAGAAGTTGTCCTCGGCGCCCATCGGGACCTGAGCGGCCACGGCGTTAGCGTCGAGACGATCCTTCATGGTCTCGATAGCGTTGAAGAAGTCAGCGCCCACGCGGTCATACTTGTTGATGAAGGCGATGCGGGGGACGTTGAAGGTAGAAGCCTGACGCCAAACGGTCTCAGACTGGGGCTGAACACCGGCAACGGCGTCGAAGACGGCGACAGCACCATCGAGGACGCGCAGGCAGCGCTCGACCTCGGCGGTGAAGTCAACGTGGCCCGGGGTGTCGATGATCTGGATGCGGTAGTCCTTACCGTCCTTGTTCCAGAAGCACGTGGTAGCAGCGGAGGTAATGGTTACGCCGCGCTCCTGCTCCTGAACCATCCAGTCCATGGTGGCAGCGCCCTCATGGACCTCACCGATCTTGTGGGTCTTACCGGTGTAGTAAAGAATACGCTCAGTCGTGGTGGTCTTACCGGCATCGATGTGGGCCATGATGCCGATGTTACGGGTATCGGAAAGCTTGTACTTAGGCTTAGCCATGTTAGTTCCTTACCTTAACTTACCAACGATAGTGAGAGAACGCGCGGTTGGCCTCGGCCATCTTGAAGACGTCCTCACGCTTCTTGACGGAAGCGCCCAGGCCGTTGGAAGCGTCGAGGATCTCGTTGGCGAGACGCTCGGCCATGGTCTTCTCCTTGCGAGCGCGGGAGAAGTTGACGATCCAGCGGATGCCCAGAGCGGTGGAACGACGGGAGTTGACCTCCATCGGGACCTGATAGGTAGCGCCACCGACACGCTTGGGCTTAACCTCGAGCGTGGGCTTGACGTTGTCCATAGCCTTCTTGAAGGTAGCGAGAGCGTCGCCACCCTCGGACTTCTCGGCAACGATCTCGAAAGCGGTGTAAACGATGCGCTCAGCGGTGGCCTTCTTGCCGTCAAGAAGGACCTTGTTGATGAGCTGAGTCACCAGGCGGTTGTTGTAAACGGCGTCAGGCTGAACCTCACGACGATTAGCTGCTGCACGACGCGGCATGTGAAATCTCCTTTAGTGTCTGCCGTTGTGCCCTATGAGGCGCACGGCGAAAGTATCAAAACGTTATCTGGCTTATTTTGCCTTGGGGCGCTTAGCACCGTACTTGGAACGGGCCTGCATGCGGTTCTGGACCGGAGCAGCGTCGTAGGCGCCACGGATGACGTGATAACGGACACCAGGGAGGTCACGGACACGACCGCCGCGGACGAGCACGATGGAGTGCTCCTGCAGGTTGTGGCCCTCACCCGGGATGTAAGCGGTAACTTCGATGCCGTTGACGAGGCGAACACGGGCAACCTTACGAAGAGCCGAGTTCGGCTTCTTGGGGCTCGTGGTGAAGACGCGGGTGCACACGCCGCGCTTCTGGGAGTTGTGCTGCAGAGCAGCGTTCTTGGACTTCTTGGGCACGGAACGACGGCCCTGGCGAACCAGCTGGTTAATAGTAGGCAAAGCGTACTCCTTCTCGAATGATTCCAGCTTTCTGTAAAGTGCAACGGCTTGAATCGAGGGGTCAGCATCCCCCTACGAAACACGCAGTTCGATAGGATACGTGCCGTTAGCTGTGCCGTCAACAGACCACGCCGCCGGGCGTATCCCAAATTCGGCACATTTCCGCAAAGCCTACACAAAAGGAATCCCCTCCTATGCGCGGTGGTGGATCCCCGGGCCGGGCGGCACAGGGGTTAAGTTTGCTGCTCTACAGTCCTGCGCAAGACGGAAAGCACATTAAGTGCTTTCCTTTGCGTGCGGAACTCGCGACAAACTTAAAACCTGGGCCGCCCGGGCCGGGGATCCGACGTGCTCGTCGGGGCAACGTTCCCTGCCAAAAAGGGACAGGTTAATTTTGGTCGGTTTTATCTGGGAAACGTGGCCGATTACGGTAGTCAGTATCTTTTTGCAGCATCTAGATCGACGACGTTTTCGGAAGTGCGGAGAAAATTCGCAAACCTCCAAGCAGACCGGCATATTTAACGACAAAACCGCAGCTCAGCAGTGGGTCAAATTTTAGGTGTGCTTAACGGTTCTGAGTTTTTCACCGCACTTCCGATGACCAGATGAATAGCGCCCGATCCAACCATCCATGTTTCGCAAAATAGGCCGCTTCCCCTAGTAGGAAGCGGCCCCAAATCTTACGAATAGACGATGGTAAAGGGCTCTTTCGTTTCGGTCTCCCCTGTTGATGTATACCTCACAATTTCAAGGGTTACCGAGACAACTTGATCGACATCAATCAACTTCGTTGGCACCCAGATGTTCTCTCCGCTATTGCGCCCATAAGAAAAATATAAGTTGAACACCCCTGCGTCGTCATCTTCGATAATCTGCTCCGATCCATCCTTGTAGCTGACGGTCAGCTTATTATCAACTGCTTCATAGCCCAAATCATCGATGTGCGTCTGGATGGAAAACGGGCTAATCTCAAGAGGCGAGTCACCGGAGCGGAGTTCCTTTGTATCGACGTACGCTCCAATATTGAACTCGGGTGTCGACGCCTCAAACCGCCTCGCACTCTCACCTTCACCCTCGGTCCAGTGGATATTCCAGGTGACAGCATGTTGCAAATCTCGCTCGCGATCCATAGCGGCAAAGTACATCGTGCCATTAATGACAGTATCGCTTGATGTGTCCTTATCAATTGTGCTGCGTGTGTCAGGCCATTCCTCGCCGAACTTCATATCGGGCGTGCCGATGCCCTGCTCTTCTTCACCATAGAGAACAAGTTCGCCAATCTCTGCTGCTGGCTTGTAGTAGTTAACTCCATTTGGATTGGACAACGTAAACGTCACGGCTCCGCAGCCGTTTTGGTCGATTGCCATCTCATGGATATCAAGCGTATAGCCGTTGCCCTCGACGGACAGATTAACCTCCTGGACTGCGCCTTCCAGGCTTTGGGGCGCGATGCCATCGCCAAACTCTCTGGTGTAGGTATATTTAGTTCCCGATGAGCCGCCGTTGGTCCAGGTAATGGAATCCCCGTTGCCGTGGTTTCCCCAGGCTGAGGCAAAATAGCTGGAATTGACGACGGCGTAGGCGACCCCTCCGGTCGCCAGCACTCCGGCAAGGCATCCGATCACGGCAACATACAGAGGCTTCGCGTGACCCTTTCGATGAAGCGGCTCACCCGCAGCGGTATTAAGGACGCGATCTGCAAGATTGCTATCGGCTTGGATGGACTCGAAGGCCTGCTTGATTTGATTGGATTTCACGGTCGCCCTCCTCTAGGATGAATTTGAGCTTCGATCGACCGCGAGCTAAACGCGTTCGAACGGTCGCGGCTGGTACATGCAACAACTCGGCAATCTCTGAGGTCGAAAAGCCTAGATAGTAATAGAGCACGATGGGAACACGGAATCGTTCCGGAAGTCGCATAACGTCTGACAGGACCACCTTGGTCTCATCCTGCGCTGCCGAGAGTGAATCGGCCAAGTTCTCAATATCCTCTATGCGCCTCCATGGCTTTCGAAAGAGCGATTTGCATTCATTGATCGTGACCCGAATAAGCCAGCGACGAAGATGCTCCCAACTTTCAAAGTGTCCATCGCTTTTGAGCAACTTAAGAAAGACATCTTGGGCAACATCGTCGGCATCGGCACGATCGCGTAGGTACGTCAATGCGATCCGAAACACGACATCCCGGTAATCTTCGACCGCCTGTCTAAATGCTTGTTCTTCCATAATCACCTCCCGGTGATGCTGATGTTTCTTGCTGAGGCCCTCACCATAGATACGCTTTGACCGAACGGAATGTTTCAAATTCAAGCAGGAATAACCTACCAAAATAAACCTGTCCCTTTTTGACAGGTTTTCTTCAACAAAAAAGACCCGCTCCCCTGTTGGGAAGCGGGTCTTTGGAAGGGCGGTTAACGTACTTGGAAGTTACTCCTCGTCGTTGTCCTTGGCCTCTTCGGCGTCGTCGGTGTCCACGAGCTGGTTGAGCAGCTCGTCGAGGGACGCCATGTCCTCGTTGATGGCACCGTTCGCGGGAGCCTTCTTGTCGTCGATCGGGGCGCCCAGGAGCTCCTCATCGGCGTCGGCGTGATGCGTCGGCGCAGCGGAGGTGCCCAGCAGGATGTCGTCCGGACCGTCGGGGCTAAAGACCATCTGCAGCAGCTGCGAGAGGTCTTCCTCGTCGGCAACGTCGTCGTTGTTCTCGAGGATGTAGAGCAGGTCGTGGGCCTCAAGGCCGTCACGGAGCTCCTCGATTGCCTTGGCACCGATGCCGTCGATGCGCAGCAAATCCTCCTCGGACTTGCCGACCAGGTCGCCGACCGTCTCGATGCCGACCTCGCTGAACTTGTTGGTCCAGCGCTGCGACACGCCCAGGTCGTCGAACAGGTACAGGCGAGCCTTCTCGGCGGAGATGGTGTGGCCGTTGCGGGTGAACGAACCGTCAGCACCACCGAACTCGTCGTAGCCGGCCCAGTCGAGCTGCTGCGGAAGCTGCTCGTCCAGGTCCTTGAGCTCCACCGGAGCCCACTCGGGCAGCGACTTGGCGTTGGGCGAAGCCGGGCCGTCGATGTCCACGTAGCCGTCGGCCGTGCGATACGTCAGCTTGGCGTTGGCGTACGGCTTGAGGCCGGTACCGGCCGGGATCTTCTTACCGACGATGACGTTGGACTTAAGGTCGAGCAGGTGGTCGACCTTGCCCTCGATGGCAGCCTCGGTAAGGACGCCAGCGGTACGGATGAACGAAGCGCTCGACAGCCAGGAGTCGATGTTGGACGCGACCTTGAGCGTACCCAGGATGACGGGCTCGGCCACAGGAGCCTGACCGCCCAGACGGGCAACGCGCTCGACCTCGTCGGCGAACTCGTAGCGATCGACGTACTGACCAAGCAGGTACTTGGAGTCACCGGGGTTGGTGATCTGAACGCGACGCAGCATCTGACGTGCGAGCACCTCGATGTGCTTGTCGTTCAGGTCGACGCCCTGGCTGGTGTAGACGTCCTTGACGCTCTCGACGAAGGTGTGCATCGTCGACTCGATGTCGGTCAGCTTGCGCAGGTTGCGGAAGTTGACGAAGCCCTTGGTGATCTGGTCGCCGGCGCGAACCTCGCAGCCGTCCTCGATCTCGGGCATGAAGCGCACCGAAGCGGGGACGCGACGCTCGTCGAGGACACGGGTGTGGTCCTCGGAGTCGGTGAGCGTCAGCACGTACTCGGACTTCTCGGGCTTAATCGAGAGGTGACCGGAGTACGGAGCCAGCTCGGCCTCGCGACCCAGGATCTTCTCGTTGACGTTGCCGACGATATCGAACATACGGCTGACCGTAGGCAGACCCTGCGTAATATCGTCGACGCCAGCGACGCCGCCAGAGTGAATGGTACGCATCGTAAGCTGCGTACCGGGCTCGCCGATGGACTGGGCGGCAATAATGCCGACGGCAGTACCGATGGCGACCGGACGACGGGTGGAAAGATCCCAGCCGTAGCACTTCTGGCACACGCCGTACTTGGAGCGGCAGGTGAGCAGCGCGCGAAGCTTGACCTTCTTAAGGCCGGCATCGACCATCTTCTGGATGTCGGCGACCTTCTCGATGTAGCCGTCCTGCTCAAAGAGCACGGTGCCATCGGGAGCCACGACGTCCTCAATGAAGCAACGGCCGACAAGGTCGGTGTTGAGGTCGGTGGTGCCGGGGATGATGAGGTTGTAGGTGACGCCCTCGTGCGTACCGCAGTCCTCCTCGCGGACGATGACGTCCTGGGCCACGTCGACCAGACGACGGGTCAGGTAACCAGAGTCCGAGGTGTGGGATGCGGTATCGACCAGGCCCTTACGGGCGCCGTAGGTCGAAATGAAGTACTCGAGCGGCAGCAGACCCTCGCGGAAGTTCGCCTTAATGGGAAGGTCGATCGTCTCGCCGGACATGTCTGCCATCAGGCCACGCATGCCGCCGAGCTGACGCAGCTGGGTCTTAGAACCACGGGCGCCGGAGTCGGCCATCATGTACAGCGGGTTCTCCTCGTCGAACATGTCGAGCATGAGCGCTGCAACCTTATCGGTACAAGCGGTCCACTCGTTAACGACTTCGATATGGCGCTCCGTCTCGTTGATGAAGCCCTCCTCGAAGTACTCGTTGATCTGGTCGACGTTGGCCTGGGCGCGGTCGAGCAGCTCCTGCTTCTCGGCAGGGATGAGAGCGTCCCACACCGAGATGGTGAGGCCGGCGCGGGTAGCGTAGTGGAAGCCGGAGTACTTGATGGCGTCGAGGATCGGGCCGACCTTGGCCTCGGGGTAACGATCGCAGCAGTCCGCAACCAGCTTGGCCACGTCGCCCTTGACCATCTTGTAGTTCATGAACTCATAGTCTTCGGGCAGGCACTGGCGGTTGAAGATGATGCGGCCGATAGAGGTCTCGAAGCGCGCGGTCTTGTTGCCGGTGACGTCGTAGTCGACAAACTCGTTCTTGCCGTTCTTAACGCGGAAGATACGGGTGCCGTCCTCGTTGATGACGTTGGCATCGGCAGCGGACACGCGGACCTGGATCTTGGCCTGCATGTCGACCTCGGAGCGGCAGTCATAGGCGTGCAGCGCGTCGTCGAAGCTCGAGAACACGTGGTTCTCGCCCGGCAGACCCTCGCGAACCTGGGTGAGGTAGTACACACCGATGATCATGTCCTGCGAAGGGATGTTGACCGGCTTGCCGGATGCCGGCGAGCGCAGGTTGTTCGCAGAGAGCATAAGCACGCGGGCCTCGGCCTGAGCCTGGCTGGACAGCGGCACGTGGACAGACATCTGGTCGCCGTCGAAGTCGGCGTTGAAGGGCGAGCAGACCAGCGGATGCAGGTGGATAGCCTTGCCCTCGACCAGCACCGGCTCAAAGGCCTGGATGGACAGACGGTGCAGGGTAGGTGCACGGTTGAGCAGCACGACGCGGCCGTCGATGACCTCTTCGAGGATATCCCACACAAAGGTGGCACCGCGGTCGATAGCGCGCTTGGCGCCCTTGATGTTCTCGACCTTGCCAAGCTCGACCAGGCGCTTCATGACGAAGGGCTTGAAGAGCTCCAGTGCCATGGTCTTGGGCAGACCGCACTGGTGCAGCAGCAGCTTGGGGTCGGTAACGATGACCGAACGGCCGGAGTAGTCGACACGCTTGCCCAGCAGGTTCTGACGGAAGCGACCCTGCTTGCCCTTGAGGGCCTCGGCGAGCGACTTGAGCGGGCGACCGCCACGGCCAGAGACCGGGCGACCACGACGGCCGTTGTCGAACAGGGCGTCCACGGACTCCTGGAGCATGCGCTTCTCGTTATTCACGATGATCGCAGGGGCGTCCAGGTCAAGCAGGCGCTTGAGTCGGTTGTTACGGTTGATCACGCGACGGTACAGGTCGTTGAGGTCGGACGCGGCGAAGCGGCCACCGTCGAGCTGGACCATCGGGCGCAGATCGGGCGGAATGACCGGAATGACGTCCAGAATCATATTCGCGGGGCTGTTACCGCCCTTCAGGAAGGCGTCAACGACCTCGAGGCGCTTAACGGCCTTCTCGCGCTTCTGCTTCTGGGAGTCCTCGTCGGCGATGATGGCCTTGAGCTTCTCGGCCTCGGAGGGGAGGTCGATGGCAGCGAGCAGGTCGCGGACGGCCTCGGCACCCATGCCACCCTTGAAGTACATGGAGTAGTAGCGGGTCATCTCGCGGAACAGCGGCTCATCGGAAATGAGGTCGCGCTCGCTGAGCTTCATGAAGGCGTTGAAGGCGTCCGTGCGGAGCTGCTTCTCGTCCTTGCACTCTTCCTCGATGTCGACGATGCCAGAGGCGATCTCCTCGGGGGTCAGCGGCTCCTCGTCGGAGAACTCGTCGAAGTTCTCGGGGTTGCCCTGCTCCTTGAGGGACTCGATCTGGCGGGCGCACTCGGCATCGATCTCTTCCAGATCGGCGGCGAGCTCCTCGCGCAGGTCGTCAGCGTCGGCCTCGCGAGCCTCGTAGTCGACCTCGGTGATGATGTAGCTGGCAAAGTACAGAACCTTCTCGAGGTCCTTGGACTTGATGTCGAGCATACGGCTCATCGGGAAGCTCGTGGGGCTCTTGAAGTACCAGATGTGGGACACGGGAGCGGCGAGCTCGATGTGGCCCATGCGGTCGCGACGCACCTTGGCCGAGGTGACCTCGACGCCGCAGCGCTCGCAGACGATGCCCTTAAAGCGGATGCCCTTGTACTTGCCGCAGGAGCACTCCCAGTCCTTGGCGGGACCGAAGATCTTCTCGCAGAACAGGCCGTCCTTCTCGGGCTTGAGGGTACGGTAATTGATGGTCTCCGGCTTCTTGACCTCACCGTGCGACCAGGAACGGATCTGGTCGGCGGAGGCAAGGGAGATCTTTACCGAGTCAAAATCAGTAGCTTCGAAATCTGCCACAGTCAACTACTCCTTATCAGTGGTCGTGGCGGCGACAGCCTCGGGTGCCTCGGCGGTCTCGGCATCCTGGGCTTCGACGTCGGCATCAACGCCGGCGAGCGCGGCCAGGTCATCGAGGGCAGAGGTCTCCTCGGCGGTCACAGGGGCGGAGGCGTCCTCGTCGGCATCGTGCATGGGCTCGATGTCCAGTGCGAGGGAGCGAATCTCCTTGACGAGAACCTTGAAGGACTCGGGGATACCCGGGACCGGAACGTTCTCGCCCTTGACGATGGACTCGTAGGTCTTGACGCGGCCCACGGTATCGTCGGACTTGACGGTCAGGATCTCCTGCAGGACGTTGGAAGCACCGTAAGCGTACAGTGCCCAAACTTCCATCTCGCCGAAGCGCTGGCCGCCGAACTGAGCCTTGCCGCCCAGAGGCTGCTGGGTAACCAGGCTGTAAGGGCCGGTCGAACGGGCGTGGATCTTGTCGTCGACCATGTGGCCGAGCTTGAGGATGTAGGACGTACCCACGGTAATGGGCTCGCGGAACTCCTCGCCGGTGCGGCCGTCGAACAGACGGGTCTTGCCGCGCTCGTCAAGCTGGGTGACGAACTCGGGGCGCATATGATCGCCAAAGGCAGCAGTGGCCTTGTTGAGCATGTTCTTGTTGGCACGACGAATGACCTCGGCGATCTCGTCCTCCTTGGCGCCGTCGAAGACGGGCGTCGCGGTGAAGAACGGACCGGGGACGTACTTGTCGGAGTCGGCCTGCTCGGTATCCCAACCGCAGGCGGCAGCCCAGCCAAGGTGGCACTCGAGCAGCTGGCCGACGTTCATACGCGAAGGAACGCCCAGCGGGTTGAGGATAACGTCGATCGGGGTACCGTCAGCCATGTAGGGCATGTCCTCGACCGGCAGAACGTTACAGATAACACCCTTGTTGCCGTGGCGGCCGGCGATCTTATCGCCCTGCTGGATCTTACGACGCTGGGCGACGTAGACGCGCACCTGCTCGTTGACACCGGGGGCCAGGTCGTCGCCGTTCTCGCGGCTAAAGCGGACGACGTCGATGACGCGGCCATAAGCGCCGTGAGGCATCTTAAGGGAGGTGTCGCGAACATCGTGAGCCTTGGCACCGAAGATGGCGCGCAGCAGGCGCTCCTCGGCGGTCAAAGCGCTCTCGCCCTTAGGCGTGACCTTGCCGACCAGGATGTCGCCAGGGCCGACCTCGGCGCCGATGCGGATGATGCCGTCCTCGTCGAGGTTGGCAAGCATGTCCTCGGAGAGGTTCGGGATCTCGCGAGTAATCTCCTCGGGACCGAGCTTGGTGTCGCGGGCGTCGATCTCGTGACGGGTGATATTGATGGTCGTCAGCAGGTCCTCGGCCACCAGACGCTCGGACACGACGATACCGTCCTCGTAGTTGAAGCCTTCCCACGGCATGTAGGCCACGGTGAGGTTCTGGCCCAGTGCGAGCTCGCCATGATCGGTCGAAGGACCGTCGGCCAGAGGCTCGCCCTGCTCAACGGTGTCACCGACGCGCACGAGCGGACGGTGGTTGATGCAGGTGGACTGGTTGGAGCGCTGGTACTTGGCCAGGTGATACTCGTCCATGCCGCCGGCATGCTTGACGATGATCTTGGAGGCGTCGGCAAAGATGACCTCGCCGGCGTTCTTGGCCAGGGTGACCTCGCCGGAGTCCAGAGCGGCGCGACGCTCCATGCCGGTACCGACATAGGGAGCGGCGGGGTGAACCAGCGGCACGGCCTGACGCTGCATGTTAGCGCCCATCAGCGTACGCTTGGCGTCGTCGTGCTCCAGGAACGGAATCAGCGTGGCTGCGACGGAGAGCATCTGACGCGGCGAGACGTCCATGTAGTCGACGTCCTCGACGGGCACGTCGGCGGGGGCGCCGAAGGAGCCGTCGAAGTCGCGGGTACGGGCGATCACGGTGTGCGGACGGACGATCTTGCCCTCGGCATCGGTCGTGATGAACTCGTTGGTCTTGGGATCGAGCGGCGTGTTGGCCGGCGCGATGACGTGCTTCTCTTCCTCGTCAGCGGTCATCCAGTCGATCTGGTCGGTGGCAACGCCGTTCTCGACGCGACGGAACGGAGCCTCGATGAAGCCGTACTCGTTGACGCGGGCGTAGAGGGCGAGCGAGCCGATCAGGCCGATGTTGGGGCCTTCGGGGGTCTCGATCGGGCACATGCGGCTGTAGTGCGAGTTGTGGACGTCGCGGACGGCCGTCGGCACGTTGGTGCGGCGGCTGGAGCCAGACTTGTGGCCGGCAAGACCGCCAGGGCCGAGTGCGGACAGACGGCGCTTGTGGGTCAGACCGGTCAGGGGGTTCGCCTGGTCCATGAACTGCGAGAGCTGCGAGGAACCGAAGAACTCCTTGATGGAGGCCACGATCGGGCGGATGTTGATGAGCGACTGCGGGGTGATCTCGTCGATGTCCTGGGAGCTCATGCGCTCACGGACGACGCGCTCCATACGGCTCATGCCGATACGGAACTGGTTGGCGACGAGCTCGCCGACGGTACGGATGCGGCGGTTGCCAAAGTGGTCGATGTCGTCGACCTTGAAGCCCTGCTCGCCGGCAGCGAGGGACAGCAGGTAGCGCAGCGTCGCGACGATATCCTCGTCGGTGAGCACCGTGACCTCTTCCTCGGTGGTGAGGTTGAGCTTCTTGTTGACCTTGTAACGACCGACGCGGGCCAGATCGTAGCGCTGCGGGTTGAAGAGCAGGCCCTCGAGCAGGCTGCGGGAAGCGTCCACGGTGGGAGGCTCTCCCGGGCGCAGGCGACGGTAGATCTCGATAAGGGCATCCTCGCGGGTGAGGGCGGTATCGCGCTCGAGGGTGCGCTTGATCACATCGGAGTTGCCGAGCAGCTCGATGATGTCGTCGTTGGTGACAGCGATGCCAAGGGCGCGCAGGAACATCGTGGCGCTCTGCTTGCGCTTACGGTCAATGGAGACCATGAGCTGGTCGCGCTTGTCGACCTCAAACTCAAGCCAGGCACCGCGGGACGGGATGATCTGGGCCTTGTAGATCTGCTTGCCCGAATCCATCTCGGAGCTGTAGTACACGCCCGGGGAGCGGACGAGCTGCGAGACGACGATACGCTCGGTACCGTTGATGATGAAGGTGCCCTGATCGGTCATCATGGGGAAGTCGCCCATAAAGACGAGCTGCTCCTTGATCTCGCCGGTCTCCTTGTTGGTGAGACGGACGTCGGTCAGAAGCGGAGCCTGATAGGTCATATCCTTCTCGCGGCACTCCTCGACGGTGTGCGCGGGGTCGCCGAACTGATGCTCGCCGAAGGTAACCTCGAGAACATGGTTCTGGCTCTGGATGGGGCTGGATTCCTTGAACGCCTCACGAAGGCCCTCGTCCTTAAAACGCTCAAAGGATTCCCTTTGAACAGAGATAAGGTTGGGGAGCTCCATGGCCTCCGGGATTTTCCCGAAGCTGACGCGCTTGCGCTCAGTGGCAGTGTATGCGTAGGTCACCAGGTTTTTCCTCCTTCACGGAAATGCTCGGTGGGTTGGCGAGGCATAGCTTCGCCAGTTATCGCAAACTAATAGTTTATCAGGTACCGACCGTTGGGCAAGAAAAGCCTTGACGCGATTGAGTTTTTGGAGTAGCAAAGTTTTTCGACAGAAAACACGCAGGTAGATAGTGGTATACCGAACATCTGTTCATATATTTTCTGTGAACAGAGAGCCGGCAATCGCAGCTCTTATAAAAAACGGGCGCGAACCGAGGTCCGCGCCCGTAAATGTCGATGTCCGAAGGCTTACTTGCGCATCAAGCCGCCGCGCTCGTCGATGGCGTCCCAGAAGGCGCTTGCAAAGCGAGGATCGCTTGCAGCCATGAGAGCGTTGGTGGCCATCCAGCCAGAGGGAGTGCCGGTGTCGTAGCCCGACAGCGGGTCGATGACGACCGCGTACATGGCCTCGCGGTCGAGCGAGCGGGCCATGGCGTCGGTAAGCTGAATCTCGCCGCCCTTGCCGGCCTGCTGATCAGCGAGCAGGTCCATGACCAGCGGGCTCAGCAGATAACGGCCGACAATGTACAGGTTGGACGGAGCCGCCTCGGGAGCGGGCTTCTCGACCAGACCGCCGATGCGCCAGACAGCGCCCGGCTCTGCATCGGCAACGTCCTCGGCGCCCTCGAGCGAACCGACGCGCTCGCCGGCGATAACGCCGTAGCGGCTGACTTCCTCGGGCGAGCAAGCAGCGACGGCGATAACCGAAGCTCCACCGTGCTCCTTGGAAACGGCGAGCATCTTGTCGCAGATGTCGCGATTAGGCACAACGTAGTCGCCCAGAAGAACCAGGAAGTTCCCCCCTGCCACGGCGTCGGCAGCAGAGCGGATAGCATGGCCGAGGCCCTTGGGCTCGTACTGATAACGGAAGTCGACCGGCATACCGCCAGCGTGGGCGACGGCATCGGCATGGGCGTTCTTGCCGCGCTCGCGCAGCAGGTTCTCGAGCGAGCGATCGGGCTGGAAGTAGTTCAGTAGCTCGGGCTTACCGGGAGATGTAACGATGATGGCGTCGTCGACTTCCTCGGGGTCGAGCGCCTCCTCGACGACGTACTGAATGACGGGCTTGTCGAGCACCGGCAGCATCTCTTTGGGCGTGCACTTGGTGCCAGGCAGAAAACGCGTGCCAAGACCGGCGGCGGGGATGATTGCCTTCATGTTATTCAAAGATCCTTTCGCAGGCGCAAAAGCGCCCCATGCGTGCGGCGCACGGCCGCAGACCAAATTGCGATACCCAAGCATCTTACCGCTGGAACTATATGTCGCTACAAGGCAGAGACAATTCTTCAGCAGGTCAACGCAAATTATTGCTCGAATGGTGCAATTTTATTGCCCAACGGCAGGGCACCCGATACGACGCAAATCACAGAATACGGCAGTTTGAGCTACCGATGTCGAGGGACTGAAAAACAAAAAAGACGGGGCTCGCAATGCGAACCCCGCCTGCAAAGAAATCTGGCGAGAAAGCCTGATTACTTGAGGGTGACAGCAGCGCCAGCAGCCTCGAGCTTCTCCTTGGCAGCCTCGGCGTCCTCCTTCTTGGCACCCTCGAGAACAGCCTTGGGAGCGCCCTCGACGACCTCCTTGGCCTCCTTCAGGCCAAGGTTGGTGAGCTCACGGACGGCCTTGATGACCTGGATCTTGTTGTCGCCGAAGCCCTCGAGCACGACGTCAAACTCGGTCTTCTCCTCGGCCTCAGCAGCGCCAGCAGCGGGAGCGGCGACAACAGCGGCAGGAGCGGCGGCGGAAACGCCGAAGGTGTCCTCGATAGCCTTAACGAGCTCGGAAGCCTCGAGAAGGGTCATTTCCTTAAGAGCATCGATGATCTCATCGGTGGTAAGCTTAGCCATTTCTAAGTCCTTTCGGTTTCCGTGCGGATGCACGGAGATCAGTTAAAACACGGCGCGAATGCGCCAGGGGTGCGGCGTTGCCGCCGCGGGTGAAAACAGCAACTAGGCTGCCTTCTGCTCGGAGACCTGCTGGATCGAACGAGCGAGACCAGAGGAAACGCCGTTGACGCAGACAGCGATGTCGCGAGCGAAACCGGAGATGAGACCGGCGATCTGGCCGAGAAGCTGATCCTTGGTGGGCAGCTCGGCGATAGCCTTAACATCATCAGCGGAAACGGCCTTGCCGTCGGAGATACCGCCCTTGATCTCAAGGACGCCCTTGGACTTAGCGGAGAAGTCCTTAAGGGCCTTAGCGGCCTCGACCGGCTCGGTCTCGTAGAACACATAAGCAACGGGGCCGGCGAGGATCTCGTCGAGCTCGGGCTGCTCCTGGTTCTTGAGGGCGATCTTGACCAGGTTGTTCTTGTAGACCTTCATCTCGGCGCCGCACTCGCGAAGCTGATGACGCAGCTCTTGAGCCTGCTTAACCGTCAGACCGTTGTAGTTGACGACGAACAGACCGGCGTTCTCGGCGATACGGGACTCGATCTCTGCAACCTTGTCGATTTTGTACTGCTGGGGCATGAATTACACCTCCTCGAATTCTTTCCGGGCACGGTCCGCCACAAGGACGTGACGGGGGCATGTCCAAAAAGAAAGCCCCCGCGCTGCATGAGCGACGGGGGCGAGAAGACATATCTACTCGACCACCTCGGCTGGCGGGAAGTCCCATTAAGCTCGCGGGTAAGGCCCGTTTGCGCCGGCTGTCTCTGGCAGCGGATTCGTGCGTGAACCGAAAGTATTATGGCGGGGACCCCGGCGTCGGTCAACGGAAAACCGGGCTGCACACAATTCCACCATCCGGCCGCGCCGCCGAAGGCCGGGCGCAAGGTTTTCGCTCGATCAGGTCCTGGGCTCGCTCGGAAAGCACATTAAGTGCTTTCCGGCTCGTGCGGAATCTACGAAAACCTTGCGCCCGGCCTTCGGCGGCGCGGCCTGCGGTGACTTTGGGGCAGCCCGGTTTTCCGTTGAGCGACGCCCCCACGCATAATCCTTATGTCGGTGGGCTGATGTGTTGCGTCCCTGATGGCTATAGGGTTGAGACGAAGGTGGACAGGCGGTGGAGGCCTTCGTCCAGGTTTTCGTCGGAGACGCAGTAGCTTAGGCGGATGTGGCCTTCGGTGCCGAAGCAGTTTCCAGGGACTAGGGCTACGTTTGCCTCTTTGATGGCTTTGATGCAGAAGTCCTCACTTGTTAGGCCGAACTTTTTGATGCTCGGGAAAGTGTAGAAGGCTCCTGCGGGGTCTACTGCGTCGAGGCCCATGGCGTTTAAGGCTGCGAGTACACGTTCGCGACGAGCTCGGTAGACTTTGAGCATGGGGGTTGGGTCGACGGTCAGGGCTCGGGCTGCGGCGTCCATTTCGAAGGAGACGGCACTCGATACTAAGTATTGGTGAGCCTTGGCGATCTCGGCGATGACGGGTGCCGCTGCCGCGAGCCAGCCCAGGCGCCAGCCGGTCATGGACCAGGGCTTGGAGAAGCTCTCGATGATGACCGTCTGTTCACGCAGCTCCGGGTGACGCTGGGCAAAGCGCTCGTAGCCATCCACATAAACCAGGCGGTTGTATACGTCGTCGCAGACCACGTAGATGCCCGCCTGCTCTGCCACGCGCGCCACGGCGTCGAGCGAAGCCGCGTTGAGGATGCAACCCGTAGGATTGTTGGGCGAGCAGATGACGATGGCCTTGGTCGCCGGCGTCACGCAAGCACGAAGCGCATCCTCGTCAATCTGGAATTGCGCGGGCTCCGTATCCAAAAAGACTGCTTTGGCGTGGTTGGCCACGACGATGCTCTCGTACAGGCCAAAGGCCGGCGTGGGAATAATGACCTCGTCGCCGGGGTTGAGCATAGCCATGAATGTTGCCGACAGGGCCTCGGTCGCGCCGTCGGTCAGAATGACCTCGTCCGCCGAAAACGTAAGGCCCGCATCCCCCATGTAGGCAGATAACGCCTCACGCAGGGCGGGGCGACCGTTGTTGGGCGGATAGTGCGTGTCACCGCGGTCCAGTGCGGCGGTCACCTCGGCGCTAATCACATCGGGCGTGGGAAAATCGGGCTCGCCAAGCGCAAGCGCGATGCACCCCGGGTGCTGGGCGGCGAGCGCGTTGATCCGGCGGATACCGGAGGGCTTGAGCGTGGCAAGCGAGGTATTCATGGGCAGTCGCATGGCGTTCCTTTCGTAAGGGTTGCACTAGGATAGCGCGGCAGGGCGCCGCCAGACGGTGTAACCTAAACGGAAACGAGCCGGAAAGGAGATGGCATGGAGACGACCGCGCGTGGCGACGTACCAAAGACACTGCAAACCATTGCGTATATCAGTATTCCCAATAGCGCCGATCTTGATTTTTTGCTCTGGGACCTGCAGGATGCCATCGCCGCCTATGCCCGGTTTTCCGGCACCGTACTCCCCCACCCGGTTGACTTGAAGGCGGATAATGCCGACGGCGTTGCCGATGGCATCGTGCTGGCCATTGAAGATATGGCTGACGATGAGACGTTGACTGCTATCGAGCAGGCGCTTGAGCGCTTTGGCAGTACGGGAACGCGTGTCTATGCCGTGATCCGAGCCGCACGACAGGGCGCTGAGCAGGCGCGTGGGGCCGCCGTTCGCCTGCACAAGGCATGTGAGCGCCATGACCAATTGTGGTGTGGCGGCGTTGCCATTTGCGCTGGCAGCGGCATTGCGGCGCTTCGCCATTCCCCACGCATGGGCCTCTTGCGCCGACCATTTTCGGAAGCGATGGATAAGCTTGTGGGCGCTGTGCGCATGGGCTGCTCCGTCGAGCATGCACAGCGACTTGGCGGCGGCAATGCCGGTAGCGTCGATGCCGACGGCATGGTGCGCGCCAGGCCCGCGCTGCCCACACCGATCTGGCATGCCATCATGAAACGCCTCGGCACCCATGCTCAATCAAGGATCTAGACTACCGTGCGATCCAGTCAACGGCTTCGCGCCAACGCTCAACAAGACGTTCCAGACGCCAAGCCGCGTTAGCGGGACTAGTTGACGGCAATACGACAGCGGGCAGGCCTGTCCGCTCCTTTAGATAGCGCTTATAGAGGCGCCCCGCCGTACCTCCGTTACACACCACCAGCTCAATAGGCGCATTGCCCGTAATGCGCTCAATATGTGCCGGAACGACGTTTTTGATGCTGGCGTCGCTCGAGCCCTTAATGTCGCAGCTCTCGACCACATCCCACAGGGCCACGCCGCCGTTCAGCAGCATGGCCCGCTTGGCGGCAATGGAGGCATCGAGCGTCGCGGGCTCACCGCTTGCCAAAGGATCGCCCTCGTTGGGCGGCACAGGCATACCGAGGCACGTGGCCATCACACGCCAAAAGCGATTCTGAGGGTTGCCGTAATAAAAGGCATTGGCGCGCGAAAGCACCGAGGGAAACGACCCGAGCACCAAAACGCGCGAGTGCTCGTCAAACACGGGCTCAAACCCATGCTCAATATGTTGATAGCCCTCGTCAGACACGGCCATGGGCTAGGCTCTCAACAGATAGCGCACCTCGTAGGGTGCAAGCTCAAGGGTACCCGTCAGCTCGACCGTGGGCGCATCGTCGGCAAGCAGGTCGACGAAGGAGCCGTTGAGTTCGCCGGCGCCAAAGGTGTAAGGCTCACCCACGGCATTCACCGCCACGAGCACCGCCGCGTCGTCGCAGGCGCGCTCGAACAGCAGCTGCTTGTTCTGGATCACCACGTTGCGATAGGCACCGTAGTTGAGAGCACGGGCAGCCGCGTCGTCGGCCGAACGAAGGTGTGCGAGCTGCGTGATGAACGCCGTCAGCTCGTTGGGCGCAGGCTCATCGAGCGCAGGTCGCAGAGCCCAGTCACCATCGGGGCCGCCCTTTTCGCCAGGAATCCCCCACTCGCTGCCATAGTAGACGCACGGAATGCCCGGCATACCAAAGAGCATGCCGTAGGCGGGACGCAGGCAGGATTTGTCGGTGAGGATACTTGCCAGGCGCGGCACATCGTGGTTGTCGACAAACGAAAGCAGTTGTTTGCCGCGGTAGATGCACCAAGGGTCGCCGCCAAACTGACGGTGCAGCGAATGGGCGATCTCGAACATGTTGACCGAGTTAAAGCTGGAATACAGGCCCTTGTAGCACTCGTAATTTGTGCACGAGTCGAGCATCTCGTCGTTGACGATCTGATTGTAGTCGCCGTGGAGCGTCTCGCCGATGAGCACAAAGCCGGGCTTGAGCTCACGGGTAAAGGAGTGTAGGCGGCGCATAAAGTCGCGGTCGAGCATGTAGGCGACGTCCAGGCGCAGGCCGTCGACGCCAAAGACGTCGGCCCAACGGCGCACAGACTCGAGCAGGTAATCGACCACAGCGGGATTTTGCAGGTTGAGCTTCACAAGCTCAAAATGACCCTCCCAGCCCTCGTACCAAAAGCCGTCGCCATAGCAAGAGTCGCCGTCAAAACTGATGTGAAACCAATCCTTGTACGGCGAATCCCACTTGCGCTCCTGCACATCGCGGAAGGCCCAAAAGCCGCGACCGACGTGGTTGAAGACGGCATCGAGCACCACGCGGATGCCATGGGCGTGCAGCGTGTCGCATACGGCGGCAAAGTCGGCATCCCCGCCCAGGCGACGGTCTATATGGCGCAGGCTGCGCGTGTCGTAGCCGTGACTATCGGACTCGAGCGGCGGGTTGATAAGCACAGCGCCAACGCCGAGTTTTTGCAGGCAGTCGGCCCATTGGGCAATCTTCATGATAGGAGCATCGGGGTTGGGTTCGACATCGGCGGCCTGGGCGAGCTCATCCTCGGCAACGGGGGCGGCGTTTTCGCGCGGAGCTCCGCAAAAGCCCAGCGGATAGATCTGATAGAACGTCGTCTCGTATGCCCACATAGCAACCTCCCGGTAAGCTCAACACAACGACATCCATTGTATGCCCAGCTTGTATCCCCTCCCCCAAAATAAGTTGCGGTGGAATAGTTCCTGCTTGGGCCTTCAAAGGCCTTAAACAGGAACTATTCCACCGCAACTGATGAGGGGACGTGGCTAGGCGACGGGCTTGGCGCGGCGGATGGCTGGGAACATCACCGTGATGGCGAGGATAACGCCCACGACGGCAATCGCCCCGCCCACAAAGCCGATCCAGGCGATACCGGGACCCGAAACCACGGCTCCGCCGATCGCGGTACCCGTGCCGATACCGAGGTTGAACAGGCCCGAGAAGATCGACATGGCGACGGCCGACGAATCTGCCGGCGTGTGCTTGATGAGCTCGGCCTGAAACGCCACGTTAAAGGCCGTGGCGCAGCAACCCCACAGTGCGCACACAGCGAGAACCGCAGCGAGTGACGATGCGGCCGGACCCATGAGCAGCAGAGCCACCGGCACGCCGGAGAGCGTGATAGCCAAGAACGGGAAGCGATGCCCATCGAACAGGCGGCCAAACAGCCAGCTTCCGAGCAAACCAGAGCAGCCAAACGCCGTCAACGTCATGGTAATGGCGCCCGCATCGACGTGCGCGACCTGCGCCAGGAAGGGCTCGATATAGCTGTAGCTTGCGTAATAGCCGGTCGCCATGAAGACCGTGACTGCGTAGAGCGCGATGAGGAACGGGTTCTTGAGCAGCTCGGGCAGCTGCTTGAGCGTAAAACGCTCGCCCGCTGGCATGGCAGGGAACACCGTGGCCTGGTAGACGACCGCGACAGCAGACAGCGCTCCGACCACGGCAAACGTCATGCGCCAGCCCACGGCCAAGCCAATGGCGCGACCGAGCGGCAGGCCAAAGATCTGTGCGATGGAAGAGCCCGTGGCGATCATGCTGATAGCGAGCGCCCCGTGGCGTGTGTCAACCAGGCGCGACGCCATGATCGAGGCGACCGACCAGAACACGGCGTGCGCGCAGGCAACCACCAGGCGCGCGCAGACTAAGATGGGATAGGTCGGTGCCAAGGCGGACAGGAACTGGCCCAGCGAGAACACGGCGAGCACGCCCAGCAGCATCCGCTTGAACTCGAAACGCGAAGCGAACACCATGAGCGGCAACGACAGCAGCATGACGCCCCAGGCATAGACCGAGATCATGATGCCCGCCTGGGCCTCGGTGAGCGAGAACGACGCGGCGATATCAGTCAAAAGGCCGATGGGCATAAACTCCGACGTGTTGAACACGAACGCACAGCAGGTGAGCCCGACGAGCGGGAGCCACTGCCTGAGCGTGATGCCGTCTTGCCTTGCCTGACTCATATATAACGTCTCCAATCATTTTGAGCGGAGGCGATTATATAGCAACGGCCCCGCATCCGTCAGCAACAGATGCGGGGCCGAAAACAATTCGATACACAGAGGTTGCGCCGTCAATTCATAACTAAGCCAACCCCAGCAACATGCCCGCCGAATGCACGACAAACGCCACGACCCAGGCGACCGTCACCTGAAACGCGAATACGGCCACGGCATAGCGTGCGCCCAACTCGCTCTTGACGGCGCCGATGGACGCCACGCAAGGCGGGTACAGCAGCGTAAAGACCAGGAACACGTAGGCGGTAAACGGCGAAAACATGGCTGACAGTGCCGCGGGCGACGTTGCGCCCAAAAGCACCGTGAGCGTCGAGATGACGCTCTCCTTGGCAATGAGCCCCGTGACGAGCGCCGTCGAGGCGCGCCAGTCGCCAAAGCCGAGCGGGGCCAACACCGGCGCGATGATGCTACCCAGACCGGCAAGCAGGCTTTGCGACTGGTCGGCGACCACGTTAAAGCGGATGTCGAACGTCTGAAGGAACCAGATGACCACGGTCGCGGCAAAGATAATGGTAAAGGCCTTGGTGATGAAGTCCTTGGCCTTATCCCATGCCAGCATCACCGTCGTCTTGACGCTCGGCAGGCGGTAATTGGGGAGCTCCATGATAAACGGCACCGGGTCGCCCTTAAATGCCGTGCGGTTGAGCACCAAAGCCGCGACGCAGCCGACCACGATACCGATCAGATAGAGCGAGACCATGGCGGGAACCGTCGCCTGCGGGAAAAACGCCCCGCACAGCAAGCCGTAAACCGGCAGCTTGGCTGAGCAGCTCATAAACGGCGTGAGCATGACCGTCATCTTGCGGTCGTGCTCGGATGGGAGCGTACGGGTCGACATGATAGCTGGCACGGTGCAGCCAAAGCCGACGAGCATGGGCACGAAGCTGCGGCCCGACAGACCAAAGCGACGCAACACCTTATCCATGACAAAGGCCACGCGCGCCATGTATCCGGAGTCTTCCAGAATGGAGAGGAACAAAAAGAGCACGACGATAATCGGCAGGAAGGTCAGCACACTGCCCACGCCCGTAAGCACGCCGTCGACAGCCAGCGAGCGCACCACGTCGTTGGTACCGAACGCCTTGAGGCCCGCATCGGCCGAGGCGATGATGGCAGCGATACCGTCCTCCATGAGTCCCTGCAACGCCGCGCCGATCACGCCAAACGTCAGCCAAAAGACGAGGCCCATGATCACCAGAAACGCCGGAATGGCTGTGTAACGACCTGTCAGGATGCGGTCAATCTTGACGGAGCGCACGTGCTCGCGGCTTTCGTGCGGCTTGACGACGCAACGCCCGCACACGTCGCCGATAAAGCTAAAACGCATATCGGCCAACGCAGATAGGCGGTCGGTGCCGGCCTCGCCCTCCATCTGGGTAATGATGTGCTCGATAGCGTCGAGCTCATTGCGATCCAGGTGAAGCGCCTCGGTTACCAGCTCATCGCCCTCGACCAGCTTGGTCGCCGCAAAGCGCACCGGGATGTGCGCCGTCACGGCATGGTCCTCGATCAGGTTAGCAATACCGTGGATGCAGCGATGCAGCGCACCGCCGTCCGGACCGCCGGGCGCGCAAAAGTCCAGGCGACCGGGGCGCTCGCGGAACCGCGCGACGTGCAAGGCATGATCCACCAGCTCGCCGATACCCTCGTTGCGGGCAGCGCTAATGGGGACAACGGGCACGCCCATCAGGCTCTCGAGCAAGTTGACGTCTACGGCGCCGCCGTTGGCGGTCACCTCGTCCATCATGTTGAGCGCGATGACCATGGGGCGGTCGAGCTCCATGAGCTGCAGTGTCAAGTACAGGTTACGCTCGATGTTGGTAGCGTCAATGATGTCGATGATGGCGTCCGGGCGCTCGTCGAGGATGAACTGACGGCTCACGACCTCTTCGCCTGTGTACGGCGACAGGGAGTAAATGCCAGGCAGATCGGTAACGCTCGCCTCGGGATGGTTACGGATGGTGCCATCTTTGCGGTCGACAGTCACGCCGGGAAAGTTACCGACGTGCTGGTTGGAGCCCGTCAGCTGGTTGAATAACGTGGTCTTGCCGCAGTTTTGGTTGCCGGCGAGGGCAAAGTGCAGCGGCGCGCCCTCGGGCACGGCCGTCTTTGCCGCACGGGGCGAATACGTCCCCTCGCCAAGTGCCGGATGCTCCGTCGTGCCGATTGCGGCGTTAGCGCGCGGACCTGTATCGGTGTCGTGAATACCCACGAGCTCGATGCGAGCGGCATCGTCCTTACGCAGTGTCAACTCGTAGTCACGCAGGCGGATCTCGAGCGGGTCACCCATGGGGGCGTACTTCATCATGGTGACTTCGGTGCCCGGCGTTAGGCCCATGTCCAAAATATGCTGTCGGAGTGCCTGGTCGTCCGATGTCACCGATGCGACGACGGCGTCCTTTCCAATCTCGAGTGTATCGAGCCTCACGTCCGTGTTCCTCCCCCGGCGCCCACAGGGCGTTGCATTTATGTTCACCATGGCTAACCGTTTGCCATGGCTAACCAATTTTAAGCTTACATGATAGCGTGAACACACAACGACGTTCAATCAGCAGATTGGCGCAATGGGGACAGGCAGGAGAGTTCAGGGCCATAGTTTCCCGATGAGGCCTCTCGGGGAAACTACATCCCAGAATTCTGGCTCGAAACGGGATATGGTTTCCCAAACAGGCCTCTTACGGAAAATGCATCCCGGAATCCCCACTCGAAACGGGACGCACTTTCCCAGTCGAGGCCCTATGGGAAACCGTGTCCCACCTTGAAGGGGGAACTGGGATGCAGTTTCCGGACGGGACATCAAAAACAAAGTTGCGGTGGAATAGTTCCTGGATGGGCTGGTTGATGCCCCAGATAGGAACTATTTCACCGCAAGTTATTGAAGGGCTGGGATGCCCGTCCTCTTACAGATGGCGCTCCAGAAAGCGGAAGGCTAGGCGAATCCAGGGGCGGACCGCCACCTGCTTGTCCTCGTTGTCGACCGCGGTGTTGGCGTTGCCGAGCGAAAGGCCGTGACCACCCTGGTCGAAGACGTGCATCTCGCATGCAACGCCCTCCTCGGCCATGCGCTGCGCAAACGGGTAGACCTGCGCGATCGGCGCCGTCTTGTCGTCGGACACGCCCCACACAAAGGTCGGTGGCATCTGACGCGAAACATGCGTGGTGGGGCAGATGTCGGCCAGATGCTCGTCAGTTGCCTCGCCGCCCGTCACCATCGACAGGTAGTCGTTGAGCAAATCGCGCCCCGTCTTGCCGCCCGTCTTGGGCACACGCAAGTCAATGCGCGGATCGCGCGTCTGCATGTCGCGCACATAGGCAAAGTCGAGCAATGGATAGCCCAGCACCACGGCATCGGGACGAATGTCGTCCGGACGCGCCCCGGCAAGTGCCGCGAAGGGGCCGGTCTTCCACTGTGTTGCCAGCGAGGCGCAAATCATGCCGCCAGCAGAAAAGCCCACGACGCACACGCGCTTGGGATCGACATGCCACTCGTCAGCGTTGGCGCGCACCGTGGCGACCATCTTGGCAAGATCTGCCTGGGGGTGCGGAAAGCTCACGTCACCCGTAGAACTCGTGACATAGTTGAGCACAAAGGCCTGGTAGCCGCGGTCCAAAAATGCAAACGCCACCGGGTCCTGCTCGTGCGGAGCGATATGCGTAAACCCGCCTCCGCCGCAGATGATCACCGCGGGGCGGCGGCCATTCGGTTTATCGGGCAGCGGCTCGGCACCCAGATACGTAAAGGTCGCCGGATAATCCTCGGTCGGCTCCTCGCCCCACAGCGCATGGTTCTCGACAATCATATGTGCTCCCTTCGCGCAAATTTTGCGCACTCTTTTTTCGCATCTAAGCGTACCCCAGTTGGGTGCAGGACGTAGAAACTCTCCGGCAATAAGTTTCCCTCCAACTGATATATCACATAATCCCAGTTCAGAGGTATCGTTGAGCAGCGTAAAATAGGGGCGTTGACCAAGCCGCGAAACACATGTGAAACGTTTCCGGCAAACCAAACGCGCGATATGCGCCTATTTAAGTTGGAGGCAACTATGGGTCTGCTCGATTCGCTTAAGTCCACCTTCACCTCGACCGGCGAGGCGTCCGTTCCGCCCGCAGCAAGCTTCGCCACCCGCGAAGGCGTCATCTATGCCCCCGTCAACGGCGTGCTCGTCAACCTGAACGAGGTTCCCGACGAGACGATCGCCTCGGGCATGCTTGGCCAGGGCTATGGCATCGAGCCCATTACCGGCACCATCTATGCGCCCGCCAACGGCCGCATCGGCGCCACCACCGTCACCAACCACTCCATTGGCATGATTACCGAGGACGGTCTTCGCGTGTTCATCCATGTTGGCCTGGGCACCGTGGAAATGAACGGCAAGGGTTTTGCCCGCTTTGTCGAGATGGGCGATGTGGTCAAGGCGGGCCAGCCGCTCATCAGCTTCGACCGCGAGGCCATTAAGGCCGCTGGTCACGAGGACATCGTAACCGTCATCGTCTCCGAGCTCGATCGCCTTAAGAGCATCGACCATGTCGGCGAGTCTGGAACGCTTATCGGCGGCAACCCGCTCGTCAAGCTTGGCGACCCGCTGCTGGTTGCCAAGACCAAGTAGCCAGGCCCCGCGCCACACAGCCAAAAGGCACCTCGTCAAGCGCCCACGACCATTAGGCCGCGGGCGCTTTTCGTTTGAAAAACCATCCCGCCAATGCCTTATCTGTATAGCCCAAATGGGCCGAGCTGCTAGAATATCGAACTGTATGGATAACTATCATTCAACCGTTATGGGAGGATACGTGAACCGCACCAAAATCGCGCAGCTCTATGCCGATGCCGAGTCGCTCGGCGGCCAGACCGTCACCGTCGCCGGCTGGGTCAAGTCCGTCCGCGACATGAAGAACTTTGGCTTTGTTACGCTCAACGACGGCAGCTGCTTCCGCGACCTGCAGGTCGTCATGAACCGCGAGGCACTCGACAACTACGACGAGATCGCCCATCAAAACGTCTCGGCCGCACTCATTTGCACCGGCACCGTCAAGCTGACCCCCGATGCGCCCCAGCCTTTCGAGCTTTCTGCCACCTCCATCGAGGTCGAGGGCGTCAGCGCCCCGGATTACCCACTGCAGAAGAAGCGCGCAACCGTCGAGTTCCTGCGCACCCAGCAGCACCTGCGTCCGCGCACCAACCTGTTCCGCGCCGTGTTCCGCATCCGCTCTGTCGCGGCTGCCGCCATCCACCGCTTCTTCCAGGAGCAGGGCTTTGTCTACGTCAACACCCCCATCATCACCACGAGTGACTGCGAGGGCGCCGGCGAGATGTTCCGCGTGACCACGCTCGACCCCAAAAATCCGCCCCTCACCGAGTCCGGCGAGGTCGACTGGAGCCAGGACTTCTTTGGCAAGCATGCAAGCCTCACCGTGTCCGGCCAGCTCAATGCCGAGAACTTTGCCATGGCCTTTGGCGACGTGTACACCTTTGGCCCCACCTTCCGTGCCGAGAACTCCAACACCACGCGCCACGCCGCCGAGTTTTGGATGATCGAGCCCGAGATGGCCTTTGCCGACCTTAACGACTACATGGATAACGCCGAGGCCATGCTCAAGTACGTCCTTAAGGACGTCATGGCAACCTGCCCCGACGAGCTCAATATGCTCAACAAGTTTGTGGACAAGGGTCTGCTCGAGCGCCTGGACCATGTCGCCAACTCCGACTTTGCCCGCGTTACCTACACCGAGGCCGTCGAGATCCTGGAGCAGGCAGTCGCTGCTGGCCACCAGTTTGATTACCCCGTCAGCTGGGGCATCGACCTGCAGACCGAGCACGAGCGCTTCCTGACCGAGGAGCACTTTAAGCGCCCGACCTTCGTGACCGACTACCCGGCCGATATCAAGGCGTTCTACATGCGCATGAACGAGGACGGCAAGACCGTCGCCGCCGCCGACTGCCTGGTTCCCGGTATCGGCGAGATTATCGGCGGCTCCCAGCGCGAGGAGCGCCTGGATCTGCTCGAGGCCCGCATCAAGGACCTGGGCATGAATCCCGAGCAGTACAAGTACTACCTTGACCTGCGCCGCTACGGTTCCTGCAAGCACGCCGGCTACGGTCTGGGCTTCGAGCGCTTGGTCATGTATCTGACCGGCGTGGGCAACATCCGCGACGTCCTGCCGCACCCACGCACCGTGGGCAACGCCGACTTCTAATCGTCGAACGCTAGCTCGCGTCGCCACACGCCAACGCTCATCGCACAAGCGTCTCTCGACATCGGTCGAGAGACGCTTTTTTCAACAGCATCCGTCAAGCTTTTGGCAAGTTTTTGGTCAGTTGAGCAGGGCTGTTGAAAACTCGACCCGCCGTTTGCCGACGACTACCGACCGCCCAGAGCGCCCTGCCCCCCTGGGAAAGCCCCGCGTCCTAGGCTCCATACCGTCGCCACCCAAAACGGAAAGGACGTGGGCACCATGACCGAAGCCGCTGTTGAAACCTACGACACCACGACGAGGGGCGCCGCCTCGATGGCAGCCTATCGCGCCGTTCGTATCCTGCAGCTCTTGAGCGAAAACACCGGCGAAGACAAGGCCATGCTTTCCGATGAGCTGATCCGGCGCCTCGCCCATCCCGACGACCCCGCCCGCATGCCCATCTCGGCGGCGCGGCGCAGCATCTACACCGCCATCTCCGCGCTTCGCCATGCCGGATACGAAATTGAATACAAACGCGGCGTGGGCTACAAACTTCTTACCCGCCCGCTCACCGATGAAGAGATCATCCGGCTCCACGGTATGGTCATGCGCAACCGCTCCACGCCTATCGCTATCCGCAAGAGCATGGCGCAGCACTTAGTTGCCATGGCGAGCGCCGACGTTCGCGGCTACCTCGATACACCCGAACCCGCTCCAAGCGCAGGCAGCAAGGCTACCAAGGCAACACGCACGCCCATCAAGCGCATCGACACGTGCGAGCTCGTCGAGCAGGCCATCGACCACGGAACCACGGTGAGTTTTGATATTTCGAGCGTCACGACACGCGGCGAAACCGAAGCAGCACGGATGACACTCCGTCCCTTTGCCATCAGGCAGCGCGATGGCATCTCGTATCTGCTGGGAACGGTCTACGACGCCCGAGGCACCGACGATACGCTGCGCACCGTCGAGATCGCCCGTATGAGAAACGTCAGCACGCGCCTGCTCGACGGCAAGAAGCTCTTCGCCGCCCTGGACGAGGACGACGCCTCCTCCGCCGCATAAGACCCTCCGCCGCCCATTCGACTACCCGTACCGCCCATCCGATTCTGTATTAAAAAACCCGCCAGGCTGTTGTAAAAATGGACATCAGCGCTACTATAGTCCCACTTGCACTTTGTCCCAGTGCAGTGTTTCCAGCCATTTTTATACTGGGGGTAATGATATGAAGGACATCACCATCAGTCGCAGGAGCCTTCTGGTCTCCGCCGGCCTGCTCGCGCTCGCCCCGCTCGCCGGATGCGGCGGCAACTCTGGTTCCGGCTCTGCTGCCGCCGGTTCCGACTACACCATCGGCGTTCTGCAGCTCACCGAGCACTCCGCACTCGATGCCGCCAACGACGGCTTTGTCAAGGCCATCAAGGAGAGCGGCCTTAAGGTCAAGATCGACCAGAAGAACGCCCAGAACGACCAGTCCACGTGTAAGTCCATTGCCGACAAGTTTGTGGGCGACAACGTCAACCTGATTTATGCCATCGCCACGCCCGCCGCGCAGGCTGCCGCCGGCGCCACGGCCGATATCCCCATCGTGGGCTGCGCCATCACCGACTACGCCGCCTCCGGCCTGGTCCAGGACAACGACAAGCCCGGCACCAACGTCACGGGCGCTTCCGACCTCACCCCGGTCGCCGAGCAGCTCGAGATGATGCAGAAGGTCCTGCCCGACGTTAAAAAGGTCGGCCTGCTCTACTGCACCGCCGAGTCCAACTCCGACGTCCAGATCAAGGCCGCCAAGAAGGAGCTCGACAAGCTGGGCCTCGAGTACACTGACTTCACCGTCTCGAGCTCCAACGAGATTCAGTCCGTCGTCGAGTCTGCCGTGGGCAAGGTCGACGCGCTGTACTCCCCCACCGACAACACCATCGCCGCGGGTGCCTCGCAGGTCGGCCAGATCTGCAAGGAAAACAAGCTTCCCTTCGTGACTGGCGAGGAGGGTATGTGCATGGCCGGCGGCCTGTTCACCCTCTCCATCAACTATGAGGACCTGGGCTACGCCGCGGGCGAGATGGCCGTTAAGATCCTGAAGAGCGAGGCCAAGCCCGAGGATATGCCGATCAAGCACCTCTCGAGCAAGGACCTGGTCGTCGTCAAGAACGACGAAATGGCCGAGGCCCTGGGCATCGACCTTTCCGCCCTGGACGCGTAATGCCATACGCGGCATGCGTCTAGAGCCCGTGCTCGCGCTTTAGCCGCGTTATTCAATATCTGAGCCACAGGGGCGGGCGCTGTAGACCGGCGTCCGCCCTGCTTGTTTCAGGTAAAACAAAACGTCTGTCCGTAACTCTTCTATGCATTGTTACCGCTATTATGGAAAATCACGTGTCCACCCTATCCTAGGAGGTATGAAGCATGCTCATTGCATTGCAGGGCGCCGTTTCGCAGGGCGTCCTCTGGGGCATTATGGTGCTTGGCGTGTTTATCACGTTCCGCCTGCTCGACATTCCCGATATGACCTGCGACGGCAGCTTTGCCCTCGGCGGCTGTGTCTGCGCCGTGCTCATCGTCAATAACAACGTCGACCCGCTGCTCGCCGTGCTGGCCGGCATGTGCGCCGGCGCCATCGCGGGCGCCGTCACGGGCATTCTGACCACCGTCTTCGAGATTCCCGCGATCCTCGCCGGAATCCTCACCCAGATCAGCCTGTGGTCCATCAACCTGCGCATCATGGGCAAGTCCAATACGCCCATTCTTGCCAAGGGCACCGTGTTCTCGGCCGTCAGCAATATGACCGGTCTGCCGCAGTCCACCGTTGCCATCATCTTGGGCATCCTGCTCGCCGTGGCTATCGTTGCCATCCTGTATTGGTTCTTTGGCACCGAGATCGGCTCGGCGCTGCGCGCCACCGGCAACAACGAGTACATGATCCGCGCTCTGGGCGTCAACACCAACTCCACCAAGATGATCGCCCTCGTGCTCTCCAACGCCCTCATCGGCCTTTCGGGCGCGCTCATCTGCCAGAGCCAAAAGTATGCCGACATTGGTATGGGCACCGGTGCCATCGTTATCGGTCTTGCCGCCATTGTTATCGGCGAGGTGCTCGGCCGTCTGCTGCCCGGCGGCCTCACGCAGTTTAGCGTCCGTCTTGCCTCCGCCGTCTTTGGCTCCGTGGTGTACTTCCTTATCCGCGCCATCGTGCTGCAGTTGGGCATGGACGCCAACGACATGAAGCTGCTCTCCGCCGTGATTGTCGCTGTGGCCCTGTGCGTGCCCGTGGTTTGGGAGCGCTATAAGCTCCGCAGCTCCTACACGAAGGGGGATGAGGCAGATGCTTAAGCTCTCGCACGTCAAGAAGACCTTTAACAAGGGCACCGTCACCGAGAAGCGCGCGCTCACCGGCGTCGACCTCACCCTGAATGACGGCGACTTTGTAACCGTGATCGGCGGCAACGGCGCCGGCAAGTCCACGCTGCTCAACATGATCGCCGGCGTGTACCCGCTCGATTCGGGCGTTATTGAGCTCGACGGCACCGACATCTCGCGCCTGAGCGAGTCGCAGCGCGCCAAGTACCTGGGCCGCGTGTTTCAGGACCCCATGCGCGGTACCGCTGCCGACATGCAAATCGCCGAGAACCTGGCCCTCGCCAAGCGTCGCGGCCAGCGTCGCGGCCTTTCGTGGGGCGTCACCAAGGCCGAGAAAGATGAGTACGTTGAGCTACTCAAGCGCCTGGACCTTGGTCTGGACACGCGTCTCAACGCCAAGGTCGGCCTGCTCTCGGGCGGCCAGCGCCAGGCACTCACCCTGCTGATGGCCACGCTCACCAGGCCGCGCCTGCTGCTGCTCGACGAGCACACCGCGGCCCTCGACCCCAAGACGGCCTCTAAGGTGCTCAACCTGACCGAGGAGATCGTCGACGAGAACCACCTGACCACGCTCATGGTCACGCACAACATGAACGACGCCATCCGTCTGGGCAACCGTCTGATCATGATGCACGAGGGCCATGTGATCTACGACGTGGCCGGCGACGAGAAGAAGTCGCTCACCGTGGCCGACCTGCTGCAGAAGTTCGAGGAGGTCTCGGGCGGCGAGCTCGCCAACGACCGCATGCTGCTAAGCTAAAACCTGCCAAAAAGGGACAGGTTTATTTTGGTAGGTTTTATCTGCGCAAACGCCAAAACCGCCGCAAAGGGACAGAGGCCCTTGCGGCGGTTTTCGCATATTATGTCGATAATCCGATATTCAACCAGACATTCTGGCTAAGGACTAAGGAAACTGCCATGAAAAGACTCCCCCGCCTTGCGTTAGCCGCCGCGTTGTTTGCCGGCGCGCTCGCAAGCATCCCAAGCCTCGCTTTCGCGGGGAACCTGCCCGTCGCTATTGACGGCTCCGTGGCCGTCATGCACACCAACGATATCCACGGCAGCTACAAGTACAGCTACAACGCAAGCAAGGGCACCGGCACCGTCGGCTTCGACGGACTGGCGGTTCTCTATAGCGCCCAAAACAGCGCCCCCGATCTTTTGCTCGATGCGGGCGACACCTTCCACGGACAGTCCTTCGCCACCATGAGCGAGGGCAAGAGCATCGCCGAGCTCATGGACACCTTCTATGTAGACGGCTACGACGCGACCACGCCGGGCAACCACGACTGGAGCTACGGCGCGGACAAGCTCCGCACCATG
Source organism: Collinsella sp. (assembly GCA_018377855.1). Taxonomy (GTDB): domain Bacteria; phylum Actinomycetota; class Coriobacteriia; order Coriobacteriales; family Coriobacteriaceae; genus Collinsella. The sequence goes on along the minus strand of JAGZYM010000007.1, from coordinate 37,443 downwards.
ACCGGCTACAGCACCACTGGCACGCCCTTCGCCATGCTCTGCGCGAACGCAAAGTCTACGAGCGGCGTATGGAGCTCGAGCATCACGAAGACGCTCGATCGCACCTGGGAGGATAGCGAAGATCACTCCACATTCGACTACAAAATCAAGGTCGGCGTCGTGGGCGCCATGGATGAGTCGCTGGGATCCTCGCTGCGCGCGGACCTGGTCGCGGGTACGTCGTTCTCGGGTGCCGCGAACGCCATCAATGCCGAGGCAGAGCAGCTGCGCAAGGAGGGCTGCGATGTTGTCGTCTGTATCGCGCATACGCTCAACGCCAAGACCTTTGCCATGCGACTCCGTGGCGTCGATGCCCTTATCGCAGGCCACGAGCACATCAACCTTAACGAGAAGGTGACGGGAGCCGACGGCAAGACAATCCACGTCGTCGAGGCGGGCAGTGCCTTTGCCGAGGTGGGACTGCTTTCCATTCCGTACAAGTACGACACGAATGGCACCGAGACGACCGACGATGACACGGTCACGGTCCCTGCAGACGACAGCAACGAGAAGCTCTACACCGCCAAGAACGTCAACGACCTTTTGGCAGACCCCGACAAGGGCTCCGACTACCAAAGCCGCCTTGAAGCCGTCCGCAACAAGATCAAGCCGCTCGACGAGGACTTTGAAAACGAATCGAACAAGGTGCTCGGCACATCCACCACCAACTATTTCTACGGCGAGGACGCCGCAGGCACGCATGGTTGGGAAATGGTGCGCACCACCGATTTCCGTCCCAGCAAGGAGGGCGACACCACCAAGGCCCAGACCATCGGCCACGTGATTTGCAGCTCCTATCTTGACCTGACGGGCGCGGACCTCGCTATCGAAAACGCTGGCGGCATCCGCGGCGGCATCGCGGCGGGCAACGTGACCGCCGGCAACGTCATCGCCATCTCGCCCTACGGCAACACCGTAGAGACCTGGGCCACGACCGGCGCGGACTTCCTCGCAGCGCTCGAGCACTCGCTACAAATCAGCGACGATTGCAACGACAGCTACGAGCTTCAGCAGGCTTATGTGGCGGCCGGTCACACCGAGCAGGAGGCGCAAGACAAGTACAAGTGGCGCGATGACTCTGGCAGCGTTCTCTCCTTTGGCGGCATCAACGTGACGATTGATTGGACACAGCCCGAGGGCAAGCGCATTGTGAGTGCCACACTCACCAAAGACGGCAGCACGCTCGACCCCGCCAAGACCTATACCGTCGCCACCAACAACTACATCATCACCAACACGACCGACTTTCCCACCTTTGCACACGCCACCAAGTACACCGAGTGGGGCACGTGCGAGGCGGCGCTGAGGGCGCTGATCGGGCAGAACGGCTGGGAGAGCAAGATGGCCGGGCTCGCCGGCACCATCAGCTTTGGCTCCGCTGCCGTGGACCCCACGCCCACACCGGCCCCGACGCCTAAGCCCTCGCCTAAGACGGACACGACGACCACGCAGATCACCACCAAGAAGACGGCCGGTAAGCTTGCCGCAACGGGAGACCGTACGCTGACCGTGGTCGGTGCATGCCTCATCGGCGGCATCATCGTCATCATGCTCGGCATTATCTGGAAGCGCCGCCGCTAAGCTACACCGCCGGGCCTTGCAGCCCCGCCGTGCAAACCTTATACCCACCAAGAAGCCCGTCCGAATTTGATCGGACAGGCTTCTTGGTGGGTATCATGGTTGAACGATCATGAGGAGGTTTCCCTACATGGAATTGTTTGAGCCAATTCTTCATTTCTTTGCACAACGATGGGTCCACAACATCATCTGGGCAGGTATCTTGGCCATCGGCACCGCCGTTGCCGCCAAGGTCGCGTCCAAGACCCTGTACCACCTGCTCAACCGCGACGATAACCCACTCCCTTCATCAAGCATCTTCATCAACATCGCGCGCGCCGTCATCTGGATGATCGGCGGTAGTTTTATCCTCGACAACTGCTTTGGCATTAACGCAAACGCCCTCGTTGCCGCTCTTGGCGTCGGCGGCATCGCCATCTCGCTCGGCTTTCAGGACACGCTGTCAAACCTTATCGGCGGCATGCAGGTGACCTTTATGGGCATCATCAAGCCCGGCGACAATATCGAGGTCGGCGGCGTGTCGGGCGTGGTCCAAGACATCACCTGGCGCCATACGACCATCGAGGACGCCTGCGGGCAGACCATCATCGTCCCCAACTCCAACATCTCCAAGAACACACTCGTGCATTTGATGCCCTTTGGGCGCGTAGCCGTCCCCGTCGCGGTCAAGGACACGTCCAAGTGGGCTTCACTGGACGCGTTGGCAGATGAGCTCACCGACGCCACCAAGGCCGCCGTGCTTCCCATCTCGGGCTTTGACAAGGAGCCCTACGTGCTCTTTAGCGAAATCGGCGACTTTGGCATCAAGGGCAAGATCATCTTTATCGTCAGCGACGACAGCACCACTTTCACGGCAGCCGATGCCTGCATCCGCGCCATCGCCCCCATCATCGCCTAACACCTCCATAAAGGTGAACCACCACAATGGGGACAGGCACCTTTGTGGTGGTTTCGCATCGTGGTACCATGGTTTATATCGTTGTTTAAACGACTAAGGGAGTAGACACCATGGAAGAGGCCTATCGTCAAGCACGCAAGCGCGGCGAGCAGGGACGCCGTCGCGCCATCAGCCAAAGCGAGCACCCGTACCTTACGGACCTCGATAGCCTCGTCGCCCAGCTCCCCTTAGGTCAGCGAGAGAACGTCGGCCTAAGGGACATTCCGCTCGAAATGGTCGTCGGCACGGTTACCAAGGGCCGTCAGTCTGCCTTTTCGTGCAACTTTATGCCCCTGTTGCCATTTAACACCGAGTTCGCCCGCAAGTGGTCCAACCTCTACGACATCCAGGTGACCGAGGGCTATCGCGACCCCATCATCGTCACCGAGTTCATGCATCGGTTTTACGTCCAGGAGGGCAACAAGCGCGTCAGCGTCCTCAAATTCCTGGACGCCCCGACGGTTTCGGCCAAGGTCACCCGTCTCTACCCCGGCACATGGGATTCCGTCGAAAGCCGCCTGTACGGCGAGTTCTGCGCGTTTTGGCGCGTCTGCCCCCTATACGAGATCGAGTTCTCGCGTGAGGGAAGCTACGAAACGCTCACCAAGATGCTCGGTCAAAACCTTGTCGAAAAGTGGCCACAGAAAAAGGTCGATTACCTGCGCCACACCTTCCTACTCTTTAAGCGCGCCTACCTTCGCGCGGGCGGCGACCATCTGGACATTACGCCCGCCGATGCCATGCTCGTCTACCTCAATGTGTACAACCAGGACCGCCTGCTGGATACGCCGACGGATATCGTCGTAAACCGCCTGTGCAAGATCTGGCGCGAGCTGGTCATCGCCGGCAAAAATGACGAGGACAAGGTCAATCTAGTCGAAGCACCGAGCGTCGACATGGAGGAGACGCCCGCCAAGTCCACTTCCGGTGTGCTCAACTTCTTTATGGGCAAGACCGTCTATTCGGCGGCCAACCCCCTGCGCATCGCCTTTATCCATGAGTTCCCCTGTGCGACGTCGAGCTGGGACAGCCTGCACGACCAAGGGCGTCAGTATCTCGATGAGCACTTTGGCGGTATCGTGCGCACCGAGGCGTTCGAGGACCGCCACGATCCGGACGCGTTCTACGCCGCCGTGGAGACCGCCGTCAAGCACGGGGCGAACGTCATCTTCTCGACCTCGCACCGCCTGATGGAATATACGCTCAGGGCTGCCGTTGAGTATCCCCAGGTGCGATTCCTCAACTGCTCTATCGGCCTTCCCCATCAAAGCGTCCGTTCGTACTTTGGCAAGATGTACGAGGCCAAGTTTCTCCTGGGCGCCCTTGCCGCCAGCATGGCGGACAACCACCGCATCGGTTACCACGCGTCGGTCTTCGCCTCAGGCGCACTCAGCGAGATCAACGCCTTTGCGATTGGCGCCTCGCTGCTCGACCCACGCGCGCAGGTAATCCTCACCTGGGGCGATGTGCCCGCCGGCGGTCTTGCCGAGGCCATGTGCCGCGAAGGCGTGAGCGTCATGACCGGCGCCGACATGTCAAAGTCACTCGAAGACCCCACGGCCTACGGACTCCACCGCCTGGTCGATGGCAAGGTCGTCGGCATTGCCATGCCGGTATGGAACTGGGGCCGATACTACGAGCTTATCGTGCAAAGCCTGCTGCATGGCACCTGGGATGAGACCAGTGACGATAGCCAGGTTCGCGCCGTCAACTACTGGTATGGTATGAGCTCGGGCGTAATCGACATTCGCTACGCTCCGGGCCTGCCCTATCAGACGCGCAAGCTTGTTCAGCTGCTCCGCAATGGCATCGTCGAGGGCTCCATCAATCCATTTGGCGGCGAACTCCATAGCCAAGACGGCGTGGTGCAGATCGAGGGCTTTCCCCCGCTGCCAAGCACGCAAATCGTCGAGATGGACTGGCTGGCCGACAACGTGGTAGGTGCCATTCCGCAGCCCAACGATGAGCCGAAAGTCCACGCCCTATGAAGATCCTTGCCGTAGCCGATACCGAAGAGCGATGCCTTTGGGAATGCTTTCGCAAGGAACGCTTTGAGGGTGTTGACTTGATTTTGTCCGCTGGCGATCTGGACCCGGACTATCTTGAGTTTTTGGTCACCGTCATCAACAAGCCGCTCATCTACGTGCGCGGCAACCACGATGACCGCTATGCACGTCATGCACCGGGTGGATGCATCTGCGTCGAAGACACCGTTTACGTGTATCGCGGCGTCCGCATTGCGGGGCTTGGCGGCTCCATGCGCTATCGAGACGGTGCCAACATGTACACCGAGCGCGAGATGGCCAAGCGCATGCGCAAGCTGTCACGCAAAGTGAGGATGGTCGGCGGCTGCGACATCCTGCTGACCCATGCGCCCGCCGCCGGCATGGGCGATCTGGATGATCTGCCACATCGAGGATTCGACTGTTTTAACACAGCACTTGAGTCCTGGAGCCCCGACTTCATGGTGCACGGACATGTGCACCAGAGCTACGGTCCCGATTTTCAGCGCGAGCGGCAACATGCGTGCGGGACGACGATCATCAACGCCTGCGGCTATACGCAGTTTGAACTGGACGAGACACGCTACCCCATCCGTGGCTGGCAGGCAGCCTGGCTCAATTCGCAAACCATGCGCCGCGAGCTCAAACGCCACGAGGCCATCGAGTCCTCTACCGCCAGAACCCCCTGGTAACCACCTTTAAGGCTTGACGCTGCGCCGGCCCCAGGCACCCCATCTCGCCCCTCAAGCCGTCGCTCGCGTACCAAAGTACGCGTCGCTCCTCTTTCGGGGCGACCTGGGGCACTTGGAACCGGCTCGCTGCGATGCCATAACATTGACGCCAAAGTGCCAAAACCACCACAAAGGTGCCTGTCCCCTTTGTGGTGGTTTTGGCCCGAGATAGCAAGAAACCCGGCCCTGCACAAGGCAGAACCGGGTTTCTTTAACAATGCTTGCTTTGCTCAGGCAGTAACTAGCAGTTACTCAGCCAGGAAGTCACGCTGGACAGCGGGATCGACCTTGACGCCAGGGCCCATGGTGGAAGACACGGAGATGGACTTGACGTACTTGCCCTTAGCAGAAGAGGGCTTGACGCGCAGGATCTCGGTGTACAGGGCAGCGTAGTTCTCAACGAGCTGCTGCTCGGAGAAGGACTTCTTGCCCAGGGGCACGTGGCAGATGCCATAGCGGTCGGCGCGGTACTCAACGCGGCCAGCCTTGAGCTCGGAGACCATCTTGGCGACGTCCATGGTCACGGTGCCGAGCTTGGGGTTCGGCATGAGGCCACGGGGACCAAGGATCTTACCGATGCGGCCAACCTTGGCCATCATGTTCGGCGTAGCGATAGCGGCGTCGAAGTTGATCTCGCCCTTCTGGATCTGGGCGACAAGCTCGTCGGAACCGATGATGTCGGCGCCGGCAGCCTCGGCCTCGCGGGCCTTCTCGCCCTCGGCGAAGACGGCAACACGAACGGTCTTGCCGGTGCCGTGGGGCAGGGAGATGGAACCACGGATGTTCTGGTCAGCCTTACGAGTATCGATGCCCAGACGGAAGTGGGCCTCGACGGTCTCGTCGAACTTGGCGGTGTCGAGCTCCTTGATGAGCTTGGCAGCCTGAAGGGGGGTGTAGAGCGTGGCGCGGTCGATCTTCTCGGCAGCGGCCTTATAGCTCTTACCATGCTTAGCCATGTGCATTACCTCCTGTGGTTAAACGGGCTTATGCCCTCCCACATCGTATCGTGTGCCCTATTGCACACATATAACGGGCGCCCCGGTCGGAGCACCCGTCATTACCTAAAGAAATCGCTACTCAGCGATGGTGACGCCCATGGAGCGGGCGGTACCGGCGATGATCTTCTTGGCGGCGTCAATGTCGTTGGCATTGAGGTCCGGCATCTTGATCTCGGCGATCTTGGTGAGCTGCTCCTGGGAGAGCTGACCAACCTTGTCGGCCTGGGGCTTAGCGGAACCAGACTTGAGGTTCAGCTCCTTCTTGATGAGGTGAGCCGCCGGCGGGGTCTTGGTGATGAAGGAGAAGGACTTATCCTCGTAGACAGAGATCTCAACGGGGATGATGTCACCCTTCTTGTCCTGCGTCTCGGCGTTAAAGGCCTGGCAGAACTGCATGATGTTCACGCCAGCAGCGCCCAGGGCGGGGCCGACGGGAGGAGCGGGGTTAGCTGCACCAGCAGGAATCTGGAGCTTAATGACGTTGGCAACCTTCTTCTCAGCCATGGTCATTCCTTTCGAATCACGAGTGTGAAGTACTTGCTATATCGTAAGCACGCACGTGTTAGAAGCACTCCTGAGATGAGCAGTCACAGAAGAAGCACGCTCGCGCGAACGGACAAAAACTTAAGCGATGACAGCGACCTGGTTAAAGTCGAGCTCGACCGGCGTCTCACGGCCAAAGATCATCAGCGTGACCTTGAGCTTGCCAGCCTCGGTGTTAACCTCGGAGACCTTGCCATCAAAGTCGGTAAGCGGGCCATCGGTGACGCGGACGGACGTGCCGACCTGAATATCAACCGAGGTGCGCTTGGGCGAATCGCCCTTACCGGGACGACGAGTCATCTTGTTGTACTCGTCGCGGGAAAGCGGAGCGGGCTTGCCGTTGCCGCCCAGGAAACCGGTGACGCCAGGCGTGTTACGAACACACGTCCAAGCATCGTCATCCATCTCCATGCGGACCAGGACATAACCCGGGAAAATCTTGGAATCCTTGGTCTCGCGCTTGCCACCCTCTTTAATCTCGGTGACGCGCTCCATAGGAATCTCGATATCAAAGATACGGTCCTGCATGCCCATAGTCTCGATGCGATGCTCGAGATCGGACTTAACGCGGTTCTCGTATCCAGAGTAAGTGTGAACGACGTACCAACGCTTAGACATGGTTTAGCCCCTCAATCCAGAGAACAGAGCAAGAGCCTCGCCAAAGCCAGCATCGAGCAGAGCGATGACGACGCCGACGACGATCAGAGAAGCGCAAACGACGACCGAGTAGTTCACGAGCTCCTTCTTATCGGGCCACGTAACACGCTTCATCTCGGACTTCACCGAAGCGAAATACTTCTTGGTGCGGGCGAAGAAACCAGGCTTCTCGTTCTTCTTGGACTTCGCAGCCTTCTCGTTCTTCTTGGCAACGGCCTTTTTGGCCTCAACCTTGGAGTTGGCGGCAGCGTTGTTGGCAGGTGCCGGCTGCTGAGCCTTCTTCTTGTTCTTCTTGTTGGCCATTTGGGTTACCTCCGCGCAATGCGCTTATACATGAGTAAACCGTAAGCCCCCAAGTGGGAGCTTACGGAATAATGACTGGCACGCCAGGAAGGACTCGAACCCTCAACACTCGGTTTTGGAGACCGATGCTCTACCAATTGAACTACTGGCGTATGTGACTAGAGACTAGCGAGTCTCTTTGTGCAGCGTGTGGTGACGGCACCAGGGGCAATACTTCTTGATCTCCATACGATCAGGCATGGTCGACTTGTTCTTGGTGGTCGTATAGTTGCGGCGCTTGCACTCAGTGCACGCAAGAGTAACTAGAGTACGCATGTATCCTGAACCTTTCATTTCCGCCCCGTACGGGCACGAGTTGGTACTTTATCAGCTCTATATAAGTGCTGTCAATGAAAACCTCGAATCAATTGGTTCTCGGTGGATCCATTCATATTTGGAACACATCAATGAAGCCAACGAGAGCTAATCGACGGTGCGCCCAGGACCATTGTCGATCCTCTCGACACCAGCAACGGCTCAATATCCATTGCAGAAAAGAACCCGGCACCCATATAAGTGCCGGGTTCTCTAAGTCAGCTATATCAAAGAGCTAATTTACTCAATGATCGTGGAGACGATGCCCGAACCAACGGTGTGGCCACCCTCGCGGATAGCGAAGCGCAGGCCCTCCTCCATGGCGATCGGGTGGATGAGGTCGCCCTCGATGGTGATGTGGTCACCAGGCATAGCCATCTCGGTGCCCTCGGGGAGCTTGACCGTACCGGTAACGTCGGTGGTACGGAAGTAGAACTGAGGACGATAACCATCGAAGAACGGGGTGTGACGGCCGCCCTCCTCCTTGGTCAGAACGTAGATCTCGCCGGTGAACTTGGTGTGCGGGGTAACCGAACCGGGCTTGCAGAGAACCTGGCCGCGCTCGATGTCCTCACGCTTGATGCCGCGGAGCAGCAGACCGACGTTGTCGCCAGCCTCGCAGAAGTCCATGGACTTACGGAACATCTCGATACCGGTAACAACGGTGTTCTGGGTATCCTTGATGCCGACAATCTCGACGGGCTCGTTGAGCTTGAGCTCACCGCGCTCGACACGGCCGGTAGCAACGGTACCACGGCCGGAGATGGTCATAACGTCCTCAACGGCCATCAGGAACGGGAGGTCATTGTTACGAGCAGGCGTCGGAATGTACTCGTCGACAGCGTTCATGAGCTCGCGGATAGCGTCCATCCACTTGGCGTCGCCCTCGAGAGCGCCCAGAGCGGAACCACGGATGACGGGGATGTCGTCGCCGGGGAAATCGTACTCGGAGAGGAGCTCACGGGTCTCCATCTCGACGAGGTCGATGAGCTCGTCATCGTCGACCATGTCGCACTTGTTCAGGAAGACGACGATGTAGGGAACGCCGACCTGACGGGCGAGCAGGATGTGCTCGCGGGTCTGAGCCATGGGGCCGTCGGTAGCGGCGATGACCAGGATAGCGCCGTCCATCTGAGCAGCACCGGAGATCATGTTCTTGACGTAGTCAGCGTGGCCCGGGCAGTCAACGTGAGCGTAGTGACGGGCAGCAGTCTCGTACTCGACGTGGGAGACGGAGATCGTAATGCCGCGCTCGCGCTCCTCGGGAGCCTTGTCGATGTTCTCGAACGCAGTGAAGTCAGCCTTGCAGCCCTCGGTCTCGGAGAGAACCTTGGTGATGGCAGCGGTCAGCGTGGTCTTGCCGTGGTCGACGTGACCAATGGTGCCGATGTTAACATGCGGCTTAGTGCGCTCAAACTTCTCTTTGGCCATAAAGCCCTCCTCTAAACAGGTCGTCCCCGGACGGGACTTTGCCTTTATACCATAGTGGCTTCTCAACATACTATTGAGAAGCCACCGTGTTACCTATGGTAGCGGTGACTGGATTCGAACCAGTGACGCCACGGGTATGAACCGTGTGCTCTAACCAACTGAGCTACACCGCCGGATGGAGCCTGCAACCAGACTTGAACTGGTGACCTCTTCGTTACCAACGAAGTGCTCTACCGACTGAGCTATACAGGCACTTGACGGGTGGGAGCTATAGGATTCGAACCTATGTAGGCAGAGCCAACGGGTTTACAGCCCGTCCCCATTAACCACTCGGGCAAACTCCCAATCGTTCAAGTATCCGCAGGTTCTTTGGTCTTTTGGACCGCCGCCCCCGCGAACGAAAAAGATAATACGATGCAACCTTGGGGGCTGTCAACGAAAACCTCTAGATACACGGTGCCGGGCGTATCTATATACCTTTGACCTGCTGTTTTTCTGAGTTTGGATATGGAGGACGGTGGATTTGGCTGCGCTGGCAACATTTCCCAAGGGAACACTTTGTCACGGTGGAGTACGTCTGCAGCATCAACCTTCGATAACGACCCTCTCGCACTATTACCTTGCACTATTACATAGGTCGCGATCGTGCTTCCACGGCACGTTCAAGCGTGGATAATCTCCCGCTTTTAGCGCGGCTCTAAGCCCAAAGTTGGAGATTATCCACTCTCATTCTCCAGACGGGAGAACTATAGAGCCGCTACTACTCGGGCCAGACCAAAGTAGACCCATAGAGCGGCTCCCCCTTGGTGCAGGGGTAGCGGCTCAAGTAACACGACGATAGCAAGTCGAAGAAATAGGTCATGGCGTATTTCGAATAAACGCCGAGTCGGTCAATTCCGTTTCCCGCATTGCCAAGACGATATACACGGTCAAAAGACCTCGATTTGTCATCGTTGCTAAACGCAGTAATTAGAATCTTCCTGCCCGAACGGCAATCAAGATACTCTCGCGCCTGTGACGCAAATAGCCCGGAGACCGATACGAGAATTATCAATGACTGCGAAGCGTCTCCCATGTTTTTCAATTCCGCGACGTTAGCCCCAGCAACTATGCGAACTATCTTGCCCGCATAAAACATTTCCTGCTGAAATCGTACGAGATTGGCGCTCACATTATTGGTGCACCAGATTTCAACGTTTTTATGGCCATCAATTTCGTCGGCAAGGTGCTTAATAGCGATATCGGACACGCCGCTTTCAACCTCAGCGAACATCTCGATCATGCGAACGTCGAGCTCTGCCCTGTACTCCTCGTAGCCAAATTCCTCCTCTCGATGGCTTAAGTCGCTTGGAAAGACTGATTGAGTAAATGATTCTTTCAAATCGCTAAGAGACTGGTAGCCCAATCGATTGCAGAAACGACGAACAGCGGAACGGGTCACGAATGCATCGCGGGTTATTGCGGCAACATTGATTTCGCTCGAACGCCTAATGTGAGCGATGAGATATCGAGCGATGGCGGCATCGTTTGACCCAAACTCGCTGTTGATGATGGAGCTAATGCGATTGAGCACATCGAAGTCATTGATATTCACGTGATCTCTCTTTCCGCTCTCCTCGATATTATGGTTCATTTATTGAATCAAACAGCTTTGGTCGTTCTCCTATGATTCAAATCAGTTGACGTCATCTTAATCGTAATTCCGTCACACGTATCCACCGTGTTGAATGATGGAAAGGGGATTCATGGGCAACGTGAACAACATGCCGTTTCTCTGGGGTTCCGCCACGGCGTCTTATCAGTGCGAGGGTGCCTGGAACGAAGACGGCAAAGGCCTCGGCGAGTGGGATTTCTTTAACCACACAAGCAATAAGAACATCAACCATGTTAACGGTGATGTATCTTGCGACTTCTACCATCGCTATGAAGAAGATATCCGCATGATGAAAGAAGGCGGACAAAACACCTATCGCTTCTCTCTTTCATGGAGTCGAATCATCCCCACGGGTATCGGCGAAGTGAATGAAAAGGGTATCGATTTTTATAATCGGGTCATTGATTGCTGCCTCGAAAATGGCATAGAGCCCAACGTTACGCTGTTCCATTACGATCTGCCATTCACGCTTGCTTGCAAAGGCGGATGGCTGAACAACGACATGGCAGAGTGGTTCTGCAAATACGCCAAGATTTGCTTTGAGCGCTTTGGAGACCGCGTCAAAATCTGGGCTACCGTTAACGAGCCGCATTTCTACAGCTACTGCGTAAACATGTTGGGCAACTATCCCCCCAATCGATCGCTCGACGTTCAGTCGTACATGCAGTTTCAGTACAACCTGATGCGCGCAAGCGCACTCGCAGTCCGAGCATATCGTCAAATGGGCTACGACGGCATCATCGGCGCCGTCCACGATGGCGGCGTTGTCGAACTCGACCCGGCAACCGAGCACCCCGATGACGTATTTCGATACGCAGACTTTTTCGCCAATCGCATGATTCTGGCACCAGCACTTCAGGGTCAACTGCCGCCAGAAATGGACGAAATCCTTGAAAAACTTGGCGTCTCGCTCTATCGATCCCCAAATGACGTAGAAGAATTCAGAGACGGTAAAGTCGATTTTATTGGACTCAACGTGTATTGCCGAGAGTATGTAACCGACTGGCACGGTGGAGAGCTTGCCGTTTCGGCGAACAATAAGGGCGGTTCGAGCAAAAAGGTCGAAGGAAAATGCATTGCACCCTTGTTTGAAAGCGCCCGCGACAGCAATGTTCCCCGCAATAAATGGGGCCGCGAAATACTCCCAAGTTGCATGTATTCAACCATCATGGATGTCCATGAGCGCTATGACGCGCCCCGCATCTTTATTACGGAAAACGGACATGGCGCCTATGAGCAACCAGACGCAGACGGAATGATCCACGATGATGACCGCATCGAGCTTCTGGGCCAGTTCATCGAGCACATGATGAGGGCTAAGCGTGACGGCGCACGCGTTGAGGGCTACTACCTTTGGTCGACGATGGATCTGTATAGCTGGATCAACGGCTACGAAAAACGATACGGACTTGTCCATATCGACTTCGAGAACAATCTGGAGCGCACCCCCAAAAAGAGCTGGTATTGGTACCGAGACCTTATCTCGAAGTATCAGGAGCAGGAAGGTTAGGAGAAAGAGATGAAATATCAGGCAATGTCCGAAACAGTCCTAAAGGCTGTTGGCGGCAAAGAGAACATTACATCGGTAACTCATTGTGCGACGCGCCTTCGCATCGACGCACGAGACACCTCGATCATCGATCTCCAGCTCGCCAAATCGGCCGACCAGGCGCTCGGGGCAGTAGTCAGCGGTGGCCAGCTTCAGGTGATCATCGGCCCCAACGTCACCGAGGCTTACAACGACTTCCTCGACTTCGCGGGAATCGAAGTCGGCGGAGGCGCGGTTGCCGACGATGCCCAAACCGCCAAGGATCTTGCAGAGGGTATCAAAAGCGGCAACACTGCCATGAGCCTAGTTGAGAAATTCGGAAATGTCTCCGCACAGGTATTCATGCCCATCGTCCCGGCGCTCATCGTTGGCGGACTCATTCTTTCGATCAAGAATCTCCTGGTCAATTATTGTGGATTGAGCACCGATAGCGGAACCGCCCAGGTTCTGCTGGCGATCTTCAGCGCCTCATTTAGCTTCCTGCCCGTTTACCTCGGCTATCAGCTCGCCGCCGTCATGAAGATGCAGCCTATCATGGGCGCACTGCTGGGCGCAATCATGATTAGCTCGTCTATTAGCGGTGCTGAGGGTCTCGACTTTCTTGGCATCCCCATCCCGACGAATGACTACTCGAGCACGGTGGTGCCAATCGTACTGGGCGTTGTGTTCATGTACTTTGTTGATCGCGGTCTTCAGAAAATCATCCCCGACATTACCAAACTGTTCTTGAAGCCGCTGCTCACCATGTTCATCGTCGTGCCTGTTGAGCTGCTTATCCTCGGCCCCGCCGGCAGCATGATGGGCTACGCGCTGAGTGATGCCGCCACGTGGCTCATGGATAACGTGGCATTTATCGCTACCCCGATCCTGGCAGCCCTTAACCCCTATTTTGTCATGCTCGGTCTTGATAAGGCCTACATCGCGATCGAAGTTACGAGCTTGGCGCAGCTCGGCTGGGCGCCCATCATCTTTGGCTTCATCTCAAACCTCTGCATTGGCGGCACGAGTCTCGCCTTGGCAACTGCAATGAAAGGCAACAAGGAGAAGAGAGGTATGGTCACCACGGTTGCCGTCACCGCACTTTGCGGCGTAACTGAGCCCGCATTTTACGGCTGCCTCATCGAGCGTCCCCGCCTGCTTGTCGGCACGGCAATCGGCGCCCTCTGCGCGGGACTCCCTGCAGGTATCTTCGTCCTGAAGGAGTATGTTGCGGGAGCATGCCCCGGTCTTCTTTCTGCGCTGATCTTTATCGCTCCCGATGGATCCATGGGCAACTTCGTACTGGCGTGCGTTGTCGCCGTCATCGCCATCGTCGTCTCGTTCATCGCTGCACGCGTGATTATCAAGAAGAATCCCAACTATATTGAGTAAATGCCCGCTGTTTGCATTGGGGACATCCTCGGCAGACCGTTAGCAAGAACCCAAGAAGTCCCTTAGGGGCTCGATTAATCCATTCGGATTCTTGAGGCACAAACGACCCCGATTCCACAATGAAATCGGGGTCGTTGTTTCTAAAGCCTTCGATAGACAATCGGTGTTTACCTTAGCTCCCCATCCAAGTTAATTATCCACGCTCGTTCTCCGGTCGGAAGTTTTTCTTCTCTCGCGTGTCCAGAAATCCACGCTCGAGCAGGACGTCCAGGTCCGCACCCGCCCTTGTCTCGATCTGTAACAGCAAGAGGCCTATTCCGCTTCTACATGTTACAGATCAAGATATTCCTGAAACACCCTAAGTTTTATCTCAATCTGTAACAGTTAGATGCCAAATATCGGTCTTGGTGTTACAGATTTAGACAAACTGGAGGACGAGACAAACCAAAAACGGAATGGGCGCTAACCCGATGGCGCACCACCTAAATAGAAACGGGCCCTGTCCCACAAGGGAACAGAGCCCGAAACTCTCATGGAGCCAGTGACAGGAATCGAACCTGCAACCCACTGATTACAAATCAGTTGCGCTACCGTTGCGCCACACTGGCACACTTGGCGCTTTCGCGCGAAGCCAGTTAAGAATAAAGGAATTGCGGACGAGGCGCAACAGGCCACACAGCGTTATACAAATATGCAAAATCCAGCAACAACAGGTACCAGGCCCGTTCATTTCTGTCGGTTCGCCCCCAATCTCAAAACCATTCGTCAAAACGAATAGTTTTAATTACAATTGCTTTATATAAAACTATTCGTTCTAACGAAGGGTTTCGCGATGCTTACTACCAAGGAAGCAGCCGAACTGCTCGGCATCACTCCGCGCAGGGTGCAGGAGCTCATAAAAAACGGAGCACTTGAGGCCCGCAAGGCTTCTGGTGTATGGCTCATCGACAAAGACAGCGTCGATACGCGACTCCGCTCCGTGACCAAAACGGGAGGACGTCCCCGCCGCGGCCACGGTAAGAGCGAGATAGCGTTCACCCTCATGAACCGCACGTACGAAGTCGCTCAGCTGGTCTACAGTACATCGCGAAAAGACTTTACCCACATCGGTGCCGACATCGATTACGCCCACGCCCCTATTGGAGTATTTGGCCCTAATAGCCCCATATCGCTAGACTCCTTCCGCATCTGGTGGCGCGGCCGCGGTATCCCGCTCGCACGCATTGGGCTAGCCTCCCTGCTTGCAGAAGCCGCAGTCGATGTTCCCGATGAACTCGTCCAGCGAAATCTCGGCCTCTCCTTATCCGACCAGTATTGGATTAGGCCCCAAGGTTCCGGTCTCACCTGGAAGGATATCAACTTCTTCAATAACGCCTTTGATGACGTCTCGCTGTCCATTGCACCCTTTGCCCCAGAGGGAAAAGCGGCTGCCGCAAAGCCCGATAACACCTCGGACGGCAATCTTCAAAAGTACTGGACGTGCGAGGGCGAACGTCGAATTCTGCATAAGGCAGGAGCGCACCTGGACCAGGAACCTTATAACGAGCTGGTGGCGACCGCGCTCCACCGTCGCATCCTAAACGCCTGCGATTATGTGCCTTACTCGCTCGAGGGCACGGGCACTTCCGCCCTGAGCACATGCGATGTCTTCTTAACTGATGAAGAAGAGTATGTCCCTGCGTTCTATGTAAACCAGCACGCAAACGCAGATGAACGGCTAACCGACTACGAGCGATATGTAGCAAACTGCGAGGAGCTCGGGGTGACAGGCGTCAAGGATGCCCTTGACCGCATGATCGTATGTGACGACATTATTGCCAACTACGATCGTCATTGGCGCAACTTCGGCCTCGTGCGAAACGTCAACTCACTAGTCTGCAGACCAGCCCCCATCTTCGATTCGGGCTCATCGCTCTGGTGCAACATATCTCTAGATGAGCTTAGGGCAGGAGAGCACAGTTTTGCCAGCGCGCAGTTCCATTCAAGTCCCGCGAAACAAATGTTGCTTGTTGAGGATATGAACTGGTTTGACGGGGACAAACTCGAAGGTTTTGTCGACGAGGCAATCGAGATTCTGTCTAAAAACGATGCCCTAGCAGCGAGACTGCCTTATCTAAAAGAGGCGCTAACGTGGCGCCTCGAAAGAATGATCGACATCGCTGAATGGAGTTAGCGAGGCAGCATTGCCCCGCCAACTCCCCTACCTCCCGCGCAGGGCCTTGAGCTTGGCCAGCGCCTCGGGGCTCAGGCGGCTGCCCAAGGTCATCTTGATCTGCGGAGCTTCCTCTGCCTCGTGAACGTCGTTATCGATCTGTTTGATCTCGTCCACCAGCATACGGCTCGAGATGCGCGTGACGCCCTTGCCCATGACGACAGCCTGGATCGTGCCGTCGCTCGATACCACGGAGCACGCGCGGCCTTCCTCGCGTGCCTCGATGCAGAGCTTTTGCACCACGGTATCAGCCGATACGCCCGTCGGCGAAAACTCGATACGCACGCCGCGAGCAGGCAGGTTGGGGCGCTCGCTGGAGATATTGCCCGCGCCGTCAAACACGATTACGGCCTCGTACCGACCTTGGGCAAACGCGGCAACGTCGTTGATGAGCGCGGTGCGCGCCATATCGTGAACGTCGCTGGAATACGGATCGTCGGAATGGTCGTACACGAGCTTTTCGTAGCGCGGCGTGCAGTGGATCACGTTGTAACCGTCGACCACCAGCAGCTCAGGCTTGTTGGAGTGTACCGTCGAGACTGGGTCGGCGATAGCCTGCGCAAACGCATTGCCGCCCACGCCGTAGGTCGCGGCCGAAACAATAGGCTTGGCCGAGCCCTCGCCAAAGCGCTTGGCCTTGGACTTGGCGCGGTTCTTCTTGGACATGCGCTACTCCTCCCCCATGAGCTCGCCGGCATTGCGGCGCAGCCACTCAAAGCACAGAGCGGTGGTCGCCTGGGCCACGTTGAGACTCTCGGTCATGCCGCGCTGGGGAAGCTTGGTCAAAAAGTCGCATTTCTCGAGCACCAGACGCGAGATGCCGTCGCCCTCGGAACCCATGACGAGCGCCACGCGACCCTCGAAGGGAGCATCCCAGCAACTGCCTTCGGCGTGCTCGGAGGCGCCGCCCACCCAAAAGCCGGCGGCCTTGAGGTCATCGAGCGCACGGGCGATATTGGGAACCTGCGCGATGGGCAGGTGCATGACGGCGCCGGCAGAAGTCTTGTAGCTGCCGACGGTCACACCGGCGGCGCGCTTGTTGGCAATGATGACGCCCGCCGCGCCCACGACCTCGGCGGAGCGCACGATGGCGCCAAAGTTGCCGTCGTCGGTCACATGGTCGAGCACGACGACGAGCGCCGGACCGTCGCCCGCACGGTCGAGGATATCGGCAACATCGGCATAGGGGAAATTGCCCACCTCGAGCGCAATGCCCTGGTGAGCGCCATGGCTCGACAGCGCATCGAGCTGCGCGCGCGGCACATACTTAATGCGGACGCCTGCAGCGTTGAGGTCGTCGACCAGGCGCGACAAGGCGGCATCGCGCTCCCCGCCCTCAGCGATGAGCGCGCACTTGACGGGAAAGCCGGTACGCAGCGCCTCGGCGGCAGCACGGCGACCTTCGATAAACTCGCCCTTGGGAACCTGGACGTTATCGCGGCTACGCTCGCGCTGCGGGCGAGCAGCCTGTGAGCGCTCGCGCTGGCCCTTGGGAGCGGCAGCGCGGTCGTTGCGGCGAATCGGACGCGAGCCAGAAGCAGCCTGCTTGCCTCCACGCGGTACACGCTTGCGATTGTCGGCCATAAAACGGCCTCCTTTAAATAATTTTCAAACAGGACAAAAGAAGCGACCGCTTAAGACGAATAGCTCAAGCGGTCGGTACGGGTTTTCCAAGTGCCCGAGATTGCCGTGAAAGAGGAGCGACGCGTACTTGAGTACGCGAGCGACGGTTTGAACGGCAAGGTCGGGTGCTTGGGAAACCCGCGGGGATTAGAGAGATTTGATACGGGTGCCGGCGGCCGTATCCTCAATGGTGAGGCCCAGGTCCTTGAGCTGGTCGCGGATGGCGTCGGCCAGATCCCAGTTCTTGGCGGCACGGGCCTCGGCGCGGGCCTCGAGAATCTTGGCAGCAGCCTCGTCCACGTCGTCGCCCGTATAGGCAACCAGACCGGCGGCAACACCCAGCAGACCCAGCGGCAACTCGACCTTGGGCTCGGGAAGCTCAACGCCAAACGTATCGAGCAGCTCGGCCAGCGTATCGGCGGCAGCCAGGACTGCGGCCTTGTCGGCAGCATCGCCCGCCTGCTCCAGATACTGATTGCACTCGGTGACAAAGCCAAAGACAGCACCCATGGCACCGGCGGTGTTAAAGTCGTCGTCCATGCACTCCTTAAAGGCGGCGCGGGTCTCGGCGGCCTTGGCGGCAAACGCCTCGGCGGCAGCCGCATCGGCATCGGCCGTCGCATGGTTCGCAGCCCAACGAAGGTTCTCGACCGTACCGGCAATACGCGTGAGCGAGTTCTCGGCACCCTCCAGGCGCTCCCAGGAGAAGTCGAGCGGCGAGCGATAGCTCGTCTGCAGCATCAACAGGCGCAGGGCCGCGGCAGAGTGCTGCTCGAGCACCTCGGCCAGCGTAAAGAAGTTTCCGAGCGACTTGGACATCTTCTCGCCGTCAACCAGCAGCATTCCCGTGTGCATCCAGGTGTTGGAGAAGCCCTGGTGCCAAGCGCAGGTGGCCTGGGCGCACTCGTTCTCGTGATGCGGGAAGGCAAGGTCGGAGCCACCGCCGTGGATGTCAATCGGGGTGCCCAGGTAGCGGTGCACCATGGCGGCGCACTCGGTGTGCCAACCGGGACGCCCCTCGCCCCAGGGGCTCGGCCAGCTGGGCTCGCCGGGCTTGGCGGCCTTCCACAGGGCAAAGTCGAGCGGGTCGTTCTTGTCCTCGTTCTCCTCGATGCGCGCGCCAACCATAAGGTCGTCGATGTTGCGGCCCGAGACCTGACCATAGTTGGGATCGCTGCGCACGGCAAAGTACACGTCGCCGTTATCGGCGGCGTAGGCGTGGCCCTGCTCGATGAGCGTCTTGATCATGGCGATCATGGGGCCGATCTCCTTGGTGGCGCGAGGACGCACATCGGGATCGAGCACGTTGGCGGCGCGCATAACGCCGATAAACTTGTCAGAGAACTCCGTCGCAACCTCGGCGGCGGTACGGCCCTGCTCGTTGGCGCGCTTGATGATCTTGTCATCGACATCGGTGAGGTTCTGGGCAAACGTGACCTCGTAGCCGCTCGCGATGAGCCAGCGACGAATCACGTCAAAGCTGATGAACGTGCGGGCATTGCCGATGTGGATGTTGTCGTAGACCGTGGGGCCGCACACGTACATGCGGACCTTGCCGGACTCGATGGGCTGGAACTCTTCCTTTTTATGGGTAGCGCTGTTATAGATACGCATTCGTTACTCCTTAACGGTTTTCTGTAGCAGGCAGACGGCCCAGGCGCCGATTCCCTCGCCCTGGCCTTCCCAACCGAGCTTTTCGGTCGTAGTGGCGGCGACGCCCACGTTTTCGACGTCAACGCCCAGGGCATGGGCAAGGTTGGCGCGCATGGCATCGCGGTGCGGGGTGATCTTGGGTTGTTGACAGGCAATGGTGCAATCGGCATCGACAAACTCGAAGCCCAGCTCGCGCGCATAGCCCATCACGCGAGCGAGCAGCACCATCGAATCAGCACCCTCATAGGCGGGGTCGGTATCGGGGAATAGCTTGCCGATGTCTCCCCCGCGGCAGGCGCCCAGAATGGCGTCGGCCAAGGCGTGCGCGAGCACATCGGCATCCGAGTGGCCCAGCAGGCCGCGCTCGTAGGGAATGTCGACACCGCCGATGATACATCGACGCCCCTCCACCAGACGGTGGACGTCGTAGCCATGGCCAATGCGCAGGTTACTGAACATGGGGAAGGTCCTCTCCCTCGGCCATGCGGCCAAGCAGAATCGCGGTTACGGGACGCAGGTCCTCGGGCACCGTCACCTTAAGGTTATCGCGCGGGCTCTGGACGCAGCGGACGCGCCCACCCATGCGCTCGACCAGCGACGAATCATCGGTGCCGATAAAGCCCTCGGCAATGGCTGCAGCATGGGCGCGCTTCATAGCATCGACGCTAAAGATCTGCGGCGTCTGCGCTGCCCAGTAGAGCTCACGCGGCGGCGTCTCGACGATATTGTCGCCATCGACGATCTTGAGCGTGTCGATCGCGGGCTGGCCGCACACGACACCGTCGAGCGAGCGGTCGCTCACGAGCACGTCGATAGCGTGGTCGATGGCCTCGGTCGTAATGAGCGGACGGGCGCCGTCGTGGATAGCGACATATTCGAAACCCGCCGGCACCGCGTGCACGCCGGCGCGGGTGGAATCCTGACGAGTATCGCCGGCATCGGCAAAGCTGATGGGCGTGTCATAGTCAAACGGGTCGATAGCCAAGCGGCGCATCTCGGCACGGCGCTCGGCAGGGCAAACCACGACGATATGGCCGACCTTGTCGCTACGATCGAACGCGCGGATGGACCAGCTCATGAGCGGACGGCCCGCCACGTTAACGAGCTGCTTGCCGCCGGGATTTCCAAAGCGCTGGCCGCTGCCGCCGGCAACGACCACGGCGCATACGGGCGCCATTATGCGTTCCCCTGTTTGGTGCCCTTCATGCGGTACAGCGAGTCCGCAAGAATGGCAGGGTTGTTGACGCCAAAGTCGCCCAGGCGCTCCGGATCCTCGCTGATGTCGTCCATGAGCTCCTGCAGCGAGCCGTACTCGTCGACGATCTTCTCGGCCACGCCGTCGCGCACGACGGACACGCGCGAAAGCGTGCGCAGGCCCAGCGGTGTCATGACGGAGTCCTCGTCCAGGTCGTCATAGCCCAGAACTGCCGCCACATGCTGCGGGTCGGACAAGTCCTTGGGCGTCATACGGGCAAGCTCAGCGCGGATCTTCTCGGCGTTGGCCTCAGAGGAATCGCTTGCGTAGTCGCGGATCATCAAGTCGTATTCGGTATCCATGCTGGAGCCCGCGAGCTGCTCGAGCTGCATCTGCACGAGCTTACCCTGGTTACCCAGCTTGACAATGCAATCCTTAAGCTCGGTCTTTGCCTGCTGCATGATCTCGAAGCTCGAGAAGATGCCGGTGATGTCGGCGAGCGTGACGTAGTCGTCGAGCTCAAGGGCCGTCAGGCGCAGCAAGGAGCGGTCGAGCGACTGACGGGTGGTCTGAAGCGTGGCGACGAGCTGGTTGACCGAGCTCATGATGGTGGTGACGGGCTGTATCTCGTAACTCTTGCCGTGAACGTACACGTTGACGACGGCGCGACGAGCCGAAACCGAGATCACGATGGCATCGGTGAGCACCGACATGCGAGCGGCAGTACGGTGACGCATGCCCGTCTCACTCGTGGCGAGCGAGGGATCGGGATTGAGGTGGAAGTTGGCACGCAGGATCTGGGTGAGGTCGCCATCGATAACGATGGCGCCGTCCATCTTGGAGAGCTCGAACAGGCGGTTCGAGGTAAACGAAATGTTGAGCGGGAAGCCGTCGTTACCGGCGGCGAGCACGTTTTCGGTGTCGCCGACGCAGATAAGGGCGCCCAGGTGACCGGCAATGATCATGTCGAGGGCGGTGCGGATCGGCTGACCGGGGGCAGTCAGGCGGATGGCCTGTTCCATACGCTTTTGCAGCTCGTTCTTATCCAAGGCATCGCTCCCATCGTATACGCTCCATAAACGTCAATAAGTTTCTCACGGTTTGCCCCTGTGACGCCCGCAAAATCCGATGCTTACAGAATGAGCGAACACAGCTGAGAGCCCCAATCCAAATGAGCTGCTTATGTGGTAGCATCGGGATTCGCATAAATGAGGGAGTAGTCGCGTGATCGGGTTCGCCTCCGGTGGCGCGGCAAGTCAACACACTGGCCGATGCGGCCTGGCTTGCCTTAATGAACGAGACTCGTGGCTGTGCGCGCAACGCGTACGCCACGAGTCTTTTTTGTTACTCCCCCAAGAGGTACACGCGGGCCCGCCCGCAGAGAGGGAGCCAGACTATGGGACTCGCAGAGCTCGTGTTGCTCGCCGTTGGCCTTTCGATGGACGCCTTTGCCGTATCCATCTGCAAGGGCCTTGGCATGAAGAAGATCAACCTTAAGGTCGCCGTAGTGCTCGGCCTGTTCTTTGGCGGCTTCCAGGCAGGCATGCCCGTGATCGGATGGGCGCTTGGCAGTCAATTCATGAGCATCATCGGCCCCATCGACCACTGGATCGCCTTTATCCTGCTCGCCTTCATCGGCGGCAAAATGCTGTGGGAGGCCTTTACCGAGGACAAGGATGAAGGCGACGGCAAGGATGCCGAGAAGATTGAACTGGGCGAGTACCTGATCCTCGCCATCGCCACCTCAATCGACGCCCTGGCCGTGGGCATCTCGTTCGCCGCGCTCTCGGTTGACATCGTGCCCGCTGTATCGCTTATCGGCGTCACAACGTTTATCTTCTCCGTCGCCGGCGTAGCGATCGGCCACACCTTTGGCGCGCGCTACGAAAAACCCGCCACCATCGTGGGTGGCGTCGTGCTCATCCTTATCGGCCTCAAGATCCTGCTGGAACACTTGGGTTTTTTGGTGCTGTAAAACACCCTTCAAAACTAAACGTCCGTATGAGGCCTCATGCAGAGTTTTGCATGAGCCTTTTCATGCAGACTTTTGCATGTCATACTAGGATGCAAAAGTCTGCACGTTAGGAGATTGCCATGGATACCCTTCCCATCACCACGCCGCGCCAAGCCGGCATCTACGTGCGTCAGGCGCGCGAGGCGCAGGGGATCACCCGTGCTGCCCTCGCTAAAAAAGCCGGTGTTTCGGAACGCCTGCTCGCATCGCTCGAGCTGGGAGATGCCACGGGCATTCGGCTCGACAAGCTGCTGGCAGTTTTCGGTGCTCTTGGACTGGCGCTCGCCGCTCAAGGGGATATAGGCGAAACGAAAAATGAGCAACCAGTCGACGCCCCGCACGCTGATCAACCTTGCAGCACCTCCAGACGCCATCACGCCCAACGTCTTCATCATCGCAACCGTCGCAGCACAACCATTCCGGCTCTTGCAGATGCCCCCTTTACATCCGCACTCTACGACGAGGTCTTCGCCGATTTCGCCATGTCCAATCTCGGAGTCTCGATTGCCACAAACGCATCTAGCCAAACCATGCCCGAAGGGAAATAGCCAATGGCCAGAACATCACTTCGGACCATTATTTGCGGCGTGCCTGCTGGAACGCTCACGCAAGATGAGAACGGTCTTATCAGCTTTACCTACGATCATGACTATGACGGGCCAGCCCTATCGACCAACATACCCGTATCGAATCGCACATACGGACAACAGGTCATGAATCCGTACCTGTTTGGCCTTCTACCCGACAGCGAGGACCAACGAAAAGCGATTGCCGCCGAATTCGACGTTAGGCCCAACAATCCCGTTGCGTTGCTCAGCCATATCGGACTCGACTGTCCGGGCGGCGTGCAGTTTTGTGCCGAAGAAGATACCGACGCCGTCCTGCATCGCGCTGGCGAATACCGCCCTATAGACAACCACGAAATTGCTCTTCGTCTCAAGTCGATCAGAGATGACCGCGATGCATCGTGGATGGGTCTAGATGAAAGTTGGTCACTTGGAGGCAACCAGGGCAAGTTCGCGCTCGCGTTCATAAACGGCCGCTGGTGCGAATGCATGGGCTCCTCGCCCACGACGCATATTTTCAAAAATGGCGTTATCGGATTTAAACTCGAGGCTCTCAATGAGTTTGTCTGCATGAAAAGCGCCCAGCGCGCCGGCATCGCAACGGCAAACGTCGAATATCGTATGTTTGAGGACGAACCTGCCCTCATTGTTGAGCGCTATGACCGCGTGAAAGTCAAAGACGGAACGATCAGGCGCCTACATCAAGAAGACCTCTGTCAGGCACTTGGGGTGATGCCCGCCCAAAAGTACACGGCAGACGGCGGCCCGACCACACGCGACATTCAAGAGCTCCTCGTAAATACGAGCCACCATCAACTTAACCTGTATCTGTTTACGCAGATACTTTTCTTTAACGCCATCATCGGCGCACCGGATGCGCACGCGAAAAACTATTCCCTGCTCCTTGGAAACGACGGCGCAGCCATGATGGCTCGAATGTACGATGTCGCGTCGGGTTTGGCGTATGAGCGCATGCGCCGCCGGGCGCGCCTTGCCATGAGCGTTGGCGGCGAAAATCGTGTGGGGTGCATCGGTCCAGGCGCTATCCGCCGATACCACGGTATGGGCGACCCCACGCTGGAGGCGACGCTCACCGATGCCGGGCTATCCGAGAAGTTTTGCTTTGCGACCATGATGGACCTCGCCTACGAGGTACCCATTTGCATGGAAGAGGTCATGGACGAATACGCCGACCTGCCCGGCATGGCGGACCTGCGCGAGCATATGCTCGGCCCCGTCCGCGAAAACTGCCAGCGCGCCCTCGACCTCATCAGGGCAGAAATGGACTAGGTGGCCGTAATTTCGCAATTATCAAACAAAAGAGAGGGGGCACCCGTCGCAAAAGACCGGGTGCCCCCTCTCATAATGTCATTTGCAATCCGCTAGCACGTGACTCGGACTGCTGCTAGCGCAACCTTTACGCAGCGAGGCGCTTGAGGACGTCGATGAGCAGCTCGTAGAAGCGCTCGGCAGAAGCGAGCTCCATGCTCTCGTCCGGGGTATGGACATCGGAGAGCGTCGGGCCCACGGCGATGGCGTCCAGGCCGTGCAGGGCCTCGGCAAACAGACCGCACTCAAGGCCGGCGTGAATGGACTCGATGCGCAGCTCGGAGCCAAAGAGCTCGCGATAGCTCTCGACGAAGACGTCGCGGACCGGCGAATGCTCGGCATAGCTCCAGCCGGGATACTCGAACTCAAACTTGGCGTCGAAGCCCAGGACATCGGCCAGCGTCTGCAGGCGGTCCTTGAACTCGTTCTGCAGCGAGGTGATCGAGGAGCGCGGGGACAGCATGATCTTGACCTCGTCGTCAGAAGTGGCAACCACACCGATGTTGGAGGAAACCTCGACGGAGCCGTCGGTAGCGACGTTGCGGCGGATCACACCGTTGGGGGCAAGACGCAGGGCGCGGATGAGGGCAAGCGCGGACTTCTGGTCCATGGCCTCGACCTCGGCGTTGTCGGCAATCTCGACGGTGCAGGTAAAGCCGGGGTCGAAGACCTCGAGCTCGGCAGTGACGTCGGCGATGATGCCCTTTGCGATCTGGGCCGCGGCCTCGGCGGCAGCGTGGTCGGCGTAGACCAGAACAGCTTTGCACTCACGGTTGATGGCGTTGTCCTTGGTGCCGCCATTAAAGCTAACGATGGCGGGCTCGCCGGCGACCATCAGGCGGTCGATGATGCGGGCCATGATGAGGTTGCCGTTGCCGCGCTCCAGGTGGATATCGCTGCCGGAGTGACCGCCCAGCAGGCCGGAGATGTCGAGCGTGAGGGTACTACCGGTCTTATGCTCGCGCGCGATCGGGCAGGTGTAGGTAACGACGACGCCGCCGGCGCAGCTGACGGTGGCAACGCCCTCTTCCTCGGAGTCAAGGTTAATCATGGTGCGGGCGCTAATCTGGGACTTGTCGAGCGTCTCGGCGCCGACCAGGCCAGTCTCCTCGTCGGTGGTGAATACGCACTCGAGGGCGGGATGGGCAATCGAATCGTCGTTGAGCACGGTAAGCATAAGCGCGACGGCGATGCCGTTGTCGGCGCCCAGGGTGGTGCCGTTGGCGGTAAGGACGCCGTCCTTGACGACCAGGTCGATACCGTCGGTCGTAAAGTCGTGCTCAACGGAGCCCAACTTGTCACACACCATATCGATGTGGCCCTGCAGCATTACGGTCGGGGCATTCTCGGCACCGGCAGATGCGGGCTTGCGAATGATGACGTTGTAGACCTCGTCCTGGTGCACATCGAGGCCGCGCTCCTTGGCAAACGCAACCAGGAAATCGCTGATGCCCTTCTCGTTGCCAGACCCACGGGGGATCGCGCTGACCTCCTCAAAGAAATGGAACAGCTGGGCGGGCTCGTAGCCGGTAATCTTGTAGTCCATGGTGCCTCCTTGGCGCAACTGGTTAGACAGTAAGACATGCGACTTGTATATTCCCAGACTTTGCGTGCATAAACCAGTCGAAAACGCCGAGCGCCCTCGCATCATCGGCTAACGGTGGACCGTATAGCGTAACGGTCACAACTTCCGCAGCTCTACAAATCGAGGCGCCCTTTCCGGAGCGCCTCGATTGCGCGTATCAAATTGTCGCCACGCCCTACAGCGCGCCGGAACCGGCTTGCATCATGCCGCCGGGGCCCGAGCTCACGCCACTGCTCACAGGCGCGGCGTTTCCGGTGTGCGGCGCCGCCGGAGCGGTATCGCCCCCGAGTGCACCCGCCGGACGCGGCGCCGGAATCTCACCCGTGCCGTGGCTAAAGACAAACTTGCCGTCGACCACGTCGCACAGGACGGTATCGCCCTCGCCCCACTCGCCAGCCAGAAGCTCCTCGGACAGCGGATCCTCGATGAGCTTTTGGATGGCACGACGCAGCGGACGCGCGCCGTTGGTGAGGTCGGTACCCTCCGCCACAATCTTGTCGTAGGCCGCATCGGTAAGCTTGATGTTCATGCCGTTGGCAATCAAACGCTGACGCAGGTCGTCCACCAGCAGGTGAGCGATCTTGGTCAGGTTCTCGCCCGAGAGCTTCTGGAACACCACAATATCGTCGATACGGTTGAGCAGCTCGGGACGGAACAGGCGCTTGAGCTCGCCCATCGCACGACCCTTGATCTCGCTCGACGTGAGACCCTGCTCACCGGTGGTGCCAAAACCGACGCTCGCATCCTGCGCAATCTCGCGGGCGCCCACGTTGGACGTCATGATGATCACGGTATTGCGGAAGTCGACCGTCTTGCCCTGGCTATCGGTCAGGCGGCCCTCCTCCAGCACCTGCAACAAAATGTTAAAGATGTCGGGGTGCGCCTTCTCGATCTCGTCGAACAGCACGACCGAGTACGGATGACGGCGAACGGCCTTGGTGAGCTGACCGCCCTCGTCGTGGCCCACGTAACCCGGAGGGCTACCGATGAGCTTGGAGACCTCGAACTCGCTGCCGAACTCCGACATGTCGAAGCTGATGAGCGCGTCCTTGCTGCCAAAGAGGTACTCGGCGAGCGTCTTGGCGAGCTCGGTCTTGCCTGTGCCGGTGGGACCCAGGAAGATAAAGCTGCCGCCGGGACGACGCGGGTCCTTGAGCGGCGAGCGGCTGCGGCGCACGGCCTTGGCGACGGCCTCGACTGCCTCATCCTGGCCGATGATGCGCGTCTTGAGCACGCTTTCGGTCTGCAGCAGACGCCGGCTCTCGCTCTCGGTGAGCGAGGAAACCGGCACGCCAGAGGTCACGGACACGATGTCGGCAATCTGACTCACGTCGATGGTGAGCGGGCTGGCGTCGAGCTCGGCGGTCCAGGCGGCCTTGGCTTCGGCGAGTTCAATCTCGGCGGCCTTCTGCTGCTCGGTGATCTCGGCGGCCTTGTTCATGTCGTCGCTCTCGGTGGCCTCCTGCGCGGCGGCCTTGAGCTCCTCGATGCGATGCTCAGCCTCGCGCACCGGCTCGGGCGCGCGGTTGGCGGCGATGCGGGCGCGGGCGCCGGCCTCGTCAATGAGGTCGATGGCCTTATCGGGCAGGAAGCGATCCTGGATGTAGCGGTCGGAGAGGTTCGCGGCGGCCTCGATAGCACCCTGCGTATAGCGCACATGGTGGTGCTCCTCGTAGCGCGGCTTGAGCGCGGTCAGGATCTTGACCGTGTCCTCGACGCTCGGCTCCTCGACATCGATGGTCTGGAAGCGACGCTCGAAGGCCGGGTCCTTGGTGAGGTACTTGCGGAATTCCTCGGCCGTGGTGGCGCCGATAATCTGGAAGGCACCGCGCGCGAGCACGGGCTTGAGCATGGAGCTCGCGTCGATGGAGCCCTCGGCAGAGCCGGCACCGATGATGGTGTGCATCTCGTCAATAAACAGGATGACGTCGTCAGCTTCGGTGGCCTCCTGGATCACGTTCTTGAGGCGCTCCTCAAACTCACCGCGATACTTGGCGCCCGCAACGAGGCCCGGCAGGTCGAGCGTCCAGATGTTCTGGTTCATAAGGTTCTCGGGCACGTTGCCAGCTGCAATCTGCTGAGCCAGACCCTCGACGATGGCCGTCTTGCCCACGCCGGGGTCGCCCAAGATAAGCGGATTGTTCTTGGTGCGACGCGAAAGGATCTCCATCATACGCTGGACTTCCTTTTCGCGACCAATTACAGGGTCGAGCTCGCCGTCGCGCGCCTTCTGCGTAAGGTTGGTGGCGAACTGCTTAAGCGTATCGGTGCCGCTCCCCTTTTGCTGCGACGCGTCCGAGCCGCTAAAGAACGGCAGGCCCGCACCGGGACGCCCGGCACCGGCGCCGGCGAGCGGACGCTTCTTGTCCTGGTCCTTGGCGGTAAGTTTCTCGATAGCCTTTTTGATGGAGGCGGACGACACACCCAGGCGCATGAGGATGTCCATGGCCATGCCGTTACCCTCTTCGACGATGCCAATCAGCAAGTGCTCGGTCGACACGTAGGTCTGGTTGTTCTCACGTGCCACGCGGAAGGAGCGCTCCATCACGCTAATGACGAGCGGCGTAAAGGCAAGCTTGGCAGCCTCGGTCTCCTCGCTGGGCTCGGGAACCGTGGTCTGGACCTCCTTGAGGGTGTCCATGATGTCGTCGTAGGAGATATCAAGCGAGCGCAGCGCCTCGGCAGCGATGCCCTCGTCCTCCTTGGCGAGTGCGAGCAGCAGGTGCTCGGTGCCCACCTTATTTGAGTGCAGATCGAGCGCCTCCTGTTTGGCCATCGACATGACCTTGCGCGCTCGATCGGTAAATCTATCTAACATGCTCGTTTCCTTACATGAGTTCATCGAAATCAAAACGCCCGCCCGTCGGCGGCGCTTTTGTCTCTTTACCCACAGGTTGTCTATGTTAACAGCTGGAGGAATATCTATAAACCCGGCTCACATGAATGCAGGTTATGACCGCATCGCGGGACTCACCGCGCGATGCGCGACAGGCGCCCCGCAAGAGAAACTCTAGGCGTCTTTCACCACGTCGGGACTCGTCGCACGCGATGCGCGATAGGCATCGGCCTCCTTGGAGACGCGTTCGAGCAGCTCGGATGTATCGACGCCCTCGACTTGCGCGACCGTTTCCACCGTCTGCATGGCGACCGCCCTCAGGTACGCGCACGCGCTGTCCCCCGGCTGCTCGAGGTCTATCTCCTCGCCGCCCTCCCGGGCAAAGCCGACCGCCATCACAAAGCCCATGATGCCCGAGACCAGAAAGCCCACCGCAAAGCTCGAATCTGCCTTGAGCTCTTCTCCGTCGGGGTGGACGATCTCTCTCACGCGGTCGATGATGATCGTATGGATGCCCTGCACGACCTGCTCGGCGGCACCCGCCCTCATGGTGATGACGATGCGCTGCAGCAGGCAGCGGACGTCGCGCCGGTCGAACGCCGAAAGGTCGCCCTCGCTCGAAAAATGCCAGAGGGCATCGGTGATGAGCTCGTTATCCTGCAGCAGCTGGGCTATGGCGATGGCGACGAGTTCATCGAAATCGTGAAAATAGTAGTAAAACGTTCCGCGATTGCACTGGGCGGCGCGGGTCACCTCGCCAACCGACAGCTCGAAGATGCTGTTGTTCTCGATGAGCTCCCAAAACGCCTCGATGATACGGGTGCGTGCATCGGGCGCATCGGCGTCCTTACGCGGTCTCGCCATGCGCCTCACCGCACCCCTGCGCCTTGGCGTTCATGATGAGCATCTGAAGACGGTTCTCCACGTTGGCGAAGCTCACGTCGGGATCGTAGTCGAGCGGCAGGAACTGCGCCGTGGGATACTGCTCCTTGAGCGCATGGATGAGCCCGCGCCCCACGACATGGTTGGGCAGACACCCGAACGGCTGCAGGATCACGAAGTTGCGGCAGCCGCGCTTGGCGTGCTCGAGAATCTCCGCCGGAATCAGCACGCCCTCGCCCGCATCGAACGTATGGTGCAGGATCTTATCGCTCGCGCGCACGAGCTCGGGCATGCGCGTCGGCGGCTCGTAGAGCGGGCTCGCCGCGCCCAGGCGGTCGCAACGGTCGTGCGCGAGCTCGAACAGGTTGTCCGCCGTGGCGTACCAGGCCTTTTCGGGCAGCGACAGGTCGACGTGGAACTCGCGCGACTGCGCATGCTTGTAGAAATAGGTCTTGCGGATCACGTCGGTCATGCGCGCCTCGATGACCTCGAGCCCGTTGTCCTCGAGGTAGCGCTCGATCTCGTGGTTGGCGCCGAGATGGAAATTGAGCAGGTACTCGCCCACGATGAGAACGGTCGGATGCGGGTTCGAGCGGTCGTACGGAACGGCGTCCATGATCGCAAGCGCGCGTTTGAAGCCCGTCGCCTGGCCTCTCAGCCCGGAGCGCTCCATGCCCTCGATAACCTCATCGAGCGCGCGGTCGAACGCAGCGTCCGCCGCGCCCTTCTCGAGCTCGTAGGGACGGATGCGCCTAAGCATGGCCTCGAGGGCATCGATCATGGGAAGACCGTAGGCGATCTGGATGCTCGGGCCAAGGCCGAGCTTGAAGCCCGGATGCGCATTGTGGGCATCGACGTCGTCGTTGGTGAGCATCGGGACATAGTCGTATCCCGCGTCGTCGAGCGCGCGGCGCAGCAGGGGCATGTAGTGCGTCAGGCGGCAGTCGCCGATATACTTGCCAGTCACCACGGCGACGTCGTGCGGGTCGTACTTACCGCTCTCGAGTGCCGCGAGCGCCTCGCCGATCACGATTTGCGCGGGGAAGCAGATGTCGTTGTGCACATAGCGTTTGCCCAGGCGGATGGCATCCTCGCGCCCGATATCAAGGGCCTCGGCGCGCACGCCCTGATTGCGCATCGCCGCGGTCATGAGCCTGCAGAACGCATGGGAGGTGTTGGGGACCAGCGCGATCTTGTCGTGCCGGTCGCGCTTGGTGTACTTGACCTTATACGGGTCGTCGAGCGGATGGACCGCGTGCACCCGGGCGCCCTCGGCACGCTCCTCCGCGCGACGACGGTTGACCGACTCGATAAACGAACGCACGCGAATGCCCATGGGACCGGCGACGTCGCTCTCATCGAGCTTGATCATCATCGGAACCTTGGAGCCCATCTCGCCCATCATGCGCGCGATCTCGTCGGTGAGATACGCATCGTGGCCGCAGCCGAAGCTGCCCATCTGCACGAGCTCGAGCTCGGGCGTCGATGCGACGATGACCGCGCACGACAGCATGCGCGCATGATAGTTGTTCACGATGTCGATGCGGCTGTTGGAAAGATCGACGTTGCAGACCCCCGGCACCGCATCGGGCGTCAGCACGGGGATGCCGCGCTCAGAGAAGAGCTTGGGCAGCCCGTGGTTGACCAGCGGGTCGTTGTGGTACGGGCGCGAAGCGATCACCACCGCGTAGCCGCCGTCCTCGTGCACGTTCTCGAGCACCTGCCTGCCGCGCAGCTGCAGCTGGTTCTCAAACGTCTCCTGCGCGCGGTCCGCCTGCTCGGTCGCCTTGGCAACCAGGTCGGCATCGATATCGAAGGTCTCCTTGCACCACGCCTTGAGCTGGCGGTTTCGGTCGCCCTCGTCGTACCAGTGGAACAGCGGCGTATCGAACGGAACGCCGAAACGCTCCTCCGGGTTATCGGAATTGCGCATCACGTAGGGGTATCCCTTTACGACGGCGCACATCCACTCGCTGGTAGAGGCGGTGTTTTCGGTGGGCACCGTCGTGATGATGGGCATGAAGATGCGGTCGACGCCGGCGTCGACGAGATTGCGGATGTGCCCGTGGACGAGCTTGGCCGGGAAGCACACGGTGTCGGATGTGACGTGCGCCAGACCGCGCTCGTACATCGCCTTGGTGCTGCGTCCCGAGACGCGCACCTTAAAGCCGAGCGTGCTGAAGAACGTCGACCAGAACGGCATGGTGTCCCAGAACTCGAGCACACGGGGAATGCCGATCGTGACATCGCGCCCCCCGCTGACGGGAACCGTGGGGTACGACTCGAACAGCAGCTTCTCGCGGTCGACAAAGAGATTGGGGGCAGCCGCGGTCCGGTCGCGCCCCGTGCCGGGTGCCTGTGCCTCGCAAGCACCCTGCGGACGCAGCTCCTCCGCCGCGGGAACCTCGCGCACGAGCTCATCCCATGAGATGGCGCCGCCGCGCGGGCAGCGATTGC
The DNA here is from genome assembly GCA_018377855.1 of Collinsella sp. GTDB lineage: Bacteria > Actinomycetota > Coriobacteriia > Coriobacteriales > Coriobacteriaceae > Collinsella. The sequence goes on along the minus strand of JAGZYM010000007.1, from coordinate 4,943 downwards.
CCGTGACGTAAAGCGAGCCGTCGCCAAATGCCACGACCGCGCGCTGGCAGCGGTTGTTGCACCGACGGCAGGTAACGCCGCCGAACTCGCGATGCTCGAAGCGCTCCACGGCATCGAGCCCGATAAACGACGTGCCGGCGTCGCCCTTGCGGCATTCCTCGCGCGCGAGCAGGGCGATACCGATAGCGCCCATCAGCCCCGGGTGGGGCGCACGCGTGACGGGTTTGCCCAGATACTGCTCGAATGCGCGCAGCACCGCGTCGTTTCGGAACGTGCCGCCCTGGACGACGACTTTGTCGCCCAAACGGTTGAGATTTGAAACGCGAATGACCTTGGTGAACACGTTCTCGATAATCGAACGGCAAAGACCGGCCATGATGTCGCCCGGACCCTTACCGCGCCGCTGCTCGGAAACGACGCTGCTGTTCATGAACACCGTGCAGCGGCTGCCGAGAACGGCGGGGGCTTTGGACGAAAATGCCTCGGTCGCGATATCCTCAACGGCTATTCCGAGGTTTTTGGCAAAACCCTCGAGGAACGAGCCGCAGCCCGCAGAGCACGCCTCGTTGACGACGATATCGGTCAGCACGCCGTGGTTGAGCCAGATGGCCTTCATATCCTGTCCGCCGATGTCGAGCACGAAGGTCGCATCGGGAACGCATGCGCACGCGGCGCGGGCGTGCGCGACCGTCTCGACCGTATGGTAGTCGGCGTGGAACGCGCGCGCGAAAAGCTCCTCGCCGTATCCCGTGGTGCCCACGGCATCGATCGCAAGCGTGACTCCCGCTGTCTCCCAGCGGTTCTTCAAGCTGACAAGACCCTGTTGGGCGACGTCGAGCGGTCTGCCGTTATTAGACGCGTAGAACGAATCGACAAGCTCACCCGCCTCATCGACCAGGGCGAACTTGGTCGTCGTGCTCCCCGAATCGATACCGAGCGCCACACGCACCGTCTCTCCGGGCGCATACGCATCCGGACCCCTTGCCGGCGTCTCTTTGCCATGGCGTGCCGTAAAATCCGCCTGCTCGGCAGGTGTGGCAAAAAAGGGCTGGGCAAGACGTCCCTCCCCGCTTGCGGGCGCGACCGTCTCGAGCTTATCCAGCCGGACAAAAGCGTCGGGAAGGTCGATCGGTTGGGACGATGCGAACATGTCGGTCAGCGACAGGGCGGCACCGCGCGCGACCATGATCTGCGGATCGCGCGGGACGATAACCTGATCGTCCGATAGATTCAGTTGCTCCCGGAACACGCGGACCAGTGTGGGGTTGTAGGCGAGCGTACCGCCCTCGAAGATTACCGGCGGCTCGATGTCGATACCCTGGGCCAGACCGCCGATCGTTTGGCGGGCGACCGCGTGAAGCGCCGAAAGCGCCAGGTCGGTGGTAGGAATGCCCTCGTTGAGCAGCGGCTGGATATCGGTCTTTGCGTACACGCCGCAGCGGCCCGAGACCTCGTGGACGGTCGTTCCCCGGCTTGCGAGCTGCTCGAACTCGCCCGATTCGGTGCCGACCCCCATGAGCTTTGCCATCTCGTCGATAAATGCACCGGTACCGCCTGCGCACGAGCCGTTCATGCGCATGTCGGCAACCTCGATGTCTCCCTTATCGTTGGTGCGGAAGAAGATCATCTTGGCGTCTTGGCCGCCCAGCTCGATGGCGCAGCGCGTCTGCGGATAGAACCTGCTGATCGCGAGCGCGTTGGCGACCACCTCCTGAACGTACGAGGCGCCCAGCGCGGTCGCGATATCGCGCGCACCCGAGCCGGTCACCGCAACGCGCAGTGACTCATGGGGAAAGCGCTCGGCGAGCTCGCCGAGCATGGCGCGCACGCTCGCTGTCTGACACGCCCCGTGGCGGCGATATCCCCACCACGCCTCGGTCATATCCTCGTGCATCGCGTAAACTTTGGTCGTCGTCGACCCTACGTCCAGTCCTACTAGCAACGCCATAATGCTCCGTCTCTCGCATTTTTCCCGCTAGAGATATACCACTCTACGTAATACAACAGACTGTTGTATTTAAACTCCGTATAAAAAGCGGCTGCCGAAACGCTTCAGCAGCCGCCGAATGCACCAACAGATTGTTCTGCGCGCTAGCACGTCGGGCAACGGAGCAGCACGGGCCCTCCGGTCATGCGCACCGCTCACGCCCGCGATGTCGCCGAGAGAGCTATCCACGCTTTGGGCTCCAACCAAGCAAGTCGCCCGCGCTCAGCAGATCCCTAAGCGAGCTACTCGCACTCAGGAGCCATAGCCTGCTCCAAGAGCTCGGCATGCTCCTCCTCGAAAACCGTCCCCACAGGGAAGGCGCGACGGAAGACGAAGCGGGAAATCGGACCGGCTACCAAAAGGTTCCACGGCAGCGCCATCACAAAATTATGCGGGATGTTGATCATCCAGATCGCGGGCACGGAATACAGGTTCGCAAGGATGCCGCCGGGCATGTGCGTCAGACCCTCACAGGCACCGTACAGCGACATGATGATGACCATGGGAACGACCATGCAGGAGCTGACGGCAAGCGTCATGGCAAGCGGCGAACTCTTGCCCGGCGTGACCAGGAATTTAAAGGCGAAACCCTTGGCAAGGGGGCTGGCAACAAACCAGTCGCAGCACATGGCAAAAATGTAGGCAACGGGGAAGCCGAGCCACGCGGCGGCAACAACCTCGCCGTTGATGGCCCCATGCTGCAGGGCAACGTTGTAGATGCTCATCCAGAGCACCATGCAAAAGCACATGATAAAGGTGAACAGCAGGCTCTCTCGTTTGTTGATAGGCATAAAGGGCATTGTCCTTTCTGTGTTACGCCGCGGCACCACGCAACAAAAACGGGCGGGCAAGATGGAGCTGTTGGGACTTCATCTCGCCCGCCCGTGGTACGTGCGTCTGCGACTACTTATGTGGTGGAACTACCCTAACACGAACGGCGCGCGCTTCGTAAGCGTTGAGTTTATGGAGATGCAGGGCACCAATAATCCCCCCCCCCCCGACCCCATAAGTTGCGGTGGAATACGGACTGTTTTGACCCTTTAAGCAGCAATTCAGTCCCTATTTCACCGCAACTCATTGGGGGTGCAAAGTAACCTGTCCCCTTTGCACCAATTAGCTGGTGTGGCGCCAGCGAGGGTCGGTGAGTGTACGTGCCACACCCAGACCAACGGGCAAAAACGCCACGATGAGCACTGCACGCACAAACCAACCGAGCATATTGACTGTGTCGAAGGTGCACATGTAATACATCGAGCGATACAGATACAAACCCGGCACCATAATGACAATCGAAGGCACCGTGAGAGCGATACGCGGGTAGGTGAGCTTGACTTCGGCCAAGCTTGCCAGCAGACCCGATACCAGCGCGCCGATAAACGCTGCTGCCTCGGGAGGCATTCCCGTGCTGAGGCCCAGGAAGGGAATCATCGTCGGCGCATCGACGAGCGTAAGGCGCAGGGTATTGGAAACGGCGCCGATCAACCCAGCTGCCGCGGCCATCTTTACCGGGCTGTTGAACATCACCGAGAAGCCGAATACGCCAACGAAGCTCATCACCACGCGCAGGAGCGTAAGGGCAAGCGGCGAAAGGCCCAGTGGGGCAAAGTCGTCCGGCGCCAGGCCAACACACTCGGCAACCATCCAACCTACGAGGGTCGCCATCACAATAATCGATACGGCATATGAAAGGCGCTCGATACCGCTTCGCATGTCGAGCTTAGCGATGTCGAGGCCTGCCGTAATGAGCGGAAAGCCGGGAATCACAAAGAGCATGGCGCCGATATAGCCTTCTTGGTGCGACATTGCCCCCGGTATGACCTGGCCAAGGCCGAGCAATGCCAGCAGATACGAAACGCAAGCGAGCGCAACGCCGGTCGTCAGCGCGCTGAACTGACCAAGGCCTTGCTTGAGAATATGGGAGCGGGCAAAGTTGCCGACACCCGCGCCCACGAACGCGCAGGCCATCTCGATAGGGCCGCCGCCGAGCAAAAAAACGAAGGCGCCACAGGCGCAGGCCGCCGCAAGGCCCTGTTGCCAAGGCGCGTAATCAGGTTTTGAACTCTCAACGGTCTTGAGCATCTCGTGATACTCGTGCACCGTGAAGCGACGACCATAGGTCTCGATTTCCTTGAGGCAACTCTCCATCATCCAAATGCGATGGGTATTGACGCCCGTTGTGGGCAAGCTGACGACCTCATTAAAGCAGTGACCATCTTCGATGCAGGTGCACTCAAACGACAGAAGACTTAAGTCAACGTGGATGGTGACACCGAGTACGGCGGCAACACGATTCATGGTATCGCGCACGCGCCAGGCACCCGTTCCGCTTGCCAGCATAAGCATGCCGGTGCGGCAGATGATGGATGATTTATCGGTGAGCGGCGCATCGACGGCAAGCTCATCGCCTGCCGTCACGATCTGGTGCCAGTCAGTTTTCATATGGAGCGCGCCGGCACGAACGCCGTGGTGCATGGGAGCTCTCGAAAGCAGCGAGTCAAGGCGCGAAGGCTGTGGGGGCTCCACTGATTCACCCTCAACCTCATCAGCCTCTTCATCGACCAAATCAAAGGAATCAAGCGGCGCTGGCTCGCGACGGTCGATTAGCTCCTCATCCTCATCATCAAAGTAATTGAACTGATCGAGCATGTCCTCTTCGATTGCACGCTCGCTCGCGTCGTCCATATAGACGCTCCCTTCCTGCCGACTAACCCCCATCCTAGGCAGCAACGGCTAAAGGAAACATAAAAGAGACGACTGTCATGCGAGCCATGTGGGCAATATCCGTTGGGTAGTCGTTTAAGAACGTCCCCAATGACTACATCGATGTTCTAAGTGTCAACCAAGTCAACGCCGCAGATAGAGGACGGACAGCGAGCGACGTCCAGAGCGAACAAGTTGGCATGAAAAAGGCAAGGCATAGACCTTCTGGTCATGCCTTGCCTTTTGAATGACAAAT
>JAGZYM010000023.1:0-31214 GCA_018377855.1 Collinsella sp. | reverse complement strand
CACGGGCCGATACTCAAAGCCCATTGTGGCACCCCGAGCCCGCGGAAAGAAACTGCAACGCGGGGGAGGCGACCCCAATGGCTTTCTCATATCGTCTTTGACCTATGCCCAGACGGCGTTTGATCCGTTTGAGGAACGGCCGTTCTGCGCGGTGGATAGCCTGGTCTTTGCGTGGTTGTCCTATTTGCGTTTGCCGGGTGATATGGCGGAGCTGACGAACTGGCAGGGCCTAGACGTACGCGAGCTGCTGCGCGCCGAGTGCTACCAAGACATGATTGGCGACCTGTGGGATCCGGAGGGGAGCCGTGCCCTGTTGGAGGCTGTGGCAGCAAGCCCTCGCTACCGTGGCGTTCGTGTTTGCGGCTATCGTAGCGTGAGTGATGCCGAGACAACGGAGCAGTTTGCGGCCATGACGTTCCGATTTCCGGCGGGGTTTAGCTATCTTGCCTTCCGGGGGACCGACAGCACGATTGTGGGCTGGAAAGAGGACTTTAACATGGCGTTCCGGTGTCCTGTGCCGGCCCAGGAATCCGCGGCGCGTTATGTAGACGAGGCGGCGGATGCGATTGACGGGCCGCTTTTGTGCGGAGGTCATTCCAAGGGTGGAAACCTTGCGGTGTACGGTGCGGCGATGTGCCCCGATGTCGCCCGTGAGCGAATCGAACGGGCGTATTCCCATGATGGTCCGGGCTTCGTCGAGGAGTTTCTGAGCGGCAACGCCTTCGCCGATCTATCCGGTCGAATCGACAAGACGCTACCTCGGTCGTCGATCTTTGGCATGATGTTCGAGACACAGGAGGACTATGCCATCGTTGAGAGCACCGAGTTCAGCCTGCTTCAGCATAATCCCTTTAGCTGGGTGGTTGATGGTCGCGACTTCGTGTACTGTGAGCGCCTGTCCGCCGGTGCTCGATACGTTGATGGCTCCATTCGCGAGATGCTGCTTGCGGTGTCGCCTAGCGAGCGCGAGCGTTTTGTAGATGCGTTGTTCTCCGTGCTTGAGGCTACGGGTGCTGAGCGGTTTGCGGATATCGCTGGGAATCTGCGCGAGAGCCTGCCCGTGATGCTCCAGGCTGCGCAAGGCTTTGACAAGGATACGCGACGTTTTGTCTCGCAGACCATCGTGGCAATCCTTAAATGCGCACTGCTGCCCAAACGACCCCAGATCGACATGCCCGCTGCCGGCAAGAGTTTGGCAGAACAGCTCGAGGCGTGGCAGTCCGAGCTCCTGCGCTAGCCATTGCTGCAAAGCGCCTGTCCCCGATGCATCAATCTTCGATGCGCCTGGGTCGGGCTCGACCGCTATACTGGTTCGTGCTTAATTCGATTTAGAACGGAATGCCGTATATGAAAATCAATCACGCGATTCTGCATATCCTGGACTTTGACTCTGCCGTCAACGTCATGAGCCAGCGCGAGCTCGATATCGAAAGCCGTACCGTGCGCAACTTCGTGACCACGCATCTGCGCCGCGCACGCACCTCGGCCGACAATAAACGTGCCACGTTTGCCGAGAACTCTGCGTTTGGCGGCGAGCTCAAGGGCTATTTCTTTGGCGAGCGCGAGTTCGTGGACCTGTCGCAGCAGATTGCGGAGTTTATCTCCTCCGAGCTCACCAAAGCCGAGAAAGCCGAGTCCACCGACGTGCTCGTGGCCGATTTTGACGACGATGAGGATGCCCGCTGGTTTGCCGTGATGCTGCTGGGCTCCAAGCAGGCATTCATGCACGAGGTGGGTCGCGAGGAGGGGGAGGTGCGCAACGACATCGCGCGCCACTACGCCATTCTGCCGAACCCCTCGCAAAAGGTGCCGAGCTATGCCATCGTGCGCGCAAGCACCATGGAGATCGGCTACGTGGACAAGAAGCGCAAGATTGCCGGCGAGGACCGTATGCTTATCCCCGATGGTCTGCTGCAGTGCGACACGGGCGTATCGGGCAAGGAGGTCATCGACACCGTGACGCGCGTGGTCGAGGAAGTCGCTGAGGAGCACGGTGCCAACACGGCTGTAGCGCTCGCTAAGGTTAAGGCTGCCGTTGCAGGGAAGGTTGAGGATGACGAGGAGCTGCCGCCTTGGGATATCGTCGATGAGGTCTTTGAGGACGAACCGGTTATCAAGGAGAGTGTGCGCGCGGCACTGACCGAGGAAAAGGTGCCTGAGCGTGTGCCCGTGGAGCGCAAGCAGGTCGAACGCGCAGCGGTGCGCAATCATAAGATCCGAACCGACACAGGTATCGAGATCAGCTTCCCGGCCGAGATGGGTTCGAACTCCGAGTACATCGAGTTTGTCAACGAGCCCAACGGCCTCATCTCCATCGAGCTCAAGAATATCGGGTCAATTGAGAATCGATAAACTGCGCTTGGACGCTGCAAAAATAAAGGCCGAAGCCCCGGATGAGGGCTTCGGCCTTCTTGTTTGGGGATGAATTGCCCCGCAGGTTGAGCATAAGTCAGCGAAAACGCGGTTTGTCAAAACCGCGTAACTATTAAAGTTGACGTAAGCCCTCTTCCAGGCCGGTCTTGCTGTCGGTCTTCTCGTCGCGCATCTTGATGACGCGGGCGGGGACACCGGCCACGACGGCGCCGGCGGGGACGTCCTCGACGCACACGGCGCCGGCGGCAACGACAGCGCCCTTGCCCACGCGCACGCCTTCCAGGACCACGGCGTTTGCGCCGATCATGACATCGTTCTCGATGATGACGGGCGTGGCGCTGGCGGGCTCCACAACGCCTGCCAGCACGGTGCCGGCGCCGATGTGGCAGTTCTTGCCCACGGTGGCGCGACCGCCCAGCACGGCGCCCATATCGATCATGGAACCCTCGCCGATAACGGAGCCGATGTTGATGATGGCGCCCATCATGATGACGGCACGGTCGCCGATCTCGACGCGGTCGCGGATGATCGCGCCCGGCTCGATGCGGGCGTTGATGCCCTTAAGGTCGAGCATAGGCACGGCGGAGTTGCGGCAATCGTTTTCAACGTCGTAGTAATCGATGGAATCGGCATTGGCATCGAGGATGGCCTTAAGCTCATCCCAGTCGCCAAAGACGGTCTTGCCACGACGACCGCCGTAGACATGTGCGTTGCCCCAGGCAACCTTCATGCCCGGCTTCTCGCGCACGTACAGCTTGACGGGCGTCTTTTTGGGCGCGGTGGCGATGTAGTTGATAATCTCTTGTGCATCCATCTCGACTGCGTTGCTCATTTGCTATCTCTCCTTTGGGTGGATTCGGTTGATACCCGGTTAGGCAAACATGACCTTGTCGAACGTATAGAAGCCGGGTTCGCGGGTGACGAGCTTCTGCGCGGCTGCCAAGGCGCCGTTGACAAAGATCTGACGGCTCGTGGCGCGGTGGGTGAGCGTGACCTCCTCGTCCTGGCCAAAGAAACTAACCTCGTGCACGCCGGCGACGGTGCCGCCGCGCAGCGAGTGCATTCCGATCTCCTTGGGGCCACGCGCGCCGCACATGCCCTCGCGGCCATAGACGGGGTGGTAGCCTGCCTCGGGTTCAGCTTCGACGACGGCGTCGAGCAGTAGCTTGGCGGTGCCGCTCGGGGCGTCGACCTTTTGGTTGTGGTGCGTCTCGACGATCTCGCAGTCAAAGCCGGGCAGCTCGCGTGTGGCCTGGGCCACTAGATGACGCAGGGCTGCGATGCCGATGGAGTAATTGCCCGAGTGCATAACGCGGGTGTTCTGGCCCAGCTCACGCAGGCGGTCCATCTGCTCAGGTGAATAGCCCGTGGTGCCGGAAACGAGTGCGGCGCCCGTGCGCTCGACATAGGCGACGACGGCATCGAAGGTCACGACGTTCGAGAAGTCGATAATCACATCGGCAGCCGGTGCGTTCTCGAGCTCGCTCAAATCGAAGCCGATCTGGGTCACGATATCAAAAACGGGCTGCCCGGCGGCATCGACAATGCTTTCGGCGGTGGTGCGGATGAGCGAGCCCATGCGGCCCGTTCCCATAATGACGGTCTTAATCAAGCAGACCAGCTCCCTTCAGAGCATCGGTAAGTGCGGTGTGCGTATCGTCTGCCATGGGGCACAGCGGCATACGGTAGTTTGCCTCGATCATGCCCATCTGGGCGAGCGCTTCCTTAACGGGGATGGGGTTGACCTCGCTAAAGAGGGCGTTGATGAGCGGCTGGCCGGCAATCTGGATATCGCGGGCGCGCGCTACGTCGCCGTCCAGATAAGCGCGGCACATGTCGTGTACGAGCTGCGGCTGCACGTCTGCCCACACGCTGATGGTGCCCGAGGCGCCCAGGCTCATGAGCGGCACTGTAAGTGCATCCTCGCCCGAGTACATGCGGAAATCGTCGGACAGCAGGTGGGCGATCTTGGCCGCGTAGGCGACGTTGCCCGAGGCCTCCTTGATGCCCATGATGTTGGGGTGCGCGGCTAGGCGCTCTACGTTGCGCTCGCTGATACCGCAGCCGCAGCGGCCGGGGATGTTGTACAGGATGCAGGGGATGTCAACGGCATCGGCGACGGTCTTAAAGTGCTGATAGATACCCTCTTCGTTGGACTTGTTGTAGTAGGGGGTAATGAGCAGCAGGCCGTCGGCCCCCAAGCCCTGGTAAGTAAGCGACTTGGTGAGCATGGTCTGCGTGGAGTTGGAGCCCGAGCCGGCGATGACGGGGACGCGTCCTGCAACATGCTTGACCACGGCGGCGACGACGGAGTTGTCCTCGTCATCGGTCATCGTGGCGCTCTCGCCGGTGGTGCCCAGGGTGAGAATGGCGTCGGTGCCATTTTGCAAGTGGAAATCGATAAGGCGCTCGAGCGCGTCAAAGTCGACACTGCCGTCCTTTTTAAACGGCGTAACCAGGGCGACGATTGAGCCCTCGAGATTGCGGATGTCCATGTTCTTCTCCTTCGCCTCCGCGATCTGGATGCGTTTGTTCCATTGAGCTGCGACTGCCAGGCGCTCGTCTTGGGCGCGACGGCGGGCGCTTTCGGCGCGCGACTTGGCCAGCAGCTCTCGGCCGCACGGCAGCACGTCGAGCGTGGAAAAGTAATCGCCCGGGCGCTCGGCGCGGCGGATGAGGTCGGCCGCGCCATCGGGGCGCAGCAGGACCTCGGCGGAGCGCAGACGTCCGTTGTAGTTGTAGCCCATGGAGTAGCCATGCGCACCGGTATCGTGGATTACAAGCAGGTCACCCATGTCGATATGCGGCAGCTCGCGGTCGATGGCGAACTTATCGTTGTTCTCGCACAGATTGCCCGTGATGTCGTAGGTGTTCGTGACGGGCGCCGTGGCCTTGTCGGCGCCGCCCGGCTGACCCATCACCGTGATGTGGTGGTAAGCGCCATACATGGCGGGACGAATGAGGTCGACGGCACTGGCGTCCACGCCGATATAGTCTTTGTAGATCTGCTTCTCGTGGATGGCCTTGGTGACCAGGCAGCCGTAGGGGCCCATCATAAAGCGACCCATCTCGGTACAGATCGCCACATCGCCCATGCCGGCGGGGACCAGAATCTCGTCGTAGGCTGCGTGTACGCCCTCGCCGATGGCGTGGATGTCGTTAGCCTGCTGCTCGGGCAGGTAGGGGATACCGACGCCGCCGGACAGATTGATGAAGACGACGTGTGCGCCGGTCTCGCGCTCCAGGCGCACGGCAAGCTCAAAGAGGATGCGTGCGAGTTTGGGGTAGTAGTCGTTGGTGACGGTGTTGCTGGCAAGGAATGCGTGGATGCCAAAGTCCTCGGCGCCCTTGGCCTTGAGCATGCGGAACGCCTCGAAGAGTTGCTCGGTGGTCATGCCGTACTTGGAGTCGCCCGGGTTGTCCATGATGCCGTTGGAGAGCTGGAACAGGCCGCCCGGATTAAAGCGGCAGCTGACCGTCTTGGGAATGGGCCCCGCAACGCGCTCAAAGAACTCGATGTGGCTGATGTCGTCAAAGTTGACGATGGCGCCCAACTTGTCGGCGAGCTCAAAGTCGGCAGCCGGCGTGTCGTTGGACGAGAACATGATGTCGTGTCCCGTGATACCCAGCGAGCGGGCGATCATGAGCTCGGTATAGCTCGAGCAGTCGCAGCCGCAGCCGTATTCGTTGAGAATGGAGATGAGCGCCGGGTTGGGGTTGGCCTTGACGGCAAAGTATTCCTTAAAGCCCGGGTTCCATGCAAAGGCGTCGCGCACTTCTTGCATGTTGCGGCGGATGCCCGCCTCGTCGTATAGATGAAACGGCGTGGGGAACTGCTCGACGATATGCTCGAGTGTCTCCTTGTCCACAAACGGCTGTTTGGCCGCATATGCCTCGTTGGGGGTCAATGCCATGTCCCGTAAACCTCGCTATCCAGACGGCGCCATCTGCGCATCGAATCCGCATAGCGTGGACCCAATGTCCGGATAGCGCTCCCGCATTGCTGCAGACAGTCCTGTGGGTGTTTCCCACAGGCCCACCAGGTTGTTCGTGCCCGTAAAACCCAGTTCGGCGGGTTTCGCCTCCCCACGGGGTCAAAGCCTGCCGGCTCGCCCGCGGCTCTTCGTGCCCGCGCCTCTATCAAGTGGTAAAGACCCTATCACGTTGCACTTTACCAAACAAGAGTATTCGTATATAACGTTTAAAAAATGCAGGGATATGCTGGAAACATGTGCGCCACAATCCTGTATCACAATAAGTTGCAACAGATGTGCCTCACGAAGGGATCCTCTATGACCGAGCTCCAAGAACTCCGTCGCTATCGCCGCGATCTCCATCGCATTCCGGAGCTCGATTTCGATCTTCCGCAAACCATTGCCTATATCGAGGGCGTGTTGGCACCGCTCGCTTGCGAGGTGACCCATCCGTGCCCCAGCTGCGTCTGCGCTTTCTTCGACGCCGGCGTTGGTGCCGCGCATGCCACGGCGATTCGCGCCGATATGGATGCGCTGCCCATTGCCGAGGCAACAGGGGCAGCGTTCGCCTCGACACATCCCGGCAAGATGCACGCTTGCGGACATGACGGACACATGGCCATGGCACTTGCCGCCGCGACGTATGTCGACCGTACGATTCGCGAGCAGCCGGGCGCCATGAGGCGCAACGTACTCTTTGTGTTTCAGCCGGCCGAGGAAACGACAGGTGGTGCCAAGACGGTATGCGAGAGCGGTGTGTTCGAGCGCTATGGGGTGGATCGCATCTTCGGCTTCCACGTGTGGCCCGATCTGCCCGCCGGCACGTTGGCGAGCTGCTCCGGTCCGCTGCTGGCGCGTTCGAGCGAGACGCATATCCATATTCACGGTACGAGCATCCACATCGCTAAGACCTATGGTGTGCCGGTCGAGGAGTCGCACGATGCGGCGCTGGCGGCTGCCAAGTTCTTGGTTGCCGAGCGCGAACTGATGGATGAGCTGGGTGCCGATGAGCCCTGCATTGGCAAGTTCGGCCTGCTGCAGGCGGGCACCGTCTGCAATGCGGTGGCGGGGGAGGCCCATGTTGCCGGTAGCTTGCGTGTGTTTACGGACGCCATGTTCGACCGTGCGCGCGAGGGCGTACGTCGCGTGCTCGATGAAGCGTGTGCTTCAACGGGTTGCACGTACGATCTTGACTTTGCCGAGGGCTATCCGCCGGTCGACAACGACTCCGAGTTGTTTGCCCGAATCGCGCCTGCTCTGCCCGAGTTACAGCTCGTGGATGAGCCGCTGCTGATTGCCGAGGACTTTGCCTTCTATCAGCGCCATCTGCCGGGCGTGTTTTTCCTGCTGGGCACGGGTATGCCAGAGGGCCAAGACAACCCGAGTGATTCGGATGGCTGCCCCGCTTATGCCACAAGCGCTCTGCATACCGATAGCATGCTCTTCGACGAGGAAATCCTACTCAAAGGCCTCGATGTCTACAAACGATTGCTTTTGCTTAACTAAGGCGTGAAGGACCATTTGTTCTAGAAAACACGAACAAACGTACGATATAATAGAGATGTAAGTCTATAGAAACGTTTGACGTTACTAACGTAAGACGATACTATGATTGCATCGTATAAAGATGAGGATACCGAACGCTTTGCCATGGGTGTGCGGGTCAGGAGGTTCGTGCCCTTTGAGCGTGTTGCGTTGAGGAAGATTCGCCAACTGCAGGTTTGTGCTTCGCTTGATGATCTTCGCGTTCCGCCGGGCAATCGCCTGGAAGCTTTGAAGGGCGATCGTGCCGGTCAATATAGCATCCGTGTTAACGAGCGCTATCGGGTCTGTTTTGAGTGGAGACAGGAGATGGCTTGGAATGTCGAAATCGTCGATTATCACAAGTGATGAGACTTCGGCCGATTTGCTGTCGCCGGTGACTCCCGGTGAGCTTCTCAAAGAGGAGTTTCTTGTTCCCATGGGCATTTCTCAATATCGCCTTGCGAAAGAGACCGGGATTCCGGCTCAGCGTATCGGGCAGATTGTCTTGGGAAAACGTCGCGTGACGGCCGACACCGACCTTCGCCTTTGTCGCTATTTTGGCCTGACGGATGGTTATTGGCTGCGCGCTCAGGTGGCGTTTGACCTTGAGGCCGAGAAAAGGCGGATCGAACCGGAACTGGATAAGATCGTTCCTGTCCAGCAGGTTATCGCATTGTAGTGTTCAAAGATGTTGAGGTTGAAGTGACGATGGAACGACGCCGACAGTCTGCCGTGTATAGTCCTGGTGGGTGTGGGTGTGGCTTGCTACTGCTCCCGGTTATTGCTGTGAGCGTTGGCGTGATGTTTGCGCTTGCTGGGCTTGCCGCGGCGGCGCTCGTGCTGTTTATCACTGCCATCGGCGTGACGATTTGGCTCTGCCGCAATCGCGAGCAACGCCGTGCCGACGGTAAAACCAATGTCGGCTGGGTCGTCTTCCTGATCATTGCGTACCCGCTGAGTGTCAGCTACCTGGTGTTCTTTGCCCTGTTGATGATCAGTGCCTTTACCGGGAAATCCGTCACGGTGGGTTGATGCACTGCCAGCAGACGGTCGCGCAAAGTGCGTTTGCTCGGCGTTTGGATAACTGCATTGGCCGTTTACTGCAGCCTTAGCTCTCAGCTAATGAATTCAAGTTCAATCCTTTCTACGATGTGCTGTGTGCCGGCGCGGTAGCCGGATCGTAGGAAGGATGAATAATGGCAAAAGAGGGAAAGAAGCCGATCGGCAAGATTGTCCTAGGCGTCATCGTGGTGCTGGTTATCGTCGGTGCCGTGGGCTCTATGGGTGGCAATTCAACCGATTCGTCTGCGAGCGATTCGGCAAAACCTGCCGAGGCGACACAGCAGGCTGAGGAGCAAAAAGAACCGCAAGAACCGTATACCATTGCTGATGAGGCTGAAGACACCTCCAATCAGTTTGCCTATAAGATCACGGGCACGCTGACCAATAACACGGACAAGGAAAAGAGCTACATTCAGATTGAGTATGTTCTGTATGATGCCGATGGCAACCAGGTTGGAACGGCTCTTGCAAACACCAATCATCTGAAGGCGGGCGGCTCCTGGAAGTTCGAGGCGCTGGGTACAGTGTCTCCCGACCAGGTTGCTAGCTGGGAGCGTTCGGACGTAAGTGGTTTCTAGCATGTTGCATGCACTGGGGGAGGTGAAGTCGTATGCCCGATAAAAAGCTGACCGAGGAGTTGCTCAATGAACTTCTCGATGCGCCGAACATCGATGGCTATATCAGGGAGCACGACTTTGCCGCCCCGTCGCTTTCGAACTACCTGAAGCAGCTACTGCAGGAAAAGGGCTTGGAGCGCTCGCGCGTGGTTCGTATGGCCGATCTCAATGAGACCTTTGGCTATCAGATCTTTACCGGTGCGCGTCATCCGAGTCGCAATAAGGTGCTGCAGATTGCCTTTGCGATGGCGCTGACGCTCAAAGAAACCAACCGTGCGCTGACGGCTGCCGGAGTAAGCGTCCTTAACTGCAAGGACCGCCGCGATGCGATTATCATCTTTTGTATCGATCGCGGATGCAGCCTCCAAAAGGTCAACGAGGAGCTGTATCGCTTTGGCGAGGAGACGGTGAGTTAGCGGTTGATATCTGAGCTGGCGGAGCTGCCGAACAACGACGCAAACGAACGGGGCGCGGATGCCATGGGGTGTCTGCGCCCTGCGCTATGATGGAGGCTATGGATACTCAGACCCCAACATATTCCGATGACGAGCTGACCGCAGCGCTTGTCGAGCACCTGGCGTCGCTCGATCGCGACGACAGCTATCGCGTGGAGCGTGTACTTAAGCGCTCGTCCGTTGAAACAACCGAGCTCGTGTACTTTGAAGGAACCGGCGGTGGTTCGCTCGGCCCCTTTGTCCGTAAACGCATCGATGCTTCGGCTCAAATCGGAGGGGCATACGAGCGTCTATTTGCCGCTCAGCGGGCAGGCAGGCGTTTTGAGCACCTGCCCAGAATCGTCGATTGTCGTCGTGTGGGCGACGAGCTCAACGTGGTTATGGAATACATCGAAGGGGAGACACTCGGGGCGCTGATGGACCGTCTGGGAGCCACCCCCGATTATGCGCGTGAATTGTATCCTGCCCTATGCGATGCCGTGGGCGAGCTCCATGCCGGTTTTGCAATGGCGGGGGAGACGTCGGCGCCGGTGATCCATCGCGACCTCAAGCCGTCGAATATCATCGTGACAGGTGCCAGCTATACGCCTGATGACGGCCTGACATTTTCATCGCTGGTGATTATCGACCTGGGGATCGCGCGCGTATGGCGCGATGGCGCCGATGCCGACACCGTCAAGTTTGGCACGCGACCCTATGCGCCGCCTGAGCAGTATGGGTTTGGGCAGACGAGTGTGCGCAGCGACGTCTACGCACTTGGCGCCCTGTTGTTCTTCTGCTTGACGGGAGTCGGCCCTAAACCAGGGCTTGACATGCGAGAGCAATGCGAGGCGCGCGGCATTCCCTCTCCACTTGCCGATGCCGTCTGCATGTCGATGGCGCTCGACCCGGCCAAGCGTTTTGCGAGCGCGGAAGCGTTGGGACGGGCGACGCGCGCGGCATACGATCTAAGTCGCCCCGTACGGCCTCCTGCGCCTGTGCTTGTCCGTACTCCGGCCTCGGAGACGGTGTTGACGCCCCAAGGGCTCCAGAACCCCACAGGGCTTCCTAGGCCTGCCGCCTTCGCTGCATGCGGTCTGCTCTCTCGCGTTCCGGAGTCTCTGGGGCGTATTTGGAATACGCTCGTCTGCTTCTCGCTGCTTGTGTTCTTTGCCGGAAGTCACTTTGCCGTCTTTCACCCCACCGGAGCAAACCAAAGCTACCCGACGTGGCTTCTCATAATCGAGTATTTTTTCTTTGTCGATGGCCTTATGGTGCTTATGCATTTTGCGCTGCTCGATAAGCGCCGTCTTCGTCGGCGATTCGCACTGCTCGACAGCTATCGCGGCAAGAAACTCGCGAAACTCTGGTTCAAGGCATTGGGTGTGCTGCTCCTATGCATGATCGTCATAGTCGCGGTTGCCAATGCGACCGGCGTCGTTGATACCTCCGCTACCTAAAAGAAAAGGGCCCCATTGGGGCCCTTTGCAGTTGCACTTAGATGCGGTTCATCTGAGCGGCGACTTTGTTGTACCAGTCCTGCCACGTGGGCGGGCAGTACTTTTTGGCCGCAGCCGGGGTAAGGGTGGAGCCGTAGTTGGCGCCCAGATAGGCAACGTGAGCGGAGATGCCCTCGCTCCAGCTGCCAAAGCTGCGCCAACCGCCACCACGTGCACTCCAGCCCCAGGCGTTGTAAGAATTGGCGCAATAAGCACCCTTGGTGCTCTCGATGCAGGCGATGGCGGGGGACCAACGGGGGTCGACACCGGTATTCCAAGCGGCGACGGCAAAGTTATAGCCCTGGCCTGCCATGGGGGAGCCGGCGAGATAATTGTCGATGCGGCTCGTCCACTCATTAATGAACGAATCGTAATCGGAGCTACCGGTATTGGCGTTGTTCACCGTGGTGTCGATGGTGGTGTTGGTGTTGGTGGCCTGGCTGCTGGAATTGCTGCCGCTTACGCCCTCGCCTGAGAGCTTCTCGGCGGCAGCGGCCTTATCGGCCTCAAGCTTGGCGAGCTCGGCGGCATTTTCCTGCTCGGCTTTTGCCTGTGCCTCGCTGCGGAGCTGCTGGGCCTGCGCCAGCGCATCCTCGGCGTTTTTCTGCTCCGCCTCAAGCTGAGACTTGGCCTGCTGGAGCTCGGCCTTGTTCTGCTCGAGTTCGGTTTGCATATTATTGAGCTCTTCGATCTCGTCGACGCTCGAGCTCGTGATCTGGTTGGTGTATTTGCAGGTCGTGATGAACTCACCCAGGCTCTGCGCGTTGACCAGGAAGCTCACGATGGGGTTAGTGCCCTTCTGGTACTTGTACAGATCGCGCATGGCGGAGCTTGCCTTGGCCTGCTGCTCGGGAAGCTTAGCCTCGATTTCCTCGATGCTTGCCTCATTGGAGTCAATCTGCTTTTGTAGGTCATCGAGCTTGGTGCGGGCGTCGTTGTAGGCGCTCGTAGCGGCTTCGATCTTCTGCTGGGCTGCGGAAAGCTGGTCCTGCGTTGCCTGCGAGGCGGCATACGCCGCAACGGGGGAGAGCATCGGCGTGGCCGTCAGCGCAACGGCGAGCGCGGCGCTCGTGATGATACGAGCCGGCTTCGACGCAATGAGCGCTGCGGTGCGATGATTCGAATGCTGCATCCAGTCCCTCTGCAATCAATCGTAGGTTATGGTTCGAACGGTATTCTACTACTGCTTTCGACCTCAACTTGAACCTTAAAGGTTCCAAAGGGTCAAGTTGAACTTGAGGCTTTGGCTTTGACCTGCAGTTATGATGAATTGTTGAGAAACCATAGAGTTCAACTTTAACGTTACAGGGGTCTGTTTGAGAGGAGTTTTGGGCTATAAAGCTATCTCAACGTGGGGTTTTACAGCTACAGCGCGCCCTCCTGACGAGCCTGCTCAATCTCTTCGAGCGCCTCGGCAGGAGTGAACGAACAGGTGCCGTCGCCGAGTTTGACTACCTGGATATCGTCGCCGATATGGACCTCTCCGCTCTTTAGTACCACGCCAAAAATGCCCTCGTGCGGAAAGATGCAGTCGCCAGCGAGATAGTAGATAGCACAGCGTGTGTGGCAGACCTTGCCGATTTGGCTGATTTCGACGAGCACCTCGCTGCCAAGCTTGAGCTGCGTACCCAAAGGGAGCGAGAGTAGATTGATGCCCTGGGTGGTGAAGTTTTCTCCAAAGTCACCCTCGCGCACATCGAGTCCGCGAGCCTGCGCCGTCTGGATGGACTCTGCGGCCAAAAAGGAAACCTGACGGTGCCAATGTCCGGCGTGTGCATCGGTGGCGAGACCAAATTGCTCTATAACGGTGTCGTGTCCATCGGCGACGGGTGACTTGCGCGTGCCCTTGTGTGCCGACGTGTTGATTGAGACGATGCGGGCGGGTCCGTTGTAGGCGTCGTTTGCCGTGCACAGGGGAGCGGTCGCTTTCGCACGTTCCACCAGCTCGCGCTTCGCAGCATTGAGGATGGGATTATCGGTCGGATGGTCTTGGGGCACGTGTGCGCCTTTCGCTCGAGGATGTCAATACGCTGAATCCTACAACAATGGTAGGTTCATTGCCCATTGTCATACAACGGTGAGCGCCGTCTTCGTGCTGGCCTTCGTGCTGGACGATTACGTCGATTGCCATAGATACGGTGGAGCTTTGGGCGCCGGCGGCTTGGCACGCTAGAATAAATCAGTTGCGCAAAGACCGCCCATTGTGTGGGCAGTTCATGATAGGAAGTTTCCATGGCATTGCAATTTACAGAGCGCGAGTTCATTCCCGTGCTGCTCGGTGGCGACATCAACGCCTATTCGGTGGCGCGCGCCTTCTACGAGGAGTACCAGGTCAAGAGTCTGGTCTTTGGCAAGTATCAGACGGGTCCCGCGTACCGCAGCCAGATTATCGACTACACTCCCAACGTGGATATCGACACCATGCCCGTGATGCTCAAAACCGTCAACGGCATTGCCCAAGCGCATGCCGACAAGACGATTGTCCTTGTGGGCTGTGGCGACAACTATGTTGCCCTCGTGGCTCAGGCCAAGGATGCTCATGAGCTGGCGGACAACATCGTCGCTCCCTACGCGCCCTACAGCATGCTCGAGCAGTGCCAGAAGAAGGAGATCTTCTACGAGCTGTGCGAGAAACATGGCGTGCCCTATCCGCACACGTTTACCTTTACCAAGGCGATGCTCAATGCCCAGGGTGAGGCGCCTGCCGAAGTGCTCGACCAGATCGATTTTCCTTACCCGATGATTCTGAAGCCTTCTGACGGCATCATGTGGTGGCAGCACGAGTTCGAGGGCCAGAAAAAGGCCTATGAGATTGCCGACCGTGCCGAGCTGGAACAGGTCATTCGCGACTCGTATGCCAGTGGCTACACCGACGACCTGATCTTACAGGACCGCGTGCCCGGTAACGACGAGTACATGCGCGTGCTCACCAGCTATTCCGACCGCAACGGCATGGTGCGCATGATGTGCCTGGGTCACGTACTGCTCGAGGAGCATCAGCCCCACGGTGTCGGCAACCATGCCTGTATCATTACCGAGCCTAATGACGAGCTCATGGGCGGCGTGCGCAAGTTGCTCGAGGACCTTCACTTTGTGGGCTATTCCAACTTTGACGTTAAGTACGACGAGCGCGATGGCTCGTTTAAGTTCTTCGATTTCAACACGCGCCAGGGCCGCAGCAACTACTACGTTACCAACAGCGGCTTTAACGTTGCCAAGTATGTGGTGGACGAGTATGTGTTCAACCGCCCGTTTGCGCCGGAGTTTGTGACGGCGCAGGACGAGGCTCTGTGGATGGTCGTCCCCATGGGCGTCGTCGACAAATACGTCAAGGATCCCGAGCTGCGCGCTAAGGTGCATCGCCTGGACAAGGAAGGCAAGGGCGCCGACCCTTCGTTTATGAAGGGCGACTTTGTCTTTAACCGCTGGCTGCGCATGTGGCACACTAAGCTGCGCCACTTTAAGCTGTTCAAGACGTATTACAAGTAGATGAGTGCGGCGCCCGTCCGGTTTGCATCGGGCGGGCGCGGGTACGATACGCGCAATTGCGCAAGCGTCACCAAGGAGGCGGCGATGGAAAAGCTGGGAGTTATCGGCGGCATGGGCGCCGAGGCCACGTCGTATTACTACGACCAGGTGGTGCGTCATACGGCTGCTGCCTGCGATCAGGAACATATCGACATGGTGGTGCTCTCCAAGTCGACCATGCCCGACCGCACGCTGGCCATTAAGACCGGCGAGCATGCCAAGCTGCTGGCGACCATGAAAGAGTGTGCCCAGGCACTCGAGTCGCTGGGCTGTGCGCACATTGCCATTCCCTGCAACACGTCACACTACTTCTACGACCAGATCCAGTCGTTTACCACAGTGCCGATTATCCACATGCCGCGTGAGTCGGTGCGCTATGCTCTGGCCGGTGCGGTGATGGGGGAGTGCGAGTTCGACCCCAACCTGAGTATGCCGGCCGAGCCGGTGCACAAGATTGGCATCATGGGCACCGACGGAACCGTGGGCGCGGGCGTCTACGGCCGCGAATGTAAGGCTGCGGGTGTTGAGGTTGTCTATCCCAGCGAGAAACGTCAGAACGATGTGATGTCGCTTATCTACGATGATGTGAAGGCCGGACGTGAGCCCGATATGGATAAGTTCGACCGCGTGATGTGGGAGTTCGCCCGTAGCGGCTGCGACCGCGTCATCCTGGCCTGCACGGAGCTCTCGGTGCTGCAGAAATACCGTGAGATGCCCGAGATCACCCTCGACGCCATGGACGTCCTGGTGCGCGAATCCATCATCCGCAGCGGCGCTCCCTACCGCCTCTAGCTTCCGACCTGCCAAAAAGGGACAGGTTAATTATGGTGGGTTTTATCTGGAGAAACAGTAAAGGCCTCGGCTCGTTTGGTGCGAGCCGAGGCCTTTTGCGTTGGGCGGTTGCTGTCGGTGGTGAACTAGAACAGGAAGCCGATGGCGATGAGGGCGATGCTGACGATGAGCACGGCGATGTCCAGACCCTTGATGGGATAGCGCTTGTACGAGCTGGCGCGTGTGCGCAGGTAGAAGCCGCGCTGCTCGGCGGCAAGCGCGGTGGCATCGGTCTTGCCCACGCTCGAGATGAGCAGCGGCACGCACAGTGGCAACATGAGCTTAAGCTTCTTGATGGGGTTCTTGGTGTCGTACTCGACGCCGCGTGCGGTCTGCGCCTCCATGATGGCGTTCATCTCCTGACCAAACACCGGTACAAAGCGCAGCGCCGTGGTAAAGGTGAAGGCATAGCGATACGGCACATGCAGCACCTCGACGCAGGCGTTGGCAAGGTCGTTGAGCTTGGTCACCATGAGCATGAGGATGAGTGGCAACGCCACACCTAGCAGGCGCAGGCAGGCCTTCGATCCCGTGATGAGGCCCGCGTCGGTGATAAAGCCCCACACCACGTTGCCATCGCGCATAAAGGCCAGCTGGAGCACCAGCATGATAAGCGCGAGCGGAATCAGCAACTTGAGCAGCGAGAGCAGACGGTCGACGACGCCGGCATAGGTACCCAGTGCAAGGGTGAGTGCCAAAAAGCCCAGCAGCGCCACGTAGGTGTCGGACAAGAAGATGCCGACGATGATGGCGGCGGCGAGGCCCAGTTTGACGACGGGGTTCAGGCGATGCAGCAGCGTATCGCCCGGCATGTAGTCGATGACGTTAACCACGGTGGACCATCTCCTTGGTAATTCGAACGACATCGGTGACCTCGCTCACCTGCGCAAAAGCGGGCGAGACGGAAGATGCCAGACGGCGCGAGAGTTCAATAACCTGGGGAGGCTCCACGTAGGCACGCCGCATGAGATCGATGTTCGAGAACAACTCGTGCGTGCGGCCGCGGTCGAGGATGCGGCCGTCGGCCATTACTACGATGCGCTCGGCAAAGTCGGAGACGACTTCCATGTCGTGGCAGACCATGATGACGGCGCATCCGCGCTCGGCCATGGTGCGCACGGTTTCCATGACGGTCATGCACTCGCGGTAGTCAAGGCCGCTCGTGGGCTCGTCGAGCACGACGATCTTGGGCTCAACCACTACGACGGAGGCAAGTGCCACCATTTGTCGCTGGCCACGCGAAAGCGAGAACGGTGCCTCGTCGGCGGGCAGACCAAAGCGGTCGATGACCAGCTGGGCGCGACGCAGAGCCTCGGCACGGTCGATGCCGGCAAGCTCCAAGCCAAAGGCGACCTCGTCGAGCACGGTATCCTTGCAGATCTGGCGGTCGGGGTTTTGGAAGAGGGTCGCGACCTCGCGGGCAATGCGGCTCGTGGGAACGGTTGCAGTATCCAGTCCCGTGACGCGCACGCTGCCCGAGGCGGGCTTGAGCAGGCCCGTGAGCAGCTTGGTGAGCGTGGTCTTGCCGGCACCGTTCTGACCGACGATGCCCACGAGCTCACCGGGGTAGAGGGTCAGGTTAAGGTCGTGTACGGCGGCGCCGCCGTTGGGATAGGCAAACTCAACATGGTCGAAGGTGAGTACGGGTTCGGCATCCTTGGCATGAGGACGCAACGACGGTGCATGCGGGGAACCGGCGGGCGCCTGGGCTTCGATGGCAGCGTGTGCGGGGTCGACGATACCCGAAATCAGACACTCGGCTTCGTCGACATCCAAGCAAGGGGTGCCGCTTGCCAGGCCATCGGCCTCGAGGCTATTGAAGATGCGTGTGACACGGGGACAGTCGACGCCAATGGTGCGAAGCTCATCGGTGTGTGCGAAGACCTCGTGCGGCTCGCCCTGCAGTGCGATTTCGCCATGGTTGAGCACGAGCACGCGGTTGCAGTACTCCGAGAGCAGGGCGACCTTTTGCTCAACGACGACGATGGTGATTCCAAGTATGCGGTTTGCCTCACGCAGCGTCTCGAAGACCAGCGTGGAGCTGGCGGGGTCGAGTGCCGCGGTGGGCTCGTCGAGAACCAAGACGCGCGGACGCATGGCGAGGATGGCGGCGATGGCCACCTTTTGCTTCTGTCCGCCCGAGAGGGTGGCGATCTCGCGGTCGCGCAGGTCGCTGATGCCGACGGTCTCGAGCGTCTCGCTCACGCGCTGCTCGATCTGGTCGTGGGGAACGGCAAAGTTCTCGAGGCCAAAGAGCATCTCGTCCTCGACGACCGAGGCGACCATCTGCGTGTCGATATCCTGCAGCACACTGCCGACGATTTGCGACACGTCGGTCAGCGAGACCTCGCAGGTGTCGTGGCCGTCAACCATGACGGACCCGAAGAACGTGCCGGTGTAGTGGTGGGGCACAGCACCCGACAGACAGGCGGCAAGCGTGGACTTGCCGGCGCCCGAGGGTCCGATGATGCCGATGAAATCTCCCTTGTTCACGCTGAGCGAGATGTGGCTGAGCGCCTGCTCGGTCTGCGTGCCATAGGAGAACGAGACATCGTCGACGTTGATGATCGTTTCCATGGATACCTTTCATAGTCATTGGGGACAGTCTTAAATGACCAGTTGTTTAAGACCGTCCCAAAAAAGCTCGTTGTTTGGGACGGTCTTTGGTGGTGAAGCACGGAGACGGCTTTACGAGGGGCCCCAGGTTGGCGCGAAAGAGGAGCGAAGCGTACTTGGGTACGCGAGCGTCGAATGAACGCCAAGATGGGGTGGCTCGTAAAGCCGAGCGGGTTAGTTGAGCCTAAGGGCCTTCTGGATGGGCAAGTAGAGGGCACCGACCAGAATGGCGTTAAAGACGGCGGTCATGGCGACCACGGGCAGCATAGCGGCAGCGAGCTCGCCCACCACGCCGAGCATAGCCATCTTGATAACCATGAAGATAACGCCCGAGACAAAGGTGGTCACGAAGGTTGCGACGATGGCGATGGCAGGCTTAACCTGCCCGTTCTTGCCAGCGGCGTTGACGATGGCGGCCATGAGCATAGCGGCGATGCCCTCGGCGGCAAAATCGACGAACGGCGAGGTGGTGGTGATCTGAATCACGGCGGCCGAGATGAGGCCGATGACGAGCGCCTGGCCAATATTGGGGCGAACGACCAGGATAGTGAGGCAGAAGGCCGAGATGATGAACTCGGGGCTGATCATGCCGCCCGAGATGCCCGAGATGGCCTTGCCAACAGTGAAGTTGAGGATGAAGCCGGCGGCAAGCAGGATGGCGAGCAGGACAAGGGCGCGGACATCGAGCTTGCCGCGGTCGGCGGTCTGGACGGTACGGGGCTGGGTGGCGGTGGTGTTCTGGGACATGGTGAAAATCCTTTCGGAAGGGGGTGTAAGAGAAAAGCGGAGGCGCGTGATGCGAATGCGATCGGGCTCGAGATAGAAAAAGGCCCCCGGTCGAAACCGGAGGCCTTCCAATCACCTAGAGCGCAAAAACAGGCGTGAGGGACTCACCGTCGACCGATCGTATTCGCATCACGCCACCACCAGTTGTTGAGAGACTTCATCGTGTTCTTCATATCGGTGGCTCCTTTCGTGATGCCGTGGCGCAGTAGCACCTGATTGCTGTTGCGCTGCACTATAGCACAGCAAAGTGTTTGCGGGGAAATCTTTTTTGAAAAGATTTCAGCGGTGTTTCCCACTGGTCAAAAAGGCAGGCGGGACGAACCGTGCCATCCCGCCCGCACCAGTGAGGGATTACTCCTTGTTGCGGCGATAGAGGATATAACCGCCTGCGGAGATGACGGCAACGCCAGCGATGGCGAATGCGGCCACCATGCGGCCATCAAAACGATCGCCAGTGGTGGGCAGGCCGCCCTTGGTGTTCGTCTTGTTGGTGGTTACCGTGGTCGTGGTGTTGTCCGACTTGCCAGGCTTCTCAGGCTTGACAGCGGGCTGCTCGGGCTTAGTGGGCTGCTCAGGCTGCTCGGGGGTGCTGGGCTGTTCGGGCTTACCGGGCTGCTCGGGAGTGCCGGGCTGATCCGGGGTGACCGGGTCGGTGGCAAGGGCGTCCTTGGCGTAGGTGATGGACTCCTTGAGGCCCTTGGTCTCGGTGTTCAGGTCGCTCGGGGTGAAGCGCTCGTCAAAGTTTCCGGCCTTCTGATAAGCGCGCATCTCCTGGAGCAGGGCCTTGCACTTCTTGTAGGTGTTCTCGGTGGCAGCCTTGCCTGCCTTGTTGGCCAGAGCGGTGCGACCCTCGGTGGTCGTCTCGGCCAGCATAGCGGCGTCAACTTCCTTGTTCTGCTCGATGAGCTCGTTCTGGAGCGCGTCGAGGTAGGTGCGGACACTGGTACCAAGGGTGTCAGGGTTCTCAAAGCAGAGCGAGCTGATGTCCATGAGGACGTAGTTAATGGAGTTCTCGGGCTCCTCGTTGTACACGACGTCTTTCGCATTGCAGTGGTCGAAGGAGACGGTCTGATCGCTGAAGTAGGGGCTAACTTCAGTTATCAGAGCGGAGTACAGCGGGATGGCGACAGAGTACGCGGCACGGGAGAGCATTTCCCACTGGATGGTAGCGACTTCGGGATCATACCCGCGACGAATCTGGAAGAGATTGATCTCGGTGTTGCGCTCGCTGCCGATGCAATAAACGCCATCAGTGTTCGCGTTGAGACCAGGGACGTTCTCTCCGCGGTTGCCGAAGGCACGAATCAGCTCAAAGGTGCTCCAACCAGACTTGCCAGGCTTGAAGAACAGAGGCTGGATTTCGCTGACCATAGCTCCCTTTTGGACGGGTTTTCCATCCTTATCGGTGATAGTTTTAATTTCGTAATCCGTGCCTTCGGTCAGCTGACTAGCAAAATAATGGCGGCCTTGCACATAGCGGGACCATTGGTTAACGCCAGAATCGGCGAGGCTTTCGCCATACGTTTGGGCGACATCGAATTTACCGTCAGCGGAGTATTTGGCGAAACCCTTCTCCACGGGCATGGACTCGATGTCCTTGGAGTGCAGGCAGTTCTCAGTATCGTTCAGGTCGACATCGTAGTTGAGGCTGCCGATGTTGGGGTTGAGTGAGGCGACGTCGTCGGCCAGCTTCATGGCAATCCATTGATGGGCAGAAAGCGTGGCGAACAGCCAGGTCTCGTTGTTGTCGGCGATAATGATCTGGTCGTTAGTGCAAGTGCCCTGCTCGTCGATCAGGCTGCCGAGGAGCTCGACGCCCTCGCGGGCCGTGGCACTCTCGCCCAGAATGACGCTGGCGTAGTTGTATTCGCCAATGCCAGTCTCCTCGGTGATGGGGTCGGCCTCTTCGGCCTTCTCGTTATAGGAGGTGCTCAACGTGGCAGAGCAGGAGACGCCCTTCTCGTTGATGCCTGCCTCGGAATATGCGTCGTAGCGATCTTCCCACTGCGAGGGGTTGTCGCGAACGAAGGTGTAGCGGTAGGTTGCGCCCTTGGACTTGTACTCAAAACCGGACTCGACCGAGGTGTACTCGTTGCCGTCCTTGTGTGCGGGCTCAATGCCAAAGTGCTTGATGTAGCGCGGACCGAAGTCCTCGGAACGGCCGTAGTACGTGTTGCCGTCTGCCGTGAGCTTGCTGCCCATGTAGATCTGGGTGCAGGCGAGTGCCGAAGTCGGCATGGCCATGATGGCCGCTGCTCCAAACGCAAGGCCGCAGCCGAGCTTCTTGAGCATGTTGACAGGATGAGTAAACCTCATAATCCCTCCCAACTGTTGAAACCCCGCGAAACCGTACGGAGTTTCAGCTAATAAATACATCTACTAGCCTAAAGGAAGTGTAAAGAGTATTCACTCGACAACAGCTTTTACTCGATGAGCGTGTGGAAATATACGATGAACGGATAATAATACTCATTTTATGGCTTTAGTTAAATAAAGGCACCCTGCATTTACTGTAGCTGAATAAAGCATTAGACGGTGCTCAAAAAGAAAACTCTCCCGCTGTTTAGGATTTGCATAAACAGCGGGAGAGTCGATAACTGGATGAATATCATACCAATGTGGATTTACTTCTTTCGGCGGTGAATCACGTTGATGGCGTAACCGACGAGCATGGCCAAGACGATGACAATAAAGCCGATCAGGGGATTGTCGTTCATGGGGTCCTCCTATTTTCCGAGCGGGGAGAATTCGTCGACGATGAGGTCGAGGCATTGCGGAAGCGCGCGGGCTCCAAAGACGCCCGAATTGCTGGAGATAATCTCGCCATCGAACTGCATGCCCAGCGACGGGGTGCAGGTGATTTTGGCTTCCTTGGTCTGGATGATCTTGAACTGCGGGCGCCCGAGTACCTTGCCGGCGGGGTCAAGCGCAGCGGTGATCACGGTAGGCAGCAGCTGCACGGTGCGCACGGGTTCGATGACTGCAATGTCGACCATGCCATCGTTCATGCGGCAGTCGGGGAACAGGTTGATGTCGTTTTGGATGACCGAGGTATTGCCGGCCATGCAGCAGATGCCGTCGAGCTCCTCGACAATGCCGTCATGCTCAATGGTAAAGTGCGCTACCGTAGGGTTGGGCGTGGCGAGTGCAGAGAGGAAGTAGGCGATCTCGCCGATGTCGTTTTTGGTGGGGGCGGCCTTCATCATGATCTCGGCGTCGAAGCCCGAGCCGGCGATGATGATGAAGCCGTGGCGCTTCTCGTTGCCGTTCTCGTCGAGCCAAAAGAGCTCGCCCATGTCGACTTTGACCGTGCGACCGGCGCGGCAAGCCTTGGCAAGCGCCGCTGCCTCGGGGGCATTGCCGATGTTGTTGAAGAACAGGCAGGCTGTACCGGAGGGGAAGACGAGCGTGGGGACACCGCATCCGCGCATCTGGTCGAGCACGTTGGAGACGGTGCCGTCGCCGCCCGAAACGACCACGCGATCAAACTCGCGCACGTCTGCCACGGCGTCCTCGGGCTCCATGCCATCGCCGATAAAACGCATCACGACCTCGTCGCCGCCCTGCGCAAGGGCGTGTGTGAATGCGTAGATTTCATCTGAGCTGGGACCCGATGCCGGATTGTGGATGATAAGGCAGCGCATACTTACGTTCCCGTTCTGTGACTAACCGAGTATAGTTGTAGGGCAATGCCGATATCCTACCCGTGTTTTTCGGGCCTAACCTTATTCGATGGGTTGATATGTACATTTCCACACATCAGGCTCTGCTCGACTTTTGCCAGCGCGCCCGCGAGTTCGACGCGATTGCCGTCGATACCGAGTTTTTGCGCGAGCGCACGTTTCATCCGCGCCTTTGCCTGGTCCAGATTGCGACCCCCGCCGAGAGTGTCGCAATTGACCCCTTGGTGATCGATGATCTTTCTCCGCTGGCCGAGCTTATGGCCGACGAGAGCGTGACCAAGGTCTTTCATGCTTGCTCCCAGGACATGGAGGTTATGCTCCATACCGTGGGCGCACTGCCGCGACCGATTTTTGACACGCAGGTTGCCGCCGCTTTTTTGGGTGAGCGCCAACAGATTTCGTATGGCGCGCTCGTGCAGGCATTCTGTGGTGTTTCGCTGCCCAAGACCGAGTCTCTGACCGACTGGTCGCGCCGCCCGCTGACCGACAAGCAGATTGAGTACGCGATCGATGACGTTAAGTACCTGATCGTCGCCTATACCGAGATGATGAGCCGTCTGCGCGAGCTGGGCCGTGTGGATTGGGTGCTCGATGAGCTGCGCCCGCTGGCCGACGAGTCGCACTACCGTGCCGATCGTCATGAGGCGTTCCGCAAGGTCAAGCGCATCAACTCGTGTAGCCGTCATCAGCTGGGTATCGCGCGCGAGCTCGCCGCCTGGCGCGAGGACCGCGCCGAGCGCCGCAACATCCCGCGCAAGTGGGTCATGTCCGACGATACGCTGCTGGCGCTCGTCAAGCGCAATCCCGTGCGTGTCGAGGAGTTCCGCAGTATCCGCGGTACCGACCAGCTGGGGGAGCGCGACGTGGACGGCGCGCTCATGGCCATCAAGCGCGGCGCGAGCTGCCCTCACGATCGCCTGCCGCTCATGGTACGCGGGCATCGCCAGATCTCGCCGGAGCTGGAGAGCGTGACGGACCTGATGTATGCGCTCATTCGCCTGGTTGCCGAGCGCTCGGGCGTGGCGACCTCGGTTATCGCCTCGCGCGATGACCTCGCCGACTATATTGAGCATCCCGAGCAGAGCCCTCTGCGCGAAGGCTGGCGTTTTGAGCTCGTGGGCTCACGCCTGGACGATCTGCTTTCGGGCAACATGGGGCTGACGGTCAAAGATGGCAAAATAGAATTGCTATAGGGAAGTCTAACCGCCTGAATGGGTAAAATGCCTCCAACGTGTAACTCGATTCGGAGGAATTCGCATGCCTTATTACTATGGATACGGCTTTGGTATCGATCCGCTGTACCTGCTGGTTGTTCTTGTCTGTACGGTGCTTGGTCTTGCCGCACAGAGCTATATCAACTCGACGTACAAGACGTGGTCCAAGGTACGATCGGACGGCGACACGGGCGCTACGGTCGCTCGCCGCATGCTCGATGCCAACGGTTGCAACGCCGTGGGCATCAAGGGCGTTGCCGGCGAGCTCACCGACCACTACAACCCGCAGGATAACAACCTGTATCTCTCGGACGCTAACCGTTCGGGTGGCTCGGTCGCAAGCGTTGCCGTTGCCTGCCATGAGGCGGGCCATGCCGCCCAGCGTCAAAGCGGTTACGCCATGATGAAGGTGCGCAGCGCCCTCGTGCCGGTCGTTAACTTTACCCAGAACACCTGGACGCTCGTGCTGCTCATGGGCTTGTTTATGAACATCGCGGGACTCACGACCCTCGCGCTGATCTTCTTCTCGTTTAGCGTGCTGTTCCAGCTGGTTACGCTGCCGGTCGAGATCGATGCCAGCCGCCGCGCCGTGGCGTATATCGAGCAGTCGGGTATGAGCTCCAAGCAGGTCAACGGTGCCAAGAAGGTGCTGACGGCAGCTGCGCTCACCTATGTGGCTGCGGCGCTCACCTCGATTATTCAGCTGCTCTACCTTATGGCTCGCTACAACAGAAACTCCAACCGATAAGAACTTGTACTGGAAGGCGCCGCGGGGATTTGTGTCCCCGCGGCGCTGTACTATGTGTGGGACTTGAATTTGCGCAGGGCCGGAGCCCTTGTGCACGATGACGAAAGGAGGCTGCGTGGCAGGCTGGAATCTAACCGGCAATGCCGTTTCCGCCGAGTTTGACGGGTCGGACGAGCAGGAACGCAAAGAGCTCAGCGTGAGCCAGGCGGTGGAGATCGCCGCTGGCGCGCTCGATGCGATTCCGCAGCTGAGCGTCCTGGGCGAGGTCACCGGCTTTCGTGGCCCCAATGCCCGAAGCGGCCACTGCTACTTCCAGATCAAGGACGACTCGGCTGCCGTCGATTGCATCATCTGGAAGGGTGCCTATCTTAAGCGCACCTTCGACTTGCGCGACGGTATGCAGGTGAGCTTTAAGGGCAGCTTCAATCTCTATAAGCCCACGGGTCGCATGAGCTTTGTCGCCCGTTCGTTCTCGCTGGCGGGGGAGGGCCTGCTGCGTCAGCAGGTGGCACAGCTGGCCGAAAAGCTACGTCGCGAGGGCTTGATGGATGAGTCCCGCAAGCGTCGTATTCCGGTGTTTTGCTCGCGCGTGGCGGTCGTCACCTCGCTTTCCGGCGCCGTGATCGACGACGTCAAGCGTACGCTGCGCCGTCGCAACCCACTTGTCGAGCTCGTTTGCGTGGGCGCCAAGGTCCAAGGCGAGGGTGCGCCTGCCGAGCTTATTGAAGGCTTGCGCCGCGCCGCTGCCATTACGCCGGCGCCCGATTGCATTTTGCTCGTGCGTGGCGGCGGTTCCTTCGAGGATCTTATGACCTTTAACGACGAAGAGCTTGCTCGCGCGGTGGCGGCCTGTCCCGTGCCTGTGGTGACCGGTATTGGCCATGAGCCCGATACCTCGATCTGCGATATGGTGAGCGACCGTCGTGCCTCCACGCCCACGGCAGCGGCAGAATCCGTGGCACCTACCATGACGGAGCTGGCAGACGTGCTCGAGACGCGTCATCAGCGCCTGGGTGCCGCGATGGCATCGATGATCGGGTCGGATCAGGTCGATCTGGAGATGCTCGACCAGCGCGGTCGGCGTGCCTGGGATACCTATACGGCGCGCTTGGGCGATGCGCTCGATGCGGCCGCGTGCCGCCCGTGCCTGAACGATCCAACGTTTATGGTTGAGCGTCGCGAGTCGGAGCTTGCCCTGACGGCCGATCGCCTGTCGGGCGCCATTGCGCGCTCGGTCGGTGCCTTCCGCTCCAACTTCGAGCGCCTGCCCGAGCGCTTGGTCGCAAGCACCTCGGGGCTCGATGGCAAGCGCCATGCGCTCACGCTCGCGAGTTCCCGTCTGGAGCATCAGGGACGCACGATGTTGAGCAAGCCTGCGTCTGACTTAGGCCGTGCAGCGGCCTCGCTCGACGCCCTGTCGCCGCTCAAGGTGCTTGCCCGCGGCTACTCCATCGCATACAGCGATGGCGGCGTGGCTACGAGCGCTAAGACTTTTAAGCCCGGTGACGCCATCCGCGTGCGTATGGCGGATGGTAACGTGGCAGCAACCGTCGATACGGTTGAGTAGACCGCGTTTTATGGTGATAGACCTTTAGGGAAGGAAACAGATATGGCAGAGAAGACCCCGGTCGAGCAGCTTACGTATAAGCAGGCCTCACAGGAGCTGGAGCTCATTATCCGCAGCCTGGAGTCGGGCGATATGGAGCTCGAGGAGTCGCTCGAGAGCTACACCCGCGGCGTCGAGCTTCTCAAGAGCCTGCGTACCCGCCTGGCTGATGCCGAGCAGAAGGTCTCGGTGCTCCTTAAGGACGTCGACGGCAACGACGTGCTCGCCGACGGCGAAGCCGCCAACACCGACGACAACCTCTCGTTCTAACCATCCCGCAGCCCACTTTGGGGTAGTCTTTTTGGGACGGGGCTTTTTTGACTACCTCTTGTCGGCTGCCTCGCCGAGCACTTGCGTTTGCGAGAAAGTAGTCAAAAAAGCCCCGTCCCAAAAAGACTACCCAGGTGGCTGGCCATTAGGGGTGAATGTGGCGTGCCTTTCAGCGCGCTAAAGATGGGTCGAGACGCTATCGCTGCTCGATTTCACTGGGTTCACCATTATTTCAAGCGTGTGTAAATACTCATCTTGATTGTCAGATATGTATTCGCTTACATACCAGAATTCTAAAAGAGGCCCTGCGGCAATGAGATGATTCTGGTCCATGAATTCATTCATTTCCCTCCATATTGTCGGCGTTATTTCTGCAGGTCCGGTGGTTGTCCTGCAAAGATAGTCGCCTTCTGGGAAAATCTCGCACCCTTTATTGTCGATTGATCCGAGTGAAAGCAGCGTCTTCTCTGCTACCAGGCAACCGTCGGCGCTTCTGCGCGATGGGTCAAGGATGAAGCATGGAACCGTGTGTATCGAATCGATTTCCATCCCGAGTTCTTTCATGCGCTTAATGGTGGCGTAGGGAATTATGTCGCCGCTTAGCTCATCCTCGCTTACGATGACATATCCTCGGGGTCCCTTATGAACCACCCTCGACTGTTTTTCCTCGCGTGCTCTTAACGACATGGATATGTTCTGCATGCAATGCTCGATCTTTCGGCGCCGTTGCGATAGTTTTGCTATGGCTGCGTCGATGCTATCAAGTTCGTTGCTGAACAGTTCAAAGCTCGTTTCGAGTGAATGGTTATCTAGGAAAGATCTGATTTCGCTAAGCGTGTAGTTCATATTGAGCATTGACATGATGATGTTGAGTCTGCCGAAATCGTCCTTCCTGTATTCACGGTAGGCATTCGCCCCGCGCTTTGGGGCAACTAAACCAATTGCCTCGTAATAGCGAAGAGTGTCTGCGCTTACGCCGTAGAGGCCGGCCGTCTGCTTGATATTAAGGGAAAACTCGCGTTCCATGTCACACCTTCCGACTGCCCTAGGGCCACTCAAAACCTTGGAGCTATTCTAATGTTTGTTACTCCGTCATTGTCGGGCAAGCGATCGTTTTGACGAGGTGAACGGTCTTAAGCGCTTGGTATCCAGCTGGTATTCCATCGAAACACGTCGTTGACCTTTGACTTTCTCCAAATTCTAAGATGGTTTCAAGCCAGCTAGCTTAAATCATATCGATCTAGCATCTTAATTGTGAGGAAGGACAAGCAATGAAGGTCAAGACTAGGACGGGTATAGTTTCGGGCAAGACGCTCGAAAACGGGGTTGAAGCTTTTTTGGGCATTCCCTATGCAAAGCAGCCGGTAGGTGATCTTCGTTGGCGTGCCCCTGAGCGCCTTGATGATTCCGATGAGGAAATTGAATGCGTGGAATTCGGGCATTCTGCCAGGCAATTTATCGATGAAGTTGAACTCGCTTCGCTTCATGAGCAAGGGGAGGATTGCCTGAGCCTTAACGTGTGGGTCAGGGGACACGCACGCAAGAACCTTCCTGTCATGGTATATATCCATGGTGGTGCCTACTTCTCAGGTGGATCTGCCGACCCGCTATATAACGGCTCCAATTTTGCGGCAGCGAAGGATGTCGTTATTGTTTCGATTAACTACCGTCTGAACTTGTTTGGGTCGCTGCTGCTCGATTGCCTGCCGGGCGGAGAGGACTACAAAGACGCCGGCTATCTTGCCATTCTTGATCAAATCCGTGCGCTCGAGTGGGTGCATGAGAATATTTCGGCCTTCGGCGGTGACCCCAATTGTGTCACGCTTTTCGGTGAGTCGGCAGGCTCTTCCAGCCAGGCTCTTCTTTCCATATTGCCAGAGGCAAATAAGTATTTCCAACGTGCGATTTTGGAGTCCGGCCCTATCCAGCTTTATAAGACCCGCGAGCGCGGCGAGTACTTTGCTCGGGAGTTCGCCGAAATCATGGGATGCAAAACCGCCCAAGAGCTCTTAGCGAAGTCGGCAGACGAGCTCATTGAGGGCATGCAGGTGTGGTGCGATCGTCATACCTACGAAGTGTCGCTAATTTTCTCGCCGGTTTGCGACGGGTCTTTTCTTCCCAAGAAGCCGATGAAGGCCTGGGCGGAGGGCGCAGCCAAGGATATCGATATCATGATTGGATGTACCGAGGACGAGTTTACTTATTTCCATTTCTATTTCGATGACCTTCCCGGATTCTGGCACGGCCAATTCCCGATTCATTTTGATGATCAGATTGATATCGATTACTGGGAGCAAGCATATCGAAAGGCATGGCCTGAGCGCGATTTTGCCGAGAATTACACCAATTTTATGAACTCAACCGGTTTCTTTGTCGGCACCGACCTTATGGCTGAAGAGCAGTCGGCGTTTAAGCCCGTGTACAACTATTTGTTCCGTTATAAATCTCGTGTCGAGGGAATGGGTTCTTGCCACGCAATCGAGGTGCCGTTCGTTTTCAAGAATCTTGATACCGCGAGTGGTCTGATGTTTACGGGTGACAATCCTCCAGCGCATCTCGCGGATGAAATGAACGATGCGTGGTTCAGCTTTGCGAAGACGGGCAAACCGTTTGTTGAGGGCAAGGCACCATGGGACCCCTATACCGCTGAGAACCACATTCATATGGTAATTGACGAAAACGAGTGGAAGCCGGTGCATTCGCTGCATGCCAAAGAAGATTCGGTGTTCCGTCCTATGTACGAGGTACTACTCAACGATTAGTGAAAGAAGCCGCAATGGAGTGGGCTAATTAGCCCCATTGAATTCAGCTTGAACTATCCCTGCGTAAGGAGAAAGAAATGGCTCAAGAAGAAAAGCTATCGGGTTATCGGTGGATGATCTTATTCGTAGTTTGTCTCATTTGCTTCATGGCAAACTTCATGCAATATCAGGTTTCAGCATGGGGTGTCGTCGTGATGACGACTCTCGGCATCGATGCCGGTGGGCTTACCAATCTCATGTTGATGCCGATGCTCACCGCTGTGTTTTTGTCGATTCCTGCAGGATCTCTTGCTGATCGCTACGGCGTTAAGCTTGTCGTGTCAATTGGCATGGTGCTTTCTGCTGTAGGCGGCTTTCTGCGTTATTTCATGATTAATGACTTTACCGTGCAGATCGTTTCGATGTTTATGATCGGCTTTGGCATTGCGGCGCTCAATGCCAATCTGGCAAAGGTGCTGGGTTCCTGGTTTAAACAGCAGACCTCCCTTGCCGTGGGAGTTTTCTATGCTGCTTCATGTGTGTCCATCGTGATAGCCCAGGCATTCAGCACTTATTTTCCTACGCTTGACGTGTCTTATCTGGTCGCTGCTATTGCCGAAGCTGTAACTGCTGCGCTGTGGATCTTCTTTATGAGGAACGTCCCGGAGGGCGAGCCCATGCCCGAGCCCGAGCCGGTTATGAAGTACATTAAGATTGCCGCTAAGTCGCGCGGCGTTTGGTGCATTGCCTTGGCTTATGGTCTTACCCTCGCTTCAACCACGGCATATTGCGCAATTCTGCCGTCTGCGCTTGAGCTCGTTCGCGGCGTTGATACTGCCACCGCTGGATCTATGGCAGCAATTATTACAGTTGGTAGCTTCTTTGCTTGTTTTGCGGGACCGGCTGCCGTCCTCAAGCTCGGTAAGAATAAACCGTTTCTCATTGTAACCACGGTGATTGCCGCCGTTGTAATGGTTGCAAACTGGTTTTTGCCGCTTGGCACTGTCATGTGGGTTGCTCTCGTCCTCAATGGTTTTATGACCGCTCTTTCTGGCCCCATTATTCAGGCAATGACTCCTGATCTTCCTGAGATTGGCGCGAAATATGCCGGTAGCGCTGGTGGAATAATCGGTACTGTCGGCCTTCTCTGCTCCTATTTTGTTCCCGTTATTGTTTCGTCTATTTCTGGTGACAATTGGACGTTGAACTTTACGATCGAATCGATTCTTTTCCTTGCGAGCGTTTTGCCTATTGCGATGTTGCCCGAGACTGGTGCGGCGGCAAAAGCCGAGATGCCTGAGACTTCTGAATTATAATTAATCGGTGTTTTGCCTGGTCGCGACCTCCAGTTGATATGGGGGTCGCGACCATTTTTAATGTGAGGTTGGTGCAATGGATGGTGAAGCGTGCGAAGTTGCGCACAAAGTTGAGCAAAAGCGGGCTTCGAGTGGTTACCGCTGGTTAATATTGCTGTTGACGTGTGGTCTCTGTTTTTTGGGCAACTTCATGCAGTATCAGGTCGCTGCCTATGCTACGGTCATCATGCCTCAGATGAATATCGACCCTGTCGGATTCTCATCTCTCTTTCTGGCGCCAATGCTTGCGGCCGTTTTCTAATATGAGAAAGCCATTGTCAATAGGCATGTTCGTTTGAGCCCGGTTTAAAACCGGGCTTTTTCGTTTCCCGTCGGGAGGGCCCGCGCACGCT